>JAJFJF010000020.1 GCA_021774255.1 Gammaproteobacteria bacterium
ATGCGGGTGTCAGTGTGGAGCAAGCCTGTGTTGCACTGGAAAAATTTAAAAATGTAAAACGGCGATTGGAAGTACGCGGTGAAGTAGCGGGCGTGACGGTTTATGATGATTTTGCTCACCATCCCACTGCCATTGAGTTAACGTTAGATGGCTTGCGTAAAAAAGTCGGTGATGCGCGCATTATTACCGTATTAGAGCCCTGCTCAAATACAATGCGCCAAGGTGTTCACCGTGATACCTTGGCGCCGGCATTAGCGCGCGCTGATCAAGTGATTATTTATCAATCAAGGCCTTTTGATTGGGATGTGAAAACGGCGCTGGCCGCTGTGAACCCCACCGTGGTTGAGCAGCCAGATGCCTTAATGGCACACCTTATGCCGCAACTCCAAGCAGGCGATCATGTATTAATGATGAGCAATGGGAGTTTGGGCGGCGCGCACGATAAAATTTTGCAGGCTTTGAAAGATGCATAATCCAAATGCAATCACGATTGGCATTACGGGTGCATCGGGTATGCCGTATACTTTACGCTTGCTGGAGTGTTTGTTGGGTGCGGGTGAAACGGTTTATCTGCTGATTTCAAAAGCCGCGCATGTGGTGTTTGCCATGGAAACGGATGTAAAGCTGCCCGGCACACAACCAGAGAAACTGCAGGCTTTTTTTGCAGATTATTATCAAGTCGCGCCCGAAAAAATACAGGTATTTGGTGAACAACAATGGACAGCACCGATTGCCAGCGGCTCAGGTGTCTCGCGTGCGATGGTGGTCTGCCCCTGCACCATGGGGTGCTTGTCTGCCATGGCGTGTGGCAGCAGCGATAATTTATTAGAGCGTGCCGCCGATGTGTTTTTAAAAGAGCGCAAACCACTCATTGTGGTGCCACGCGAAATGCCGTTCTCCAATATTCACTTACAAAATATGCTGACGCTCTCACAGTCCGGCGCAGTGATGTTGCCCCCTAACCCCGGTTTTTATCATAATCCTAAAACAATTGATGATCTGGTTGATTTTGTTGTTGCGAGAATTTTAGATCATTTAGAAGTGAAGCATAATTTATTGCCTGTATGGGGCGAACAGAAATAACGGCTCCAGCCGTTAGCTTGCCAATTTTTTTGCTTATATGTTGGTAAAACGTGATATTAAGGCAGGCAAAACAGAGTGAATTTTTATATTAACTTTAAAAATCAAGGAATTACTTTATTCCTGGAGACAGGAAAGTGGACTGCCTTTTCTTGTTCTTGCTGACTGAACTATCTTATTTTTGTAAGGTCTTTTATTGTACGTAAGTTTGACGTACAATTTATCTCGTCAAAACTTTCCCCCCGGAGTTAAGTATGGATTCCCCCCGTCCATCAAAATCGGAGCGTATTAATTTACGTTTAGATCCAATGTTAAAAGAAAAGATTCAAAGTGCAGCAGATTTTTTACAGCTTTCGGTCAGTAGCTTTATGCTATCGAGTGTGTTGGAGGCGGCAGAAAAAGTTATTCGCGAGCATGAAGTGATGAAGCTCAGTGATCGCGATCGTGATCTTTTCCTCAATGCCTTGCTCGATCCACCTGCACCTAATCGAGCCTTAAAAAATGCTTTTGCATTACACGAGAAAATGACAGGGTCTGATAACTAATGGGTGAAGGCTTTGTTATTGAACCGCTTGATAAACATCATGACAAAGCAGATTTTTCTTGTGGTCAGGCTGCATTAGATCGTTATATTAAACAACAAGCCGGGCAAGATGTACGTCGTAATCTTGCGAGAGTTTTTGTTGTTTGCGCACAAAACAGTAAGAGCGCTATGGGTTTTTATACCCTGAGTGCAACACATATCATGGCAAGCTCGATGTTAGGTAAGTTCTCGCACAAGTTGCCAAAATATCCCATTCCTGCAGTATTGATTGGCCGATTGGCAGTAGATTCAACTATACAGAAGAAAGGAGTGGGTAAAGTTTTGTTAGCGGATGCCTTAAAACGAATTGTAAGAGCACGTCATTCAGTGGCAATGTACGCAGCAATAGTAGATGCAAAAAATGAGCAGGCTTGCTGCTTTTATAGAAAGTTCGGCTTCCTATCTTTCCGAGATATACCTAAGAAATTATTCTTACCACTAGACACATGCCTGAAGGCGCAAGAAAGAGAAAAGGCTGATTTACGCCACGTGCTCGCCGGCAGCTTGTAAGTCCGCATGATAAGATGAGCGCACGAGCGGGCCGCTGGCCACATTGGTAAAACCAATTGACTTGGCAAATTCACCTAAGGCATCAAATTGTGCGGGGGTGACAAAGCGATCGACCGGCATATGATAGCGGCTAGGTTGTAAGTATTGGCCAAGCGTTAACATATCGCAATCATGTGCACGCAAATCTTGTAGCGCGACTTTCACTTCTTCGTCTGTTTCACCTAAACCTAACATCAAACCCGATTTGGTGGGGATGTGTGGGTGGCGTGCTTTAAATTGTTTAATTAAATCGAGCGACCACTGATAATCTGAACCCGGGCGCGCTTGTTTATAAAGGCGCGGTGCGGTTTCAAGATTGTGATTGAAAACGTCAGGCAGCGCTTTATCAAGATTATCGAGTGCGCGTTCCATGCGGCCACGAAAATCCGGTACCAAAATTTCAATTTTAGTTTTTGGCGTACGTTCACGGATAGCAGCAATACAGTTAGCAAAATGCTCGGCGCCGCCATCACGTAAATCATCACGATCAACCGAGGTGATCACTACATACTTTAGCGCCATGTCAGCAATGGTGCGGGCCATGTTTTCAGGCTCTTCAAGATCCAATGCATCAGGGCGGCCATGCGCCACGTCACAAAAACTACAACGCCGCGTGCATTTATCGCCCATGATCATAAAGGTGGCCGTGCCATGCCCAAAGCATTCGTTTAAATTGGGGCAGGCCGCTTCTTCACACACCGTGACCAAACGATTTTCGCGCAGCTTTTTCTTGAGTGCCGCAACAGCGCTTGTGTTACTGAGTTTAATGCGCAGCCAATCAGGCTTGCGTGGCATCTCAGTGGTGGGCTCAATTTTAACGGGAATGCGGGCAAGCTTTTCAGCGTTACGCTGTTTGCCGTTGCTGGTGCGGGTGTCAGAAATATTCATACTTAATTAATGCTAATACGAAAAGGTAATGTTGGGTCTATGTTATTCGGAAAGGGGTATTTTAACCTAGTTTCATTCTGAAGTCTGGTATGAACGGAGTGTAAATTGGCGCTTTTAGTCTTAGGAGATGAGGGTAGCTTAATTAGAAGTTATTTTTCTGACTTTAATTTTTGTGTTTTTTTAAGCCTGGTATTCTGTGTTTTTCCTGTAGTAGCTAGCTGTAATATTTTCTAGTCTGCAAAAGGGCTACTTTGTGCGACATGCCGCAAAGGTTTTCAAGCGGCAGTCGCTTCCTGCGCAGCCGAGCGAGGCTTGTTGAAAAAGAGTAACGTTAGGAGTATGCAGACAGCGAGTATCAGCTGAGAGATTGTTTTCGCGCTTTCCTGAATGCGTAGGGTCTGTCTCGCTTCTTGCTCTTCATTTGCAGCGTTGCGATAGCCTGTTTCTTCACTGAGCAGGATCCCTGTGAGGATAGTTTCAAGAAAAAAGCATACGAAAGGTATGAGCATGGTCTCAAGGTGCCGAGAACAAGGCGCTTTCAAGACGCCAAACCCTGCGAGGATGGCTGGGAACAGTACGCAAAGGAACAGCAGGATACCGCAGGCATGCCAGAGGCTTTTCTTCTCATAGATTGCACAGAGGAAGGCAAAGAAGTAGGCCAGCAGTTGAAAGGCAAAGAGCATGGTCTGGAACTGCCGAGGCCAGCAATCAGGGCAGCAGCTGTCTTTCTTGACCAGAGTCTCTTTTTCGCCACCACCGTTGTTTTCCATTTTGTTGTTTTTTGAAGTGGTTTGAGGTAGTGCTTGGCTGTTGGTGTTGATTTGGGGATATTTTTACCTCGTACATAGTGGTGTAACGTCAGGGGGTAAGTTTTATGGTGGGTGATCACTCTTACCGATTGTTCCCTCTCCCCCTTGGGGGAGAGGGAGGAATTCTTTTTATAAGTGCTGGCAGTTTAAGCGCGAAGAAGAGTTGCTATGTCACTGCGCCAAGATACCCTGAACATGCCCCGCCAGCTGCATCGCTAGCGCAGGCCGATCAATATCCTCTTGAAAAGCGGCAAGTTGCGTGACAGGCAGGTTCTCATAGCCGCAAGGATTGATGCGAGAGAAGGGCGCAAGATCCATATCCACATTAAAACTTAAACCATGGTAGCTGCAGCCTTTGCGCACGCGTAGGCCGATGGAGGCAATTTTGGCGCCGTCGATATACACGCCCGGCGCATCGCGGCGCGCGGCGGCGTGAATGTTGTATTCGGCCAGCAAGTCAATCACGCTTTGCTCCAGTGTGCTGACGATATCGCGAATGGATAAACCGCGACGACGTAAATCAATAAGCGGGTAAGCAATAATTTGCCCGGGGCCATGGTAAGTCACTTGCCCGCCTCGATCGGTTTGAATAACAGGAATGTCGCCTGGGTTTAATATATGCTCGGCTTTACCCGCTTGGCCTTGGGTAAAGACGGGTGGGTGCTCTAAGAGCCACAATTCATCGGGCGTGTCTTTTGTGCGCGCGTCAGTCAACTCACGCATCGCTTGCCAAGTGTCTAGGTAGGGCTGTTCCCCCAGTTGACGAACGATAAGCGGCATCATGATTTAGAGCACATATAAAATATCGTCGTGTGCGGTGAAGCTGCGATAAATATTATCAAGCTGTTCGCGACTGTTTACGTTCACGGTGATGCTTAACGAAATATAATTTTCTGCTTTGCTTAATTGGTGAGTGATATTCACTCGCTCGATATCGTCGATATGTTCATCAAGCAAGGTGCGCACCAGATTTTCAAAGTCCGCTGCCGCTTTGCCCATGACTTTGATGGTAAAGTCACAAGGAAAATCAATCAGGGCTTGTTCGTCTGAGGGTGTGCTCATGGTTACGCCACTTCGCCTGCGATAAGCTTTGTTTTGTATTGTTGATACGCTTGCTGCATTTTATGAAAGTAAGGGCCAATCTTGCCGTTGTTGATGGTGTGTTGATCAAGGCGCGTCACGGGGCGAACTTCTAATGTGGAACTGGTCAACCAAATTTCATCTGCACGGTAAAGCTGCTCGAGCGGAATATCTTTTTCTTCGCAAGGTATATCATAGCTTGCGGCCAGCTCAATAATTAAGTCGCGGGTGATCCCGCCTAAAATAAATCCTTTTTTAGGTGGCGTGAGCAGTTTGCCTGCTTGCACCACAAATAAATTTGCGGCAGCGGCTTCTTGCGCTAACCCTTCGCGGATTAAAATGACATCGTCCACGCCTGCTAAGGTTGCTTGATGCTGCATCAAGAGGTTGGGCATTAATGAAGTGGTTTTAATATGGCAGTATTGCCAACGAATGTCTTCAGCGGTAATGGCGCAGAGTGTTTCCGTTGTGGTTGTTTTGGGCGTTGCAGGTAAGGGCGCCGCATAAGCAAACACAGTCGGCTGGCAAGGGGTAGGCAAGACATGCGCACGTTTACCATATTCACCGCGTGTAATTTGCAAGTAAATGCCCAGTTCGCCGCCACCGTTTTGTTCCACTAATTCGTTTAATAAATCTTGCCAGTCATCACGGCTGGGCATGACTTCATTGGGCGAAATATAAACGGCGCTTAAACTCTGCTCCAGGCGATCTAGATGTTGGCTTAAACGAAATATTCTGCCACCGTAAACGGGAATGACTTCGTAAACACTGTCGCCAAATAAAAAGCCACGGTCCATCGGTGAGATAGCAGCTTGTTCAATCGGCAAAAAGGTGCCGTTTAAGTAGGCAATCATTTATATTTATTTAGAAAATAAGCGATGAAAAAATAATCGGATCTGATCAATAAAGCGGCGCACAAAATTGCTGCGGCCAACGTCTTCAAGCGCGACCAGTGGCATTGCTTGCAACACTTCGTTATCAAAAGAAATGGTGAGCGTGCCAAAAGGTTGGCCTTGTGCAACAGGCGCTTGTGCATGAGGAGCAGATTCACTCACGACATCAAGTGCTTCATAACGGCCGCGTAAAGTGGTGACATAGATATCTTGCTCTACACCCACAGGCAAGACCTTACGTTTACCTTTCCATAAACGGATTTCTTGAATGGGGGTGTATTGGTCATAAAGTTTATGCGATTCATAAAAACGAAAGCCATAATTTAATAAGGTTTGGCTTTGGCTGGCGCGCGATTCGTTATCTTGGCTGCCGGTCAATACTGAAATTAAACGCATGTCACCGCGCTGCGCCGAGCCCACCACGCAATAACCTGCAGCCTCAGTGTGGCCGGTTTTGACGCCGTCGACACTGTCATCACGCCACAATAATAAATTACGATTGTTTTGTGCGATGTTGTTGTGGGTAAAGCGGCGCTCGGCATGTATGGCATACACCTCGGGGAAGTGGTTAATGAGCGCTCGGCTTAAGGTCGCCAAATCACGCGCCGTCGTGATGTGGTGCTCATCAGGCAAACCAGAGCTGTTAATAAAATAAGTGTTATTTAAGCCAAGTTGTGCAGCATGGTAATTCATGAGCTCTGCAAAAGCAGATTCGCTGCCGGAAATATATTCAGCGAGTGCGATACTGGCATCGTTACCCGATTGAATGATGACGCCTCTTAATAAGTCTTCCACCGGCACGTAGGTGTCTACTTCAACAAACATGCTGGAACCACCTGTACGCCAGGCTTTTTCGCTGATTTTAACGAGATCGTCTGGTTTGATGGTGCCTTTTTCAAGTTCATCAGCAACGACGTAGGCTGTCATGATTTTTGTGAGGCTGGCCGGCTCGACAGGCTCATCTGCATTTTTTTCCGCTAAAATTTGCCCGCTGCGGTGGTCAATTAAAATATAGGCATTGACGTCAATGTCGGGTTGTTGCGGTTTGGGAATGGGGGTAGGTGCAGCGAGTAACTGGCTGCTGAATAACAAGCTGCTGAACAGCGTGATACGAAAAATGCGGTGAAAGAAGCGGTGTAAGTGTGAACGTGTCATGGTGTTTATTGTGTGTAGGGTAATCGGTTAATCAGGTATTCATCTATTCATTGGAAAAGAGTGTATTTATTATACGCGAGACGAAAATGGTGGGATAGGGGGAGAGCGAAAGAAAAAGTTAGTTGTCTGCTTGTTTTTCAGGGTTTTTAAAAAATGCAGTGCGCTTGATATGTCGGTATGATCTTAATTTTTAATATAAATGAAGGGGTTGTTGTAGTGCGCTTTCATGCTCAAAGCTTGGCGGCAGGCGCTTGGGTGGAGCGGGTGAAAACAGCTGTAAAGGAAGCGATTTTTTTGTCCCAGGAAAGGGCCTCGTTTCTCTCGGCTACCCAGTAGCCCACCGAGCGGGGGTAAGCAAGCAGGCATTCCACCGTAAAGCCCGACGGGCGGTGAGAGGTGAGCTCTGGAAACACCTTATACTCTGGGCGTTTATCGTCACCCGGCGGCCCAAGGATAATCCCGCACAGGATCATCTTATTGACCTCAGGCGGCAAAGGAGCAGAAAGCGTACCCGAAAAGTCGATAATCTTGTCGCCCGAGCGATTAGGCAGCTGAAAACGTAGTGAGAAGCAAATCTGCCCCGCTTCATCTGTTGCACCAAGGTTTTTGGCAAGCGCTGTCAGTGCGGGCTTGTCGCTTCTTGGTATCGGTTGATCGGGGAACACTTGCACCTGGCCAATGCTGTTGTCTTCAGAATGAGCAGTTTTTTCAGCCATGATTGATTGGATTGAAAAAATGAAACTCAATACTGATAGCGTAACAGCGGGAGGGATGTTTCAAACGAGTCGTTTGTAGGTCGCGGCACCTTCAAATCTGGGAGTATTTTGCTAATTTACCCTGACTTTGTGACATTTTTGGAGGTATTTTTGGTTGATTTTGTAGTGATTTTTACTAAAATATAGGCTGACTTTATAATTTTTGTTGAACGATATGATTTTTCGCACTGCATTACAAGAACTTAAAAAATGGTCACAACAGCCCAGCCGTAAGCCCTTGATTTTGCGTGGCGCACGGCAAGTAGGCAAAACGACGCTGATTAATTTATTCGCTGAACACTATCAGCATTATATTGAGCTGAACCTTGACCTAAAAAGTGATCGAGCGCTTTTTGAGCAAACAGATGAGGTAGAAGATTTTGTCTCTGCTGTTTTTCTAAAACATGAACTTCCCAAAACAGCCATTCCGCATACACTCTTATTTATCGATGAGATACAAAGTTCACCAGAAGCAGTGCAGATGATGCGTTATTTCTATGAGAAGCTCCCGGCGCTTTCGGTGGTGGCTGCAGGTTCATTATTAGAAACGGTGATTGATACACAAGTGAGCTTCCCCGTGGGGCGCGTCACGTATTTATTTTTATACCCACTGACATTCACTGAATATTTATTAGCAGGAAAACATACGGAAGCCGTGAAAGTGTTGGAGCAAAAACCGGTGCCTGATTTTGCTCACACAGAGTTGTCTAAACATTTTTATCAATATGCGCTGATTGGTGGTATGCCAGAAGTCGTCAATCATTATAGTGAGCATCGTGATTTGGTTGCTTTGAATAAGCTGTATCAAGATCTACTCGTGACCTACCAAGATGATGTGGAAAAATATGCAAAGTTGCCGAGTATGCGAGGAGTCATTCGTCACTGCATTAGTCGTTCGCCTTTTGAGGCAAGCAGACGGATTAAGTTTCAAGGATTTGGCAGTTCAAACTATGGCTCAAAAGAAATAAAAGCCGCGCTAGGGCTGCTTGAGAAAGCCATGCTGGTTAAACTGATATACCCGACGAGTGAAGTGCATCCCCCGATTTTGCCAAACTTTAATCGCTCGCCTAAATTGCAATTTCTGGATACAGGGCTGCTGAATCATGTTGTTGGCTTGCAAAATGAATTTGTGTCAATGCAAGGTTTAAATGATATTTATCAAGGGCGCATTGCTGAGCATATTGTTGGGCAAACACTCCTTGCCGCTGATTTACTGCCTAATAGCGATCTTAATTTTTGGGTGCGAGAAAAAAAACAATCTTCTGCAGAAGTGGATTTTATTGTGCCGTATCAAGATAAACTTATTCCTGTTGAAGTAAAATCAGGCACGGCGGGAAAATTAAAATCGCTGCATCAATTTATTGATCGTGCACCGCATGACATTGCAGTGCGTATTTATGCAGGGCCTTTTAGCATAGAAACACATAAAACAATCGCAGGGAAATCTTATCGATTAGTCAACTTGCCTTTCTATCTAGCGCATCAAATACGCGATTATTTAGCGCTTGCTTAAGTAGGTAAGTATTGGGGTGTTTTGTGTGAGCTAATGGTTCACTCAGTGATCAACATCGGGCTGTTAAAGTTTTCTTGATCAAGCAACGCGATCATTTGATTGGCATTATCTGTGTCAGGCAGTGGGCCGATGCGTACTTGGTAGAGCAGCTGCCCGCCGCGATCGGCTTGGCGGATCTCAACGGGCGAAGCGTCAATTAAATCTAAATGACCAGCCAGTTGTAGGGCGCTCTCTTGAGTTGAAAAAGCAGCGACTTGTAAGTAAAGCTGCCCGCTGGGCGGGGGGGCCGTGGGGTGCGGTGTGTCGACAAAAGCAGGCGGCGCAGGTTGGTGGGTGTTGCCGCCGGTGGTGAGCGCAACCACTTCTACGCGCGCGGTGCCTTTATGTAACATATCTAGGCGGTGCGCGGCGGTGTAAGACAAATCAATGATGCGGTTATCGTGAAAGGGCCCGCGATCGGTCACACGTACCACGACGCTGCGTTTATTGTCTAAATTGGTGACACGCACATAGGTTGGCAGTGGTAAGGTCGTGTGTGCGGCGGTCATCGCGTACATATCATACGGCTCGCCAATCGAGGCGCGGCGGCCATGAAATTTGGTGCCATACCAAGAGGCAATGCCGGTGGCGCGATAACCTTCGCTGCTGTCCATCACGTGATACCACTTGCCATTAATCTGATAAGCCGGCGGGTTGCCGTAGCGACTGCGGGCTTCTTCTTGCGGCACCGCGTCAGGTACCTTGTGTAGGTTTTTGGGTGGCTTGCGCGGCGCACCGTCTTGCGGCTGGCTGGCGCAGGCGGTGAGGAGCAGCGTGCCTGCGATGAGCAATAATAAGCGGCGTATTAAATGAGGATGCGTTGTTGTCATTAATGCACTTCGCGCAAGGAATATTAAAATGTGTTTGAGGATAAATCTTAAATGAGAAAAACGATTTGGCCAAATTTTTAGCAAAGCGAACTCAATTAAAAATAATTAACTCTAAATGAATTATAATAAGTCAGTTAATTATCTGATTTTGAACAGATTTTGTGCAATTTTTAAATCCTCTGCTAAGCTCAAAGTAAACCACCTCACGGATGGAGGTGAGAGATCGCAAACCAATCATAAGGAGATGATGATATGCGAACACACAATCAAATCACAAAAAGCATTGCCTTCGTGGCGGCAATGCTCATGAGCGCTTCTGTGCTGGCGACAGAAGTCAGCCCCACTTTATATGTAGAAGGTAACTTTGGTGGTTCGGGTGCCGACACAGGCGATATTTTAGATGTGACGCCTGTGAATCGCTCAGGCTTTTCGGACGAAGGCTTTGCCTGGAATATCAATGCGATATTTGAATTTTACCCTAATGTGGCGATCGAGTTTGGTTACACCGATTTAGATAATGCCAAACAAGGCAGCACCAAAGTAGAGTTGGATGCCTGGCACGCCATGCTGCGCGGGTATGTGCCGCTGACCGAAGATAAGAAATTGCGTTTATTCGGTAAAGCCGGTGCGGCCTTTGTGCAGGCAGATGGCAAAACCAGCGCCGGGGCGCTCGGCACCTTCCGCCGCGATCGCGATGAAACCAGCCCGCAAATCGGTGTGGGTTTGATGTATGAGATGCCCGATCGTCAGTGGGGGTGGTTTAACACCAACCGCATCATGCTAAATACCCAGTTTAATTACATTTTCACGCAAGAGCTGGATGACATTTATATCATCACGGGCGGTATTGGCCTGAAGTTGATTGATTAAAGAGTTTGTATTGAGGCAATGTGAGGGCAGCAGTGGTGTTGCGTTCACTTTTGTAAGCCCCTTTTTCTCTTTTTGCTTGTTAGCGGTGCTTGCCGCGCTGAGCGGGCATGGCGATATTCGAGAGGGGGTATCTGCATCTATTTAAAAAGGTATTTGATGTAGGGGGATGTCTGGTTAGCCGTGATGTCGTCTTTATTTATACATAATAAGTTATTCGAATGACTTTTATTGGGTGTTTTTAAAAAGATCGCTAGGCCTTTGATGTATTGCGCTCATAGCTTATCTGAATTGTTTGTTTGAGTTTTCCCAGCGGTAGAAGAAGGCTCTTTATCCTTGCCAACAGGCTCCTCTTTTTCTTTTTGAGTGAGTCAGGTATGAGAGGCTGCATTTGGATGGTTGAAGTTGAGGCGGAGCCGGACATGCTGTGCCCCCATTAGCTTGGCCGCTCCTGCCTTCTTGTCTTCAACACCTGCAAGACAAGCAAAGGCAAGCAGAGTAGCCCTAAGGTCATCCTTGGGCCCGCGCTCACCCTCGAACCAACTCTTAAAAATTCCCTTACAGTCATCTTGCAGTGCATCAATGACTTCTTTTTTCTGCGGCGAAACACTTTTTAGGCTCAAAATAAGGTAAGCAAGCCCGTGGATGGTTTCGGAGAGTGTCAGCAGTCGCAGCTCGCAGCCAAAGGGGAAAGGATGTTCTTTCACTTCATCGCGCAGTTTGAGAACGGCGGGCAGGTGCGGCGCGATCTCCAGCAGGGCGTCAGTCTTTTCCTCAATTTTCGCTCCATGCGCGGAATAGACGTTCTCGAGGAGGGTGAAGCAGGCGTCCTGAGTCGGTACCCCGCGCTGTTTTACTATGTGCAGCAGCTCTACTATCATGGAATGAAAGTACGGAAGCTGAAAGTGGAGCCAGGTAGCGACCTTCTCAAAATCCTCTGTAGGGTGCTGCTGGCCTGTGAGGAACTCACGTGTGGCCTCGATACCCGTGCTCAAACAGTTGCGCCATAGGTTGTCAACGATGGCTTCTTTTTCCTGTGGAACATTGTCGAGGTTCACAATCAAGTAAACAAGGCCATCGCTGGTGGTCAAGAGCCCATCCAGTGGGGGGGAGCGGGAGGAGGTGCGCAGAATGTCCATCGTCATTTTCTCCAGAAACGGGACAACAATAGCGAGGGTCGGCGCGATCTCCAGCAGGGCGTCAGTCCTTTCCTGAATTTTAGCCTTATTTCTTGGATAGAAGCTGTTCCAGCCGGTTTGGGTTGTCTCAGACTGGTCGTCCGACAGAGCGCCAGCTTTTTCTTGAGTTTCAAGTTGGGAGAGCAAGGCTGGATCGTGATTGTCCCGCAGAGCATCTCCCCCCTCTGATAAGATGGGGCCAAAATAGGCTCCGTGAGCAAGAAGCCAGGCAAAAAGCTTCTCAAACTCTGCTTCAGGGCAGTTAGGCCACTTCTGGTTGTAAAGGGCTTGGCGCTTCTTCTCGATGAAACGAGAGACTCTTTCTTGCTTGTCCTCCTCCGTATCCATTTTATATTGGGATAGCGTTAAAATTCAGAAAGATAAAAAGCTAATGTTGTTTATTCTTTCTATAGATATGGTGTAACACGAGGAGGTAAATTTTTACCTTGCTTATTCGCTTGCTTATTCAGAGGAAAGAGGCTTCATAAGATAAGCACCACCCCCTTCGAACGCGCGTTTTTAAACGCTATTCTCGCCAAACCTTTTCCAGATACTTCTCCAGGTAAAATAAAGCCAACATTCCCGTTGACAAGATTTTAAAAGGCTATAGAATCCTACTCCCTTACGTTGGTGTTTCTACCGACGGGCTCTTTAAAAATCTATTTTAAGCCATCGATGTGGGCACTATTATTTTTGTGATTTACTCATAGAAATAAATAGTAGTAACCATAGTAGTAAAAGTAGTAAAAAAGATAACGCTTATTTAAATTGTTGTTGTTTAATAACAAATAAGCCAGCAGATATGTCACATTTATGTGATAGTCATTCAAACTGAAGAGTTTGATCCTGGCTCAGATTGAACGCTGGCTGCATGCTTAACACATGCAAGTCGAACGGCAGCGGGCCTAGCTTGCTAGGCGCCGGCGAGTGGCGGACGGGTGAGTAACGCGTAGAAATCTACCCTAAAGTGGGGGATAACCTGGGGAAACCCAGGCTAATACCGCATAATACCTACGGGTTAAAGCAGGGGATCTTCGGACCTTGTGCTTTAGGATGAGTCTGCGTCGGATTAGCTTGTTGGTGGGGTAAAGGCCTACCAAGGCGACGATCCGTAGCTGGTCTGAGAGGATGATCAGCCACACTGGGACTGAGACACGGCCCAGACTCCTACGGGAGGCAGCAGTGGGGAATATTGGACAATGGG
>JAJFJF010000003.1 GCA_021774255.1 Gammaproteobacteria bacterium
CTTGGCTTTGCGAGAAATAAATCTGACACACCCGCTTTGACACCTTGACGCTTTAACCTCTTTGCCTCACGCGCATTTCGGTAGCCACCATTTGGGATGTGAATGAGGCAATCACCGATACAGGGATAGTAACCTGCCCACAACACCAACATCTCTTGCGTTAAGGCTTCGCTTTCAACTAAGGAATTATAACGCAATCTGGACTTCATAAGCTTGAGCCTACCATAGTGAAAATAACTTGTTAAGCACAGTTGACACTGTAAATATAGGAGTTTTAGCAAATGCAAACAAACGGTAACAACGCAGGCTAACCCACAACACAGCAGGAAAATAGAATCTTTTTGCAATTTTTTAGGACCCCGGGGCAGTAAGAATAAAGGCGCCATTTGCACTGCATGCAAGAAAAGGTAATCTGTGCAGGATACTCCGCAACGTGTGGACAAAACTGATGGACAAACCGTGCACAAGATTCACTACGCTTCGCTTCATCTTGCACACCGTGTTGACCACAGCCTTGACGCACACTTCCCACACAGTACTGCAGATATTATTACTATCAATTTTTTTGAATTTTAAAAGAGAAGAAAAAAATTAGTGATAATCATATACCAAGACCTGTCGGGCAGAGTGTGGGTAACCGGTAGGTAAGCTTTGGGAAAGTGCTGAGTGCGTAGCACTACTTTTCCAGGGCCTTATCCACGGGCTTATCCATACGTTGCGTAGCACTGTCCACAGAGTACCGGTTAATAGCTTAGAAAGCCCCCTAAGCGTAGCGAAGGGTTCCTATTCTACTGAGGCGCCATCTGTACTGCGATGGTATTTATGTTGAGAACCACGATGTGGTTCAGAGAAGGTATAAAAAAATGGACTTTTTTATAATACTACTCTCCCCCTCCAATCTCCTTATATAGATAGTCACACGCGATAACAGATATTAATAAACTGCGGCAAGTGACAAAAGGGATAGACGGCACGAGAGCCAAATTGTCCGGTAAAAGTAGCAGTTAGCGGGTCACCCTGTCAATCTTCTTGGCGGTGTTCGAGCAGAAAAGCTTCGACATCTTCTTTGCGGTAACGGATAGCACGACCGATGCGAATGTAAGGAAGTGAATATTTTTTACTGGTACGCCAATGGGCAAGTGTGTGTGCGCCACGAAGCTGCAAATACTCTGCCACTTGCTCATCAGTTAAAAGTATAGAGAGGCTTGTCTCCTCAACAAAGCGGGCTTCACGTAGCAAAGTAACCCAAGGGCGGGACCAAGGGCGTAAAGTCAAAAATGATTTCTCGGTGCTGGGTTGATCAAAGGTGATTTTGATTGCCATCGCTTCTGCCTCGTTGCTGCTTATCTTATTGGTGCTGTGTGTATTGCCTCTGTATTTGGAGTGTGGTGCTCTTTTGGGAAAAAAGAGAAAATGTAGTACATGGAAGAGTTTTTGCTAATTTTAGCAAATCTCATTGCGGGTTCTCCTCAGAACACCTACCCTATTCCTAATAACGCCTATTAATTGTTACCTGTGGTGCTAAAGCCTTTCACAAGTTTGATATTCCTAGCAATCAATTAGACGCTGCCACCCTTCTCTGCGTAGCTGGCCATGGGTTGTCACTGTACCAGATAGTCGCTTTATCCAACCGTGTCGGGCCAATTGCCAGAGATAACGCCTTGCTTGTTCTGCTGTCCGCACTTCACTGGGGCCACGTTGATATAAATCGCAGGTTGCAAAAACACCTTTAGGGTATGTCTCTGCTGAAAGTCCTTTTACCCAGGCCAAACATTTTTCTGCTGTCATTAAATTAGTACCCTCATCTGCCTTACCCTGCTCCATCAAACGTATTGCCTCTTTCAGGTAAAAATCTACCAGCATAATACCTTGAGTAATTCTACCCTCGCTGATAGCTGTGGCGTCTGGAGCACCATAGAGGGTTAAAACTCCAGCTAGGCGCGCGACATGCTCAGTGGCTTTTGAGATGAAAGGACGTATCACTCTCAACCTGTCTTCTCCTATCTGTTTTTCTATAGTGTTATAGTATTCTCGCCAACAAACATAGGCATTTGCAGTAAGACCCAATGGGCGCGGCAATAAAGAATCTTTAAGCTTATTTTGATAGGGAAGTTTTTTACGCAAAAAATGCATGATGCGCTCATGGTAATCATTTACTCGCGGCAACCTACTAACATTGACTGCCTGGTAACTACGATGCCCCATCGTACTTTGTGGATAACAGATTAAAAACCGCCCTAGCAACCCTTGCGTCATCAACAACCTGTCCCCTAGAAACTCCCAAGCTACTTCAGGCTGTACCATCAAATGACAAGAAAAACGTCTATCGTAAATCATATCTATCCGCTTACCGACCCTGACTCGACTGATACCTGTGCCACTCCAAAGCTCAGAGAGACCCGCCATGGTCTTCAGTCGCTGTTCAGGGCGCATAGCATGCCCACCAATAAAGCGCCCTCCTTCATCAGTGAAGAGCCCTACAGAGGGCCAGCCTGTTTTAAGCAGCTCAATTAGTCCTTCATACGAAGGTTCTTGAACCAGCATTAAAGGATAACGTGGCGGGATGGGGGCTGCTAAGCTTGTATTTTGCTTCTTCTGATGTTGGTATTTATGTTTATCCTTTTGGTACCTTGCCAATTCATCTTCATAAATCTCCAGTTGCTCACGCTGAAATTCGTGATGGGGCTTGGTGGCTATTTGATCAACAGCTGTTTTGCGCTCCCCGCTTTCTGCAATCGTGAAAAAATTCTCAGATAAGGGAAATACCCTGCCATCTATTTCAACATCTGCATGGGCCTGTACGGCCAAGGTCGT
Source organism: Gammaproteobacteria bacterium (assembly GCA_021774255.1). Classification (GTDB taxonomy): domain Bacteria; phylum Pseudomonadota; class Gammaproteobacteria; order JAJFJF01; family JAJFJF01; genus JAJFJF01. The sequence continues at coordinate 2,815 of JAJFJF010000003.1, forward strand.
AGCAGCTAGAAAAGACTGCATTACCAAGGCGGGAGGCGCTTGGGTGGCATGGGCTACTTCTTTGACCACAGGGGCTAAGGGCCCTAAGGCATCAATGGGTGGCGCTGTGGGGGCACCTGGCTCGCGACGCAGAGGGTCAGGAGTAATTTTCTTGGTATCAGGATAAGACATGGGCTGGCTTCTTCTCTAAAACACTCAAAGGTTGAACGTAAACACGGCATTCACTAGCCTGCAAACGACTCGCCAGCTTCCAACCAGCTGTTTCACTGCCAATAACATACAAACTATGTACGTTATTCGGGAGGATAAATTCTGCAATATTTTTTGATGACAAACAGGCCCAGCAGGGTAAACCCGTTTTCTGATGTACCAGCAATGCAGTGGCAATATCCTCTACTAAGAGCAGCTTGCCGTTTACCACCGGAAACAACCTCACTGCCCCACCCAATCGCGAAGAAGGTGGAATAGGGTTCACCAACCTTTGGGGGGCAGCCACTTCAGCGAGCTTGCCAGCTTTAGTTAAATACGTGCAGTGCAAATTAACCCAAAGACAAGGCTCTACGTGCACGCAGCTAATAAGCACAGGAAAACGCTCTTTTCCCTTACCCAATGGATAAGCCAACTGAGGATGGCACTGCAACTGACGGATATTCTTTAGGCTATTTAGATTAATTCCTTGTTTGTCAAGATAATGCCTGGCTGGCTCAGCTTCATAGCTTGTTAAGCTCACGCACCCATCTAACACTTGCTCCAGGCGTTGCCAACGGTTTTGTAAGCGTGATACACGAGGCGTTGCCCTCGTATTTTTCATTGTGCAGTCGCCTCAGGGAATAAGCCGCCTATTCGTGGCTGGATGATATGCAAACGATGAGCAAGCACGTAAAGGCGCTCTTGTTCATTGTATAGCTTCCCTAATACCAGTACGGACTGCTCAGCTTTGAGTTCAATAAATTCCATCAGTCGCCTGGGAACGAAAACAGGTAGAGAATAAGAAGTGTCCTGTTCAACGACTTTGAGAACGACTAACGTTGCTTCTACTCCGGCTAAATGAGCTAAGGGGCTGCTTTCACGAGTGACGGTCCCGACAACCTGACAATGGCTTGATGTGTGCATCATATTTACCTCTTCATGTGAATAATTTTCCTTGCGTGACCTCATTAACAACGCAAGAGAAAAGCTTACCTGAAATTTACTCTTTCCGAGCAAGCTCAATGCTGAAAAAGCGATGGATGATCTCGCACAAGTTAGAATTCTGAGCGTTGGTATTCAATGAGTTATGAGGATACTCTTCAAATACGGAGCAAGTTTTAAAACAGAGATTGTCGCGCTTAAATGGAACAGCTAGTGAAAAACTGAGAAAACAGAGGTGAACAAGCCTTTTTGCAGCAAAAAATCATGGCAATTCTGTAAGACATTGACCATTTTAACGGCCATAACTGCTAAAACAGGGCTCTTTTGTAGGATATTGTCCCGTTTGGAATATTGAACGAGGTTTAAAAGATAAAGAAGTAAATAACCAGGTCGAAAGCTCGCTGGTATTGTAGAGATACTAGCCGCATTCAATGCAATTCAAACAATTTCTATTAAGAGATTGCTCAAGCACGCCATTTCAAAGTAAAATCTAGTAAAAGGAGGCACTTATGATAGAAAATCTTGGTACAGCTGCAGCAGCTGTAGAAGTTGCAAAAGCAGCATCTCACATATACAAGATGACAAAAAGTCAACAGGTTCGCTGTAATCCTATCATCATGACAGTCTTGAGCAGTATCCGCCCCATCCTCTATAGACGACAGTTGAAAGAAGGTGCCTTAAGCTCTGAGAGCTTTTGCTTTCAAGGGGAAACATATAACATAGGGAACAAACCTCTTCATTTCCATAGACCGCATCTCCTTTATAAGCCACACAAAAACTTCAAAACCAAAATTCGGTTTTGGTGGCAATATATATCACAAAAACCACTGCAACTAGAACGTTGGCGCCATCTTGTTTCCCATAACTGCAATTCCAGCTGGGATAGTGACAAGATACAATTTGCACCGTCAGAAAATGAGGCAAACATAAAGCATCTTGCCACAGGAGAAAGTGTTTTTTATCTGGAAAACAAAAGCGGCTCTTCATACAGCGCGAAAGAAAGCTTTGTTTTTAGACAGGAAGACAAACTTTTCTGGGGGCTATATATCTCTAGAAAAGCAATGAACGAGATTGTTAATAGCAAAGCGAAAATATCTTTTAATACCATGAACCCACAATGGCCACTCCTCTTCCTTGACTGGAAGTATCTTAAATCTGTTTCAAAAAAACATCTAAAAAATGGCAAGCAACTATCTTCCAGCAAGTAACTCACCATTCTTTGACGTAAAGGAGATGGTATCATCAAAGTCTTTGGGCTACCGCATCTGCCTTACTAATTGGAGCCTTTGAAGCACCGCTACCACTAGCGCTATCTCTCTTGCTTTGTCCTAAGCCTGTCACTTCAACTTCCCCATCAATGACATACCCATTTTCCTGCTCGCCCCGCTCAGCACTTTCATCTAAGACCACTGCTCGTTGGATTTCGATGCTGACAGGCAAGTATTTAAAGAGCCTGCGTATAACTGTCTTCTTCGCCATCTCCTCATAATGGGTGCCCCAAGGACTATACTGACCTTCTTCAGAGTCCTGGCGTATGGAATCAATTTCTTCTTTCCACATAAACTCAATTTGGTGCCCTCCAGCTTTGAGATGCGCAACAGCGTACCCTCCCATGAGATTGCCTTTGTCTTGACGTATTGGGATATGACGTAGCTTTTCATTCAGACCATACTCAAACTCGAAAACATCATTTTCGTAGACCACATGGGCTGCTAGAGTAACCACTTGGCCAGAACGACGCACTAGATCAATCATTCCACGGTATCCCAAAACAAACTGACACTCAGTAACACCTTTCTTTTTATTATAGTAAGGGATAAGGTAAGCATGACCTAGTGCACCACCTGGCTCAAGCCCTAACTGGCTGCATTGAATAATGGCACCAATAAGAGAGCTGTGTGTGCAGATTTTAAGTTTAGGCGTCTTACGAATTTCAGTCATGGCAATGCGTAGCATACGCTCAGGGGTCATATGCTTAGGCAAAGCTGCCTGGATTTGATTTTTTTGCTGAGCCAAGAACTGACCAATATTAGCTGAAGGAGGCTGATTGTTTGCTAGATTAGCAACATTAGCAGGATTAGCAGAGATATTGCTGTCCTTGTCCGTCGCCAAGTTAGTGGAATTTATTTTTTGTTCAGTTGTAGCATTCATTTTAGTCTCCTTATAAGCTTGCAAGGCGCAAGACGCGGTGCTGCGAGGTTTTAACATACTGTTGGTAGAGCTCGGGCTCTTTCTGTTTAAAGGTAGTGCTATCAAAGCGATTGGCTTTTTGGGCTTTCCAGGTCGCAAGTTTATGGCCAGCAGAATCAATGAGCATCCCTGCTTCCTGCATTTGGCTTACTATCTTAGTTTGCAGTTCTCCTACTTTGCCTTGAAGCACTTTGATTTGTTGCTTAGTGTTGCGCAGGGTTGCAATGGTTTCTAAGATTTCAGGGGCAGCAATGCTTGTTTCTACCTTCTCCCTGGGCCAGAGCTGCATGGCCTCAGCAGGATTGGCTGGCGGTGGTGGTACACGCTTTAACACATGTTCATGCCAGAAATGACGCTCACGCTCGATAAGCTTCTCTTCTAAGGCTTTGTTGCGCTGATAGGTGTAAATGCGAAACTCCTGGCCGCCTATTAGGACAGCGATATCTACGCGAGAAACATCACACACTGCTGCATAGTGCGCACACTGCATGAGATATGCATCCGGGATATTGTCACTGGCCTCCTCGCCCCATTGGTCCTTCACAAAGGTACCAGCCGTTTTGCATTCAAGGACAGCATCTTCACCTTTAATGCGTCGGTCGATATTAGCGCGCATCCAATCATACTGTGGGTGAATCAATGCATCAGGCTCGATAAACACTTCCTTGCCCGTACGACGAGCATATTCATCAGCCACAATGGGTTCCAGTATGTTGCCAAAGTGTATGCAGTCATTTGCACTTAAATCTTCATCATCACCCTCACCTATCTTCTCAAGATAAACTGACAGTGGGGTTTGCCATTTTGATAAGCCTAAGAGTGCTGCTGCATCACTCCCCCCTATGCCTTGCCTGCGTGCTTCACGTTGTTCAGGGGTTAACATTACCGGTCTCCTTTAACAAAATTTCTAAGAACACTTCCATCCTATCTGCTTGTAGATCGCTTGTTAATAGGGCCAAATGGCTTAAAACAATGCCTCTTTGCAGCAGCATGAGTGATACTTTATGACTGCTTATTGCTTCTTGTTGCACTCTACTTTCTCGAAGTAGAAACTTTTTTTGTAAAAAGGGAATTATTTTTTGTGGATGGGCGACAAGAAGGCTCATGCAGCACCTCCTACCTGAAGCTTTAAACGAGGCAGGGGCAAACGCTTAGGCCCATCAGCATACACATGTGCACTTTCCAGCCGGCCCAGAAACTGCTCCCACTGGTAATCACTACTCTCACGGTAATCAACTTCTTCTTCGAGTGAGCTTTGAATAGCATCGCGGTAATATTCAATCACACCACGCTTTACCGCTTCGAGAAATCGCTCAGGACTACTAATTAGCAATTCTGGATACAGATCTAAATCATCGGCCTGTGTAATACACTCCTCTCGATGGGCAGCATCTTCCTGCCGAATAAGGGCTTGAACGAGGACCCAGGTTTCTTCGTTGGTCAGGTCATCAAAAGATTTACGACCCTTATCCACCAGGTATTCTATTTGAGTTTTAAATGACATTTCCATCACAGTCTCCTTATCGATAAGGAAAAGGCCTACTGCGCAGCCGACCCATCCTTAAAAAATTTGCACGAAATAAAATTAAGCGGGTAGATCAGATTCAGGTGTCGACTCAGTTGCCATTGAGGCATAAAGACTACTGACCTCATTGACTAAGTCATTGAGAACCCAGAAGTAATGATAAATCGTGGTTGGGGACTGTGTGGATAACTCATTACTTAATGTCATCTGTAGCAAAGCCTTGGACTTAGATAAAGCCGTGCTTATTGCATCGTGAAGTAAGTGAGTTTCGGAAGGTTGCTTTTGTGGACGCGCGCAATGCGCTATATTGGCATTAGCCATGACGTTCTCCTCGAAAGTTCGTTGTGGTTAGTGTCGCGGGGGTGTGTCGAGCACTCCCGTGTCACGCTATTGACAGTTTTTCTACACTGTCGCAAGCTAGTGTAGTCTAGCCTCATTGGTATGTCAAGGTAGATCAAGTATAATGATCTAATAAACGGCATCACACAGAGAGGAAATTAACTCATGCTGCACCCTACTGATGAAAAGAAAACAAAACGACTTATTACTCAATTCCCCCCTTCATTAGTAGAAGAAATTGACGAGTGGCGATTTGAACACCGAGCACTATCACGCTCAGAAGCCGTACGAGACTTAGTAGTACTAGGACTAGAAGCATCGAAAAGCAAGACAAAAAAGAAGCCTCATAAAAAATAAGGTGACACTATGCAACCTAATGCACTTGATATCACACCAAAACCCATTGCTCCCATGACAGAGCTGGGCGCCTATGAAGCTCTCTGGGATGAACCCGGTGCTAGCTTTAAAACACTGGCAGAGAAATTTAAGAGCAGACCTGATGCCCTGCCTTCAGATTTTGTTGCGCTTGACCGCATCCAAGATTACATTCAGCGCGTTAATCGAATGGTAAGTCAGGCTGGGGTAAATCAATTCGGGATACGAGTCCATGGCGAACATGAGTACCCTCAAAAGCTACGAGATGCACAGTACCCAATTGAAGTCCTCTACTATCAAGGCCACTGGGATTTAGTTTATGCACCCTGTGTGGCTATTGTAGGCTCAAGAAGCGCTTCAACCGCTGGCATTCAACGTGCGCAAAAGCTTGCTAAACTCTTAGTGCAAGATGGGTATACCATCGTTTCAGGTCTTGCTAAAGGCATTGACACTGCTGCTCATCAAACTGCTATTCAAGAAGGCGGCAATACAATTGCTGTGATTGGCACGCCGCTTACTCAAGCTTACCCACAGGAAAATAGCCAGCTTCAAGATAAAATCCGCCAGCAGTTTCTGCTCATTAGCCAAGTACCCTTCTATCGCTACGTACAGCAGCATTACACGGTTAACCGTTTCTTTTTCCCAGAGCGCAACAAATTGATGGCAGCCCTAACGGATGCGACTATTATCGTGGAGGCAGGTAAAACCTCAGGCACGCGTGTTCAAGCCAAGGCAGCGCTTGCGCAAGGTAGGAAGCTCTTCATCCTAAATAACTGCTTTGACGGCCCTGGAAAAACTTGGGTCACTGAACTTGAAGCGCAAGGCGCTATCCGCGTGGCGGACTACCAAGATATCAAGGAACACCTGCCTCATGCGCCTAATTCGAATTGATGAGGCTCATCGACCTAATCATCCTTACCTAACACCTAGTGACGTTTGCTACTTCTGGGGCGAGTATACTGCCAGAGCGGGCTATCAACATAGCGATACCAATCAGCTGGTGATGAATTTTAAGAAACCAGTGAGCAAAAAGAATCAGCCTGACTGGACCTATAAGCAGCAAGCCACTCTTACCTTGGCAGATATTCTAGCCAATGCGATAGATAAAAAATTTCTACAGCATGTAACCTTTGTACCCGTTCCACCCTCTAAAACAAAAGATGATCCAAAGCATGATGATCGAATGATAGAGCTACTTAGACAGCTTGAAAACAATATTGGCATTGAGCTTGATGTTCGAGAGCTTATTAAGCAGACAAAATCGATGCCTGCTGCGCATGAGCAAGAAGATGGACAGCGACCTAAACCTGAGGTCTTGAGAGCATGCTACCTCTTAGAGCAAGATCTACTGACTCCAACACCTAAGCAGCTTGTGGTTATTGACGACTTGCTAACGACTGGATGTCATTTTAAAGCGGTGCAGATGGTGTTAGGAGAAGCGTTCCCTGGTGTACCGATTAGTGAGTTGTTTGTTGCAAGAAGAAGCATTACTATAACCACCTAACTTAAACACATGAAGGAAAGATAGACATGTCGGATGATAAAAAGAACAAAGAGAACTCCACCCCACCCAATAAATCCACTGATGACTCCTCTAAACAAGAAAAGCAAGAAAGAAACGATGGGTATGTACCTACTCCATGGGAACCAGATGAGACAAAATCTGCATAAGTTTATCCTCAAAAAAATAAGGTAAAACCACAGCACTAATTGCGGAAAGGAGGAAAACTAAAATCGAAATGTTAATTGCTGTCCCACGGCCAGCACTTATTTTATTATTATGCTCAGCTTTCTCCTCATATGCTAAAGCAATAGAGCATAATAAGCTTTCCTTTGGGCTGGGATCTCCTATGAGGGCAGATGCGTTGCTCCCAAGTGAAGCGAATTTTTTTACTCTCATAGCCGAATAAAGCAAGATGCTAAGTGATACGAGCAGTCCAATTAAAACGATATATAGTGAAGGGTGTGGAGTTAGTTCAAATACTACCGTAATCAGTATGGTAATCCCTGTAAGGTAAGCCCCGCACAGAAAAAATGCTTTTCTATCCAAGATGTTAGCACTACTAGCAGAAGACTCAAGCTTAGCTTTAGCCTCTTCAAAAATAATCATACTTTTCATAAAAACCGTCCCGGTAAAAGAGCATTTAACAAAAATAACCTATTTTTATAAATTAAGCCACACTGAACATTGAGTTACTTAAAAGCTAAGTGGCCTGCCTAGAGAATTCCACAAGCCTCCTTGGCCGCTGCCCCCGCTCACTCTAGATACAGCCGTGAGTGCCTATCAAACCACAACGCTACTTTTCCTTCCCAATCACCGTTGAGTTGCATATCACAACCCCATAAATAGTCTGCCTCTTACCCGGCTCATGATTTTTTCTCAACATAAAGTTCGCTCCTTCTCCTTTAATAATTCGCATGGCTTGAATTCTGCCCATCCACCCAATCAAAAAATGCATTTTCATCAATCAGAACCCGGCGTCCTGCTCGCTTAACCACCTTATCAAATCCATTGCGATGGCCGTTAAAAATAAAATGACGTAATCCTGAAGTTGATGGCCAATCATGATATTGATTCCAAGTAGTGACAGGGATTAGTCGTCTGCTATGGCAGTTTGTTTTAGTTTGTTGTGATGTGTTCATAGTTTTTCTCCTATATAAAAATTATTTCCACCATGATGCGGGGTAAAAATATTAAAGCAAAAGGCAGGAGTAACGGCTAGTGGGAAAGGTGCGTTCAAATAAATAAAGAAGTATGAAGGTGTATGAGGAATGGATTTATTTTTTGAGAGGCGGCAGTACGCTGCGTTTTTGATTGCTATCGTGCGAATTCTCTAGCAGCGATAGAGACTAATGATTACAACGATGCACATGCAATACATGACAATTCACTATAGCAAAAGAAAGCTAACAGCAATCAGCTACAACAAAACAGTAACCAATAGTACTAGGCGGCAGCTCCGAATATTTTCTGATTCATTGCTTCAAGTACACCCGCTGTATGTGACTCTGAGAGGTGTGTATAGCGCTTGACCATCTGAAGGGTCTTGTGGCCAAGGACTTCAGCTATCTCTGCAATACTGGCACCATTCATAGCTAAGTAGGAAGCTGCTGAGTGACGCAGATCATGGAAGCGGAAGTCTTCAATATTGGCTTGCTTGAGAGCTGTGAGCCATGGCTTACGCAAATCCATTGGCTTATTAGTTTGGCTGGCGTTATGGCTAGGAAATAAGAGTTTCGTACCCAGGTATTTTATTTTGCTATGGGCTTTAAGTAGCTTTAAGGTGTGAGTGGTTAATGGCACGACTCGGCGCTCGCCGTTCTTGGTCTCATGAAGGGTAATACGGCCTTTCTTCAAATCTACATCCTCCCAAGTGAGGTTCATAATTTCGCCCTGACGCATCCCTGTTGAAAGAGCTAATACTACGACAATATTGAGATAAGAGTTCTGAGAGCTTTCGCAGGCAGCCAATAAGCGTGCTCGTTCATTATCAGATAAGAAGCGAACCCGACCACGAGGCTCTTTTGGCTTGGTCACTTTGAGTACAGGATTGGAATCGAGCCAACCCCACTCTTTAACTGCGATGGTGAAGGCGTGAGAAAGAGCAGCGAGATAGCGGGCGACGGTTGCAGGGGAACGCTGAGCTCCCTTACACCTTATCTCACTAGATAAATTATTGCGATATTCAGCAATTAACGCAGGGCTCATATCAACTAACAGGTATCCCCCTAAATTATCCTTCCACCATAACAAATGGCGAAGCTTATCTTTTTGATTTTTTTGCTCGATAAACCCTTCTTGGATATAACGCTCAATCAATTTTTTAAGAGTATGTTTTTTTGACTCAGAGGTCTTAAAATAATGCCCCTGCCGAATCGCGGTCTCAGTCTCTTGTGCCCACCGCTTCGCATCAGTCAGCCGACTAAAAGTTGAGGTTTGGAGAGGGTATCCTTTAAGCCTTACCCTAACTCTATAGCTGGTAACGTTATCATCACTCACGCGCTTCTCTATTGCTGCCATTTTCTTCTCCATGGTCCTCTGATGGTCCACTTAGAAACGAATAATAACAACTAATCATAACAACAAGCAATAGAAGGGGGTAAAGGCAGTTTAAGAAGGAAAGTAGGAAAACTTATAATAACTGATTGATTTTAAATATTATTTTGTCGTGGATGACTGTGGTTTGTTGTGGCTTATGATGCTTAAATGGTGGGCCGTCTGCGGCTCGAACGCAGGACCAACGGATTAAAAGTCCGGTGCTCTACCAACTGAGCTAACGGCCCATTTAAGGTCATGTAGTGCCTGTCCCTGGCGCAACACTGTGGTACTTAACACCACCTGCCTCGGCTTTCCGTGCCTCGGCGCTCGACGGGGCGAAGCAGTGCTTCGCCTGTTAACCGTCTCGCCCAACTGAGCTAACGGCCCATTTAAGGTCATGTAGTGCCTATCCCTGGCGCAACATTGTGGTACTTAACACCACCTGCCTCGGCTTTCCGTGCCGCTGGCTTAAAAACAGCAGCCCAAGATACTAAAAAAGTACCTTATTCGCAAGCAAGTTGGCGATCAAGGGTGTCATTTAAGGCCCATGCTCGCCTGTCCATTCTAGTTTCTCTATCCTAAACACGGTATCATGCTTCGTTTAAATCGTGCGATGTTGGGAGCAACCATGCGCAAAGGCGCTATTTCACTATTACTGCTATTAGGCACCCACTCAGCCTTTGCTGCCACGCACTTTACAGACCTCAACTTGAGTAACACTAGTGCTTATTTAGGCTACGCACAAGAAATCATGCGGGATGACCAAGACGATCGCGCCGCGGCCGTCTCCTCCAGCATTATGTGGAACACCGACAATAACAAAGTCTTTTCGGTGGGCATTGCCGGCACACAAGCTACACATGAATTTATCCCTGCCACACAATTTAGCGTCGGCCTCAAAACCTTTGTGGCGGTGTTTGACGGTTTAGATGTCACTGCCATTGCATTAGGCGGCGGCTTTCGCGTGGCCTTGCCAGTGCGCTGGCCTTTTAATGTCACCAGCCAATTTTATTACGCACCCGACGTGGTGACCTTCCGCGACGGCGACAACTTTTTAACATACGATGGCAGCTTAGAGTTTGTTTTAGATCCGCGCGGTCTTATTCTTTACAGCGGCTACCGTATTGTCACCTCAAAAGTAAGTGACAACAGCGATGTGATTGATAATACCTTCACGGTTGGCATTCGGTTTATGTTCGGATGAACACGCTCTGGCTGAACAAGCGCATGGGCATCGTGCTCTTGTTGTCTTTTGCTTCTGGCCTACCCTACACACTCTCAAACAGCACACTCCAAGCCTGGTATAAAGACGCTGGCATCGGTATCGTCGCCATCGGGATGCTCAGCTTAGCCTCCGGGCCCTATATTTATAAGTTTTTGTGGGCACCGCTGTTCGACCGCTATCTCCCACCTTGCTTAACCCGACGGCGCGGCTGGATAGTGATCAGCCAACTGGGCGTGGTCGCGTGTTTGATCTGCATGGCGTTTTTGCGGCCGGATCAAACGCCTCTTCTGCTCGCCTGTTTTGCTTTGCTATTGGCTTTTTTATCTGCCTCGCAAGACGTGGTCATCGATGCACACCGCACAGATTTACTCACCACCAAAGAACGCGGCCTCGGCGCCGCCTTTTATTCTTTAGGGTATCGCTTGGGCTTTTGGATTGCCTCCGGGCCCGCCCTCATCATCGCCGGATTTTATGGCTGGCAAGCGGCTTACCTCAGCATGGCGGCCTTTATGCTGATTGGCGTATGGAGCACTTACCGCGCACCTGAAAGTGAATACACGCCCACGCCCCCCTCCACACTCAAGCAAGCCGTGGTTGAACCTTGGCGAGAATTGATGAGTCGCCACCGAGCAATTGGCCTGCTGCTGTTGATCTTGCTCTATAAACTAGGCGATTCCTTTGCCTTTAGCCTGGTGAACCCTTTCTTGCTGGACTTAGGTTTTAATGTGCAAGAAGTGGGGCTGTTTAATAGCTCATTTAATCTAGTGGCTATCATCATTGGGACGTTTATCGGTGGGTGGATACTCACTCGCATCCGCTTATTTCCCGCACTGCTTATCTTTGGCTTGCTCCAAGCGCTTTCTAATCTCGCGTTTATGTTGCTCGCGGTGGTCGGGAAAAACTACGCTGTGATGGCAGGGGCACTGGCCTTTGAGTATTTGTGTTTTGGGATGGGCAATAGCGCCATCATTGCCTTAATGATGACCTTGTGCCACCCTCGCTTTAGCGCCACGCAATTTGCCCTTTTCTCAGCGATTGCCGCCTTAAGCCGCGTGTATGCGGGTCCCATCGCCGGCGTGATGGTCAGCAGTATCGGCTGGGTCTGGTTTTATGGCTTCACGTTTCTGATTGCCTTCCCGGGGATCTTGGTGCTGCTTGCCATTCAGGGCAGTTTGCGTGAGCAGATCGCTAAGCGAGAGGCGCTTGATAAAGATGCAGAAGACGATGACAACGCCGAAACGCTAATAACCCCTCACCCCAGCCCTCTCCCCTTGGAGGGGAGAGGGGGCTAGCCCGCGAAACGCCTTAGCGCACACGGTGTAATCACCGCGAAGCTGACAAGCTGGCGTTGGGCTCTTTCTCTGCTTGTTTTCCGAAACCTTGTCATTGTGAGAAAGGGGAGAAAGGCCCCCTCAACTTGAGGTAAAAAAACAGGTATAATATTTGCCCGTTGCGGCCGACCCCATAAAAAAGCAATGTCTATGCGTGTCTTACATGTTTACAAAACCTACCACCCCGATTCCATCGGCGGTTTGGAAAATACGATTTTTGAAATCTGCCATGGACTGCGGCAGCAACATATCGACACACGCATATTTTGTTTAAGCCCCTCGGCAAACCCGCGGGTACTGCACCTCCCAGAAGCGGATGTGTATCGCGCACCTTTGTCTTTTGAAGTAGCCTCTTGCGGCTTTTCTGCCCGTGGCTTATTTGCTTTTAAAGCGCAAGCACGCTGGGCAGACATTATTCATTATCACTTCCCGTGGCCTTTTGCTGATGTCATGCATTTCTTTAACCGAGTAGATACCCCGAACGTGGTGGCGTACCAGTCTGACATTGTCAAACAAGCTAAGCTTTATAAACTGTATTCGCCACTCATGACCCGCTTTCTTAATCAGACAGATGCCATCATTGCCTCATCACCCCATTACGCACGCACCAGCGACGTGTTAGCAAAGTATCGTGATAAGCTGCACGTTATTCCGATTGGGTTGAACAAACAAAATTATCCCACACCCGATACAAACTGCCTTGATAAATGGGCCACAAAATTACCCACCCCCTTCTTTTTATTTGTGGGTGTGCTGCGATATTATAAAGGCCTGCCGATTTTACTTGAGGCCATTAACAATGCGCCTTACCCTGTTGTGATTGCCGGCAACGGGCCACTTGAAGCACAACTCAAACGTCAGGCTAAACAAACGCAACTAGATAATGCTATTTTCTTGGGCACCGTATCCGAGATCGATAAATTTGCCTTACTGCAACTGTGCCGCGCGCTTGTCTTCCCTTCTAATGTGCGAACAGAAGCCTATGGGATCACCTTAGTCGAAGCCGCCATGTCGGGCAAACCCATGATCTCAACCAACCTGGGCACCGGCACAGATTTTATCAATCAAGATAATAAAACGGGATTGGTTGTGCCCGCAAACGACCCGCACGCACTGAGGAAAGCACTCGATACATTATATGCCGACGCCGCACTATGCGAGAAAATGGGTAAGGCAGCTTATGCACGCTACCAACAGTATTTTACAGCAGATAAGATGGTGGGAGCGCATTTGAAATTATACGAGCATATCCTGACCGCCAGCAGGCAACCCGCTGAAAGTAAAAGCACGCAATAGCGCGCTTACTGCCCTATATCTTGCGGCGAACCCGGTGGACTGACGATATCCCGCACCGCCATCATGAGTTGACGAATAGCTTCATCAATATGCATGATGGGGCTATCAGGGTTGAGCTGACTTTGCTCGAGTGAGAATTGTGCAATAAGCTCTTCTACTTGCTCGACTAACGTCACACGATCATCATGCCCCGCGGTGGGGCGCATGAGTAGGTTAAAGGCCTTTGTTTCACTGTGAACCTCAAGCGCAGACAATACTGCATTGAACTGTTTTGATAATTCAAAGCCAACGGTTGTTTTGATTTTATGCTGAAACAATTCATTCGCACGTAAGCCTTTTAGGTTTTGCAATGAGGTCAACATAAACTGCAATGACTTGCCGCCATCACAGGTGAAACAATATTTAGGCTTGCTGCAACCAGGGTGTGTGAAGGTTTTGGTGTAGGAGATAGCATCACTGGATGTCTCTTCTCCTTCTTCTGTCTCAGGTGTGTTTGAAGATTTTTTCAGTACTGCCAGTATTTTTTTGATCGTCAAAATTATTTCACCACGCGAAAATCTGGCTTTTTAGATTTACCTGATAATGACGCTCCCTCTGCGGTTTCTTCTGCATGACGCATTTCTTTAGAGAAGACTAAACCGCGACCATTTTCTTGGGCATAAATCGCCATCACCGCTTCGACGGGAATGACAATATTCCACGGCTGTTCAGAAAACGTGCCACTGAATTCCAGTACGGTATTACCTAAATGCAGATCTCTTATGGCATCATCAGAAATATTAAAGACGATTTTACCTTCTTCGGCATATTCAAGCGGGGCTTGTAGATCGACGGCAGTCGCATCCACCATAATGTAGGGCGTATATTGGTTATCAACGATCCATTGATGAATAGCGCGAATAAAATAAGGCTGTTGGCTGGTGGTGCTCACGGCCGTAATTCACGTTCTGCCTCGGTGAGACTGACCTGGAAGCTTTCTCTATCAAATATACGCTTTTGGTAGTCTTTGGTGGCTTTGGTTTGTTTTGGCCACTCTACGCCTAATGCGGGTAAACGCCACAACAGCGCCGCCATACTGCAGTCAACCAAACTAAACTCTTCACTGAAAAAATAAGGCATCTCAACAAACACTGGCATCACACTGCTTAAACCATCGATTAATTCTTTGCGTGCATTATCAACTTGTTTCCCACCTGCTTGAATTTTTTCAAGCAACTGATACCAATCTTGTTCGATGCGATACATCATCAGGCGACTTTGCGCGCGCATGACAGGATACACAGGCATAAGAGGAGGATGTGGGAAGCGTTCGTCTAAATACTCCATGATAATATCGGATTGATGAAGCACTAAATCACGATCAACTAAAATGGGTAAACGGTGGTAAGGGTTAAGCTCAGCCACTTCATCGGGGAGCTTGTCATGCTCAAGCTCAATAATATCAACGTTCACGCCTTTCTCAGCTAAAACGATGCGAACCCGGTGGCTGTAAGGATCAGACGTACCGGAATACAAGGTCATGATCGAGCGTTTAGCACCGCCATTATTACTTTCAGCTGCTGCGTTAGTCATCTGTTCGGCCTCTTAATGTACGTCTTTCCAATATTCACGCTTTAATAAATAAACAAATATTAAAAGCGCAAGCAAAAATAATATGACCCAGACGCCTAAACGTTGACGCTCCAGCTTGGTAGGTTCACCCATGTAGGCGAGGAAATTGACTAAATCGGCTGTCAAAACATCATATTCATCCGGTGTGAGTATACCTGGCTTCACCAACGTCAGATCTATCTCACCATCGTTATAAACGGGCGCTTGCACACCTTGAAGACTTAATAACACATGCGGCATCCCTACATCCGGAAAGACCGTGTTATTCACGCCCCACAACTTATTATCATCTTGATAAAAACCACGTAAAAAAGTGTATAACCAATCTGCACCACGCACACGCGCGACCAAGGTCAGATCGGGGGGTTCAATACCAAACCAATTCGCCGCATCGCTTGGGCGCATCGCGATATTCATTTGGCTACCCACGGGGGTATCTGACGTGAATATCAAATTGTCTAACAGTTGCTCGTCCGTTAATGCCAAGTCTTTACCAATGCGTTTATAGCGCATGTAGTCAGCGCTGTGGCAACCCATACAATTATTCACAAATACCTGTGCACCTCGCTGCAATGAAGCGGTATCATGCGGGTCAATCGGTGCTTTATCTACCGGCACCGCAGGCCCAGCGGCAAATGCAGACGCGCTACTGAATAAAGTTAAAGTCAATAAAATTCGCTTTATCATTTGGTCACTCGTGTTGGCACGGGCTTCGTTTTTTCCATGCGGGTATAAAACGGCATCGCTAAAAAGAATAGAAAATAAAGGACGGTGAATATTTGTGCTAATAATGCCCGTGTTTCAGTGGGCTCAACCAAGCCTAAATAGCCCAGTACAACAAAGCTCACCACAAAAATAAACAAGGCAACCTTAGAAGGCCAACTACGGTAACGCAATGAGCGCACCGGGCTGCGATCTAACCACGGCAACACAAACAAGACCGCGATCGCACCGCCCATCGCTACCACCCCCCAGAACTGATCCGGTATCGCACGTAAGATGGCGTAGTACGGTGTCATGTACCATACGGGCGCAATGTGATCAGGCGTCACCAACGGATTCGCCGGTTCAAAATTAGGCGCTTCTAAAAAGAACCCACCCATTTCAGGCGCAAAAAACATCACAGCACAAAAAACAATTAAAAAGATCACCACACCCACTAAATCTTTCACGGTGTAATACGGGTGAAACACAATGCCATCAACCGGATGACCATTTTCATCTTTTTGATCTTTTATATCGATGCCATCGGGGTTGCTGGAGCCGACTTCGTGCAGGGCAATCATGTGCAACACCACCAAGGCAATGATAATAAGTGGTAAGGCGACCACATGCATGGCAAAGAAGCGGTTAAGTGTCGCACCCGAAACAACATAATCACCGCGGATCCACAGCGCTAAATCATCACCCACAATGGGGATCACCCCAAAGAGCGACGTAATCACTTGCGCTCCCCAGAAAGACATTTGCCCCCACGGCAGGAGATACCCAAAGAACGCCTCCGCCATCAATGCCAGATAGATACACATGCCGATGACCCAGATAAGCTCACGCGGACCTTTATACGAGCCGTACAACAAGCTACGGAACATGTGCAAGTAAACCACCACGAAAAAGGCGGATGCCCCTGTCGAATGCATATAACGGATTAACCAACCGTATTCGACATCGCGCATAATATATTCTACCGATGCAAACGCGCCTTCTGCGGAAGGGTTGTAAGCCATGGTCAGCCAAATGCCGGTGACAATTTGAATAATGAGTACGAGTAATGCGAGCGAACCAAAGTAATACCAAAAATTTAAATTTTTGGGCGCATGATACTCTGCGGCTTGCTCGTTCCAGATTTTAGTCAGTGGGAAGCGGGCATCTACCCACGTCATGAATCGACCTTTTTCGTTTGCCATCTTCTACACCACCTCTGAATCTTCGCCAACTAATATGACCGTTTCCGCTAGATAAGCATGCGGCGGCACCACTAAGTTGGTCGGTGCAGGCACCCCTTGGTAGACACGCCCCGACATATCAAATTTAGAACCGTGGCAAGGGCAAAAGAAACCACCCGGCCACGTCGCATCCACACTGCCCGGCTGTGGTCGGTAAGAAGGGGAACACCCCAAATGGGTACAAATACCAATAATCACGAGGTACTCGGGTTTTATCGAGCGGTAAATATTTTGCGCGTAGGGTGGCTGTTGATCGACCAAGGAATCTGGGTCACGTAAGGGCGCATCTGACTGTGAGAGTGCTTCTAACTCTTGTGGCGTACGGTGCACAATCCATGCGGGACGACCACGCCATTCCACGGTTAACATCGCGCCGGGCTCAAGGCGACTGATATCCACCGTCACAGGCGCACCGGCGGCTTGTGCTTTTGCACTGGGTAACCAAGACTTAATAAAAGGGGTTGCTGCGAAACCCACGCCCACCGCCCCAATGGCAGTGCTGGCGCCGGTGAGAAAACGTCGGCGGCTCACATTGACGTTATTGTTGTCCATTGAGGTGCTCTCCACCCGCTACTGCAGGATAAATGCTCATTTTGAATAAGAACGTGCTTGTACCGCGAACAAACACTGTTCTTGGCAGAATGCGCACGATAAGGTCGCGTGAATGATAAAGAATATCTGCGTTTTTGACAAGGCCAGCGTGTGGCTTGTGAGTATTAGCGTTTAGAGAATTGTGGGCGTTTACGCGCTTTACGTAAACCCACTTTTTTGCGCTCTACCTCACGTGCATCACGGGTCAATAAGCCCGCTTTACGCAATGGAGAACGATGCTCTGCTTCGTGAGCAAGTAGGGCTCTGGCAATACCTAAGCGGATAGCACCGGCTTGACCAGACGCCCCCCCACCGCGCACGGTGATGTAGAAATCGAATTTATCTTGGGTGTCAGTCACCTCAAGAGGCTGGCGCACAACCATACGCGAGGTTTCGCGACCAAAATAGTTATCTAACGACTGTCGATTGATTTTTAACTGCCCCGTACCTGCACGTAAAAATACACGTGCCGTAGCAGATTTACGTCGGCCAGTTGCATAATGATCATAACCTTGCATGAAGAAGTACCACTCTCAATCGTTAAATAGTTAAAGGCTTAGGTTCTTGTGCGGTATGTGGATGTTCAGCACCCGCATATACTTTTAATTTTTTAAACATCGCGCGACCCAGCGGATTTTTTGGCAGCATGCCCTTAATCGCAGATTCAATAATGCGAGTAGGATGCTCTGCCTGTAACTTAGCAAAATTGGTCGTTTTTAAACCACCTGGGTAGCCGGTGTGATGCTGGTAGAGTTTGTTATCAAATTTTCTGCCCGTCACACGCACTTTCTCGGCATTCACGACAACAATATAGTCGCCCGTGTCCACATGCGGGGTATATTCCGCCTTATGCTTACCCTTCAAACGATGCGCAACGGCCGTCGCTAAACGACCCAATATTTGATCGGCACCATCCACAACATACCAGCTACGCTGGACTTCATGGGCTTTTGCACTAACGGTTTTCATAACTCAAATCTCGAATACAAACAATCTGGGATTGGCGATTTTACAAAAGCCACCCACAAGATACAAGCGATATTACAGCTGACAGCGGACGATCGATATAAGTAATTCAACAAACTATCAGTAAACCAAGCTAATCAGGATCAGGTAAGACCAAACGCTCCACCACTTTGCCGCCTATTATATGTTGTTCAATAATCTCATCCAGATCGGCTGTGTTGCGATAGGTATACCACACCCCCTCTGGATAAACGACTAGCACGGGGCCCTGCGCGCAACGCCCCAGACAACCTGCTGTATTGGCACGTATTTTACCCTTGCCCGCCAACTGCTGTGCTTTCAGTTTTCCTTTCACGTAATCTCGCATTTCCTGTGCACTTGCTCCACCACAACACTTTCGCCCTTCGGCACGCTGGTTCACGCAGAAAAAAAGATGTTTTTGGTAAAACATTAAAAGACCTTATCAATAAACGGCGGAATATGTAATATTTTAGGTACGCAACGAACGGGTTTTCGAATAATATTACCATAGTGCGGCCCGCACTATTTGCAAAGGCCGGTGCGAGCACTCGCCAGCCTCAAAACTTGGTTGAGCAACTAAACTTATATTATAATACACTTATGTCAACTCATCACGATACAGACCCAACCGCACGCGCAAGCTTTGACGACCTACAAACCCTGATTGAGACGCTGGATGATCTCAAACAAGCCCGCGTGGCGGCCTTACGTGACGCGCGCAAAAAAACACCTATCGGCATCGATACCTCTGATCAAATTAAACAATTCACCTTGGCGCTCGATCACTATCAAGAAGCGCGCCCAGATGCGTTTGAAAAATTCACTGCCTTGCGAGAGTTTTCTACTGAAAATTACGAAAAAGACGCATTAGTCAAAAAAGCAGGTGTGCTGATCAAACGCCTGCATAATGAAATCAAGTGGGCAGAAAACACCGGCATGGATATGGCAGAAGTGACCGCAACCGATTACGCCATGATTAATTTGGCTCGCCAGATGCGTAATCTTATTAACCCCATTGCTCCCCGTGATACAACAAAAAAAATCAACCTCACGAACGTCACCCACATGATGACCACGGCCCCCCAAGCAGCACCCAAAGAAAAATTGCTTCATGTGCATTGCACAGCACCCGCCCCTTGCCCAACTTGCGAAGGCCACCCTGCGCTGGGTGAACTCATCGATGCGATTCATAAAGAAAACACAAAACGCATGGCGGTATTAAAGCCTGCTTGGCAAGCCGATCCTGTGAACATACAGATTTCGCTGCTCATACAAGATATCAATTTCTCCCTTAAAAACTACCTTGACGACACCCCACAAGCGCTCAATCAATTCGCACAATTGCAATATGCCAGTAACCAAGATGGCCGTCGCCAGGTCCTCTCGAACTACTTTAGTAATCTACTTGTTGCACTAGAAACCGAATGCCAATGGACTGAATCACACATTAATTTGACGGATCTCAAACCCATTGACCAAACCCTCATCACGCTTATTCAGCGGCTAAAAACGATCGTTACCCCTTCAGAAACTGAAAAATAAGCTCTGTTTTTGCAAATTTCACTAAAAAACCTTACAAAACAGTGAAAAAAGCCATTAAATACTGGACGCAGGCGTTTTCTCATATTAGTATCTGCGCCAGTCGAAAGTAATATTGTCTTTTGACAAGTTCTCATTTCAACAACAATGAAGGAAACATTATGGCTGCAAAAAAGAAAACAACAGCAAAAAAGAAGCCTGCTGCAAAGCGCACGGTTAAAAGAAAAGTAGCGGCTAAAAAAGCGCCTGCTAAAAGAAAAGTAGCCGCTAAGAAAGCACCTGCCAAAAGAAAGGTAGCGGCTAAAAAAGCACCCGCTAAAAGAAAAGTAGCGGCTAAAAAAGCACCTGCTAAAAGAAAAGTAGCGGCTAAAAAAGCACCTGCTAAAAGAAAAGTAGCGGTTAAAAAAGCACCTGTTAAGAAAGCAGTGAAAAGAGCAACAGGCCCTATCAACAAAGCGTACTCTAAAACGCAAATCGTAAGCGAAATTGCTGAGCACACCGAGTTGTCGAAAAAACAAGTCTCTGAAGTATTTGAAGAGCTTGGCGGCATGATTGAACGCCATCTGAAGCCACGTGCTGCTGGTTCATTCACCTTACCGGGTCTTATCAAACTGGTTGTTGTACGTAAGCCAGCGACGAAAGCGCGTAAGGGTATTAATCCTTTCACTGGCGAACCTACCACCTTCAAGGCTAAACCAGCCCGTAATATCGTGAAAGGTCGTCCGCTGAAGAAACTTAAAGACATGGCTGCATAAGTCTGACTGTCGTTTAAGTCTGCTTCAAAAAAGGCGGTTCAATAGAACCGCCTTTTTTTATACCTGATTAAAATAGCAATAAACCCTAACGCAACCGCGCTATTAAACCATCACGTAACTCAATCAAACGCTGATGGAAGAAGTGACTTGCCCCCGGCATGCGCCATACCGCTGGCGGTTCAGGCATTTGCTCACACCAAGCAAACACTTTATCAGCCTCGACAATCTCATCGGCATCCCCCTGCACGACTAACCATGGGCAAGGTGGGCGCACCACGTCACTGAAATCAAACCGGCCCACTGGCGGGGCAATACTGACAAGCTGCGCAAAGCCACCACTTTGTGCAACACGGATCGACACATACGCACCAAATGAAAAGCCCGCCAGCCAGATATCATGGGAGGGCAACACCGCTTTTACCCAATCAACCACGGCACGCAAGTCATCCATTTCTCCTTCACCTTCTGCATATTCCCCTTGGCTTTTACCCACACTGCGAAAATTAAATCGCACCACTTTCATGCCCATGCGGCTAAATGCGGTCGCCACGGTATGCACGACTTTGTTTTGCATGGAACCACCGTGCAATGAATGCGGATGACACACGATACCCACTGCGGATCGCTTTGCTTGTGTGGCTGTTTCTGCTGCTTGAGGGGTGAGGGTCCACATGTCTACATCGCCCGCAGGGCCTGCCAATAAAAAGTGACTTTCGCCCTCCGGAAAATCGAGTGGTTGCATGATGAGGTTCTCTTGAATAAACTAGCGAGCAAGATAACATAATTATAGGTAGGAGCACAGTATGGCGATCGCCACCTGGTTGTGGGAATTACTGGTTTTTTTGATCGGTGGAATGTGTGGCTTTTTATTGCTGCAATTCTTATCACGTAAAAAAGAAGCCGAGCTGGAAAAGCAGATTGCACACCAGCAAGCCATGCTGAATGAATACCAAGATAAAGTGCAGCAGCATTTTATGACCACCGCTACTTTAGTAAACCACATGACCGCCAGTTACCAAGCGGTTTACACACACCTGGTGAGCGGCGCAAAATCATTGTGTAAAGAAAGTGAAAAGCCACGCTATGATAGGCTAGAAACGCAAGAAACAAGAGAGACAAACAATCATCTTGAAACAATAGATTAGCATGAGCATTGCATTAGAAACGATAAGCAACCCCGGCTAAGACATAATTGTCATCTATCTCTTCTATGCCTTCCGTGTGCTCCCATTCCAGTCGTAAGCCAATATTCTGCGTCACGTAATACTGCAAACCTAACCCGTAGGTCAGCCCCACTTCTTCTTGCTGCTGATTATTATCAAAGCCATCATAAAGATAGCTTTCGGCATACCGCATACCCATTTTACCAAACACAGACAAGCCATAAATAATCGGTAAAAAGCCGAGCGCATTAAGATCATAAATTTGTGAGGGCAGCATATCCGCACGCACTTCTGTTTGATCACCAAAATCTGTGTAGCTGCCTTCTACTGCAAAAAAAGTGCTAAAACTATAACCCCCAAAAAAGTTATAGCCTGGTTGATAGTGTTTATTCGGTTCGTAGGTTTCGGCATTCAGTGAAAAGCCGCTTTCAGCAAATCCGCCGACCTCTTTGCCGACATACCAACCGGATGCCGCATACGTCACCTGTGCGGCAAGCACACAAGTTAACAAGAGGGTAAATGTAGCGAGGATAACTTTCATAACGCCAGCACGGATAACGGAAGTAAGCCCTCCTATTCTAACTCAAAAAGAAAATAAGTCAATTAACTGAGTTAGTTATACTGCTTTGACGTATACTTAAGCGGCCCCATCTTATATTATGATAGATACTTAACCGCTATTTTCACGGCAAGCTCCTGCCATAACAAGGAAAAACATAATGAGTATTAAACAGTTAAAGAAAAACTCCTTCTCAGGAGCGCTACTCACCTTAGGTCTGCTCTTCAGCACGGTTGCCCATGCTGCGCTGCCGCTGGTGACCAACTCTTTAGCGCCCATGCTGGAAAAAGTCACACCAGCAGTCGTTAATATTTCTGCCCAAGGCACCGTGGAGATGACAGGCCATCACCCCCTTTACGACGATCCGGCTTACCGCCACTTCTTTAACCTTCCTCCCGAAATAGAAGAACGCCCAGCACAAAGCATGGGCTCAGGGGTCATCATTGATGCTGATAATGGTTATGTGGTCACCAATAGCCACGTGATTGATTTTGCCGATGAGATTAACGTCACCCTGTACGACGGTCGCCGCCTCGAAGCGACCTTGATCGGTAAAGATGCGGAGTCTGATATCGCTGTGCTCCAAATCGAATCAAAAAATCTCACCGCTGTGCCGCTGGGTGATTCCGACAACATTCGCGTGGGCGATTTTGCCGTGGCCATCGGCAGCCCCTTTGGCCTGAGCCAAACCGTGACCTCTGGGATCATCAGCGCCTTGGCGCGCGATGGTTTAGGCATTGTCGGTTACGAAAATTTTATTCAAACCGATGCACCGATTAACCCCGGTAATTCCGGCGGCGCGCTCGTCAACCTCGAAGGTGAGTTGATCGGCATTAACACCGCTATTGTCGCCCCCAGCGGCGGTAACGTGGGGATTGGTTTTTCCATTCCGTCTAACACCATGGCCAGCGTGATGTCACAGCTGATTGAATTCGGCGAAGTGCAACGCGGCCAATTGGGCGTATTAGTACAAGACATTACACAAGAATTGGCACAGGCCTTTGACCTAGACGAAACCGCTGGCGGCGCGCTGGTTGCGCAAGTCATGCCCGGTTCCGCTGCCGAGAATGCCAATATCCAACCCGGCGACATCATCATCGCCATGAATAAAAAGCCGATCCGTAACGCTTCTGATTTACGCATGCGGGTCGGCCTGGTACGCGTGGATAGCGAGCCCGTGCTCACGGTGCTGCGTGATGGCAAAGAGCAAAAAATTAAAGTGACGATTGCTGCACCCAAAGCGCCCTCACCTGACATGAAAGTCACTGGCCAAGCCTTGCTCGAAGGGGTGTCACTGAGTGACTACAACATCTTCCGCAATAATGATGTGAACGGCGTGTTGGTACTCGACGTACAGCGCGGCACCCCCGCATGGCGCGGCGGTCTGCGTAAAGATGACATTATTATCTCGGCGAACCGTCAAGCGGTCACTAACCGTGAAAGTTTAGAACAAGCTATTTCATTAAATGATGATCGCTTGCTGCTAAATGTGCTTCGTGGCCCAGGCGCGTTGTTCTTGGTGATTGAATAGTAGGGAATACCCCCTTCACCCCGGCCCTTTGCTTTCGCTGCGCTATCACAGCTGCGCTTGCAAGCCTGCCCAAGACGCTCGGAGATATACTCCTCTCCCCTCTTGAAGGGGAGAAGGAGCTATTCTTTTAGTGCCATCAAAAACATACCCTATGGCACAATATCAGCCTTCCCCTAGCAATTATCCCCTCTCCCCTCAAGGGGAGAGGGTTAGGGTGAGGGGTTCATTCACCCCAACAACATGCATCTACAAAACCAAAACACCTAGCCCATCCCAAAACACCAGCACCCCAAAAATCAACTAAAAACTTACACGCAAATGTTACTCCATATATATCGAGGCAGTGCAAAAAAGCTTACCCCAAAATAGACGTGCTATTTGCGTGTAAACCACACTCCCTCTTTTTTTTTGCTTTCATTTAAATCAAGAAGCTCGCTTGGCTTGCCAACAGCATGGGCGATCCGGCACCCACTGCCATGCCGTGGGAGAATTTCGAAGCGCTTTTAAAGCGTTGCTCTCCGCGTACTGAGAAAGACATCATCACTGTCTGTGAGCACATCGAGACACATCTGCCAGCGTTTACGCCTGACCAGCAACTGGAGGCTTTGAGGCTGCTTATTGGGGTAATGAAATACCGCACTCCCAGGGGCACCCTTCTTCAGGGGCTCAACACAGCAGCGCACGAGGCCTTGCGAAAGCTTCCTCCTCTCATCAAGAGAGGTCACAGACTGCGAGCATTCAATATCGTGAGGGAGCAAGCCTTCAATGTCTTTAGGCTCCCCAGCGCATTTCTCCGCACGCTGGCGCCCCATCAGCAAATGCAGCCTTTTATTGCACTGTTTGCGATAGACTTCCGATGCGATCAAAGCCGCACATCCCCGGTTGTTTTATCCCTCAAGGCGCTACTGGAAACACTTGCCCCGCAGAACCATCGGCATGTTTTGCGTCACTTCCTTGGCAAGATGCACGACAACGCGCTGCGCTACTCTGAGGGCGTCAACGCCATCTGCAAAGCACTGGTAGCATTGCTACCCCATCTGCACAGCTCGAATGACGATCTGCTTTTTGAGATCCTCAGAGGCATCGCTGCGCACACCGACCGATGGCTACAAGAAACATTTGCTTCAGCACTGAGTAACCTTATCCCCGTGCTGGCAGCCAGTGGCCATCGGCAAGCACACACGCTGGCAATACTTGATAGTCTGCTAGGCTACCAAAACACGCGCATTGCAGACCGTGTGTGCTGCTGCCTGCCCGCGCTTGCTGAAGTGGTGATCCCCTCGTTTGCCGATCGCGTGTTTGCGCTACTGAAGACGCTCACATCCGATTTCCAACACGATGATTACTCCGCTGCCCAGACGATGATCGCGCTGTTGCCAAAACTTCAAGCGCAAGCAAACCGCGATACTGCCATGATGCTGCTGGAGCAAATGGCAGAAAACAACGACACAGTCATTGCCTCTCTCACCACCGCCTTTCTGGCAAAGCTGGCAATTCTCAAGGCAGTGATAGCGATAGCGTCAGACGAACCTGCTCGCCCAAACAACGACGCGAAGCTCCTGAGTGCCTACGGCATGCTCCAGCAAAACCAGTATGCGGTCACCTCCACGCACCAGCCGGCCGTGCTCGCGTATTTCGAAGCGCAGTTCACCCGCCAGCAAGATGACAACCAAGCACGCTGCGAAGTGCTCTTGCTGCTGGCCGTGTGCTTTGACGACACGCATCGCTTTGCCGCCTTCACGCAGCTTCTGCTGACAATAAAAGAAGAAAGACATGAGCACACGCTCAGTAAACTCCAGTGCCAACTTGCACAGTCGCTGAGCCCTGAACATCACACACCGGCAATGACATTGCTGCTAGACACCTTGTTCAACAACAACGTCGAGCCGGCAACACACGCGCTTGCACAGACAGTGCTGGAAGTCTTTTTCCCCACATGCCGCGAGACGTGTGGCGAGCGGTTCGTCACTTACTTAGCAGAGAAAGCACGTGACGCAAACGCCAACACGCGACTGCTGGCTTGCACCGTGTTGGCAGCGTACGCATTGAATCTTGATCCCGCGCAACAGCCAGCGGTATGCCGCTGTCTTTGCAGACTTGCAAAAGACGGCGAACAAGACATCCGCAAGCAGGCCTGCAAAGGCTTCCGGCCGCTGGCACCCGTCGTTGCCTTTCCGCAATGGCAACAGATGCTGCAGCGCCTTTTTGCCGTCGTCAACAACCAACAGGAGGCGCAGGGAACCCTTTCCGCTGTCAGAGAGACGTTACCGGCATTTGCTCAAACGCGCTTCCTCAGTGGCATGCCCAAAATGGTTGCCGCTTTTTGTCGCCTGGCAAGACACGCAGCCGAAGATATCCGCTGGAGTGCCGTTGTCGCCCTCAGCCACTTTGCAGAAGCAACACTCATCGCTGGCCAAAAACAACAGATGACAGACTGCCTGTGCACACTGACAAATGATGAGAGATATTCTGTCTGGCATGCGGCCCTTCAAGCGCTGAAAATAGTGGCGCCACAGTTTTCCTTGCCGCAGCAACAACAGGTGGCTGACCGCCTTATCCACATCATTCAAACAAACAACGCGCGTTTTTCTTGCAAGCAAGACGAAACCCAAGAGACACTGAAGATGTTGATGCGGCAGTTTGCCCCTGAACAGCGCCAGGCAGTGATTGCCCGCCTCCAAGAGCTCGCAAACAACCAAGCGCCCCAGCAGCAACAGGCCAGCGAAGCTGCTCAAAAAACCTTGCGGAAACTTGACCTGCCCGCCAGGGCTGCCTAAACGTTTTTTGTTTTTTTGCTTTCCCTATAAAAAAACACTCACCAAAGGGGTCAGACACTTCTAATATTATAATTATTTTCTTCACAGTAACAGCAAAGAACAAACTAAAAACGTAATCATTCTCCGGTGTGGCTGCCCTCTCATTAAAGGGCGGCCACACCGGGGCCGCCCCTGCAATTCATTCATCGAATATACCTATGTAAATGTACCCCCGTGAACCCTTAATGACAACTTACACGCAAATGTTACGCCATATATATCGAAGCAGTGTGGAAACGTTTACCCACAAGTAGAAGTGCTATTTGCGTGTACACCACCCTGCTTCATTATTTTTTCTTTATAAACATAAACCAATAAAAAACCAAAAAACAAGCCTCTGATTGATTGTCTTGTCTGCGCTGTCTGCAACATGAGCGAGCCGGGCACCAAAGCTATCGAGCCCATGAACTGGAACGCCTTCGTGAGGCTTTTCAGCAAGCACGACGATCTCTCGTGCTTTCACAGCGACACAGAGGCACAGGCCGCTTTCTGCGAGCAGATCGACGTGCATGCGGCAAGCTTCACTGGCGACCAGCTGCTTGAAGTCCTCACACGGCTCCTCTGGGCAAGCAAAAATGACCCGCTCGCAGACTACGACGGCGACAGCTGGGAATACGGGCAAGTCATGGAGGCGGCCGATGAGGCGCTGCCCAAACTCCTTCGGCTTATCCCCGCCAGCCACAAACTGGCGGCCTTCGAGCTCATCATGGAAAAGGCCGGCCGAGAGTTTGCGCTCCAAAGCACGCTCGTCACGACGCTTCTGCCGGGCCAGCAAATGCGGGCCTTTTACGGGCTGTTTGGGAAAACACTCAAGCAACCTCCTCACCGCTACCAGTGTCTGTACGGCGAGGATGAGGCCTTTGCGCCCCTTGCCGCACTGCTGGAGGTGCTGGTGCCGACGCACATCTTCTCCGTCCTGCGGCACCTGCTTAACAGGAAGATGCGTAGCAGCACGCCTCCCCTCACCGCCCACGGCCTCACCGCCATCTTCAACGTGGTGCACGCGCTGCTGCCCAAGCTGGGGCAACAACACAGCGATCTGCTCTTCCAGATCTTCCAAACCGCCGCTGCGTACACCGACGATGCGCGCCGGCAGGCCTTTGTCTCATCGCTGGGATGGCTTGCGTCGAGGCTGGTCGCCCAGGCACATCGCCATGAGCAGACCCTTGCGCTCCTGGAGCAGCTCGCACAGACACATGCAAGCAACAGCAATCTTCTCGATGCGCTGTGTGCACTCGCCCAAGCAGTTGCTTCTCGCTCAGCCGAGCGCGTCTTTGCGGTTTGGCAGCGGCTGGCACCCCAGCATGAGGCCAAAGATGAGGACCTCTGCCGCGCCGCGATCTTTCTGGCGCCGAAGCTTAGCGACCAGGCAAGCCGCAACGCAGCGATGACGCACCTGGAAGGTGTCGTCAAGGCGCTGAAGGGCTATAGCCACCACCCTGCCAAGGACTTTCTGACAAATCTGAAGATCCTCAGCGAGGTGATGGCCATCGTGTCGGGCAGGACGCCTCTGCCGAACAACAGCGAGATGCTCCTGCGTGCCTACGGCAAACTCCAGAGAGGCCAGTACATCGTACAGCAGCCCGCAAAGGTGCCCGCCGTGCTCACGTACTTCGAAGAAAAGTTCGCAGCGCCTCACGGAACCGACCAACATGAGCACTGCGAAGTGCTCTCGCTGCTGGCCCTGCACTTCGAACACGCGCACCGCCTGCTGGCATTCCAGTTGCTCATCCGCCACACAAGTGACTTGTTTCTCTCCAAGGAGAGCAGCGCGCGCTTGCACACGCATGCCCGGGAGCTTGCTGGTGTTGACACCAAGATGGTGGTCACTGCACTGCTCAACGAAATGCCTAGCAACACCGGCCGGTATCTTGCTCAAACGGTGCTGGACAACCTGGTGAACGAAACCAACACCCAGGCAGCCTGCAGTGAGTGCATCGCCACTGACTTGCTGGCCAAGATGGAGGGCGCAGATCCCCAGGCACAGTACGGAGCTTGCGGATCACTGGCGCACCACGCACCCGCGCTTGCGACCGCGCAGCATGCGGCGATGGTCGCTGGCTTCTGCGCCCTGATCTCTACAGAGGAAATCAACAGCTTCACCCGCAGCAGTGCGTATTGTGGACTGAACGCACTGGCGCCGATGCTCTCGGTTGCCCTGTGGCAACAGGCTTTCAACGCTTCCACGACGTGCATGCTTGCAGGAAACGCTGACGAAGACTCTTCTGCAGCCGGCGAACTCCTGGAGGCGCTGGCACGCCCAGAGTACTTGCTGCAAGCCCCGCAGATGATCCAAACCCTCTGCGAGGTGGCAACGCAGCGCAAGGGAAAAGACATCCGCAAAAGCGTCGCCACCGCCCTGGGCAACTTTGCAGAGGCGACGCTCGACCCGCAGCAGATGGCAGCCATGGCAACTTGCCTGTGCATGCTGGTAAGCGGCGAGGCCAGCCGCTACACAGCTGACGAGGCACTGAAGGCGCTCACGCCCAAGTTTGCCGTCCCCCAGCAACAACAGGTGGTTGACACTTACATCAACATCTTCTTTGAAGATACCTCCAACCTTGGTTACAAGCGCGATGATGCCTTGCGTATGCTGAAGCAACTGCTCCCAACGCTCGATAAGGCCGTGCGCCAAACCACGGCCTCCAAGCTGCGCGAAGCAGCCAACGACGATTCGCCGCCTGCCAACTGGCAGACTCGGAGCGCTGCCCAAGAAGCACTGCACCAGCTCGGCTTCTCCTCCGAGGCAAACTAAACGTTTTTTGCAGGTCCTTGTGCCGATTTTTATGCAAGGCCGCCGCCGCAAGGCGCGAAGCAGCCAAGTGCATTTTTGCATTTTCAGATGTTTTGTTTTTGCTTGGATGTTTTTTTATGAACGCCGCCCTGCGGCTTTTTATGAACTTGCCATCCCTGGCTGGCTTTTGTGGTGTTTGCCACTTTTATAGCAACGTTGCGTTTTTCACTTTTTTATCGATTTTGTGGACTTTGCTTTTCGCTTGCTTTTAAAAAACGCTTAACAAAGGGGTCAGACACTTCTAAAGCATCAAAACAACCCTCTCTTAATCTCGAGCCACACTACCCTCGTATCGGCCCATCACTTATCTGAGCGACTGCAAAAATAAGCTTGCGCGCGCAGCTGTTTTTTTACCTACTGTGTAGGCGCCTGATCTGCTCGTCAATGATGCGACTAGGCAGCTTTTTCAAAAAAAGCATCCATCGTCATTTGGCTATCAATAAGTGCTTCGTAATATGGATTGATATTTGTACCTTGTACTGTGATCAAGGTCATAAAAATGGTTTTTGTCGTTTTTGTTTTCTCTTTAAAAATAGCACGCTTGTTTTTTAAGACTTCAGCGTAAGTTTTGTCGATAGTAAATGAGGTATTTCCATATTTCATCTCACATAGATTAATGCAGCGATCGCTACGATCGATAACCAGATCAATTTGCGTGCCTTTTTCATCACGATGCGTGGAGCGATATGCCCAACTAGAGGCGATGGTATTGATACCACTAATACCCAATGCTGCTTTAATGTTTTCAAGATGTTTTAAGCATATGCCCTCGAAACTATAACCCGCCCATGCTTTCCATGCAGGAGAATGTTGTTTTTGTATCCAATATTGATGTTGACCACTGGTTAATACTGAAGCAGGCACTTTGGCAATCCAAGTGAGATAGAACAAAGAATATTCATCAATGAGACGATAAGTGCGTTCTTGTTGTTTTTTACCAAAAGGAACAGAGTATGTAATAAAATCGGATTCTTCCAACTCGTTCAATTGGTTTGAGAGGTTGCCACCTGAGGTGATTTTAAGTGTGGTTAATAAATCTTTTCGGGTCATGCCAGCGCGTTTACGTGCTAACGCGCGCACAATATTAATATGTTCTCCCGCATTATTAAGTTGCGGTAGCCATATAATGCCTTTTTCCTGATTTGTGATAGGCCACCAAAACACAGCTCAACACCTTTGTTTTGGCGAGTTATAAAAATTATATCTCGCCAAAACAGCGTCATCAAGGGCAGTTTTGGCGCATTATAAAAAACATAACACGCCAAAACTAACAATCAGACAGCTGTTTTGGCAGCTTTTAGATTAAGTTAAGTATCTTCATTCAGATCTCATAGCACAAAAACTAATTTAAGATATTGATTTATATTAAAATAATCAACCCCCTAAGGGTCAGACACTTCTAACATAATTATAAAATATTTTGCGCAAGAAGCCGTGCTTTCAAACCCAAACACCAACCTTAAACTGGATTATCAATATCCACAAAGTGATGGGTAATGCCGAATGCGTCTGCCACATGCTCCCCCAGTGATTGCACACCATAACGCTCCGTCGCATGATGGCCGGCAGCAAAATAATGCAGGCCGCCTTCGCGCGCGATATGCACAGTTTGTTCTGAAATTTCACCACTGATGTACGCGTCGACACCTTGTGTCAGCGCTTGCTCAATAAAGTTTTGCGCGCCACCCGTGCACCACGCCACCGATTGAATGGGGCGTTCGCTACCGCCAATATGCAACGGTGCACGCCCGAGTACTGCGCTAATGTGTCCCGCAAATTTTTCAGCAGATAATGTTTCCGCTAATTGCCCATACAGTGTGAGATTAACACCGCCACCAATCCCCGTGCCGGGCACTTCCCCTTCAATGCTTAAACCTAAGCGTTCCGCGAGCTGCACGTTATTGCCGTGCACGGCGTGCGCATCCAACGGCAAGTGATACGCTAATAAATTTATATCCGCTTTTAGCAGTGTCGCCAAACGCGTGCGTTTTATGCCTTGCACTTGCGGGGCTTCCCCGCGCCAAAAATAACCGTGATGCACGAGTACTGCATCGGCGTTTAAACGTATCGCTTCATCTAATAATGCCTGGCACGCTGTCACACCTGTGACGAATGTTTTGATTGTGTCTTTACCTGCCACCTGCAAACCATTTGGGCAGTAATCATTAAATTGATCAACTGAGAGTAAATTATTGATGTATTGTGTGAGTGTGTCGCGATTCACCATGATATATCGAACGGGGTTAATAAAAGAGTCTGAATCTTATCGCAAAAATGCATCAACGCGAAACGGAAGGCATCAATGCTTTCAGCAACGCTATTTTTCAAATATGTCAGTTATATGACAACCTTATAATTTCGATTGCTTCTCAACCTAAAGCCGGCATAATGGTCGCGTCTGAATGTAAGCGATGAGGTTCACTCTATATGCCCATGACCAATCCCATTTTTGGTGTATTTGCCCGCTCGCCCTTGCGTCCTTTGCAAGAACACATGAAAAAAGTCACTGATTGCGCACAAGAACTCATCCCGTTTTTTTCTGCGGTCATCGACGAGCAATGGCGTGATGTTGAAAAATATCAAGAGATCATCGTCGAAAAAGAAAACGAAGCAGACACATTAAAAAAAGAGTTGCGTCTTCATCTACCCAAAAGTGTGTTCTTACCCGTTCACCGCACAGATTTACTCGAAGTTTTATTGCTGCAAGACAAAATTGCCAATAAAGCAAAAGACATTGCAGGCCTGGTATTGGGACGACACCTTATCTTACCCAACGCCATGGCAGCGCCTTATCAAACCTTTCTCGCGCGCACTATCGACGTCGTGAATGAAACAAACACGGCCATTCATGAACTCGATGAATTATTAGAAACCGGTTTTCGTGGCGCGGAAGCCGAACGTGTCGAAATGATGATTGTCGACATCGATACCATCGAACACGAAACCGATGAAA
This sequence comes from Gammaproteobacteria bacterium, assembly GCA_021774255.1. Taxonomy (GTDB): domain Bacteria; phylum Pseudomonadota; class Gammaproteobacteria; order JAJFJF01; family JAJFJF01; genus JAJFJF01. The sequence goes on from JAJFJF010000003.1 coordinate 35,511, forward strand.
TGCAAATTAAAATCCGCAGTATGTTGTTTGATGTGGAAACCGATCTCCCTCCCGTGGAAGTCATGTTTTTATATAAAATTATTGAGCTCACTGGGCAACTGGCTAACCACGCACAAACCGTTGCGGGGCAGCTGCAATTATTGCTCGCACGATAAGCTAGCTATCACGAGAACACGAAGAAAAGCGGAGAGTCGAACACGTGGAACATGCTACCCTACTCATTATTCTTGCTTGTGCGTTTGGTTTCTTTATGGCCTGGGGGATTGGCGCAAACGACGTTGCCAATGCCATGGGCACGTCTGTTGGCTCGCGCGCGCTCACGATTAAACAAGCGTTTATTATTGCGGTTATCTTTGAATTTCTTGGTGCCACACTGGCCGGTGGGCAAGTCACACAAACCATTCAAAAAGGCATCATTGATGCGAGTTTATTAGCAGACTCCCCCGAGATCCTGGTTTATGGGATGATAGCCGCGTTATTAGCAACGGGCACGTGGTTGTTAGCAGCTACATATTTAGGCTGGCCGGTGTCCACCACCCACACCATTATTGGTTCGTTAGTCGGTTTTGGCGCGGTGATCATTGGCGTGTCGGCCGTGCAGTGGTCACAAGTATCTGTGATTGCCATAAGCTGGGTGCTCTCACCGTTGCTGGGCGGTATTTTTGCGTATCTTTTATTTATCAGTGTGCAAACACTGATTTTTAACACAACCGATCCTTTCCGTAATGCAAAACGTTATGTACCTTTTTATATGTTTTTGGTGGGCTTTATTATCACCTTGGTCACCACCGCCAAAGGGCTGAAACACCTTGGGCTCCCACTGACCGGCTTTCAAAGTGTCTTAATCGCCGTTGGGGTGGGTGCACTCGTTGCCTGTATTGGCTCCTTGTTTTTACGTCGTATCAAAATAGATCCCAAAGCCAATCGCCGCTTTCACTTTGCCAGTGTTGAACGCGTGTTTGCCGTGCTGATGGTATTTACCGCCTGTGCAACAGCGTTTGCGCACGGTTCCAATGATGTTGCTAATGCTGTCGGTCCACTGGCGGCGGTGGTGAATATTGTCGGCACGGGAGATGTCTTAGGGCAGGCGCCTGTTCCTTTCTGGGCATTACTGCTTGGCGCAACCGGTATTGTCATTGGTTTGGTGACCTATGGTCATAAAGTGATCACCACGGTCGGCAAAAAAATTACACACCTCACCCCTAGTCGCGGTTTTGCTGCCACATTAGGCGCCGCCACCACCGTTGTGCTGGCCTCCGGCACCGGGTTACCCGTTTCGACGACGCATGTGTTAGTCGGCGCTATTTTAGGTGTGGGCATGGCACGCGGTATTGCCGCATTGAATATGCGTGTTGTGAATCAAATCTTCCTCTCTTGGGTTGTGACCTTACCTGCGGGTGCTTTTTTATCCGTCTTATTTTTCTACCTCCTCAGATCCCTTTTTAATCATTAATATTCTGACGCAGTACTGCGTTCAGTAATATTTAAAATTTTATTTTTATATTTCTTGTTGCCTTATCGCTCTCGTTTGTTACTATCGCGCTAATCCAGCCTCGATAATAATAAAAAAGAGTAAATAAGCGCCATGAAATATATTGCCATTCTTTCTCTACTCATTTTGTTTTCCATAACGCGGATCGGCTTCGCAGAAGAAACCTACCCACCGGGCGTAGACGACCCCGATGCGGGTTTTCAGATCCCAGAGCAAATAGAGCTCGACTATACTAAAGAAGCACCTGCAGAGTATGTTGATGAGCACCGCCCTGATGACATTCTTTCATTTGACGGTGAGTTTTATCCTGATGTCATCGATGACTTGCCTATCGGCCCCTCCATTGGTTATGACGGTGGTTTCTTTTTCGTTAATGAAGATAACACCTTCTCATTAGTGGTTAACGGGCGCGCACAAATTCGTTGGTCTTATGATGATGCCGATGGTCAAAGCGATCGCCGCCGATTTGAAATACGGCGTTTTAGCACGTACTTCAGTGGTCACATTGTTGATGAGACCATTATTTACGTGTTAGGGCTTGAAGCTGGCTCCGATGGCGAGCCCTTAGTCGATGAGGCGTATGTGGTAAAAACTTTCAACGACACCTGGTGGATCCAAGCGGGTCAATTTTCGCTCCCGTTCTTATATGAAGATTTGACTTCCAGTGCGCAGCAACTAGGTGCCGAACGTTCACTCTTAAGCAAATTCTTTGGCAAAGCCGTTTCACCCGGGATACAAGCGGGCTGGGAAGAAGATCATGCACGCGCACAAATTTCTTATAGCAACGGCTTCTTTAAAACAGCAAGTGACTTAAGCACTACCTCGGAAGCGGTCATTGGTCGCGCGGAGTGGAAGCCGCTGGGTGATTGGAATCAATTCCGTCGCTTTAGTTCTCCTCACGACAATGAATTAGGTTTGTTAGTCTCTGCTGCAGTGGCTTACCAGCATGACCAAGGCGATACAGATGTTGAAGAAGTGGCTTGGTCCAGTGATATCATTGTACAAGGCCCAGGTTGGAATACTTCTGTCACCGGTATTTATAGCCACGACTACAACAATGGTAGTATCGACAGCTGGGGCTTTATTGGCCGCGGTGGTATTTTTGTGACCAAAAGCAATTTAGTGGAAGTGTTCAGTCAATACCAGTGGGGTTCAACCGATATTGCAGATCAAGATGATTTAAGTATCTTGAGTTTCGGTACCAATGTGTTTCTCAACCTCACCCATTTAAAATGGACCACCGACTGGGGTTATTCTTTTAACGGTATCACCGATGCGTGGGCAAACGACGGTGCCGGCTGGCGTACCGATGAGCCCGGTCGTGATGGCCAGTGGTTACTGCGTACACAGCTCATCGCGCAGTTCTAATTTTCTAAAATTCTCATTGACCCTAGCACGCCTCTCTCCTTTAAGGGGAGAGGCGTGTTTTCTTTGTATCCCTAGATAAGCGCTAGCTCAGTAATAATTTGCTGGCAATGCCATGCTGCGGCGAGCTGTTTTCTGCGCCACGCTTGCCGCGCTGCGCTATCGCGAATCGGCGCAAAAACACTCCCCTCCGCCTGGCTGCGATCTTACTTAGGGGGTAACTGTCATGGCAGGTATAGCAAGCATTCATGGGAATAGTAGGTGTTTGCTACCCCAAGAGTATTGCTCCCTCTCCCCTTCAAGGGGAAAGAGCTGGAAGAAGAATAAAACTCAAAATGAATTTGTAACTTATTGAAATAGCGATTCTTTTTTTTATATCAATAATTAAAAACATACCCTCGAATGTTACACCATATATACAGATAGAGTGTATCTTCCCCCGGTGACTCTATCCGAAAAACAATGGAGAAAACGCGTATCTACCTGAGGGGCTTAAAACAAGCCCTCTCTTTGCCGAAAGGCGCCAGCGAGGCCATCGAGGCGGCTTTTGGCACCACAACACCGACCAACTTTGAGAGCCCGCTACTGGCTGCGCTCCGTGCCGCGCAGACCCAACAACGCCCCTTCCTGCGGGGCAAGCTGATCTACCTGCTTGTGAGGGCGCGTGTGCTTGCCCAAGAGCCGAAAAACACGGCCTTACTCAGCACCCTCCAGCATTTGCTGAGCGGACTTTCGCAAGCGCATGGCGACGTGACCAAAGCGACTGCAAGCGATCTGCGCTGGTGGGTGCGATGCTGCATGGAAGCACAGGCCCCTCAGCAAGCTCGCCCGCCGCCTGCCGCGGCTGTGGTGCCGACACAAAGGCACCCTGCCCAAGAACCTCCTCCTGCTCCGAGCCCAAAGCGCGAGGAAAAAGAGCGTGAGGCCCCCCAAGACGGCCAGAAGGATGGCAAGGAAGAAGAGAAGAAGCCCAAAGCCACACCAGCACCAAGTGCCCCTGCGGCCTCTCTCCCTCCTACCAAGAGCACCGCACAGGAGCAAGAAACGCTTCGGTCTGACATCCTCACCGTCGTGTGGGAAGATTACGTCCCGAAAGATGAGGAAGAGGAAGAGAAGAAGCCCAGGGCCTCTGCATCCAGCAAGACGGCGACGACGGCGCAAACAGAAATCGATGAGAGCCACGCAATACTCACCTTTACCGAGTGGCTTGAACTCAAGACGCTGATGCAGAATGTGAAGATCAACATCCCTGCTGATTTCCAAACTGCTTTCGAGACCACACGTTATGTCAGCCCCCTACTCAGGCACACTCAAAGCATGGCGGCAATGCGGATCTGCGGTCCCACGATCTCCCGTGTACTGACCATGCTTAAAACGGTGGCTGAAAAAGTGGACGAAAGAGCACAAGAACGCGCCAAGACAGACACGCGTGATGCGCTCATGACCGACATCAAATTCACAGAAGAGGAGGAAGGATGGCTCACGCAAATCGCGACACTCAGCAACAAAGTGGTGCGACTAACGACTACTTCGGGCACCCAAGACTCTGTTGATGCAGGTGGAAGCTGCAGCACCGAAGCAACGCACAAACAAAGTGAAGCGAGTGGAAGCAAACTGCTTGCCAAGATCAGAAAACTCACAAAGACAGGCGGCAAGTGAGCCTACTCAGGCCTAAACTTATTTACAAACCATTTTCTTTTATCAGCATGAGCCTTTTAAAAAACATCTCCATCAGGGGTCAGACACCTCTAATATAAAAATAGAAGAGCAGCCACAATCTACCCTCTACGAATGTTTTCTTTTTTCGCTTTTCTGTGTAGATCAACGCAAAAAACTACGGACGAGAAGCTGCCCCTACCGCTGTTTTTTCATCACGTTTTTGCCCAGCCGGTCGGCGCAACACTAATACATTACCCAGCAGCACAATCAACAAACCAATAAACGTTGCCAGCGTCCAACTGAAGTCTTCAAAAAATGTTGATAACAATAGCGCCACAATAGGTGACACCACATTCACATAAGCTGCTTTTTCAGGACCGATGCGCCCTAGTAGTGTTAAGTAACAGCCAAACGCCACAATCGTGCCCAACAATGTCAGATACAGCAGCGAACTGACATACAGTAATGACATATCCCACGCAGGCGCCTGCCCGCTGAATAAAGCAAACACCGCTATAAACAAGGCACCGTAACCCATTCCAAACGCATTGCTCTGCAATACCGGCAAGCCTCGCGATTGATTCCGCGCTGATAATAAATTACCAATCGAGGCAAGAAACGTTCCCAATACACACAATAAAAAGCCTTTGGTGTCAGCGTCCGTAAAATCAAAGCCGCCTAATTGCGAATTAAATATTAAATATAAACCCATGATGCCCAGTAGTGCACCTAACGACACAGTGATGTTCACTGGGCGCCCAAAAAAGAGACGGCCATTGATAATATTCATGATGACCAGGCCACCATACACCATTCCCACCAAACCACTGACTAACATTTCAGAACCAAGATAAAAAACGTAATAATTCATGCCAAACAAGAAAAAGGCTTGCATCATTATCATCAGATGTTGCTGCCACGTGAACAACAATGAGCGCTTTGTGACCACACAAAATAACAATAAGCACAACGCGGCAAGCCCAAAGCGATAGGCAATCGACCAGGCAACAGGCACCTCCCCCAACTGGAACTGAATTGCCAGCCAAGTCGAGCCCCAAATAGCGGCGGTGGTTAAATAAAAGAATGCGTTCATGAATGCAACAATGTATCTTAAGTTTCATTGAAGTATACCATTTACAAGCTTCGCGGCTATTGTTATATTTTCTTGTAAACACAAGGATAATCCTCCCTCACCCTTTGAAGGGAAGCGGAAACTATTTTAAGGAGAACCACCATTAATCCCGAACATCAACACACTTTCACCACGCTCAAAGCGCACTTAAATAACCGTATTATCGGGCAAGACCGGCTGATCACGCGCCTATTGGTTGCGCTGCTCTCCGATGGCCATCTACTTGTTGAAGGTGCCCCGGGCCTGGCCAAAACCACGGCCATCAAAGTGCTAGCGGAATGCATTGAAGGCGATTTTCACCGCGTGCAATTTACACCGGATTTGCTGCCTGCCGATCTGACTGGCACCGAAATTTTTCGCCCACAAGATGGCAGTTTTTCTTTTCAAGAGGGGCCACTGTTTCATCATGTCTTGCTAGCCGATGAAATCAATCGCGCACCCGCCAAAGTACAATCTGCTTTGCTGGAAGCCATGGGCGAGCGCCAAATCACGGTAGGCCGCACCACGTATCCGCTGCCTGATTTATTTTTAGTGATGGCCACGCAAAACCCTATCGAACAAGAAGGCACTTATCCACTGCCCGAAGCGCAGCTTGATCGTTTTTTACTTTACACGCGCATTGATTACCCTGATGCGACTACCGAACAAGCCATTTTAAAACTCAATCGCGACGAAACGCTGAAAGGCGATGATAAACCGCTCACTGCATCCTCCCCGCTCATCTCACAGTCATTGTTATTTGCAGCACGACAAGAAATTTTACAACTCCACCTCTCCCCTGCGCTAGAGGAATATATTGTGCAGCTTGTCATGGCCACACGTGAACCTGAACGCTACAGTCAAGACTTAGCTCGCTGGATACGCTATGGCGCCAGCCCACGCGGCACCATTGCACTTGATCGCTGCGCCCGCGCCCATGCCTGGTTAGCCGGCCGCGATTTTGTCTCACCCGAAGATATTCATGCCATGGCGCCTGACGTATTGCGACACCGCATACTGCTCACGTTTGAAGGTGAAGCAGAAGGCATCACCAGCGAGCAAGTCATTGATGATGTGTTACAGCATGTCGCTGTGCCTTAATGCTTCATCGAGCGTGTCTATGACAGCGATAGCGCAAAAAGGGATCAACGTCACGGTTGATGAATTGATCCAACTTCGTTTTGATGCAGCCGCCTTAAGCACCCCCAAACAACGTGCGACCCGTCATGGTCTCGCCGGCCTTTATTTATCGAAATTTCATGGCCGCGGCATGACGTTTGCAGAAACACGTGCTTATCAACCCGGTGATGACATTCGCACCATGGACTGGCGTGTCACCGCACGCACCGGCAAACCACACACGAAATTATTTCATGAAGAGCAAGAACGCCCGATCTTTTTTGTCGCCGACTTTGGGCCGTCTATGTTGTTTGGTACGCGTGTGGCCTTTAAATCGGTGATTGCGGCGAAAGCCACCGCGTTGCTCGCCTGGACAGCACTGCAGCAAGGCGATCGCGTGGGCGCGCTGCTCTTTTCTGGCGCGCACCATCAAGCGCTACGGCCTGGCACAGGACAGCGACATGTGTTGCAACTACTGAATAACTTGGCGCAAGCCACGCAAATTTCTTCTTCTCAAACCGACCCTGACGATCTGGCAAATGCATTAGCACGTTTACGCCACGTTGCCCGCCCCGGCAGTTTAATTTTTATTTTGAGTGATTTTCGCCATCTTAATCAAGAAGCCTGCCATTTTTTACGCTTATTATCACAACATAACGATGTGATGGCCGGTTTCATTTCAGACCCGCTCGAGCAGTGCTTGCCACCTCCCGGGGAATACCGTTTGACCGACGGCAAGCAATTTATGCAACTGGCCACGGGCAACCAAACGTTACGCACGCAGTATCAACATGATTTTGAGCAACGCTTTGATGATTTTAAAAGCCAATGCCGCCGCGCGGGCGTCACTCATTTTCGTTTAGATACCGACAGGCCCATTGTGCCTGCTTTAAAAAAGGGTTTATACCGCTGATGGAATTTAACGACCCTTTATCCGCCTTGCGCGATATCCATTTGCCTGAACCGCCCGGTTTTTGGCCACCGGCACCCGGTTGGTTTATCTTAATATTGCTCACCCTGGCTGTTGCCCTTTACGTTGCGTACTGGTGGCATCACCGCTATGGCAAACTGCGCCGACTGCAAAAACTCGCCTTGGCTGATCTCAATACTATCCAGCAACACTATGCTGAAACGCACGACGCGCAACAGGCCGCCGAACAACTCAATCAATTATTAAAACGACTTGCCTTAAGTTTTTACCCGCGTACCGATGTCGCCAGCTTACAAGGCAGTGCTTGGTTAGACTTTCTATCCAGCCATGCCAAGGCAATCCATCAAGAAGCCGCACAAATACTCATCACCGCCCCTTATCAAAAACAAGTGAATACCGATGTAAACCCATTGTTTGACGCTGTCACGCAATGGATCAAACAATTAACACCCGATCTGCAAAAAAGGAACCCGCATGGACAGTAGCCAACTCAGCTTTGCCTGGCCATGGCTTTTCCTGTTACTGCCGCTCCCTTTGCTGGCACGCTACCTCCTGCCCCCTCTGCAGCAAGCCACGGCGGCATTAACCGTGCCTTTTTTTGAAGAATTAAAAGCGCGCCAAGCCACCGAGCAAACACGCCGCACCATGCACGTGACTTGGCTTGCCCTGTTTGCCTGGCTATTGTTGGTCACCGCCACTGCAGGGCCAACCTGGTATGGCGACCCCATTGAAATCCCCACCAGCGGGCGCAATGTCATGCTTGCGGTTGATCTGTCGGGCAGTATGGCCATTGAAGATCTGACCTGGGAAGGCCAGCCCGTTGATCGCTTGGTCGTCGTAAAACACGTTCTGAATGATTTTATTGCACGTCGCCAGGGCGACCGCCTTGGGCTCATTCTCTTTGGCACGCACGCTTATCTGCAAACCCCGCTCACTTACGATTTAGACACCGTGCAAGCGATGATGGATGAATCTGAAATTGCATTGCCCGGCCCACAAACCGCGATTGGCGATACCATCGGGCTTGCCATTAAACGCCTGCAAGATTTAGAAGAAGAAAGTCGCGTGTTAATTTTACTGACCGATGGCGCCAATAACTCGGGTGTCACTGAGCCCATTCAAGCCGCAAAATTAGCCGCCCTTAAAAATATTCGCATCCATACCATTGGGCTAGGCGCTGATCAAATGGTCGTACCTGGTTTATTTGGTTCACGCGTTGTGAACCCTTCTTATGATATTGACGAACAAGCGCTGCAAGATATTGCGGATATCACAGGCGGCGAATATTTTCGTGCAAAAGACAGTGACAGCTTAGAAAGAATTTACACACTCATCGACGAGTTAGAACCAGTGGAATCCGACCCCGACATTTACCGCCCGGTCACCGAGCTTTACCCTTGGCCATTGGCTGCCGCATTGCTGCTCAGTCTATTGCTGCTGTGGCAGAGGGCCCGTCATGTTTGATTTTCCTTTCCATTTTATTCGCCCCTACTGGTTATGGTTATTGATACCGCTTAGCTTTACCCTGTGGTATTTTTTAAAACGCCAAGCGCAAGGGCAATGGGATAGAGCCTGCGATGCACATTTATTACCGAATTTACTGAATGCACCATCACTTAAAACACGCTATCACGCGATAACGCTTGCCTTGTGTGCATTGCTGACCACACTTGCCTTAGCGGGGCCCAGCCTGTCACAGCAAGCCCAACCGGTGTTGCGCTCGCTAGACGCGCGCGTGATGATTTTAAATTTATCCCCCAGTATGAATAGCACTGATGTCGCTCCCTCGCGCCTGACACGTGCCAAACATAAATTACGCGATGCCTTGACCATGAGCGGCGAAGGCCAAACGGGGCTCATCGTGTATTCCGGCGGTGCTTATGTCGTTTCACCACTCACACAAGATGCTGACACGATTAACGCCATGGTGCCCGTATTGGAAAGCAATTTAATGCCCGCCCCGATGCCACAGGGTGAAAATTTACACTTAGCACTGGAAAAAGCGGCCGACATTATGCGTCAAGGCAATGCCACACAAGGTGATATTTTATTGATCACCGATTTTGCAGCCGATCAACGCGCCTTGCAAGCGGCTGAAAAAATCAAAAATGCAGGCTACCGTTTATCGGTATTAGGGGTAGGCACACAGGAAGGCGCACCTATTCCGCTCCCAGACGGCGGCTTTTTTAACGATCGCGCAGGCAATATTTTACTGTCACAACTAAATGCCAATAAGCTACGTGCACTCGCACGCACGGGTGGAGGCCGTTATGCTGATTTGCGCGCTGACAATCGTGACTTAGAACAACTTATCAAGCCAAACACCGCGCAAGCACTAGCAGAAACTGATACCGAGACTTTTTTATGGCGTGACCAAGGTCGGTATCTATTATTACTGCTCTTACCGATTGCCTTACTGGCTTTTAGGCGTGGCGCGTTGCTCAGTGTGTGTTTGATTTGTTTTTTCTCGCCGTCACTTTACGCCATGACGTGGCAAGACTTATGGCAACGCCCTGATCAACAAGGGATGCGCTCACTAGAGAAAGGTGATGCCGCGCAAGCAGCTGATCGTTTTCACGATCCAAATTGGCAGGGCGCGGCACATTATCGTGCTGAGCAATATGAAGAAGCGCTCGAGGCTTTTAACCAATCTGATGACATCGAGGCACTTTATAATCAAGGTAACACGCTGGCACAACTAGGGGAATTTGAACAAGCTTTGGCCGCTTATGAACAGGTGCTTGCACTTGATCCTCATCATCTTGATGCACAATGGAATCATGAGGTCATTGAAGATCTGCTTGAGGACCAGCCTCCACCCGACAGTGATAGCGAGTCAGACAGCAGCGATGCTGCGCCCGATGAAAACCAAGATACCGATGCGGATCCAGATAACGACGGTAGCAGTGATAATGAACAAGGCGAAGGCGACGAAAGCCCACAAGACTCCCCCCCTTCTGAAGGGGATGATCCCGGTGACAGCGATCAGGATAATAGCGACGGCAATGAAGGTGACGAAGAAGCGCCTCCTGAAACTAGCCCTGAACAAGACTCACAAAACGCCGATACATCAGGTGACGATGATAGCCAAGCAGACGCTTCACCCGATACTAATGAAATGGAGCAGCCCGCTGATATTGACCCACAAGCCGCCTGGGATGGCGATCCTGAACTTTCACCTGAAGAACAGCAAGCACTGGAACAATGGTTGCGCCAAGTGCCTGACGATCCAGGCGGCTTATTACGCCGTAAATTCCAACGACAATACGAACAAAGCCTGTGATCGCATTTACCATGCTAAAAAAAACGCTTTTACTCAGCACACTCACTCTCATCCTATTAGCCCGCCAGGCAGTTGCCCTCACTGATGAAATACCGAATAAACCCGGTTCAGACGCTGAAACCTACGTGCGCACACCCTACACACTCAACGACATGGGGTATTTTCGCACCCAAGATGTGTACCCCGATCCGAAAGGCGAGCTCAATGTTATCGTCTCGCCTGAATATGACCAATCAGATGATGCTGGCGATTTTTCTTTACCGCTCTCACTGGAATATGGGATCACCGATCACTGGCTTGCCAGTATCGCTTTTGAAATCTATCGCGGGCATTACCCTGACTCTGGAAGCGACGCGCACGGCACAGGCGACATTGATATCTTCACCAAATACAGTTTTCTTTATATCAATGATTCTTTTACAAGTGCAGCGCTCACGTTCAATCTGCACATCCCCACGGGCGATATTGACAGAGGCCTCACCGATGGGTTCTTGCGTTTTGAGCCTTCTGTGCTCGTCGCACACGACTTTCCCATGCGCCACTGGGTAAATCAAGTATTCGGTGAATGGGGCATTCGTTTTGTTGATCGCATTAAAAACCACCCTGATCCAGATGACGACGATCCTGCTGCACACATCTTCGTGTTCAATGCCGGTTATGTACTGCGCACGGCACGCGTGAATTATCTGGCTGAAATCAATTGGCGCAAACGAATGGAATAACAATGGCAACGATAATGAGCTGTACATTACACCGGGGCTTTTTTTCAGTGCAACCATGGCGCTTGAAATAGGGGGCGCTGTCTCCGTCGGACTTACAGAGGATGCCGACACCTTCCGCCTGCTCACGCAGTTTATTTATGCCTTTGAACTTTTTGAGAGCCCAGCATAGCGGGCCTCAAACTGAGAGCTTGTTTCAGGCTCTATTAGCATTGCTTCGGAATACCCGATAGCGGTATGCTATTAACATGCGATTAATAACGTTCCTCTTATTCACATTCATAAGCTTGCTCTTGCCGATTGCCGCGCAGGCTGTGACGGCCACCACTGACCGGGCACTTATTTACGAAGGCGAGACTTTTGTCTTGACCATCACCTTAGATGATGACGGTACCGACAGCGCACCTGACTTCACCCCTCTTGAACAAAACTTCACTGTTTTAAATACGGGCCGCAGCAGTCAAATTTCTATTATGAATGGCCAGCGCAGCAGCCAGCTCCAATGGCAAGTCGCGCTTGCCCCTAAGCATACCGGCATACTGTCCATTCCCTCGATCACCCTGGGCACACAGCACACACCGGCTTTGGCGATTGAAGTGTTAGATCTGCAAGCTGCGCAGACGGGCGCACGTGCGCCAGACGTATTCATGAAAGCTGAGATCACGCCTAAAAACCCTTATGTACAAGCACAAGTGCTTTACACGTTAAAAATTTACCATGCCTTATCGCTACAAAACGCATCTCTTACCGCATTAGAAATAGACAATGCCCTTATTGAAAAGCTGGGGGATGACGTCGCTTACGAAGAGCAGCGTGATGGCAAAATCTATCGTGTGATCGCGCGCCGTTACGCTGTCTTTCCACAAGCCAGTGGGGAGCTCGCCATTCCGAGCCTCACCTTGCAAGCACGCTTAGTTGACGTCAATACCACAACACGTTTATTTTCGACTGGGCGGCGTGTGCATCTTGCTACCGATCCTGCCACACTTAACGTGCAGCCACGCGCCACCACGGCACACCGTTACTGGTTACCCGCAGAGGAGGTGAGCATTTCTGAGTCTTGGGTAAGAGAAGAGGGCGAAGTTGAAGTCGGGCAGCCAATCACCCGTGTGATCACTCTCACCGCCAAAGGCTTAAGCAGTATTCAATTGCCGGATATCGCGCTTGGCACGCCAGCTGATATTCGCAGTTATCCCGATCAGGCCACATTGAACGATACGGTTTCTGAAGAAGGCATTATCGGTAGCCGACAAGAAAAAGTGGCGCTGGTACCCACCAGCGAAGGGGAATTCATTTTTCCTGAAATCGAGATCCCGTGGTGGGATACCAACACCAACACCGAAAAAATTGCCACGCTGCCTGCTTACACGATGACCGTATTGCCAAGTGCTGCGTCAATAGCAGCGACACCTGATGCGACACTTCCTGCTGATACTGACATGGCACTCACTCCCCCTTTTCAAACAAGGCAAGATGATACGCTCGCTGATACCAGCACCCACACGCTGCTGAAAAACAACATGTGGGTAGCTTTAAGTATCGTGTTTGCCCTGCTCTGGCTGGCCACATTACTGCTTTGGTGGCGCAGCCACAAACGCCAACACACTGTTGTTGGCCACCCAGTGAACACACCAGCAAATGTTGGCCTTAAACAAGCTAAACATGCCTTGCAGCAGGCTTGCAAAAACAACCAAGCTCATCAAACACAAGCCGCACTGTTAGCATGGGGGCACGCTATCTGGCCCGCAGAAACACTGACCAATCTCGGGCAGCTCTGCGCGCTGCTTAAAGAGGATGATTTAAAACAGCAAATCGAGCAGCTCAACCAGGCTCTATATGGCCAAGCCGGGCGGCAAGATTGGCAGGGTAGCCGCGCGCTCTGGAGTGCTATCAAGCGCTACAAAGTCGACCTCCCCAAACAGCGCCATTCAAACAATGGCTTAGCGAAGCTTCATCCTCTGTAACCTCTGCGCCATCTTTGCTAAAATAGACTTTTCCCTAAGAGGAGCATAACTATGCCAAGTTTTGATGTTGTTTCTGAAGTTGATTTACACGAAGTCAACAATGCCATTGACCAAGCCAACCGTGAGGTCAGCACCCGATTTGATTTTAAAGGCGTAGACGCCAAATATACGTTGGAAGAAAGCAAAGTCACGTTGACCGCGGAGATGGACTTTCAATGCCAGCAAATGCTCGACATCTTAAAAAATAAACTGGTGAAACGTGAAATCGATGTCGCTTGTTTAGAAATAGGTAATGTCATCATGTCTGGCAAACAAGCCAAACAAATTGTCACCCTTCGCCAAGGCATTGAAACCACACTCGCTAAAAAGCTTATCAAATTAATTAAAGATGCCAAGCTTAAAGTGCAAACTGCTATTCAAGGTGAAAAAGTGCGTGTCACCGGCAAAAAACGCGATGACCTACAAGAGGTTATTGCACTGCTACGCGAAGCCGATATCGACTTACCACTGCAGTTTGATAATTTTCGGGATTAGAAATAACCCCTCACCCCAACCCCTTGCTGGCGCTACGCATTCCCTGCTGCGCTGGCAAGCCTGCCTTGGGCTTTCCCTGCCCAAGGCGCTCGCAGACATGCTGCTCGCCCCCTTGAAGGGGAGAGGGAGTCATCCTATTCCCATGAATGCTTACTATACCTACCATGACAATTGCCCCTAAGTAAGGTCGCAGCCATGCGGAGGGGAGTGTTTTTGCGCCGATTCGCGATAGCGCGCAGCGCGGCAAGCGTGGCGCATAAAACAGCTCGCCGCAGCATGGCATTTCCACCAAGCCAAACCATGGCCACACTAAATCGCCATATAGGAACGCAAAGAAAATAACCCCGAAGGGGAGAGGGAGTAATATGCTTAGGGTAGTAAGCACCTACTATTCTCTGAGTTTATTATATGGTCATGATAATCGGTGTTACAACAATTGCTCATCAAACACCACACCAAATGCCAGGCCGGTGATTTGCAGGCTCTCAGCTTGCTTCATTTCTTTGCGGCGCAACAGGCGGCGGCGTTCGCCAGCCAGTAATGGCGCAAGTTGCTCTGTGATCTGTTCGCCGTTTTCCAGTGTGATCACTAAAGTCAGCTCGTTAATGGGCAAGTCACCCGTATTACGAATATTGATATGCCCGCGGAAAGTGGTTTTCTTAACCTGCAAGCGCGGTGCGGCAATTTCATACAGCGGCATGGCCGGTGCCAACGCAAAACTTTCTGTCTCTACACCATAAAAACGTGGGCTCAGACTTGAAACAGCCACAATCACTTCTTGATCAGTGTAATCATTCGGTAATAAGCGCGAGTCTGGTGAAGGATAGTTCGCCACTTGCTTAACGTTATCAATTACGCTGGTATCAGCATCTAACAACTGCCCGTCTAATGAATAAAGCGCTAAATCTAAATGCGCGAGTGGGATCCAAGATTGGTCGCGCCGCAAACCCACGCGTCGCTCCCAGGCGAGTGTGATTTTATCACCGAGTGCTGCGTCACCACGATAAAAACGCACATCGTCTTGCTGCCCTGTTGGTGCAATACGAGCGGTCACCGCATAAGGATATTCTTCATAAGCTTTTTCTAAATTCAGTAGCCCCCAACCATAGGTGCGATTCCACTGGCTGCCCAACACAGGCGCATGCGGCGCCGCAATGGGATCATAATCATAAACACGATCGTCGGGGCCAGGGCTGTCGCTATCCGTCCACGTATCCGCGCTATTGATGAGTATCGCGCGGATCATGTTGGGGTCAAAAATACCGGCACTGTTGAGCAACGTTGCTGCCCCACCCACATACGCTGCCGCCGCACTGGTGCCACCGAGCGAACGCCAGTTACTTTCTTTGTCTTCATCCCATCGACCTTGACTGGTGATGCGTTTTCCTTGTTTATTTAATTTTTCGATAGCACAGGTATAACTGCCTGCACCGGGTGCCGTAATATCCGGTTTGCGCCGCCCCTCTAATGTCGGCCCACGACGACTTAAATAACGAATACCCTGGTCATTTGGGTTTAAGCTGCCATCCAAGTTCATATTGGCGACCGTCAAGAAATTATAGTTATCACCCGGCGCCGTGATCATCGCATCCCAGCCGCTGACATAATTACCTACTTCATCGCGGCGCGTATTACCGGCAGATTTTGAAATCATCACACCATATTGATTGACCAGCGCATCATAAAAGCGTGCGGTCACCCCCCAGTCGACTTGATGTGCATTTTGGCTGCCCACGCTTAAGTTCATCACCGTGGGTGGGTGGTCGGTATCTTGCATCATCCATTCCACATTGCGCATGGTGTCGAAACTACTAAAACCGGTCATGGCCACGACCATATGCTCAAGCCCAAAAGCCACACCACGATCAATCGGGTCAATGCTCGCATAAATACACGCCATGCCCGTGCCGTGCGCTGTTTTCACTTCGGCACCCGCTTGCACTTCAAATGTTTTATCAAATAAGGCGGGGTGTTCAATGTCGACACCATTATCAACAATGCCCACAACCGGCATGCGATTGCCATTTTGTTGCGAACCATCAAACCCAGCTGCCCACCAACTTTGTAGCTGCTCTCCCTCATCATCACGCGTGACCAAACCTAAACTTTCAGCTTGTAACTCTAATTCAAAGGTTAACTCGTTATACCCTGAAAGAATGATCACATCATCCAGTGCCATGATCTTAAGCACGCTCTCTGCAGGAATGCGCGTACGGCAAAGATTAAATGTCGTTAAACACTCTACCGGTTCATTATCTTCAAGACTTTCAATATAGTGACGAAACTGCTGCTGACTTTCTTTAAAATCGTTATAAAGCGGCGAGCGGTGTGGTACAACTGGATCAAGTAATGCCGTGATGTTGAGCGGGTAATCACATAGATCGGTTTCAGGGTCACGTGCCTGCTCTGCCGCAAGCTGCTCTACGTTGTCTAATACATCAGGATGAATGCGGTAATTATCGCTGTGCACATCACCCGCCACCTGCTTGAGCGCATCAACATCAAAGCATTCTGCGGCTGCCCGCACTGTGGCACTGTAAAATGAAAACGCGCCCAATAATAGCGCGCCTAAGCAATAACGTGAAAAGTCACTTTTAATCATGAGCCAATATCTGTCCCTGTTTTCTGATTTTCAATAAAGGTCGTGTAGTCATAGGGGCGTCCTAAAAAGTGTTCGACCATTGTCGCTGCCGGCAGTGAGCCACCCGGTGCAAGCACAAATTCATCATAACGATGCCCGGCCACTGGGCTCAGTAGCCCCGCTTCAGCAAATACGGTAAATAAATCGTCCGCAATGACTTGTGACCACAAGTAACTATAAAATACCGCAGAATAGCGATCAAGATGACCAAAACTTAAATGAGGATAAATGTCTTCAGTCAACCCCGTGACCGTATAGGTTTCATACGCCCACTCCATCAATGCGTGTGGATTGATATCTGCTGGGTCGCCTCGATGTAAATTCAAAGAAAGCGCGGCCCGTGCAAGCGAATCACTGTATTCAATACCACGACCAAAACTATTGGCAAGCTGCACCTGCATTAACAAATCATATGAGATAGGGTCGCCACGACGGTTCCTGGCAAAAATACGCAAGATGTCACTGTCTTGTATCCATTTTTCAGATAATCGCGATGGCGCTTCCGTAAAATCGCGCTCAGTTGAAATACCTGAAAAACGCACCCACTGCGCTGATTGTCCCCCTAAGATTTGATGCAACAAATGACCAAATTCATGGAAGAACGTGCGCACTTCAATATATTCCATGAGACCGTTTGGCAAATTGGTCACCAAGGCGCTGGCGGGCAACTGCACGCCCTCCACCCCTTCTCGCACATGCAGGTGTTGGTTGTGTTTGTACTTGCCTTCACGTGGGTGCATATCCAAATAGAAATAGCCAATTAATACTTCGTCTTGCCATACGGTATATGCGCTCACCGACTCATGCCAAACCGGCGTGTCCCACGGTTCAATGCGGATCTCAAATAAATCCGCCACTATTAAAAATAAGCCTTGCTTAACGGAATCAAAATAAAAATATTGGCGGACTTTTTCGGCATCAAAATCAAATAATTCTTCCTGTAACACGCGACGCAAATAAGGTACTTGCCACGCTTCAATGCTTTCAGCCAATGGATTAAACTGCTGCTCTTTTTTCAACAACATCTGATATTCTGCTGTGGCACGTGCGGCTATCGCGGGATGGATCTGATCAATAAAATCCAGCACGGTTTCAACAGAACCTGCCATGGTCGGCTCAATGGCATAGCTCGCCCAATCGTCATAACCCAGTGTTTGCGCGATTTCGTATCGCGTGGCTAAGAGCGCTTCTAATGTTTCAATATTATGTGGGTAACCTCGTTGCATAAAACGTTGGTATAAGGTTTCACGCACAACGTTAGAAATGGCATAACGCATCATCGGACGATAGCTGTCGTAATCTGTTGAGACAACAATCTCGCCGCTCGCATCACGTCTTCTTTCAATAAAATCAGCGGGCAGCCCTGCTAATTCATCTTCGCCCTGTAGCGTCAAGTAACGCATATCACCGCGACCACTGCGATTAAAGCGCTCACCTAACTCGCGCTCTTTCGTAAATAAGTTTTGGAGTTTGCGGCGCGTGGCATAATTTTTATCAATACCCCCACGCTCAAAGTCATCGAGCAACTTTTCAAGGTAACGCTGCGTCACTGGGGAAGCCCCGCTTGCATCAATAGCGGATAGCTTGCGGTAAATTTTCGGCGATAAGCGTATGGAGGTAAAAATTTCTTCTATATTAATTTTACAAACTTGGCTCACGTCTTGTATCGTTTGATCAGGGTGGGTATCGGTATAGAGGTGCGCATCATCACGTGTATTAAGCAATACCAGCCACAAGCGATCAAATGGCTTTAAAAAATTATCCACGGTGGGCTCACCACGGAATTTTTCTAATATTTTTAATTGCTGCTGGGCAGTAATAACCGTTTGCTGGCAGCTATCCGCTAAGGCTTCCCACTCCATGGGCAGTAAAACCATTGGAATGGGCGTGTTGAGCTCATCAAGTAATTCAGTTTGCCGATCAGATTGACCACACGCAAAGAGCAGGCAGGAAAATAAAATAAGAAGACTGCTACGCTTGATCATGCTTCAATGGTGATGTCTTGAGCGCTATCAGGCGCCTCTTCATCCAATATCTTGGCGTAATTTTTATCAAGTGTTAAAAAACTAAAGGTGAAATCATGTTCCTCATCAACATGATCTTCTCGCGCCACTTCTATCCAATCATACCCTTCTTCCCAAGCAGGAAAGAAGGCATCACCCTTAAATGCTTGTTGAATGAGCGTTAAATAAAGGCGATCGGCACGCGGTAAGGCTTGTTGGTATAAATCTGCACCACCCATGATCATGACTTCCTCGGCGGGTTCCGCCAGTGTCATCGCTTCTTCTAACGAGTGTGCCAGCACGCAACCCGGTGCATCAAACGCTTTATCACGTGTCACAACAATATTGGTGCGCTTTGGCAAAGGCTTGCCAATAGATTGATAGGTCTTGCGGCCCATGATGACTGATTTATCGATCGTCAATGCCTTAAAGCGTTGCAGATCCGCCGACAAATGCCACGGCAAAGTATTATTCACGCCAATCACCCGCTCAGGCATCGACATCGCTGCAATCAGAGAGATACGCATATTTATACGGCCACCGGTGCCTTAATATGTGGGTGGCTTTGATATTCATGTATCACAAAGTCATCAAATTGATAATCAAAAATAGAGTCGGGTTTGCGCTTCATTTCTAAACGTGACAGGGGCAGCGGCTCGCGACTTAACTGCAAGCGCGCTTGCTCTAAATGATTGCGGTATAAATGTACATCACCGCCTGTCCACACAAATTCCCCCACGTCTAAACCGCATTGCTGCGCAATCATATGCGTTAGCAAGGAATACGAGGCAATATTAAACCCTAACCCTAAAAACGTGTCACAAGAACGCTGATACAACTGGCAAGATAATTTGCCCTGCGCCACATAAAACTGAAATAACAAATGGCAAGGCGCCAGCGCCATTTTATCGAGTTCCCCCACGTTCCACGCGCTCACTAATAAGCGCCGTGAATTAGGGTTACTTTTAATTTCAGAAACCACTTGGCTAATTTGATCAATATGCTGCCCCTGCGCCGTAGGCCATGCACGCCATTGGCGGCCATATACCGGGCCCAGCTCGCCGCTGGCATCGGCCCACTCATTCCAAATACTGACATTATTGTCTTGTAAATAACGCACATTGGTATCACCCGCCAAAAACCACAACAGCTCATGCACAATGGAACGTATATGCAATTTTTTGGTTGTCAGTAGCGGAAAACCGGCCTTTAAATCAAAACGCATTTGATAACCAAACACACTCAAGGTACCCGTGCCCGTACGGTCGTCTTTTTCAGCACCCTTCTCAAGAATGTGATCTAATAACTCTAAATACTGTTTCATACTATGCCTGCCTTAATGGAGAAGAAGGTTGTGGGTGATTTCGATACGCCAACACCAACAAAATGATACCAAATAAAATCAATGGAAGGGTAAGCAGCTGCCCCAATGTCATCCAGTCAAATAAAATAAAGCCTAAGTGCAGATCCGGTTCGCGGAAACATTCCACAATAAAACGGAACACACCATAGCCCACTAAAAACCAACCTGATGCGGCCATACGTGGCCGTGGCTTCGCCGTGTACCACCACAACGCAATAAAGAGCACCACGCCTTCGAGCAAAAATTCATACAGTTGCGACGGGTGCCGTGGCAACGGCCCTGCGCCGGGAAACACCATGCCCCAAGGTGCTTCTGTAATGCGCCCCCAGAGTTCATTATTGATAAAATTACCCAGGCGCCCCAACCCTAAACCAATGGGAATAAGGGGCACGACAAAGTCGGCCACATCGAAAAAATGCTTTTGGAATCGCCGACTAAATAGCCATAGCGCGACCATCACCCCCAGCACCCCGCCGTGAAAAGACATGCCGCCTTCCCACAATTTCAACACCCGCACCGGCTCGGCCATAATGGCCGCAAAATCATAAAATAAAACATAGCCCAAGCGGCCGCCCACAATGACGCCAATCGCCGCATAAAACACCAGCTCGCTGATCTGCTCTTTACCCCAGGCGGGGTCCAGGCGCGCAATACGCCGCCGCCCAAGCCACCACGCCGCCACAAAGGCCAGCAAATACATCAAACCATACCAATGGATAGCAACCGGCCCTAGGCTTATCGCAACGGGATTAATATCAGGATAAGTCAGCATGCATTGAACCCACTAGCGTCTCTCACGTAAATGATTTAAATCGATAATGAGATCAGTCAGCGAAGAACCAAAGTTGGGTTCTATTAGTTTTAGTGAATAGTGCTTAAACTTTGCTTTCGACATGACCTACCCTCATTTGAATTATTTAACATCTCATTTTTTATTATTTAACAAAAAATAAAAAAATATTAAGCTTATTAAATAGTTGCAGCAAAACTCCTAACATATTATTTAACAAAATCAGACCCGACATTTTACATCCCTTCCATCAAAATTTCACAACTTCCTTAAAAAACAATCAAATCAAGTCATTTTAATAACTTAATTTTGTGTGTTTTAAAAACCTTGGATTCAAGATAAGCGAGTTGAGCTTTCTGGATTGAGCTTTCTAGAAGGAGAACAAATGCGTACAGAGTTGTCTACTCATTCATCCTCCTCCTGGGGAGCACTTGACGGCTTGGGGGCCTCCTCTTTCTGCCTTTTCCCACTTTCTTCCTCCTCCTGTGCCTCTGTCTCAGAGGCCAAGCGCTTTCCTTTGCCTTTGCCTTGACCTATGGTAAGCGGCTTGCCTGTTTCTTTGCATGCCTGCTCCTCTTCTTCTCGCCACGAGACCACATCTTCATGCGTGAATGGTTCCTGATTTTGAGCCTTACCCTTGCCTTTCAGTCGCCCCGATGGGAAAAACCAAGCAGGAAAATGAGAAGACTCAACCCCAAGTATTTCTAACATCTCTTGGTAAAATTTTTTTTTGGACAGCATCCTTGTCATCTGCTCAAAAGCGTCTTCATGCGCTGTCACCTGAGCATGCATCTTATTTAGAGTAACCACAGCATACTCACCCGCTGTTTGGCCTTGCGCCGTTTTTAATGATATATCGGCACCAGCACCGATTATTTTTTTTAACATGTCTAGCCCCTCCTCCAGATCAGCAGCGCCTTTAAGATTGTCACATCCTTCTAAGGTACGACATACAAGCAGATGCAATGGTGTCAGCTTGTGCATTCCTGCATGGTGAGGAATTCGCATATTAATATTGACCCCCGTCCCGATGACTTTTTGTAAATCCTGCGGCGTTGCTTTCGAAGAAAGCAGGAGTGCGAGCATGAGTTCAGGAAGTTTTCCAGGCTTACCCTTTTTCTGCTGCTGTATGTTGGCTAAATCATCGGTTCCTAGTTTTCGTGCCATCAGCGAGATTGTTTCTTCCTGTAAGAAAAGTTCCACATTCCCTTGCTGAGGCTCATCACAAGAAAGGGTGGTCTCACAGGCACGCTGTAGCGGTGTTTTCTCGTTTCCATCTTTTGCATCCAGCATTTCTCTCAAAAGCGAGTCTTGCCTTCCCAACTTATTTTTTTTTGCGTGCTCAACTAAAACACGTGTGGTTGTTAAATTATTATATGTAGCAGCATGGTGGCGTCTGCTCTGCTGGAGTAAGCGCCATCAGGTCAAGCCCCTGTTCAAGCAGGAAAGTAATACACTCTGCCGTACCCTTTTCTGCCGCAGCGTGTAATGCGGTTCTCCCTGAGCCTACATTATCAAGAATCTCCAGGCTGATTTTCTTTTCCTTTAAGCGCGGAAGCAGGTCACGTAAACGAGTAAGATTGCTTGCTTTCGCTGCTTCAATCCAGGCTCGTGCCAATTCCAGAAGCAAAGAAAGTTCATCACGTTCTTCTTTTAGTTTTTCACGCTCTTCATTGGATAGATCCTTTGTAAAGCTTAGCTTTATTCGTTTTTCTCCCAATACTTCCGTAATCTGAGAAGTAACAATAAATTCAGACGCCATACTAAAAATTGATATGAATAATGATAGAAATTGAAAGACGTTTTCTAGATATATAGGGTAACAGTGGTGTGTATGTCTTTCCTTAGCCCCACAACATCCGAATAGCCACTAGCATCAACAAGATAGCAAAGGCGCGCTTTAAGATGGCGACAGGCAGCACATGGACCAAGCGGGCGCCGAGCGGCGCAAAGAAGCTGCTGGTGATGACTAAGCCTAATAAGGCCGGTAAGAAAATAAAACCGAGGTGATAATCGGGTAAACCGGTGACATCCAAACTGACAGCAATATAGGTAATGGTGCCGGTTAGCCCTAAACTCAACATACACGCGGATGTGGTCGCCACGGCTTGCCGCATGGGCACACTGTAGCTGTGCAGCAGCGGCACTAAAAAGATACCGCTACCGATGCCGAGCATGGTTGAAAAACTGCCGATGAGCGTGGCGCGCGCACTTAAGCCTAACGGGCGCGGCATGGGGCGCGT
Source organism: Gammaproteobacteria bacterium (assembly GCA_021774255.1). GTDB lineage: Bacteria > Pseudomonadota > Gammaproteobacteria > JAJFJF01 > JAJFJF01 > JAJFJF01. Next base: position 58,728 of record JAJFJF010000003.1, read on the forward strand.
CATGGCCGATAATTTTGGGAAAAACATATAAGCAGAAATAAGCAACAATAAAATACCTGCCAACATACGCAACAGCGGGCTGGATAAATGTTGCGCGATAAAGGGCCCACATATTCCACCGGCCACCATGCCGATAGCGATAAAGCGAAAAAGTCCCCACTGAATGGCACCCATACGATAATGCACCCATGCTGCCGCAAAGGTTGTGATCATCACGGCGGCGAGCGAGGTCGCAATCGCCATGTGCATAATCCATTCGGGTGGAAAGTTTTGTAAAGCAAAAAGCGCCAGTAAGCCCGGCACGATAATCACACCACCGCCGATCCCAAGCAGACCAGCGGCCATGCCCGCTGCGGCACCCAGTAAAAGATAAGAGAGAAAGATCATGTCACCACAATTCAATACGTTAAAAAGCCATTATCGCATTCATAAAAAGACAAAGGTACATTTACCTGTCTTATCTGTAAGTGACTAAAAAACTTATATTTATTTTAACTTATCCTCTTTAATTCCCACACCAAATTACAAAAACACGATTTAGTGTGGAAAAAATCTTACATTGATCTTAACCAACTTTGCGGTAATATCACACCATGGCCTACCGTGACTTACGAGAATTTCTCGACACCCTCGAAAAACACCAGCTGCTCAAGCGAGTAGATGTCGAAGTCGACCCGCATCTTGAAATGACAGAAATCTGCTGCCGCACGCTTGCCCAACAAGGCCCTGCCCTGCTATTTACCAACCCACGCGGCCACGACATGCCGGTGCTGGCCAATCTCTTTGGTCACACACACATTATCGCCATGGCCATGGGGCGCAATAACGCCGATGAATTGCGTGAAGTGGGTCAGTTGTTATCTTTTCTCAAAGAACCCGACCCACCGAAAAATTTTAAAGAAGTTTGGGAAAAACGGCCGATACTCAAGCAAGTGCTTTCCATGGCACCGAAAAAGGTGAAAAACGCACCGTGCCAAACGCATGTGTTAAGCGGCGATGACATTGATTTAACAAAATGGCCGATTCAAACGTGCTGGCCAGACGATGCAGGGCCATTGATCACCTGGGGCCTGACTATCACGCGCGGGCCGCATAAGAAGCGCCAAAATTTAGGCATATACCGCCAACAAGTCATTGGTCCAAACAAATTAATCATGCGCTGGCTAAGTCACCGTGGCGGCGCACTCGATTTTCGTGACTGGCAGCTTGCACACCCGGGTGAACCTTTCCCCATCGCGGTCGCACTGGGCGCCGATCCGGCAACCACTTTAGCCGCTGTCACGCCTATTCCTGACGCGTTATCTGAATACGCATTTGCGGGACTGTTGCGTGGCAATAAAACAGAACTGGCAAGCAGCCTGCTCAGCGATCTAGACGTACCCGCACGCGCTGAAATTATTTTAGAAGGGTTTATTTACCCTGATGAAACTGCACCTGAAGGGCCGTTTGGCGATCACACCGGCTATTACAATGAAGTCGAACACTTCCCCGTATTTACCGTTGAGAAAATTACGCATCGCCCCAATCCAATTTATCACAGCACGTACACCGGCCGCCCACCCGATGAGCCCGCCATACTGGGCGTTGCACTCAACGAAGTGTTTATTCCTATTTTGCAAAAACAATTTCCGGAAATTGTCGATTTTTATTTGCCGCCCGAAGGCTGCTCTTATCGCATGGCGGTGATCACCATCAAAAAACAATACCCGGGGCATGCCAAACGCATCATGATGGGAATTTGGTCTTTCCTGCGCCAATTTATGTATACCAAATTTGTCATTGTCACCGACGATGATATTAATGCGCGCTGCTGGGAAGATGTGATCTGGGCCATGACTACCCGCATGGATCCTGCACGCGATACCGTGATGATTGAAAACACCCCCATTGATTATCTGGATTTTGCCTCACCCGTTTCAGGTTTGGGTTCAAAAATTGGTTTTGACGCCACCAACAAATGGCCGGCTGAAACTAATCGTGAATGGGGCCGTAAAATCAGCATGCGTGATGACGTCAAACAACGCATCGATGCTATTTGGGATGACTTAGGTATTTCACCGCTGAATCACGCCTCTTCTACAACACTCACACCACAAACACCTCAGCCAGAAAAAGCGCCCGTACACGAACACGAAAAAGAAACGGTCGGCTAAACAAGCTGCCTCATTCACCAGTCGGATCTCGCGCCTTTATCTGATAGGGCGACCACCGGTCGCCCCTACAAGCGATTTATTGAGAGTAGAAAAACAGCAGGAAGCCCCGGTAAACAGGACTCCTAAACATACACACCAATGTTACTCCATCTACAAAGAAAGAGATTGCAAACAATCTATGATGGCAGAATCCTCCCCCTGCTTGCCAACAAGCTGCAGGGCTGCGTTAGCATTTTCCACGCTGTGCAAAGACCTTAAAACAGCAAGGTCTGCCGCCAATTGGATGGCTTTTTTCCTCCTGGTATGGATCGGCGAAGAGATCGCTCGTTTTAACACCAACAAGATCAATGGACTGCTGACCTTTTTCTTGCTGCTTGTCTTGTTTTGCTGCAAGGGCTTTTGTACATACTGCCTTTTGGAATCGATTAAAAATGAACACCTCGGGCAACTACAAGAAAAGATTAGCAATATAGTCAAGGCCGGCTGGGCATGCATATTACTCAGCCTTTTGCTTGTCGTGATTACCTTGCTGGCGTCTGATACAAAAATAGTCGACACTTGGTTGTGGATTTTTTTGATGCAGTTCATCACATTCTGCGGGTTTCTCTATATGGCATTTAAGATCGATCTGTTTCTCGAAGAACAGATCCGCGTGCAACAGGAAAATACGGTCGCAGCGACCAATGCAGCGACCAATGAAGATGGAGAAGCGTAAGCCGTGTCGCGCCCACCTCAAAAAAGCCACTTATTTAAGAAATCTATATAACTTATTATTTGGGCAAAGCCCCCAAACAGGGCGGCTGCTGAACGACTATTTCTTGCCTAAGCCAGCGAAGCGTTTTCTAAACTTATCGACACGACCGGCCGTATCCATCAGTTTTTGTTCGCCGGTATAAAAAGGGTGGCAATTTGAACAGATATCAACTTGTAGCGCGTTTTCTTTACCCTCACCTTCTGCACTACTGGATTGTGTTTCAAAGGTATTGCCGCAGCTACACACAACCTTTACCGGACCGTAATGAGGATGAATACCTTGTTTCATAAGAAAAATCTCGTTTTTATTTGTATCTTACTGCTTACCGACAAGCAGCGCCTTATGCGCGCCGAAGAGGCAAGATGTTAACGAAGATTTCAAAAGAAGTCTATTGTTTTGCACGCCTGGCGCGCGCCCGGTAGTTCCGGCACTTCCGGAAAATGCCATTTTTTTTAAGGCAACTCACTAAAGTAGGTGGCCGCTTGCTCTGGGGTGGGCACCTCAAGAAACGGCACGCGAGCCAGCAAAGGCACGGGTAGCAGCCCTTGCAGATCTGCTAGATTCTCCTCTAACGCTAACATATTGTTATCTATGATATTTGCGACCCAACCTGCACAATGGAGCCCGGCAGCCACCATGGCTTGATGGGTCAGCAAGGCATGGTTTAGGCAGCCCAAACGCATCCCCACCACCAAAATAACATCAAACCCTAAGGTCTTAGCAAAATCAGCCACCGTTTCACGTGGATTAAGCGGCACCAGCCAGCCACCAACCCCTTCCACGACGGTATAATCGGTCTCGATGGCCAGCGCTGGCTGCATGCTGGCCATCAGGGCTTCAACAGACAGCGTTTGCCCGAGGCTTTGCGCGGCCAGATGGGGCGCCATGGGCTGCTCATAAAGCAGTGGATTCACCGTCTCGTAGGGTACCTCTACATTCATGGCCGATTGCAGTAGCAGCGCATCGTCGTTACGTGCCCCCTGTGGCGTCATTTCCGCTCCCGACGCGAGCGGCTTCACCCCCAAGACACGCTTGCCTTGCTGCGCCAATGCGTGCAACAAACCGGCTGCCACCAACGTTTTACCAACACCGGTGTCGGTACCTGTGATAAACAATTTTTTCATTTTAAAACTTACACCCTCCTGTTCCTCTATTATATTACGACATCCCCCAACAGGAAAACGTGTGACTTCATATCGCGGTTTTTCTTCATGTCGAATTTTAACAATGCCAAACATTGCTTACTACTTTTTGCTTGCCTGCTCAGCAGTGGACTTGCCTTTGAAGTGCCCTCCAATACCTCGATCCGGTTTATGAATACAGCGGGAAATCATCTGGCCAATGCACCTCATCTCAAGATACCAGGCTATACCCCCTTGCACGCCGCTGCTGCAGCCTGTGATACAGCGGGTGTCGAGGACTTCATCACACAAAGCCACTTTAGCCCCAACGTTGCCACTGCAGCTAGCGTTACCCCTTTGATGGAAGCGGCAGCCAACAACTGTCACGAAACTTTCTTACTGTTGATCACCTTGGGCGCCGATCTTCACTACCAAGGCGATTATCTCAACTCAACAACGGCAATTGCAGCGGCGTATGGGCACACGGGGATCCTGCAACTCCTCAAGAACTACAACATTGAGCTAACAGTGGATGCTTTGATCGCTGCGGCGATCTATGGACAAAGTGACAGCGTGGACTACCTCCTGAGAAACGCACCGAACATGGACATCAACTACGTTCATCCAGCCATTGGCAGCAACGCACTCTGCATAGCCATCGAACGCAAACATGCCGACGTTGCGATTTTGCTACTGAAAGATAAGAGAACCAATACCAGCATGCCCGTTGCCGGCGGCTTGACAGCTGTACACCATTTGGCACCCCACGGCTACTCACTTGGCGGTGAAGTGGCCATCCCACTGCTTGCGCACCCGACGACGAACATCAATGCAGTGACCGATGATGGCAACAGCGTGCTCCACTATGCGATCCCTCCGGCACTGGCGGTGAACTGCGATCCCGAGTACATCTTGTTTTTCTGCCGTCACGGTGCTAATCCGACCCTCCAGAACAACAACGGCAAGACCCCCGCTGACATGCTCGCGCACATGCCAAAAACGCCTTTTGTGACCGAAGCGTGCAAGCGCACGATCCTCCACGCACTGGAGGAAGATTGCCTGACTGAGACACGAGGCGCCACCGCCTAAACGGCACATCGTTCGTGCACGCTTTCAAGCTTTCAAAAACAACGACGCATCTTTTCTTTTTCGACAGATTTTTTTACTTTTTTTAAAATACCCTAAAATTTGTTACTAAAATAACTCTCTTACTTTCCCCTCTCCAGATCTCATTACTTTTCCCTTAATTTATTAACACTTAATCTCTTTTTGAGCAGCACTTACCTAGTCCTGTTACACCATATATAGAGATGAATAACACATAAAAGTAGCGTTGTTCACCTTTCAAAAAACAGCCATCCAACATGTCGCAAGCTCAGGAGACAGCCGGGCCCCAGCAAGCAGATGGAGGCCGTCGGCGCCGTGGCCGGACATTGACCCTGCAGGCGTTCCACAAGGCCAGCGAAGCTGAGCTTTGCGGCGGCGAGCGCCAGACACAACGCCAGCAACCCTCGCAGACTGAGCCAGCCCCACAGCCCACCAGTGACACCCTGACAATCAGTGAAGTGCTGGTGACTGATCCCAGCACCCATTTGGCGGCTTACCAGAGGTTCTCTAGCATCATTACCCGCCTGTCGTCTTCTATCACCACAAACAATGAGAAAGCGGCGGCCCGTCACCTTCGCCAACTCTTGTGTGGGCTGTGTGGCTACGCCGTACCGGATCCCGGCACCGTGCAAGCCATCATCGACTTTGCTGGCAACAACGGGATCCTGGAAGTGGGCGCCGGGCGTGGCTTTTGGGCCATGTCGCTCAACACAAACGGCGGCAAGTGCCTGGCAACGGACAACGGCGCTTGGGGAGAGCTTGCTGGCGACAGATTTCAAGGCACCTCAGGAAGACTGGTGACGCTTACCCCAGCATACCTTTTAACCATGACTTCAGGCGAGAGTGAGCTGCAATTAAAGAAGCGTGCTGACTTCTGGATGGAAGTGATGACCACCATCATGACCCTCATTGACAAAACAACGTGGGCAGAGGTGCCTCATAGCTATGCCAGTGTGTTTTCAATGCCTGCGGAAGCTGCCCTCAGCACCTTCACCGCAGCGCAAGGCTACCATACCTTGCTGCTCATTTGGCCACCCAATCCGGGGGACAAAAATGAAGACATGGCCTTGAATTCCTTGAAAGCCTTCACGGGAGAGCAGCTGGTGTACATTGGCGAATGGCGCGATGGCTGCACAGCGACCGATGGCTTCTTTGATGAACTGGGTGAAGCATGGCAAGGTGTCGCCGCCCCCGCAGGCTGCCAATACCGCCCCATGGCACCAAGCCTCTATCCCTCAGAAGGCATTTATTTCTTCCGCAGAAAGCAGACTGCTGCCCAGTAAAAGGCAAGCATATTTTTCGTACTCACCCTTCCTGTTTGTTAAAAAAAACGCCAAAATTAAACGGCGTTTTTGAAGGCGCTAGGCGCTTTCTTTTTAGCGATGCATATTGCACCTACCCTTCGTGAAAACGACGCTTGCGGGCGCAACCGTAAATGACTTCATACGTTGCCGGTAACTGCTGTGTTTTTTGATCACGGTAGGCTTCATAGGCTTGGAACAATTGCAGCCATTTTTGTTTTCCCATCAAACCGCGGTTGCGATCGGCTGCCACATTGCGGCTCCCTAATATTTTTAAGTCTCGCGCTAAATCTAATACCGTGGGATACGTGAGTGTAAACACATCGCGGTCGAGTGTGATTTCTTCAAACCCGGCACGCGCCATGCTATCACCCAGCGTTTGAATATCGGTGAAGTCATCTACATGTTTTTTGTCATCCACTTCCGCCCAGCTATCGCGCAGCTCTTGCAAGGTTTCAGGGCCAAACGTTGAAAAAAACAACCACCCTTCTGGGCGTAAGACGCGGCACATTTCAAAGAGCGCCTTGGGTAAGGCCTCACACCATTGCAGCATACAATTTGAAAAAATCAGATCAATTTGTGATTCTAAAAATGGTAAAGCTTCAACATCACCACAAATAAACTCGGCAGGCTGCTGTTTTGCTTGCGGGTATTGTGCGGCAAATTGCATCATGCCAAACGCTAAATCACAAGCGATTACATCAGCATCTGTATACTGCTTGGCCAGCTGACGGCTCCAATGCCCTGTGCCGGCCCCCACATCCAGCACCCGCGCAGGGGGTTCACACTCCACTTCGGTCAAGCGCTCAAACAAGCGTGCGCCAATTTCTTGCTGCAAGACGGCCACTTGATCATAGCGCGGCGCGGCCTCACTAAACGAGTGAGCAATGATATGTTTATGATTACGTTTCATTAATAAACTGCGATAAAGAGGTTGTAAATTTTTCAGGTTGCGACAAAAACGGTGCATGACCTGATTGCTGAAACACAACACTTTTTGCATGCGGCAAATAGTATGCTGTTGCTTGTGCACAAGCAATAGGCACAATAGCGTCCTGTTCACCCCAACACTGTAACACCGGGCAAGTGATGTGTTTAAGCGTGCTACGCAAATCGGTTTGCTGCAATATTTTCAAGCCAGCTTGCAATGCTTCATCACGGGGCAGTGCTTGGCTATCAAGCTGCGTGCGTAATAAACGTCGTACGTGACTGGCTCGACTATCACCCTGCGCTTGCAAACTCACAAAACGCGTTAATGCTGATGCTTTATCTTCTTCGACCGCATGCACAAATTGCCGAAAATCATGTGACGACATCCCCGGCCACGCGCGGCCCTCATCTGCTAAAAAATAAGGCGTACTGGCCACTTGTATTAAACCACGTACCCGGTCGGGAAAATGGATCGCAATTTGCGCGGCGCACACCCCGCCCAATGACCATCCTAACCAATGCGCGTTTGCGGGGGCAACCCTTAATAACGGCTCAATCAATTCATCAAGCTGCATTGCATCACCACACGCTTGGCTTCGCCCAAAGCCTGGCAAATCAATGCAGATCACGCGATACTGTGTGGTGAGCGTAGGCAGCAACGTTTCCCACACACCACTGTGCCACCCCCAGCCATGCAACAAGACAAGCTCAGGGCCTTGGCCATTGACTTCAAAGTAAGGCGTTGTCATGTTTGGGAAAATGGGATCGCAATGCTTCCAATGCGTTTAATAGTCTATCGACTTGTGCTTGTGTGTGCTCAGCGCTAAGTGTAATGCGCAAGCGTGCACTGTGGCGCGGTACGCTCGGGGGGCGGATGGCGGTCACTTCAATGCCTTTGTCTAACAATGCCTTGCTTAAGGCCACAGCATTTTCAGATTCGCCTACCATTAAAGGCTGAATCGGTGTATTTGAAGGCATCAGGGGTAAATCTAATTGTGCAGCGCACTTGCGGAAATAAGTAATGAGCGTTTGCAAGCGTTCACGTCGCCAACTTTCTTTTTGGGCAATTTTCAAGCTCATGTGCGACGCGGCGGCAATCGAGGGCGGTAGCGCGGTGGTATAAATATAGGTGCGTGCAAACTGCACCAAGGTTTCAATGAGTTCATCGGACCCTGCCACAAAAGCACCAAAACTACCAAATGCTTTACCAAAGGTACCCATCAAAATAGGCACGTCATCGATCCCCATGCCATAATGCGAGAGGGTGCCTTTGCCGTTTTCCCCCACAACGCCCATACCATGTGCATCGTCAATCATGATCCAAGCATCTTGCACTTTGGCGACTTTCACTAATTCGGGTAACGGCGCAAGATCGCCGTCCATGCTAAATAAGCCATCACTGACAATGAGTGCCCGCTGATAATCAACATCAAACATGCGCTGCATTAAGTGCTCTACTTGCGCGTGGGCGTAACGTTTCACCGCCGCGCCTGATAATTGCACCGCATCCACAATCGAAGCATGGTTTAAGCGATCAGAAAATACCACATCTTGTTTGCCTAATAAGGCTGTTAACACGCCTAAATTGGCCATATAACCCGTGGAAAATAACAATGCGCGCGGCCGCTCAGTATAATCCGCCAAGGCTTCTTCTAATTCATGGTGAGCATGGCTATGCCCATTAATTAAGTGCGAACTGGCACTGCCCACCCCAAAATCTTCAGCGCCTTTTTGCAAGGCTTGGATTAAATCAGGGTGGTTGGCTAAACCTAGATAGTTATTGCTGCAAAAGGAAACGTAGTCTTGTTCTTGGTAGCGCGTGGTCGTGCCTTGGGCATTTAAGCGTGCGCGCACACTGCGGTATAAATGACGCGCGCGATGCTGTACCAGCTTTGTTTTTAAGTCCCAAGAAGACATGAATTAGGCACCTGTTGTTGCCGCTTGTTGTGGCACATCACCAGGGAGCTGCTCTGTCACCATCCCTAGACTTTCCAGTAGTTTGATATCTTCGTTTGCATCGGGGTTCGGCGTGGTTAATAACTTTTCGCCATAAAAAATGGAATTTGCACCCGCAAAAAAGCACATTGCTTGCATTTCTTCGCTCATGCCTTCGCGCCCTGCAGATAATCGCACCACGCTCTTGGGCATCATGACGCGTGCACAAGCGATGGTACGCACAAATTCAATCGGCGGCAAAGCCGGGAAAGATTGTTCACCGAGCGGCGTGCCTTTGACTTTGACTAACAAATTAATCGGCACACTTTCAGGGTGGGTCGGCAGATTGGCAAGTTGCAAGAGTAAACCCACACGATCTTCGCGCGCTTCCCCCATGCCGACAATACCGCCACAACAGACTTTGACGTCAGTTTTACGAATATTGGCTAAGGTGTCTAGACGATCTTGATACGTACGCGTCGTGATAATTTTTTTATAAAATTCAGGTGAAGAATCTAAATTATGGTTGTAATAATCCAGGCCCACTTCCCCTAAGCGCTGTGCTTGATCTTCATTTAACATACCCACCGTGATACACGTTTCTAAGCCCAAGGCTTTCACCGCTTTCACCATATCGAGCACTTGCACAAAATCTTTTTCTTTGGGGGTACGCCAACCTGCCCCCATGCAAAAGCGGGTGGCGCCTTTGTCTTTGGCATTTTTGGCTGAGGCCAGCACTTGCTCCACATCAAATAAGCGCTCAACCTCCAGACCTGTTTTATGGCGTGCACTTTGCGGGCAATAGGCACAATCTTCTGGGCAGGCACCGGTTTTAATGCTCAATAGGGTGCTGGCTTGGATTTTGCGTGGATCAAAGCATTGGCGATGCATGCTATGCGCTTGGAACAAGAGCTCCGGAAAAGGCAGGGAAAAAAGCGCTTCGACTTCTTCTGCTTTCCAATCGTGACGGAGTGTAGGCTGTGTAACTTCATTTTGCGTCATGATAGACCCTGCTTAATTCTTTTTGAGTTTTTATTGAGTTAATATTTATGCTAGAATTTTTAAAACTCGATATGCAGTCTTCTGACAGAGTAGAGTTTCTGCCCCCATTATAAAGCCAAAACGCATCCAGAGCGATGCCAAACTAAGGTAAGGGGAACATATGCTACCAATTTTCTACTCACTCTTTCCAACACGCTGTCTGTTATGCCGCCGCGCGCTGGCAACGCATCAGCCGTTATGCCAGGCTTGTCAGGAGGATTTACCCTGGCAGACAAACGTTTGCCTGCGCTGTGGGCTGAGTTTGACCGATGCCCTGTTCCCAAGGCACTCAGACTCAACAAAGCATTGCGGGCAATGCTTGCAGCAGCCGCCCCCCTTTGAGCGCACGGTTGCCGTCTGGCGCTACCAAGCACCACTCACTTCCTTGATTACTCAGTTGAAATTTCAGCAGCAGGTAAGTAGCGGGCAATTACTTGGCGAACTGATCTCAAGCAAGATATTGGAGATTTATGGCGATCAACCACTCCCTGAGTGCATGGTGCCGGTGCCCCTGCACCCGCGGCGCGTGTGGACACGCGGCTATAATCAGGCCATCTTGCTTGCCAAACCCATTGCTAAAGCACTGCGCATTCCCCTCAATTTACGATGCTTGACACGCACGCAACATACCCTGCCGCAATCACGGCTTCCAGGACAAGCACGACGCCGCAATTTACAACACGCTTTCACTATGACCCAACCGTTTACTCACAAACATGTCGCTATCGTGGATGATGTGGTCACCACTGGCCAAACCGTCACGGCAATCAGCCATCTGCTGCGACAGCAAGGCGTTAAAAAAATTGATATTTGGTGTGCCGCAAGGACGCAAAAGCGAACTTGAATAAAAATGGCTGTGGGGTAAACTTAAATCATGGATAAACAACACACTCTCTCCTTACCTGATAATGCATCAAAATTGCTGATGCACTCCTGCTGTGCGCCCTGTGTAGGCGATATCATGGAGCGCCTGGTGGCAGATGGCATTGAATACACGATTTTCTTTTATAACCCGAATATTCACCCTAAACAGGAATACGAAATCCGTAAAGACGAAAACAAGCGCTTTGCAGATAAGCATAACATTCCGTTTATCGATGCCGATTACGATAAAGACGCTTGGTTTGCGCGTGCGAAAGGGATGGAAGACGAACCCGAGCGCGGCATTCGCTGCACCATGTGCTTTGACATGCGTTTTGAACGAACGGCGTTGTATGCACATGAACACGGCTTTCCGGTGATCACCAGCTCGCTTGGCATTTCGCGCTGGAAAAACATGGATCAAATCAACGACTGTGGTGTGCGAGCAGCGGCGCGCTACCCCGACATGGCTTACTGGACGTTCAATTGGCGAAAAGAAGGCGGCTCGCAGCGCATGATTGAATTATCCAAGCGGGAAAAATTTTACCAACAAGAATACTGCGGTTGTGCCTATTCTATGCGTGACACCAATCGCTGGCGAGTCAAAAATAACCGGCCCCGTATTAAGATTGGAACGCAATTTTATGGTCAGGATGACAATACCACGCCGCCGGCGTAATCGCGATCACCTCAACTTCTGCCCCGCGGCGGATCACATATTCTGATACCCCAACCCGCGGTGTGTCAGGGTGCCAATCGTACGTGTAGCCAAGTCGAGTAAACGGATAGCCGTCAGGTATTTGATAGTATTTTAATAATGCTCGAGCAAACCAGTTGACATAGGCTTCCGGTATATCCTCAGGAAAATCCCATTCACAATGTGCTGTGGTTGGATCAGGATCAGGGCAAGGGCGAAACACATCATCACGCGCAACGCGCATCACAACAAATTCGCTCCGTACGACTGGTTTGGGTGGCAAACCCAACAATTGCTGTAAACGTAAAGTCAGCGCTTCCGGTGAAGTGGTATCATAATCTTGGCAACGCGCGAGCACATCCGGTACCACCGTCACCCAGAGATCTTCTGCTAACACGTGTGGCCCTAATGCATACGATGTTTGATCGGCCCATTCGACTAAGGTGACTTTTTCCTCTATTAAGGGCGTCAGCGTATGAATATGGCGGGTGTCCACCACGGCGGCCTTTTCTATCGCAGCATAATAGTGTGGCCATGGGGAGGTGTCTGATAAGTGACTACAGCCAGCCATCACACAGGCACTCACGGAGAGGCAACTAAGCCGCTTCAGCAGGTGCCGCAATGTTTTCAAGGTCATCTTCGGTTAAGATCTGATTGAGTTTTGTGGCGAGCACTTTAATATGGGGGAGTTGCAACAAGGTATCATGATTACCCGGCACACGATGGCACTCAATTGCGCCACTTACATAAGGCGCCCAATGGTTATAAGGGTCATCCATATTTGCATAGACAGGCAATAATGCTTGGGCTTTAAATAACGTTACGGGCGCCGTCATCACGGCTGGCTGATAGTCACGCAATAATTGCAGTCGTTGCCATTGGAGATCTAAGTGATCTTGCTCATCCGGGGGGTTCACTTGCGCAAGTTGATCTGCCAAGGCTTGTTGTTGCTCACGCATGCTCACTTCAAAGGCAGCACGATCAATTTTTTGATCACGCGTTACCCAACTGTCAATTAATACGACTCTCGTCACCTTTTCGCCAGCCGTAAGCAATTGATGTGCCATTTCCATGGCCACACAGCCGCCAAAGGATAAGCCGCCCAATAGATAGGGGCCTGTCGGCTGAACACGTTTTATTTCTACAATATAGTGTGCCGCCATATCCGATATTGTTTTTAGCGTCAGGGTGTCATGCTCTAAATCAGGATCTTGTAGAGCATAACAAGGCCGCCCCGCCCCTAATTGCTTGGCCAATTCCAGGTAACAAAAAACCGTGCCCCCCACAGGATGCACTAAAAATAATGCTTGTTTTTCACCTGCAGGCTGCAAGGTGACCAAGGGAGAGTGCGCCGCTCCTTCTTTTGGTGCATCAATAATTTTTGCCAGGGCCGAAACGGAATTTGCCTCATAAATAACCGGCAGATTTAATTTCACATTAAATATTTTTTCTATTTCAGAGAGGAGTCGCAAGGCAAATAAGGAATGCCCACCTAAGTCAAAAAAGCTATCGGAAGCCGATACCATTTTAACCCCTAAAATAGTACAAAATAGTTCAGCAAGCACTCCTTGTGTTTCATTTTCAAAAATAGATTTTATGGCAGGCTTAGCAGGATGTTCTGCCTTTTTATCTTCCAGCATTGCACTGGGCTTTTCATGTTCAACTTTTGCTTGTTTCAATACATTTTCTTGATGCCGCTGTGGTGGAAACACAGAGACCAGCACATGATTGGCATGACTTTGTAAAACATCCGCGAGTATTTGTTTGCCTTCAGCAGGTGAAATATTATTATCGGAGCCTAATGATTTAAATTGATTAGTATGGTGTGATTTTGCACCGATCCCCACGTCACGCCAATGGTTCCAACCAATGCTCACGACTTGTTTCGCTTGCGGGAAAGCTTCACTTTGCGGGAAAGCATCCAAACACGCATTGGCTGCACAATAGTCTATTTGCCCAGGCACCGCCGTCACTGAATATAACGATGAACACAAGGCAACAAAATCAAGCGGCGTTTCTTTAAATAAGTTTGCTAAAACAGCCGTGCCCTGCACTTTGGGCGCCAACACGGCTGTGGCTTGGTCAACTGTTTTTAATTGACTTAAACCGCCGCCTGCGATACCCGCCGCATGAATAATGCCATTCACATCGCCCCACTTTTCACGCACGCTATCATACAGCGTTTGCATTGCGTGGGGATCGGCCACATCAGCCTGTAATACCAGTATTTCCGTGCCCAGTCCTTCGAGTTGTTTGAGTGTGACAATGGTGTCAGCAACGGCATCCTTCTCATCTGTTTTTGTTAAGTAAGTCTCCCAGTTTTCACGCACCGGGAATGCTTGACGTGTTGTGAGCACCAAACGCACGGGATTATTCTCAGCAAGCCACTGCGCAAACGTTAACCCTATTCCTCCTAAACCACCGGTGATCAAATACACATTATGTGCTTGGGTAGGCAGTGGCCGCGTGTGATGGACTAATCTTGGCAAACTTGAGATCTGCTGAGCCCAACGATAACCTGCTCGATAAGCCGCTATCTGTGACGCATTGTCAGAGGGTTTTCCAAACTCATGTAAAAGCGGTTCAGCATAATTTTCCAGCGCGTCATCCAGATCAACACTGTGAAAACTGAAAAAAGGTTGCTCTTTTGGGATCACGCGACAAGGTCCCAATAACGTGGCTTTTCCGGGCACAACCTTATCGTTATCCAATACCTTGTGCACGCCTGTGGACACAACCGTGACATCGACCTTATCAAAAGCATCTGCCTTACAGGCTTGGCTTAAAAAGAGCAGACTGTAAAATCCTAAAAATTGCTCGCCATGACATGCTTCCGTATTCCACAAATGCAGTATTTTTAAATTAGGCGCCACAATGGGCTTGATGGCATTCATTAAGCTTTGATAATCATCTTTTGACGCAGGGTCAATGCCGTACGCCTGCCCACCTAATTGCTCAAAGCAACTATGCGCCTTCGCGCAAACAACGGTTTGCTTTTGATGCGTTAACGTTTCAATAATTGCATTACCCAGTGTTGTGCCATTATCAAATATTAGCCAGGCGCGCCCCTTTTCAAAATGGGTTTTCTGCAAGCGATCCGGCAGTAATGACGCTTCTCTCACCCAAGTAGGCTGGTAGAACCAATCTTCATAAGAGGCATTACTCTCCCGTGCTGGCTCTTCAAATTCTTCAGACGGCTCAATCCAGTGCCGCTGCCGCTCAAAAGGATACGTTGGCAAAGGTACGCGACGACGCTTTTCATGTTGATAATAATGATGCGTATCAATGGGGATCCCGTGAAGCCACAGTGCAGAAAGTGCGGCATAAGGTAATGCTTTATTTTCTTCTGAAGCTTTTTTAGCGCTATTTGCTGAAGGCAAGGTGTGGATGCATTCAGCACCTTGTGTTTGATGCTGCTCAATTAACGTGCTTAAGATGCTGCCTGGCCCCAACTCCACAAAAAGAGAATAGCCAGCATCGAGCAAACACGTCACACCCTTGGAAAATTGTACTGTTTCTCGCAAGTGCTTTAACCAGTAATCTGGAGAAGTCACGGTTTCATCAGCCCACTGACCAGTCACATTGGCAATATAAGGCATTTTCGGCGCATGAAAATCCACACGCGCTAATACGCTACCAAACGCCTGCAATGCAGGTGTCATCATATGTGAGTGAAACGCATGCGAAGTATGCAAGCGCCGCGCCATCCATGCATGTTTCTCTGCTATCTCACCTTCAAGACGACTGATGTCGGCGTCGTTCCCGGATACCACACATAAATGAGGTGCATTGATGGCGGCCAATGACAAGGCATCACCCAATAAAGGCGCAACGTCTTCAGCCGCTGCGGTGATGGCTAACATGCTGCCTGTTTCTAGTTGGCTCACCAAACGCCCTCGCTCAGCAATCAGCATCAACGCATCTTCTAATGAGAAGACCCCCGCTAAATGCGCAGCGACATACTCCCCCACACTGTGCCCTATCATTGCCTGAGGCCTGATCCCCCAACGCAAAAACAGCGTTGCCAGTGCATATTCGATCACAAACAACGCAGGTTGCGCCAAACGTGTCTGCTCAATCTGCACAGATTGAGCATTTTCAGTATCGTGAAACAATAGCGTACGCAAATCCATTCCCATATGGGTTTTTAACAATGCGCAGCAGCGATCAATTGCTTCTTTAAAGACAGGCTCTGATTGGTAAAGTGTCGCGCCCATGCCCACATATTGGGCACCTTGACCTGGGAACATAAAGACTGTCTGTGGCCGCTGCGCTTTTTCATCAACGCATGACGTTTTTATGCAATCATGTTGTTCAAGCTGTGCAACAGCGGCCTCAAGATTATGGCAAATCACCGCACGACGATATTTAAAATCTTGACGCCCCACTTGCAATGTAAAAGCAACGTCTGCAAGCGACGGCGAATTTGAGCCCATTTGCGTCTCCTGAAGATAAGCTGATAAATTCTGAGTCAACTTGTCTAAAGCTGTTTGCGTCTTTGCAGAAAGCAGTAGCATTTGGCTTGCGCGTGATGGGCTACTGGCTTCAACTTCGGGTGCTTCTTGTAAGATCAAATGCGCATTCGTACCCCCAACACCAAATGAACTCACCCCTGCCCGCCGTGGTGCGTCATGCGCAACATCCCATGGGATCAGCTTGTCATTCACATAAAATGGGCTATTCACAAAATCGATGTTAGGGTTTGCTTGTGTAAAATGGAGCGTCGGTGGAATAGCGTGATGCTGCATGGCTAATACGGTTTTCATTAAGCCCGCCATGCCCGCCGCACTGTCTAAATGCCCTATATTGGTTTTGACTGAACCCAAGGCACAAAATTGCTTTTGATCAGTGGTTGCCGAAAAAGCTTTTGTCAGCGCTTGCACTTCAATGGGATCGCCTAGCTTGGTACTGGTACCGTGTGCTTCTACATAGCTAATATCACGGGCACTGATTTCAGCAGAGGCAATGGCCTCGGCAACACAATGCATTTGTCCTGACACACTCGGGGCGGTAAAACCCACTTTAGTGCCGCCATCATTATTAATCGCTGATCCTAGTATAATGGCGTCAATATGATCACCATCTTCAAGCGCGTGATGTAAACGTTTTAACACAACGGCGCCTACACCATTACTAAATACCGTACCTTGTGCTTTTTCATCAAACGCTCGACAATGCCCGTCCGGTGAGATAATGCCGCCTGCCTGATAAGCATAACCGTCTGACTGAGGCACATTAATAGAGACCGCACCGGCAATCGCCATGTCGCATTCATAATTAAGCAGATGGCGGCAAGCCGTGATCACCGCAACCAGTGAGGTAGAGCACGCCGTGGTAATGTTGAGGCTAGGCCCCTTAAGGTTGAGTTTGTAAGAGGTTTTTGTGCTTAAATAGGTGCTGCTGGTTGCAATCAGTTGTTCCAATAGATCATGATTTTCAACATATGCTTTATTCTTCAGCAGGTTATTATGTAAATAACGACTGTCCGTCATGCCAGCAAACACGCCAATAGAGCCTGGGTATTTATCGGGCGCATACCCTGCTGCTTCCAAGGCTTCCCAAGCCACTTCTAGAAATAAGCGTTGTTGTGGATCCGTCACCGCCGCTTCCTGAGGGCTCATTTCAAAAAAGGCAGCATCAAACTGCTCGATGTCAGTAATCACGCCATGCGCTTTGACGTAAGGGGTATCAGCATGAGGGGCTTGTTCTTCAGAAAAACGCGTAATGGACTCTTTCCCTTCTGCAAGATTTTGCCAAAAGGTTTTTAAGTCATGGGCGCCAGGCAGGCGCGCCGACAATGACAGGATAGCGATGCTATCAGATAACTGCGTATCTAAATCAACTTTGAAGCGCTGGCTCAAGCTCGGTATCTCTCTTCTGCTTCAGCCTTTTCTTGCGCGCTTGCAGACGTTGGATAGTCGTATCATCTAACTTTTCCGTGTCTGATGCGGCTTGCGGTTTTAATAACGCGCTAATAAATGTCGCCAAAGATCGTACGGTGGGATGCGTAAATAAATCGATGACTTTTAGCTTATTATCAAAATGCTCGTTTAATAAATGCAATGCTTTTACTAACGTTAATGAATAGACCCCTAAGTCAAAGAAATTATAATCCGCCCCAATACTATCCACTTTGAGCAACTTCTTAAATGTATCGAGTACAATTTCTTCCGTTTTGTTGTGTGGTCCTTCATTTTTAGAATGACTCACAACATAGTCGGCCATCAACATTTCCGCTAATTGTGCTTTATTAATTTTTCCATTGGGCAGTAATGGGATCTCTTCACGCCTAAAGAAAAACCTCGGCATCATATAGCTAGGAAGCTTGTCCTTCAGAAAATTATACAGTTCTTCATGAGTTACTTTGTCTTGCTGATTTTTCAATACAAAATAAGCCACGATATACTTACTCGACACACTGTATTTACTGTACACGTTGTCAGTCATCGGAAGCGCAACAACCTGTTTGATCGCCTGGTGTTCCAGTAATGCAGCTTCTATTTCGCCCAATTCAATCCTGAAACCACGTATTTTGACTTGATTATCAATACGCTCTAGCCAGTCTATTTGACCGTCTGTACGCCAACGCGCAAAATCTCCCGCTTTATACAAACGCGCATTTTCTTCAAAAGGTGACGGAATAAATTTTTCTGCCGTCAGTTCTTTGCGATTCAAATAGCCACGCGCTAAACCGACACCCCCTAGTATCAATTCACCACACACCCCCACGGGTACCGGATTTAAATATTCATCGACAATATAGGCTTGTACATTGGCCAATGGCTTACCAATCGTAATGGCGTTAGGGTGTTCAATTTTTGCTAATGTACTTTGGATAGTCGCTTCTGTTGGCCCATATAAATTAAATATTGTGCCTTTATCAAACAACTTTTTAGCCAGCGTTTTAGGAAGTGCTTCTCCCACATTTAAAATTTTAAAGCCGGGGGCGCCTTGCCATTTATCTTCAATGAGCACATCCCAGGTAGTCGGTGTCGCTTGCATGACATTAATATCAGCATCTTCCATTAATTTGATAAGTTGCTGGCCATCTTTTTGTACGAGGTGACTTGCCACATTCATACTGGCACCACTGAGCAATGGCAAGCAGTAGTCAAACACAGAAACATCAAAGCACACCGACGTGACGGCGAGGAAACGATCATTTTCTGATACCTGTATTATATCTTTGACGGCCTCTACCGTATTCACAACACTGATATGTTCTATTTCAACCCCTTTGGGCACACCGGTTGAACCCGAGGTATAAATAATATAAGCCAAATCGCTGGCCTGTTGTTCAAGCGCTGTGTTTTCTCGAGGCGCCTGAGCAAGCCCCGCTGCATCGCGGCTAAAGCAGATTATCTCAACGCCTTTTTCTGCAAAAGGATATTTGATCTGTATCCCCTCTTGGGTAACAAACATTTTCAGATCACTGTCTTCCAATATATGATGCAGATACTTTTCAGGGTATTCCGGGTCTAAAGGCACATAAGCACCGCCCGCCTTCCAGATCCCCAAGATACCCACAATCATTTCGATGCCACGCGGTACGCCCAACCCGATCAAGGTATCTCTTGGTAACGCTT
This sequence comes from Gammaproteobacteria bacterium, assembly GCA_021774255.1. Lineage (GTDB taxonomy): Bacteria > Pseudomonadota > Gammaproteobacteria > JAJFJF01 > JAJFJF01 > JAJFJF01. The sequence continues at coordinate 78,214 of JAJFJF010000003.1, forward strand.
CGCCTTCAAACTTAAGATAACGCTCCCGTAAAGTATGTGCTAACTGGTTAGCGCGTTCGTTTAATTCACGGTAGGTCAGTACAGTGCCTTCAAAAATAATGGCTGTACGATTCGGTGTTTTTTTGACTTGTTCCTCAAATAATTGATGAACTGTTTTGTTGCTTGAGAAGTTTGCCGCAGTGTCATTCCAATTAACTAAAATCTTCTCTTCCTCAACATCTGTTAGTAATGAGAAGCCATAGATGTTTTTGTGCATGTCTTCAGCACATTGCCCGGCAACACATTTAAAGTGCTCAACGAACTGCTTAATGAACCAACTTTCAAACAAGCTATCTCTATAGTTTAACTTAAACTTTATTTTCCCATCTTGCTCATAGTACTGTAAGTTAAGGTCATAGACGGCATGATTACGTTCGTCATGATGATTAACTTCTATTCCATTTAACGCTAAAGGATGCTCTTTTACATAGGTTTGCATGATGCTGACATTCAGCAACTCTTGGTTTTGGATATTTTCTATTTTCCTTAACGTCTTAATCACATCCGTTAATGAGCATCTCTGGTGACGTGAACTTGTTTTAATTTGAGAGATCACTCGTTTAATGGTTTCTTGAAAGCTAACATTTTCTTTCAGATTTATTCGTAATGGCACATTATTAACAAAACAACCTAATAAATTTTTAAATTTTTCAGGGCGAATATTAAATTGATAATTCAATATCACTTCTTCTTTGTTAAAATAGCGAGCAACCAAAATAGCATATAGCGTTGACAAAACCGCCGGCAATGAGCCTGCTTCTTGTTCGGCAACTTCTTTAAGTTTTTTTGACGTTTCATCATCCAACGAAAAATCAATCATCCGACCACGACTACTGACCGATTTTGACTTAGTTTTAAATGGAAAATCAATAAATAACTCAGACCCTTTTAAGAGGGTTTTCCAATATTTAACGTCTTGCTTTTTGTCTTCTTCCGTATAATGACTGCGCTCATAAGCAATATAATCTTCAAACGAAGAATGTTGCTCAGTAATCTGGGTGTCGAACTTTTCGCCATAGTGTTTTGATAGATAATCAAAGACAAATGCCGTCGTGAAATTATCTGCAATAATATAATGAAAATTTAGAACTAAAGAATATTCGTTTTCCGCCAATTTCAGTAAACCAAATTTAAATAATGGCGGCTTTGATAAATCAAATGGGTAATCCGTGATCTGCTTGATAAAGGTATCTGCTAGCTGTTTTTTATTTTTCGCTTGGCTAATATCTTTGCGCTCAACATTGCAGTTTATCTCTTTGAGTGTTGCTTGCTTAATTTCGTCATCTTCTTCAATAAAGCATGACCGAAAATTACTATAGTCATTCACTAAAGATTGTAATACGTCGCACAGGGCATTCTCATTCAGTTCACCACGCAAAGTGAAAATTGAAAAAACGTTATAGGTAACGCCTTGGAAATCAAGTTGTGTGCCTAACCAAAGGCGATTCTGGTAAAGGGAGGTATTTAGTGTTCTCAATTTTAAAGTCTTTATTTAGTTAGCTAATTAGTTAACAGCAGCAAGCCAAGGCTTTCTAGAATCTAATCATATGCCCGAAGATAATATTTTATCGCGCATAGTCGGCTACTTTTCCTTATCAAATCCGTGAATTCTACGCCTTGCAGCATATACTGCTGGCGTTGCTTTATCCTTGCCATTACTATATTCTGAATGTCCTTATATCCTTTTTATTATCTTTATTAATAAGAGCACTGACCGTATTGTACGCAAGAGGATATTACAGTTCAAACAAGATTAGATTAATTGCGAGAAAGAAACTAACTCAGTAAGAGTTAACAACTTAGTTTTAACTCAAGATGAATAAAAATATAGGTTCTACGCTTGACTCTGAACAATTTCCCCATTTTCAAGCACGCTTCCACACCCTACTCAAATACACTAACAATTTGGTTATCTGTCTGACGCCAGATCTATGTATTACTGAATTTAATAACATTGCCGAGCAGATCTATGGGTGGCGAAAACAAGACGTGCTCAATAGAAACTTTGTTGAATTATGCTTGAGTAGCGGATTTGCTAAACCCATTCCTTTTGACATTACTCGCACCCTATCAAAACAAGACTCTATTAATTACGAGAGCACGATTCTCCAACCTGGCGACAAAAAGCACTTCATCCGCTGGAGCATCACGCCTCTTGTTAATGAAAATCAAAAATTAAATGGATTGATCATGGTGGGGCATGATCTGACCGCACTCAAGCAAGCCCAAAATACCCTACATTACTTAGACGGCATTATTAAATACGCGCCCAACCTCATTTATTGGAAAGATCGTCACTCAGTCCATTTGGGTTGTAATGATCGTTTTGCTGAATTTGCAGGCCTGCCTTCACGTGAATTTATCGTTGGAAAAACAGACTACGATTTCGCTTGGGCTTCTCAAGCTGACTCTTACCGAAGCGATGACCGTGAAGTGATCGAAAGTGGTGATCCCAAAACTAACATCGAAGATCTCATGCCTAAAGCGAATGGTGAACTGGCTGTCGTGATTTCCAACAAAGTGCCACTACGCGATCTTGACGGGAACATCATTGGTATATTAGGAAGTGCTACTGACATTACAAAACGTAAAAAGGAAGAAAGAGTACTCTTCGAAGCCAAAGAGGAAGCAGAACTCGCTAACCAAGCAAAATCAAACTTCCTCGCGACCATGAGTCACGAATTAAGAACGCCGATGAATGCCATTATGGGGATGGCACAAGTCATCAAAAACGAAGATCTACCTGAAAGCCAAGCTGAACTCATTGATATTATTTTCCAAGCAGGGAAAAACTTACTCACCTTAATCGAAGATATTTTAGATTTTGCACAATTAGAAGTGGGTAAATTAAAAATTAACGTCACCTCTTTTGATCTGCATGCATTGATCCGTGAAGCAACAACCAGTATACAACATCAAATTGACCCTGCTACGACTAAGCTTGAGCTTAATTTCGACTCTAATAAATCTTTAGAATTGCGGAGTGATCCTACTCGGATCCGCCAAATTATTATCAACCTGTTAGGCAACGCAATTAAATTTACTAAAGAAGGTTATATTAAGATAAAAATCACCCATGACAAACCTTCCGTTCCCAATGCATGTGTTTATATTACTGTAGAAGATACCGGTATCGGTATACCAAAAGACAAGCTTAACCAAATTTTCGAACGTTTTACCCAAGTAGAATCAGCCTACACACGAAAATTCGAAGGCGCAGGTCTAGGGTTAGCAATCTGTAAACAGCTCGTCACAAATATGGGCGGTGCAATTCATGCTGAGAGCGTTCTTGGGAAAGGTTCCTGCTTCTGCGTGACCCTGCCCCTGGATATCACAGAGAAAAAAATTGAGCAGAATGAACTAGCGTCACAAAATTAGACGTCGCTCAAACCAACGCAAAAATTTAAAAAATAATTCTACCAACGGGCGTTTTGTATATTGAACGTAAGGGGCCGTAATGTAGATCCCGCGCACCCCAGCAATGCAAGCCGCCAACAATCCTGTCAGTAAACGATCATCCACAATAGCCAATTTTTCTGGCGCAATACCGCTTTCCAATAACACGCGTTGCAAACCATCAGGATAAGGTTTTTTGCGCGCAGCACGTATAAAGCGAATAGTGGGAAAGTGTTTCGCAAAATACTGCCGGCGAGTGAGATTCGGTTTATTAGAGAGGATAAAAACGCCGTGAGCACCAAATACGTTCACACACTGCTCCAACCATGGCAAGACGGCCTGACAGGGTGCCGGTTCACCATGGGAAGCCAACACACCATCAAAATCTAATATCAACACGGCAATGCCTTGTTTTTTTAAATCATCAGGATGAATGTCTGTCGCACGCGGGTAGCATGCTTGAGGGTGGTGGCAAAGCGCCTTCAGCGAGGCTTTATATCGCCGATATTGGCGCAAAGAATAAAGAATGCGTTTCACAGTGGCGATCGCAACACACTAGCTAAAATACACTGTGGGATCCGCGATGCCTGCTTGTTTAAAACCATCAGCACGGATGCGGCAACTATCGCATACCCCACAGGCTTGCCCTGCAGCATTGGCTTGATAGCAAGAGAAGGTTAACGCGTAATCTATGCCCAACGCAGCACCTTCTTTTACAATGTCTGCTTTGTTCAAATGCATCAGGGGGGTGTGGATATGAAAATGCTCACCCTCTATACCTGCCTTGGTCGCCAAGTTTGCCATCTTTTCAAAAGCAGCGATAAACTCTGGCCGGCAGTCTGGATAACCAGAATAATCCACAATATTGGCACCCAAAAAGATATCTCTGGCGCCAAGTGATTCCGCCCAGCTTAAGGCAATGCTGAGGAAAATAGGATTACGCGCAGGCACATAGGTAATGGGGATCCCTTCTGACGGGGTTTCCGGCACGGCCAAACGAAGATCGGTCAACGCAGAATCAGCCAAATCACCTAAGGATAACTGTACAATGCGGTGTTCTTGGGTACCTAATGTATCTGCCACCCGCTTAGCAGCTGACAGCTCAACACGGTGGCGCTGCCCGTAATCAAAGCTTATTGCATAACAACTAAAGCCTTCTTTTTTAGCGATGGCTAAGCAAGTGGAGGAATCTAGCCCTCCTGAAAGTAAGATAACTGCTTTTTTAGACATGGACACATAGTACCATAGGTAAACACCTTAACAACCCGCCCTGTCACCCCAAATTAGTTTATGTAACTGACACTGCAGCCGTATCGGTAGGCGATCGGAGACGATCCAGTCAGCCAGCGTCGGCAGCGTAAGCTGCTCATAGCTGGGGGAGAATAAAATTTCACACCGGGACAATAGCGCATGCGTTTCTATCAATTGCTTTGCCCAGTCGTAGTCCGCGCGATCACACAATACAAATTTCAGTTGGTCGTGCGCGGATAACTGCGCGATATTGTCATAACGGTTGCGCGCCACCTCACCTGAGCCCGGGGTTTTAATATCCATGACTTTAATCACACGGGGATCAATATCACTCACATCCAAGGCACCGCTGGTTTCAATAGACACGCAATAACCTTGATCACACAATGCCGTCAACAAAGGTAAACAGGCTGGCTGCGCTAAGGGCTCACCGCCCGTGACGGTGACGTAGCGCCTTCCCGCACTGCTGCTGCCGCTACCAAACAAGGTTGCCACTTCCGACAACACTTCCTTAATCGAACGCTTCTGCCCGCCGCTAAAAGCATAAGCCGTATCGCAATATTGGCAACGCAAGGGGCAACCGGTTAAACGCACAAAAACCGTAGGCAGACCGACTGTGCGTGTCTCACCTTGTAAGGAATAAAAGATTTCAGTGATCCGAAGGTTTTTTGGGGGCAGGCTCATGGTTTAACGTTCAAAACATTAACAAAACAGGCGGCTTGAATGTTAAACAATGAACCTGACCCCTATTGAGATTTATTGGGATTGTTTCATTTCTTGCAAACGCGCTTCTGCTAAACGCGCAGTAGAGGTACCCGGATAACGGGCAATGACATCATTGAAAACAGCCTGTGCTTCAGCATCTGACTCACGTGCATGTAAAACTTGGCCTAACTTCAACAAGGCATCCGAGGTTTTTTGGTGTTCTGGGAAATCATTGAGCACGGTTTGAAATGCTTGCTCAGCATTATCAAGATCACCTTCAACGAGGTATAACTCACCCAACCAATAATAGGCATTGGCGGCATAAAATCCGTCAGGGTATTCCGCTAAGAAGGTATAAAACTCATCGGTGGCACGTTGATACTGTCGCTCACGGATAAATTGGTAAGCGGTTTGATAGGCAGCTTCTTCTGCTTCGGCATCTTGTTGTGTCATTGATGGTGATGATGGCACCATGGGAGCGTGATCGCTTGACTCAACATTCGAGGGAGATTGACTCACCGTCGCTTGACCTAAACGTCGATCAAGATCGACATACAGCTCACGCTGACGTTGTTCCATCAATTTGATGGTATGGTCTTGCTCTTCCAACTGACCGTACACCATCTGCAATTCATCTTCGAGTTCTTGAATGCGCTGAAGTAGCGCGAGATTATCTGAGGCATCTGCTCGGCGTTCGAGCTGATTGATGCGCTCTTCCATGGAAGCTTTAGATTTAGAAGAGGAGGACGATCGACTGAAAAAGCCGCTGTCTGCATACGCAGCAACTTGCCACATCAACACAAAGCTGCCCGCCAATAGGCAGGGCAGCTTTGTTATCATCCAACTTCTTCTATTCAACATCTTTTATTTACATAGTCTCGTAGACTAACTTCACACGACGATTCATGCGATAAGCTGATTCGTCATGACCACGTACCGCTGGGCGTTCTTCACCATAGCTCACTACGATAATCTGTTCAGGCTCAACACCCGCAGCGATTAAGTAATCAGCAACGGCTTGCGCACGACGCTCACCCAATGCCATGTTGTATTCTGGCGAACCACGTTCGTCGGTGTAACCTTCAAGACGTACTCTTGCATCTTCTTCGTTATCGATTAAGTAGTATGCATGTGCATCCAAGACTGCGTAGTCTTCTGGACGGATCACAGAGCTATCAAAATCGAAATAGAAGATACGTGTTGCCATCAAGCGTTCTTGATCGGCACCCATTAATGGACGTTCAATCAAACTACCTTCATACACCTCATCCAACACATCGTCTTCTTCAATGACGCCTTTAGTACATGCTACCATACTGAAGGCAACGAGCATGACACTTAAGCCTTTTAAGCAACTTTTCATTTGCATAACGTTCTCTCCTTTTACTTAAAATTTACTAGTTAAAACTATTCCAACCTAATTAAGAAATGGTGACCACGTCGGCTCTTTCAACTCAGCACCACTGGCTGGCAAGCTCAACCTGACCTTTCCATCAACAGACACCGCACCTAATACCCGACGATTATTATCCCAAGTCGCGTAAACCACCATGCTCCCATTAGGAGCAAAACTCGGTGATTCGTCAAACTGTGCATTGGTCAATGTTTGCACAGCCCTTCCTGTTAAGACACCGTCGGATCCCTGCGTGACATCCTGGACTGCAATATTAAACCCTTTTTGGGTCTGATGCACGAATACTATTTGATCACCTCGCGGTGATAGTGAAGCCCGCGCATTATAATTACCCACAAAGGTCAGTCGATGCAATGCCCCTGTATCTAATGATAATTGATAAATTTGTGGTTTTCCTCCTCGATTTGAGGTTATCAGCAGAGACCGGCCATCAGGTAACCAACTGGGCTCCGTATCAATCGCCCGGCCCTTAGTCACTTTTTTTATTTTTTTACTTTTTATATCAACAACATAAATATCAGGCGAGCCATCTTTTGATAATACAACTGCCAATTTTTTGCCATCTGGCGACCAAGCCGGCGCACCATTGATTCTGGGGTACTGTGTAATCAATTCTCGGGAGCTATCTTTTAGATTTGAGACATAAATCCCGGAGCGATGCCCCTCAAAGGAAACATAGGCTAAATGCGTGCCATCGGGTGACCAAGCCGGCGAGGTGATGGGAAAGGGGCTGTCTAACACCACCTGCGGATCATGCAGATCCGAATCGGCCACCTGCAACCGGTAACGCTCCCCCCCATTAGACCCAGGTTTCGGTGGCACAATGGCCACATAAGCGATACGCGTTGCAAAGGCACCGCGCTCACCCGTCAATGCTTCGTAAACACGATCGCTGATTTGATGCGCCAATGTGCGTAACTCTGCTTCGCGCACAGTATACTGCACCGCCATGATTTCACCCGCGAGGGGATCAGGATTATCCGCGTGGGTTTGACGCTGCTCTGTTTCACCCCGTAGCACATCCAACAACTGGAAACTGACGGTGTATCTGCCTCGTCTTCTTTCTGTGATTGAACCCATCACGATATATTCGATACCCTGTCTTTGCCACTGGGCATAATTAATATCTTGCACACGCCCGGGGCGCATCGGTAACTGCCGCTCAGGCAAAGGGCTAAAGCGTCCACTGCGGTATAAATTCGACGCAATGATGTCAGAAATGGACTGTGGTGGCAGAAGATCTTTACCTTCCCATTGAAAAGGCACAATCGCAATGGGCACCGCGCCGTCAACACCTTGTGTAATTTCAATCGTGAGACTCGCGTGCGCAGTGTGATACCCGCCAAGTAATGCAGTCAATAAGATGACGATATAAAAAGGATAGCTTGGTTTTTTCATTATGATACGGCAGGCCTAAACGGTAAATTTAACTCTCGAAACGATTCGAACAATTCGGCATCGGTGGGGACAGGCAAAGGCGATGCTTTTTGCACAGCGGCTAACGCTGAGCGATCAAATGCCGAGGAGCCACTGGATTGTACCACCTTTGCATCAAACACTTCACCTGTGGGCATCACACGCACCAACACTTGGCAAGATAAGACTTCACTGCCAGGTGGACGCAGCCAGTTGTCTTCCACTTTCTGGCGAATAATCGCAATATACCGCGCGGTTTCAGATTGCAGTGTTTGCGCGCGTGCTTCAGCACGTTGCGCCGCCGCTGCTGCTTCATCGATTTCACGCAAACGCTGTGCCTCGATGGCCGCTTGCTCGGCTTCTGCTGCTAACTGCTGCGCTAATTCACGTTGCTGTGCCAGTTGTTTCTCTTCTTCACGGCGTTGTTCGGTCAGCGCAGCCATTTCCGCTTCCGCTTGGCGTTTTTGTTCTGCCTGTTGTGCTTTTAGTGCATTTAAACGCGCTTCTTCTTGTTCGCGCTCGCGCCGCGCATTTTCCATTTGCTGTTCCAATTCGCGTAGCCGCGCCCGTTCGGCATCTTGTTTTTGCACTTCGGCGCTTTTAAGTGAGGCAATTTCAGCCTCTAATTTTGCAGCATCCACCGTCACGGCACGCACAATTTCAATCGGTTCTTGTGAGGGCACAAAATTGGCGAGCATGGGCTCAATATCTGGTGTAAAACTCACCACCAACACAGCAGCAATCAGCAAATGCAACATCACGGATAAAAAGCTTGCACGAAAATAAGACACTTTTTGCTTCATGAACGCGTTAAGCCTCTTCCGTCATTAAGCCGACTGTCGCCGCACCTGCTTGCTGCAGCAACACCATCGCTTGCACCACTTGCCCATAATGGGCCTGCCGATCGCCTTTGACTAACACTTGGCGTGTCGGGTCGAGTGATAACGCTGCTGCAATACGATACAACAAATCTTCGGGGGTCAGCACCGCCTGCGGATCGCTGGCCACATTTAAATAATAAGCACCGTCTGCATCCACCGACACCACCAGCGGCATTTGTTCATCCGCGCTTAACATTTCCGCAGAGGCTTGCGGTAATGCCACATCGACACCTTGTGTGAGCAAGGGCGTGGTCACCATAAAAATAACCAGTAACACTAACATCACATCCACATACGGCACCACGTTCATCTCAGCGATGACGCGATGGCGACGGGTTTGCTTTTGCGGCCTGAGCATTGTTTATCCCTCTTCCGGTAAGATGTTATCGTCTTGTTGATTAAAATCAGTATCGGTCGGCGCGGCACCCGGCTCGCCTACTGTTGGCGCAACCGGTGTCGTATACACACGACGCTGTATGATTGACGTAAACTCTTCTTGGAAGTTTTCATAGTCGGTAATTAAACGCGTCGCTTCTGCTGAATAGCGATTATAAAAAATCACAGCGGGGATCGCAGCAAATAAACCCATTGCGGTGGCAATCAACGCTTCGGCAATGCCCGGTGCCACCATGCTCAGCGTGGCTTGTTGCACACTGCCCAAGGCACGAAACGAACCCATGATCCCCCACACGGTGCCAAACAAACCAATATACGGGCTGGCGGACCCCACCGTCGCCAAAAAAGGCAAATTCATTTGTAAACGATCGGCTTCGCGTGTGACCGCGACCCGCATGGCACGCTCTGCGCCATCCATCACGGCAGCCGCTTCGGCGCCCAGTTTGCGCATGCGTGAAAACTCTTGTAGGCCAGCACAAAAAATGCGCGCGCAACCTTGTGTCGCTTTGACTTTTTTGCCCGTCGTCATGCTTTGATACAGTTGATTCAGATCACCGCCCGACCAAAAGGCATCTTCAAACGCAATGTGCTCACGCCGTGCTGTTTTTAACACACGCCCGCGCTGGAAAATATGCGTCCAGGATACCAGTGATAAAATCACCAGGATCAACATCACCACTTGCACTAAAAAACTGGCTTGTGAAATCAAATGCCAAAAAGAAAGTTCTGTTGTCATCATCGTGTGAATACCTCTTTTAGCTAGCTGCAGGCGCTGTCAGGCCAAAATGTAAATACGTACGGCTCGTCGCCACACGCCCCCGCGGCGTGCGCATTAAATAACCTTGTTGAATAAGATAAGGCTCAAACACATCTTCAATGGTGCTGCGTTCTTCACCGATGGCGGCCGCTAAACTTTCCACTCCCACCGGGCCACCGTCAAATTTGTCGATAATGCTCATGAGCAATTTACGGTCCATGATATCAAAACCTTGCACATCAACATCTAACATCAAGAGCGCCTGATCGGCCACACTTTGTGTGATGTGCCCATCGGCTTTCACATCCGCGTAATCGCGCACGCGGCGCAGTAAACGATTCACAATACGCGGCGTGCCGCGCGAACGTTTTGCAATTTCTGTGGCGCCCGACTCATCGATTATCACCTCCATCAAACGCGCGGAACGTTGCACAATGTGGGTGAGATCAGGTGTGTTATAAAATTCTAAGCGATGCACAATACCAAAACGATCGCGCAGCGGTGAAGTGAGCGACCCCGCACGCGTGGTGGCGCCCACCAGTGTAAAGGGCGGTAAATCTAACTGAATGGAGCGGGCAGCCGGCCCCTCCCCAATCATAATATCCAGTTTGCCATCTTCCATCGCTGGATATAGCACTTCTTCGACAGCCGGGTTGAGCCGGTGGATCTCGTCGATAAAGAGCACATCATGGGCTTCCAAATTGGTCAGCAACGCCGCCAAATCACCCGCACGCTCTAGCACCGGCCCCGACGTCTGCTTGATATTCACCTCTAATTCAGCGGCAATGATATTAGCCAGCGTGGTTTTGCCCAGGCCCGGCGGGCCAAAGAGCAAGACATGATCCAGCACCTCTTGCCGGCGGCGCGCCGCTTCAATAAAAATACCCAGTTGCTCGCAAATCGCTGGCTGACCACGGTAATCGGCTAGCCGCTTGGGACGAATGGCACGGTCAACCCGCACTTCTTCGGGCTGGGTGTGCGTGTCTAGTTGGGGGTTACGTTGCAGTACTTCAATCATGATTTAACTCTATCATAAAACACAGAAAGGAAGCAGGTGTCTTCTATAACGTTCTGAGTTTACCTCACACAGGCTACTGTTAAAAGAATTATTAGTTAGTTTTATAGCTTTGTATTTATGGTTTTTTAGCAAACTGAAAATATTCCCCTCTCGCTTCTGCTAAAAAAGTAGGTGTTCTCCCAAATCTTGAAAAGTGCACGCCTAGTGGTTTAAGCTCAGCCACTCAGACGAGTCGCCAAAGCGCGCCTTCAAGGACGCACGCGCATCGCTAAAGCACGCGTCAATCTTCACAGCCAAGACGTACAGTATCGCGCCAAGCACAACAACCGCCACACAGCCAGCAAGGAAGATACCGATGGCAATGCCTTCCGCTTTCTCCAGCGCATCGTCGTTGCAGTAGTGATCCTCCCGCCCCTTGTTGCGGCAGTCACGGTACTGTTCCTCGTAAAAGTGGAAGTACGGGAGCAGGAAGCAAGCACACACAATGGCCAGCGCCACGAGCACAAAAACACCAATTTCAATCATCTGGCTTTCCTCCCTGGCCTTGATCAGCTTGAAGAAGATCCACCACAGGCACATGAAAATGAGAAACACGAGAAGCGCCGACCAAGAGGCTTCGACAGCCGCCTTAGCGTCACTCACGCGCGTGCAGTAGACGTACCCCAAATCAGAATCCAGGTAGCATTCCTCGTACTCGCTCTCCCACACATCGTAAAACTGATACCCGTAGGTGACCATCGGGATGGCAATCGTCACCATGACAGAAACACAGCCCATGAAAAGCAGCAGGCCATTACGCTTTCCTCCCTCCCGCACGCCTTGGCACGTCATGTAAAAGATGAAGCACAGCAAGGGGAGCACGATTGAAAAGCCCAAAGCCGCCACGGAAGCCCAAAGACCAGCCTCACTGACTGCGTACTTGCTGCAAAAGTAGTCATGATCCGGGTTGGTATCATCGCTGTTGTGCATGCATACAGAGAACTGGCTCACACCTGCTTCATCAAAAGCAGCAAGGCAAGCGTGCGCCTGCTGCGTATAGTCGCTCACCGCCGCAGTGAACTCGGTTTGGTAGTGCTTGCGCTGCGCAAGTAGCTCATCACGCGCCATCACACAATTTGCGTGCTCAGTCGGGTGCGCTCCCAGCACAAACCAACCGCGCCAGATGTTCCCCACCTGCACCATATCGCGGCTGCACATCTCCTCGGTCGCAAAGGCCTGCGCGGCACGCGATACATTGCAAAACGACAGGGCCGAGACAGCACAGTCCAAAAACAGCGTGCTTGTTTCCGGGCAGATAGCGATCTCCTCTTCAACACACTCATCAAAGAGACGGGGCGTGAAATCGTTGATCAGCGTATCGTTGCGGACCAAGTAGGCCCAGTCGTCCATGCAGTCGTCATAGAGACCATCCTTGATACCGTAGTAAACAGCCAAAAAGGGCACGAGAAAGAGCAAGCACCACCCACAGGTGAGCAGCCCCACCGTTCCTTCGTTCTTTACCATGGTTGATTTACGTGAGTGCAGCAAAAAAACGTTTGAGTTTGATAGTTTGAATAGCCAAGACAAAACCCTCTCTTTATATGGAGTAACATATGCGTGTACGTTTTCCTTAAGATGCAGGTAGTTTTCCCGTCAAACTGCTATTCCATACAATTTAAGCTATACGAATAACTTAATTTGTGTGGTTTTTTAGCATGTGAATTAAGCAACCAAGCACAATTTCTCTCCCCACTGCCACAAAAAAAACCCTGTCCACACATTCTATTTTCCTCGCTGGCTTTCCGGCTTAATCACAAGCGGATCGGTCTCACAAGAGACGCCGGCACTTCCTTCAGTGACATGTTCCCTTTTCACGACAGCAGACACCACCATCACCACGAAAATAGCACCCAAGAAAAGCCCCACCATGCCTGCAAGCACCGCTTTGTCTTCTGCTTCTCCTTTACAGTGAGGATCACTTTTTCCGTTGTCATGACAGTAACGATATCGATCAGCCAAGTAGTAGGAATAAGGTAACAAGACACAGCCACACAAAAAGATGGCTGCGGTAGGCGCGACTGCCAAATACTTGTTCACTTTGGACATCAACAAAAGGAAAACGGTGATCCCAAAAAAAATGAAGAACAGTGTGGTTAAAAGCGCGGGCCAAAATGATGCATAACCCGATCGTGCGCTACTGAAACGCACACAATACCCAATACTGCGCACAGAATCCCGGTAGCAATCACTGTATTGACTCCTCCAAGATTCATACAGCACACTTTTGTATGTAGCGTTCAAGACGACAACGATGAAGGCAGACGCAACCAGCGACAAAACGGTGGCAATAAATATTGATTGTATAATGACCTTAGTCTCAGATCCCTCACCCAGCACTAGTTTCATGATGCCATACCAGAACAGAAGGTAGATCCCGCCAAACACCATGGTCCTGAAAAGCATTTGCCCCCTGGAGAACTCGTCACAAAAATACGCATGATCTGGATTGGTACCGTTTGCATTCAGCAGCGTATCACTACGCACTAAATGTGCTCTGTCTTTCATGCAATCATTGTAAAGTGCGTTTTCAAAGCCCGTGCCGTAATAGACAGCAAAAAAGAAAATGAAAAACACCGCAAAAAACAACCCGATTTTGACGCCTATCACGCGCCTTTGATCAGCCACTATCCACTCCTTACCACTTTTCAACAAAGCAAAGAGTGGTGCAAAGCATGCTTCAAGCTTGGCACCTATCTTGCGCCCACCCGCTAAACATTCCTCTGTGCACCTTTGGAAGATCCCCATTTAAAACACGTAAAAAATGTATTTATTTGATTAGCACCTGATAGCCGTCTGTTGATATAGCGTAACATGGGCATGTGTGTTTTCCCGTAAGCGTTCATGGAGGCAGATCATCCCTTGCCGCAGATGGCGATATTATTTGTAGGAGCGGCACCGAAGTTGTCGCCCGGGCAGCCACGGGGGGCTGCCCCTACGGCAGCACATAGCCAGTAAAAGTTATTTATATAACTTTAAAAGCCACTTCAGTATTTCTTGCCCTACACTTATAATGAGGCAACAAGGAAAAACACTCATGACACTATTTTCGACACGCTACCGCTTCAGCACTTACATTTTTACCCTACTCGCATGCGCTGCTTTAACGGCTTGCAGCACCACTGGCCAAGAAGAAGACTACGATTTTGTCTACCAACCGCCTCATGCTTATGAGTCACCTGAAAATCTTATTGATGCCGATGATTTGCTCGAGGAAACGGCTCAGCCACAGTACGATTATCGCAATTACGAACGCGATTTTCCGGAATACGACGAAGATGATTTGCTGCCCGGTTATTTATCAGAAGAAGAAAATGACCCAGCCGGCAAGAATCTTGAATACACTGAAACCAACCCCGCGCTTGATCCAAACGAAGAACAGTATCAGCACAACTATCGCCCTGATGAAGACGACGACGTAATCGAGCCTCATTACAGTTACGGTCTGGAGTAGACAAAAATATAATTATTATAAAAAACAAATAATTAATTAAATATCATTATTAAGTTATTTATATAACCTATAATTTTTTATATAAGCCTTATTATCAAGACGAGCGAGGTAAGCGTCATGAAACGGCTTCTGATTATTTTAGGTTTCGTCACCCTCGCCAGCATCGGGTTAGCTGGCTGCTCAAACGCCCCCCTGACCGAAGAGGAGCTTATCTACTATACGCCTTATTATTACCCGTCTTATACCTATGGGTATTATCGCTATCCTAACTACGCAGCGTACCAAGGCTACCCCTATCCTTATGATTACTGGCGACGCACAACCTACTACAACCCCCGTTATGCGCGACGCCAAGTCTACCGTGGCGGCTACCACGGCGGCTATCATTACTACATCGTACCGCAGTCTTATTACGGCTACCGTACTTATCGTTATCGAGTGGATTAAGTGTGGATGCGCTGGATAAGCTGAGTGGATAGCCATTAGGCAAACGTCACATTTCTCGGTACAATTTAAGGATGCCAAACACACTCGATCTTGCCAAAGCCCTCATCGCCCGCCCTTCTGTGTCGCCGCATGATGCCGGTTGTCAGGAATTACTCATTGAACGTTTAAGTCAACTTGGTTTTACCATTGAGCGTTTGCGTTTTGGTGACGTCGATAACCTGTGGGCACGGCGCGGCACAGACGGGCCCGTTTTTGCCTTTGCGGGCCATACCGATGTCGTCCCCCCCGGCCCGCTTGAATATTGGGACAGCGATCCGTTTGCCCCTGAAGTGCGCGAAGGTATGTTGTATGGTCGCGGCGCCGCTGATATGAAAGGCAGCCTCGCCGCCATGATCACCGCATGTGAAAATTTCATCACCGCACACCCAAAACACGCCGGCTCGATTGCTTTTCTCATCACCAGCGATGAAGAAGCCGAGGCACGCGATGGCACAGTGAAAGTCATCGAACACTTAGAAGCACGACAAGAAAAAATCGACTGGTGTTTGGTAGGCGAACCCAGCAGCGACAAACACGTTGGCGATACGATTAAAAATGGTCGTCGCGGCTCATTACACGGTTACCTCACCGTGCAAGGCAAGCAAGGCCATGTGGCTTACGCGCACCTTGCTGATAATCCTATTCATCGCGCCATGACGGTGCTCGATAAGCTGTGCCAAATCACATGGGATGAAGGGGATGCGTTTTTCCCGGCAACCGGTTTTCAGATCAGTAATATTAGCGGCGGTGCGGGTGCAAATAATGTGATCCCCGGTATGATGCAAGCGCAATTTAATTTACGTTTTTCGGCTGCATTGACACCCGACGATATTAAACAGCGCGTGAATGCTGTCATGACAGAGCACAACGTCAATCATGAATTGCAATGGCACTTATCGGGCAACCCTTTTATCACACCTAGCGGCGCGCTCGTTGACGCTGCGCGTGAAGCCATTAACGAGATCATGAAAATTGATCCCACGCTTTCCACCGCAGGCGGCACATCCGACGGCCGCTTTATTGCCCCCACGGGCGCACAAGTGCTCGAGCTTGGCCCTTGCAACGAGACGATCCATCAAATCAATGAATGCGTCAGCGTCGAAGATTTAGACAGTTTAGCGGTGATTTACGAACAGATCTTAATGAAGTTGTTAACGGATTAGTTTAACGCCGCGCGGATGGCGGTGATATCCGATGTCCAGTCTTTAGCTTGCATGCTCACCGTTTCAAAGCGTTTAATACAGGCAGACACGCCGCTGTAAGAGGTGCCGGTGACACCACTGGCAATGTCAGTGAGGCGATGGCCAAAATGTTTGCGACAGAGCAGCATGGCAATCACGCGTGGGAAATTATGCTGGCCACGCACACTGCGCTGCAAGTCTTCGATGGCCACTTTAAAATGCTGCGCCGTCGCATGCAAAATTTGTTCAATGGATGGTCGATGCTGCAAAAATGTCGCGCCACTGATTTCTTGTTCATCCGATGCGCCCTGCCACTTCTCTTGCAAGGTTTGACGAAAACCCGCATCACCTAAAAAAGGCGGAATACGGCCTTTGCTGTAAAACGTCAGCAAATCATCATCAATGCCCCTATCAACAAATTCTTGGTATTTCTCTTGGGCATGCTGCTGGCCAAACAAGCTTAAAATGCTGCGCGTCATTAACCAGCTGGGAGGATTTTGTTTGCCAATATACGCTGCATAACTGGAATCTTTGCATTGCAGTGGCTCAGTAACATGATTTTGTGCAACCGGCTGCAGGTGGATATAACGGGTGAGCGGCGCGATATAGCGCGCCGGATCAACCAAAATGGCACGATAACGGCCCCGAAACAAAGCCCCATCACGCTGGTGCATCCGGTTAAAGCGCTGCGTGTAGAGGCCATTGAGATGGCGCATGGCACGGCTTAATTCGGCTTGCGGAGTATGGATTAATAGATGGTATTGGTCAGAGAGCAGGCAGTAAGCATGTGTTTCTACACCAAATAATGAGTGTATTTCAGCCAGCAGGCTATAAAAGCGCTGCTTATCAGCTTGCCCTAAAAAGATGGGATTACGCGAAGCACCACGATTACACACATGATACCAAGCACCGGGATATTCAATACGAAGCGGTCTTGCCATACCGGCACTATAGCGCAGCCAAGCAGGCAATTCAAGACTTGACCCATGGGGAAGTTTGCCCCTTATTTATTCTTCCAGCTTCCCCAAGCGCTTGCCAGTTGCGGCACAAACTCTGAAGGATAAACAGGCTTAACAAAATGCGTGAAATATCCTGCCTGTTTTATCTTATCTGCATACTGAAAATCACTGTTTTGAGTAAGTAAGGCTAATAAAGGTTGTGTCAATTCACGGTTGTCTCGAATTTTTGTGCTTAAATCAAAACTATCCCCTTTTGTCGCTTCATCGACGATCACCCAATCATATGGCTTATTGGCCTGTTGGGCTTGCAGCAACGCGGCCATGGTCTCTTGCTTGGAAACCACCTCTACATGAAAATCTGACAACCGTTTACTATACACGGCCCCCTTTTTCTCATCGTCATCCACAATTAACATTTTCAAATCACGGGACAAACTCGCAGGTGTCGACCGAGTATACGAAGCGGCTTGCAAGGTAAAAGGCAAATGACACGAAAAAGTAGAGCCCTTGCCTGGCAGGCTATCCACTTCGACTCGCCCGCCCATGGAGTCAGTCAGCTGCTTGCAGATAGCTAATCCTAAGCCCGTACCTTCGTAGCGTCGTTTTAATGAGGGATCAAGCTGTGTGAATCTTTTAAATACATGTTCCAGCATGTCTCTGGAAATACCGATACCCGTATCGGAAACGGACAAGCAAAAAACCATGCTATTTTTCTTTTTTTGGGCACCTCCAACAGAGACAATAATATGCCCTGTATTGGTGAACTTGATCGCATTACTGAGTAAGTTGATCACAATCAAGCGAATATGATGCGCATCACTGTACACAGCCGTAGGCAAACCTGGCTCATAGTCGAGTAATATTTCAACCTCTTTTTGCTTTGCCATGTGCGAAATACTGGTAATCGTTTCTTCTAGCATTTCTTGAAGATCAAAAGACGCCGGCTCGAACTTTAATTTGCCCGCTTCCAGCTTGGAAAAATCTAAGGTATTGTTAATCAGTGAGAGTAAATGCTTCCCTGAATCTAAAATAATCTCGATACACTCTTGTTGCTCATGTGTCAGCTCTTTGCTCATTAAAATCTGCGCCATCCCAAGCACTGCGTTGAGCGGTGTACGCAACTCATGGCTCATCATCGCCAAAAAGTGAGACTTGGCTTTATTGGCTTCTTCTGCACGTTCTTTCTCGCGCTCAAGCTGCGCTTGTATTTCCTTTTCATGGGTAATGTTGATGGAGTTACCAATAATACCAATGGTGTTGCCCGCCTGATCCTTCAGTGGCATTTTCACTACCGTGTAGTAAGCCGGTGGACCGTCTTTCGGGATCACACACTCTTCAAAATACTGTATCTCTCCCGTTTCCATGACAAGGCGATCATGCTCTTTCAACACATGGGCTTGTTCTGGCCAAAGCTGCGCATCGGTTTTGCCAATAAGCTTATCTGCTGAAGGCAAGCCGGCGGCCCTGATCAATGGGCTATTACAACCGAGGTAACGGCCACTGTCGTCCTTCCAATAAAAGTTACCCGGCATACATTCTGCTAAATATTCAAGGTAACCCAGCACATTCCGTACGGTTTGATCGCCATAATTAGTGCTGGTTGCTGCTTTGTCTGTCATACGCGTCAAGCCAAATAAAGAGTTAAAAAAACAGCGCGAAGTTTACCACAGTACCGAAGCTGAGAGTAAACACTCATATTGGATTTTACAATCGGTAGCATTTATAATAGGCTCCGCTGATGACTTTTTCTACCCCCTCCAATCACAAGTCTACTACAAGTAAGCCTGTTTCCTGCTATATTATAGGCGAAGGCAAGCTGACCCTCTTCTGTGCACAATTTCTTTTTCGCTCAGAATGTCATTTATTAGGCGTTGTCTCCCCTAGTCCTGCGCTCGCCTCCTGGGCAAAAACTAACGCTATCCCCTATTTCCGCACGGTGAGCGAGGCATTGCCCACCTTACAAGCAGAACCCTTTGATTACCTTTTTAGTATTGAGAACAGCACGATAGTAAAAAAACAGGCACTCCAACTGCCTCGGCGCCTGGCCATTAATTACCATAATAGTATTGCGTATGGCGGCTTACATGCTGTTTCCTGGGCGTTACTCAATAGAGAGAAATACCACGGCATCACTTGGCATACGATGACTGAACAGATTGACAAAGGGGCCATCGTACAACAAACGATTGTACCCATCGGTAAAAAAGAGTCTGCGATTGACCTTGATTTAAAATGCCGTCAACTCGGCAAACAAACCTTCCCCCAATTAGTCAATGCCATCCAGCACGATGAAATTTCTTTACAACCCTGGCACAGAAGCCAGGCCTCTTATTTTAGTCAATGCTATAAACCTTATGGATACGGCCTGATTTCATGGGACACCTCGGTACAACAAATCGACCACCTGTTTCGGGCGACGCAGTATGCAGGGTATGACAACACATTTATACTGCCCAAGGCACTGCTGCAAGGCTGTATTGTGATCCCGCAAGCGTTAACCGTCTCTCAGAAAACAGTGCACCAACCTCCCGGCACACTGTTGTACTCCACTGAAAATGAAATGACCGTTGCTGCGAAAGATGGTGTCGTGCATCTCAAAAACTTTCTGACGCCAGAAGGGTTACCTTTTTCATTTCACCATGAAACCAATGCTATCTTAAAGGATGACGGCTGGATGCTGCCCATGCCGTCTCACACACTACTGGAAAATCTAAAATACGTAGCAGACACGTGCGCAAAACACGAAAAATTCTGGCTGACACAGATCAAATCACTCAACTCCTTTTCTGTTCCAGATAGCCACCCTCCGTTGCACCACGCAACAAAAAAATTACCCCGCGCGCTGTTACCGCAAACCATTGCGCTTCCCCGCACTCTGCAAGCACTCAGCGATAAAGCGCCTTTGTCGGATGTGATGCTCACCGTACTCTATCTACTGCTGTACCGGATCAACAATTACGAAAATGGCACTATTTTATTAAAGCACAAGATCAATGATGATAATGATGATGCGGCCACACCTTTATCAGCCATATTTTCCACCACATTACCTGTGGCCATTTCATTAGCGCCTACTGACAACTTTGCTTCGGCATTGACTGCTGTGCAATCTGCACAAGCCAATGCACAATCGCACCATACATTCAGTCGTGATATTTTTCAGCGTTACACGGCATTGAGTAACACGCCGTTATCGGCTATTGCCTACTTTGACCCTGATGGTAATGACAAACAGCAAGCACCTTGCTCACAAGCATTAATGACTTTCCGCATTTGTCAAAAAAAGCATGTGTTGACCTATGCCATTAACCCAACAATGCGTACGGGGTATTACGATACCCTGCTGGAAAATATCCCGACACTTATCATCCATTTGGCCACTCAAATTGCCAACAACCCATCGAGCAGCATTCATCAACTCTCACTGCTCACTGAAAAAGAACATGAGAAAATAATTCACCAATGGAATGATACGAAAACCGCTTACGCAAAACACAAAAATATTGCCGTATTATTTGAAGAGCAAGTTGCACAAACACCTAATAACCTTGCGCTCACCTATCGTCGCACGACGCTCACTTATGAAAAACTCAATCAACGCGCTAATCAAGTGGTCGCCTGCCTACAAAAACATGGCGTCACCCTCGGCACGCCGGTTGGCCTATGCTTACGTTCCCCGCTCGACTTTGTGGTGTCTATTTTAGGCATCTTAAAAATAGGGGGAGTGTATGTGCCGATTGATCCGCATCCTAAAAATCGCATGCGTTACATTATGCAAGACGCCGCCGTCAAAGTGATGATCACTGATCCACACTATTATGAAAAAGTCTACGCCGCCATTGAAGATAACAAAACCGCAACCACCTCTATTTTGAATTATAAAGGGATCGCACGGCGCCATCATTCCAAACACTGCCCTGATGACGCCGCCACACATTACGCTGCCGATACCGCGGCTTACATCATGTATACCTCCGGCACCACCGGCAACCCGAAAGGTGTTTCATCTAAACATCACGCGATTCACCGACTGGTGAAAAACAACGGCTACCTCACCCTGTCTGAAGAAGATATTATTGCACAAGCTGCTAACCTCACTTTTGATGCAGCCACGTTTGAAATCTGGGGGGCCCTCTTAAGCGGCGCCCATTTAGTGTGTGTCGATAAAGATAATATTTTAGATCCTAAATATTTTGAAAGTTTCCTGAAACGACATGACGTTTCGGTACTGTGGCTCACCACCGTATTATTTGATCGTTACGTCGCTTATAGTTCAACCATGTTCCGACATATCGAACATCTGATCGTCGGGGGGGATGTATTAAATCCCACTACCGTCAAAACGGTTTTCAAACACCCTGAAACAAGACCGCAAGAAATCATTAATGGCTATGGACCAACAGAAAATACCACGTTCACTTGCACCTATTCGATCCCTGACGACGTTGCGTCCAACCAGCCCATTCCTATTGGCAAACCCATTGCCAATACGACGCTTTATATTTTAGATAAATACAATAACCCGATGCCAATAGATGTGCCCGGGGAATTGTGTGCCGCAGGCGATGGCTTATCGACAGGTTACTTGAACTTGCCCGCCCTCACACAGGCCGCCTTTGTGGAAAATATTTTCTCGGCCGAATCTGAAAAGATGTATAAAACAGGCGATTTTGTTAAATGGGATCCACAAGGCTTAGTGCATTTTTTAGGGCGGCAAGATAACCAAGTGAAGATCAGTGGCTTTCGCGTAGAAATCTCGGCCATTGAACAAGCCATACTTGCTTACCCCAATGTTGCACAAGCACTTGTCATCTCCAATGGCAGGCAATACAAAAAATTTCTCAGTAGCTATATTGTGCTACAAGACAGAGAAGCTGGCATCGCCATTTCCGGTCTGCGCCAATACTTACTGTCATACTTGCCCTACTACATGGTACCGGCGACGTATTTCATTTTAGAGGAGATCCCCCTCAACCAGCATGACAAAATAGACAGAGCGCGCCTGCCCCTGCCAGAGAAAAATCAGCGATATTTGACCGGTACGTTGATCAAGCCGCGCAATACATTAGAGTCTGAACTTTCTGCTCTCTGGACAAAGATTTTACATGTTGATGATGTTGGTGTGCACGACAGCTTTTTTTCGCTTGGTGGCCATTCACTCCTCATGACAGACATGATGATGCAAGTAGATGAGCATTATCACATTAACATTCCCTTTAAATATTTTTTGAAAAACCCAACGATTGCGCATTTAGCAAACCTCATTGAAAACCCTTATGTGGATGACCAATCTGTCGATGCTTTATTGAACGATGCGATCTTAGCGCTCCCCAAGCAGGATATCCGTTTACTGGCCCCCAATGACCCACCTCGCCATATTTTATTAACCGGTGCCACCAGCTTCCTTGGTCAACACCTGCTCTGTGAATTATTGGCACATACACAAGCGACTATTTTTTGTTTAGTCAGAGGGGATAATCAAGCACATACCAAGCAGCGATTGTTAAAGGCACTCAAACAAAATAAGTTATTGCTTCCATCAGCCGATCTCGACCGCATTCAAGTTGTGAAGGGCAACCTAGACGATCCCCTACTCGGGCTGACAACGAGTGATTACGAAAAATTAGGAAAGCAGGTAGATGCGATCTATCATAATGCAGCAGAAGTCAATCATCTCTACAGTTACGAACAACTAAAATCTGCCAATGTGGAAAGCACCCTCGAGTTATTGCGTTTATCACTCACCCATAAAAAGAAACAGTTTCATTTTATGTCCACGCTCTCTGCTGTGAACGACATTGACAAGCAAGGCATGCTGCTTGAAGCAGACTCACAACCCACCGCCCCCAACATTGAACGATTAACCAATGGCTATGCGCAGACAAAATGGGTGTCTGAATGTTTGCTAACCCAAGCAAAAAAATTAGATCTTGATGTCACCATTTATCGCCCAAGTTGGGTCGCCGGGCGCACCGACACCGGTGACTATCCTCCCGAAAAAAACCACTTATTCAGTTTACTGAAAGGGTGCCTACAGTTAGGCACGGCGCCCAATTGGGAATGCGATGTTAATTTGTTCCCGGTGGACACACTCAGTGAATATATTGTTGGGATATCCTTAAATAAAAAACTGCGAAACCATGTTTATAACATGGTGAATGCTGTGCCCGTTTCTTGGCCAGATATTATCCGTACATTGCAAGCACTGGGATCCCCGATCCAGCTTATCTCGCCCGAAACATGGCGTGAGAAAATGCTGCCTAAAGTCACCAAAGGTAATGCACTGTATCCTTTGTTACCGCTTTATCTTACCCAGCATACTAAGCTAGACACCGCGCCCCCTATCAGCGTACCCGACGTGCACTATGTGAATTTTCAACACGCAGTGACAACACTGTCTATCCCCGTGCCGGCTATCAACAAGCCACTGCTGACGCGTTATCTCACTTATCTTATTGAAACCAAATTCATCAACCTATCCTCATACCAAGCGGCAGATCAATAATCTCCTGCATATGAAAAGACAAAGCACGCAACGGGGTGAATACAATCAAAATAAGTTATAAAAATAACTATTTAGTTTATTTTTTTTCAACTTGGATTCAACTTCTAACTGCAACAGCTCCTGTATCAAAGGGTTAGCGGCCAGTAGTACACTAACCTTGAGTTTGATATGGAGGAAAATGCACTTTGAGATTATACCAACAGCTAACCCAACCCCAACGATACAGGCT
>JAJFJF010000021.1 GCA_021774255.1 Gammaproteobacteria bacterium
CACATTAAAGCGATAACTAAGTTCCTGCCCAACGCCAACCGTTCGATCTGATTTTTGATAGTATTTTTTGGCAAGGTGGTTCCATAACCATGCGCGATTTCGATATATGCCAAAAGCAGTCGAGGCGATACTCACAAGCACGATGAGTACTGTTATCACCTCCTGGGCTTCGGAAGCACCCGATACCGACAGCAGAAAACTGCTACAAGCACGCCCTTCTCCATCACTGACGCAGACTTGGATGGTGTGCGTACGATCAGCATAGGTTTTGGTATCTTTGCTGCTGGGCTTGCCTGAAAACGTGCGCGCCTCCCCATCAAAGCTTAACCAACCCGGCAAAGGCTTATCACCTATTTGCGTGGCAGTGTAGTGTAAAGCATCTTCATTGGCATCATAAAAAGTGTCGACCGGTACGGTATACCGAAAGTTACTCCCCACTTTAACATTATGGTTTGGAAGCTGATTTAACAATACCGGGGGCTGGTTGGTGATGTCTTGTATCGCTAAGGTAAAAGTATCTAGCGCAAAACCACCACGGCCATCATCAACCCGCACTGTAATGCGGATCACTTCAGCGGTTGTGGGGATCCCCAAGAAGGTTCGAGTTTGATCATCAAATGTGAGCCATTGAGGCAGTGCGCTGCCACCTTCCAGTGTTCCTGCATACGTAAGCACATCACTATCTGTGTCATCAAACGTATTGGCTGGCACGACAAAATTCCACAGGGCCCCCATACCAGCCGTTTGATCAGGGATGGCTACCAAAACCAATGGCGGATTGTTTCCTGTCAGATCCGAGATGGCAATACCAAAGCTCACAGACGCCGAACCACCATGCGGATCTGAAGCAATTAATAACACAAACAGAAAACCCTTGTCACCGCCAGCGGGGATCCCCAAAAAGGTTCGGGTACTGCCATCTAAACTAAACCAAGCGGGAAGTGGGCTGCCGTTAGTTTGCTTCGCACTGTAAGTCAGCGGATCACCATCGGGCTCCGTAAAAAGATTTGCCGGAAACGTGTATAAAAAGGGATTTCCCACCACGGCGTCTTGATTATCAATAAACCCATTGAGTATAGGAACAAGATTCACCAACAACTCAAAGCTATCACTGGCTTGCCCGCCAAAGCCATCATTGGCTGTCACGGCAATGATCACCACACCTTGGTCACCCGCAGCAGGCACCCCGGAAAAGGTGCGTGTGCCCGAGATAAAAGTCACCCAGGTTGGGAGTGCTCCACCACCATTAAGCTTGGCCGTGTAGGTCAGCGGATCGTTATCCCCATCGGAGAAGGTGTTGGCAGCAAAGGCGTAGTTCAATGTTGCACCCACGTTTACGGCTTGGTTGGCTAGGCCGTTATCTTGCGTGGGGTCACGATTGGTGACGGTCAAGATAAATTGATCGCTGGCGGTTGCGCTTGCATCATTCGTCGCCGTGACTTCAATATTGTAACTGCCTTGGTTGCCCGAGAGGGGTGTGCCTGAAAAGGTTCTCGTACTGGGGGTAAAGATAAGCCACCCAGGCAATGCTCCTCCGCCAACAGATTGGGCGCTGTAGTCTAATGTTGGATCGGGCGGGTCGGAAGGGTCAGTGAAGGTGTCAGAGGGCACCACAACGCTAAAGGCCGCATTGATTGCGGTTGATTGGTTTTGCAGGGGATTGGTGAGCAATAAATCTGAGAGTGTAAAATTGTAGGCGGCAGCGCGCCCTTGGCTATCTTCAACGTTGACGGCAAGGGTGTAGCTGTCTTGGACCGTGGGCGTGCCCGAGAGTTGCCATTGACTCACATCAATAATGTGAAGGCCTGAACCATAATCCGCCACATAAGCGAGCGTGCCCACCACTGTGATCCCCCAAGCTTGCCCCGGATTGTAGCTTCCCACCCCGGTCGGCGCACTGGGCGTGCTCACATCGATAATCTGCAGGGTATAATAATCTGCCACATAGGCGAGCGTGCCTACTACCGTGATACCTACAGCCGCGCCCGGGGTATTGTAGGTTCCCACCCAGGTCGGCGCACTGGGCGTGCTCACATCGATAATCTGAAGGCCTGAATCATAATCCGCCACATAGGCGAGCGTGCCCACCACCGTGATGCCATAAGCATAGCCCGGGGTATTGTAGCTTCCCACCCAGGTCGGTGCACTGGGCGCGCTCACATCGATTATCTGCAGGCCTGAAACAAAAGCCGCCACATAGGCGAGCGTGCCCACCTCCGTGAGTCCCTGAGTGCCCGGGGTATTGTAGCTTCCCACCCAGGTCGGCGCACTGGGTGTGCTCACATCGATAATCTGAAGGCCAGTACCATCCGCCGCATAGGCGAGGTTGCCCTGCACCGTGATGTCATAAGCAGAGCCCGGGGTATTATTGTAGCTTCCCACCAAGAACAGTGCACTGGGGGTGCTTACATCGATTATCTGAAGACCTGAAGCATCATCCGCCACATAGACGAGGTTGCCCACCACCGTGATACCCCGAGCAGTGCCCGGGGTATTGTAGCTACCCACCCAAGTCGGCGCACTGGGCGTGCTCACATCGATAATCTGAAGGCCTGAAGTATCATCCGCCATATAGGCGAGCGTGCCCACCACCGTGATGGCCTGAGCATTACCTGGGGTATCAAGGCTTCCCACAAAGGTCGGCGCTTTCATCGTTAACGTCACCCCACTCGGCAGCGGCGAGCCGTTGGCTTGCTGGACTGTTAGAATTAAATTCTCATTAATGTCAGGATGAGTGAAGTCCGTCCGTAGATTAATGACTTCATTCAACGGAACAGGCTGGTCTGGAATTTGCTGCACAATCACTGGCCCTTGGGCAGTGACCGCCGCAATGCACGTCAACAGCAGCAAGGCCAGGAACACAGAGTGCCTCGCTGGCATGCTGGTCTTAGTTATTTTTGAAAATTACTTAGCGCTCAATCAAGGTTGCTTAGAATAAGAAGTTACTTAGAATAAAAAGAAAGGAAAATACAAGAAAACCCGTGTGATATTTTACCTGTGCTTTCTGATGATATAGAGTAACACCGAAGTGTATGTTTTT
The DNA here is from genome assembly GCA_021774255.1 of Gammaproteobacteria bacterium. Taxonomy (GTDB): domain Bacteria; phylum Pseudomonadota; class Gammaproteobacteria; order JAJFJF01; family JAJFJF01; genus JAJFJF01. Next base: position 3,041 of record JAJFJF010000021.1, read on the forward strand.
ACCAGGCAGCCTGCGCCTGCTGGGCCTGGGCCTGTCTAAATTACCCCTCAATTCGGGCAATTCGCTCAATTTCGAATTGTGTTACACTGTGAGTGCGTGTGCTAAACTAAAATGATATCCATACAACAAAAACATAAAAGAGTTGTGGAACCCATGAAAAAATTTCCAGTAGGCATTGATGGCTTTAAAAAGCTTGTAGAAAATGACTATGTGTTTGTCGATAAGACCTTGTTCATTTCGGACTTGCTATCCAGCGGAGCTGAAATCACCATATTGACCCGCCCTCGCCGATTTGGAAAAACCTTAAATCTTTCTATGCTGCACACTTTCTTTAGATGTGATGAAGCCAAAGAAAACCAGCCGTTATTCGAAGACCTTAAAATCGGCCAACATCCGGAAGCCATGGCGTACCAAGGGAAATACCCTACTATTTTCTTAACACTGAAAAATATTAAAAAGCCGACTTACGACGCAGCTTATCAAGGATTTACTACTATGCTGGCTAGCCTCTACCAGCAGCATCGGTTTTTATTTGAGAGCACAACATTATATCCTGAAGAAAAAGAACACTTCCACCGCATACTCACTCGAACTGCGGATACCGCAGAAGTCGAGCAAAGCCTGCTTAAGCTATCCGAATACTTATTCCGTCATTACGGTGAACAAGTGGTCATACTGTTAGACGAATACGACTCTCCGTTACATGAAAGCTATGCGGCGGAAGATCCCTATCATGACAAGCTGCTGCGCTTTATGCGCACCTTTTTAGGCTCAGCATTTAAAGGTAATGATGCACTCTTTAAAGGCGTGATTACCGGGATATTGCGGATCTCGCAAGCAAGCTTATTTTCTGATCTGAACAATCCTAAGATTTGCACCCTGCTAAATCAGGACTATGCGTCGGCATTTGGATTTACCGAGCCTGAGGTCGACGCCTTGTTTGCTGAAGCTGAATTAAACACCTCCCTTGATGACGTTAAGGACTGGTATAACGGTTACCAAATAGGCGATGTGGTCTTATATAACCCTTGGTCTATCATCAGCTGTTTAGATCAGCGTGGGCAGCTAAACCCCTATTGGTTACAAACCGCCGGTCATGGTTTATTGGGTAAAGTGCTACGCGATGCGGATCCAGGCGTGAAAGCCAAGCTGCAGCAACTTATCGATGGCCGCACCATTGAATCACGCATTGATGATCGTACCGTCTTTACTGATTTGCGTCACAACAGCGATGCATTATGGGGATTGCTGCTTTTCTCAGGATATCTCAAGGTGGTAAGCACTCGTCAGGAAGAAACCGAATTTTTCTATGGCCTCGCCATCCCTAATAAAGAAGTCGCGGGCATTTATCGTCATTTAATTCAAAATTGGTTCTTCCAAGCCATGGGAAGCAACGCCTATGATGCCTTGATCGATAGTTTGGTGAAAGGAAATCTGGAGCGATTTCAAAAATACGTTCAAACGTACATGAAAGAGTCCGCAAGCTATTTTGATTTTGGGCATAAAACCCCGGAAGAAGTGTACCACGTGTTTGTGCTTGGCTTGATGGTCGGCTTGCGCGCCCACTATCTCGTTCAATCCAACCGAGAAGCAGGTGACGGCCGGCTCGATATTTTACTGCTACCGCGTGAAGCTCACTACCCTGCCTATATTATGGAGCTCAAAAGTGTTGAAAAAACCGATGACGTCACGCAAGCGGCCCAAGAAGCGTTAAAGCAAATCGACACCAAACAATATCACCATGCTTTAACCGCTCACCACGTTCACCAGGCTACCAAAATTGGGATCGCCTTCTCGGGCAAAACTATTCACGTGGCAACCGAACCGCTGCCCTTATAGCCCCGCAATAACCCCAGCAGCATCATTACAAATGCTGGAAAAATAGATCCCGAGGAGATCTTTTCCTCCCTGAGCTGCTCATAAAAAAATGGGGATATTTTTTCATATAGCTAGTCAATTAACAAAATTTTGGCAGTTTTTTTGAAACTTGGATTCTTAAATTCAAAAACGAAATGCACAAGCCTCAGCGTAAGCGTTCACCTACCCCTGATTTTAAACGTATCCCTCCCTCTTCTCCCCTCTAAGGGGGCGAGAAGCATGTCTTCGAGCACCTTGGGCCTTCCCTACGCCAAGGCTTCGGGAGGCAAGCAGGAAGTTCCTAAGAAATTACTCCCTCTCCCCCCACAGGGGAGAGGGAATAATTGATAGGATAAATGGCTAGCTGCCCCGTGAACGCTTACGCCTCAACACC
>JAJFJF010000022.1 GCA_021774255.1 Gammaproteobacteria bacterium
CACATTAAAGCGATAACTAAGTTCCTGCCCAACGCCAACCGTTCGATCTGATTTTTGATAGTATTTTTTGGCAAGGTGGTTCCATAACCATGCGCGATTTCGATATATGCCAAAAGCAGTCGAGGCGATACTCACAAGCACAATGAGTACTGTTATCACCTCCTGGGCTTCGGAAGCACCCGATACCGACAGCAGAAAACTGCTACAAGCACGCCCTTCTCCATCACTGACGCAGACTTGGATGGTGTGCGTACGATCAGCATAAGTCTTGGTATCTTTGCTGCTGGGTTTGCCCGAAAACGTGCGCGTCACCCCATCAAAGCTTAACCAACCCGGCAAGGGTTTATCGCCTGCTTGCGTGGCAGTGTAGTGTAAAGCATCCTCATTGGCATCATAAAAAGTGTCGACCGGTACGGTATACCGAAAGTTACTCCCCACTTTAATATTATGGTTTGGAAGCTGATTCAACAATACCGGGGGCTGGTTCGTGATGTCTTGTACCGCTAAGGTAAAAGTATCTAGCGCAAAACCACCACGGCCATCGTCAACCCGTACCGTCATGCGGATCACTTCAGGGGTTGTGGGGATCCCCGAAAAAGTCCTGGATTGGTCATCAAATGTGAGCCATTGAGGCAGTGCGCTGCCACCTTCCAGTGTAGCTGAATAGGTCAGCGGGTCGTCATTTGGGTCGTCGAATGTGTTAATGGGTACTGTGTACGCCCATAGTTTTCCGGTGTTAGCCGTTTGGTCGGGAATAGCTACCGCCAACAGTGGCGGGTTATTACCGCTCAAGTCCGACACCGTGATTGCAAAGCTGACCGAGACAGCACCACCAAAAGGATCGGAGGCGATGAGCAACACAAACAAAAAACCTTTGTCACCGCCAGCGGGGGTTCCCAAGAAGCTGCGCGTACCGCTATCGAGCGTTATCCAGCTGGGCAAGGGGCTGGCATTGGTTTGTGTGGCAGAGTACGTCAGTGGATCGCCATCAGGCTCCGTGAACAAATTGGCAGGGAAGGTGTAGATAAACGGATTTCCCACCGTCGCGGCTTGGTTGTCGATCACCCCTGCCAGCACGGGCAGCAAGTTGACAGAGAGCTCAAAAGTATCACTGGCTTGGCCTCCAAACCCATCATCTGCCGTGATGCTAATCATCAACGGTGTGCTCTGACTGGCGGGGATAGTGCCCGATAGCGTGCCAGTGTTTCCGTTAAAGCTGAGCCAAGCAGGCAGTGAGCCGCCGCCTTGCAGTTCTGCTGAGTAAGTGAATGGATCGTTGTCTGGATCCGAAAACGTGATGCTGGGGACTGTCCAATTAAACGGCGTGTCGGCGTTAAAGCGCTGGTCGCCAATGGGGTTGCTTAATACTGGGTCGTCATTCGGGACAGTCAGCCCAAATGACGTGCTGCTCTGTCCGCCAAAGCTATCATCGGCTGTGACGACAATGGTGACGCTGCCTTGGTTGCCTGAGAAAGGTGTGCCTGAAAAGGTACGGGTGCTGCTCGTGAGGCTAAGCCAGGTAGGCAAGCTGCCACCACCGCTCAACCGCGCTGTGTAAGCAAGCTCATCACCGTCATCATCATTAAACGTGTTGGATGCAAAGGCAAACTGAAACAGTGTGCCAATCGGTGCGTTTTGTGCGGCAATAGTATTCTCCACCGTCGGCGCTTGATTGGCAACGCGCAAGGTAAATAACAACGTCACATTGCCGCCTGCACCATCCTCAGTCAACACAGCGATAGGATAACTTTCACGAAGGGGAGCGGCACCCGAAAACGTCAAGGTGCCAGGGGTAAAGCTCAACCAGCCCGGCAGTGGATTACCTTCTGCTAGCAGCGCGGTATAGGCCAAGCTATCACCATCTTGGTCAAAGAAAGTATTGGCAGGCAAGCTCAAGCTAAACGGCGTATTCAGAGCCACATCTTGGTTTGGGTAGCTGTTGGCAATCACCGGCGAGGTGTTGGGAATAATGAGGTCAAAAGTTTCCGTCACTTGTCCGCCAAATCCATCGTTGGCAGTGATTTGCAGGGCATGTGTGCCACGCGAGGGCGGCGTGCCAGACAAGGTGTCAGTGTTAAAGCCGAGCCAACCAGGTAAGCTACCGCCGCCATTTGAAGCAGCTGAAAGCGTTAAGCTATCACCATCGGCATCATTGAAGGTATTGGCGGGTACGGCCCATTCGAGCAGCAGACCATTAGTGGCATAGAGAGTACCAATCGGTGTTTGTACCATGGGCGCTTGGTTATTGACCGTCAGGGTAAACGTGCCTGTCTCATTTCCACCAAATCCATCGCTAGCTGTCACGGCAATGCTCACCACACCTTGGTCACCTGACACAGGCACCCCTGAAAAGGTGCGTGTGCCCGAAGTAAAAGTCACCCAGGTTGGCAGTGCTCCACCGCCGCTGAGTTCAGCCGTGTAGGTCAGCGAGTCGCCGTCGCCGTCTGAGAAGGTGTTGGCCGCAAAAACGTAGTTCAGTGTTGCGCCCACGTTTAAAGCTTGGTTCGATAGCGCATTATCTTGCGTGGGGTCACGATTGGTGACGGTCAATATAAATTGGTCGCTGGCGGTATTGCTTGCATCATTAGTCGCAATAACTTCGATATTGTAGCTGCCTTGGTCACCCGAGAGGGGCGTACCTAAAAACGTGCGCGTACTGGGCGTGAAGGTCAACCAGCCCGGCAATGACCCGCCGCCGACCGACTGTGCGCTGTAGTCCAATGTTGGATCGGACGGATCCGTAAACGTGTCAGATGGCACAACAAAGCCAAATGCTGCATTGACCGCGCTCGATTGGTCTTGCAGGGGATTAGTAAGCACTAGAGTCCAGAGCATAAAATTATAAGCGGCAGACCGCCCCTGGCTATCTTCAACGTTGACAGCAAGGGTATAGGTGCCTTGAACTGCGGGCGTGCCCGACAGTTGCCATTGACTCACATCGATAATCTGAAGGCCAGAACCCCTATCCGCCACATAGGCGAGCGTGCCCGCCACCGTCACGCCCCAAGCATCGTCCGGGGTATCAAGGCTTCCCAGCAAGGTCGGCGCACTGGGCGTGCTCACATCGATAATCTGAAGGCCTGAAGTATCATCCGCCACATAGGCGAGCGAGCCCACCACCGTGATGCCATAAGCCCGGCCCGGGGTATTGTAGTTTCCCACCCAGGTCGGCGCACTGGGCGTGCTCACATCAATAATCTGAAGGCCTGAATCCCCATCCGCCACATAGGCGAGCGAGCCCACCACCGTGATGTCATAAGCACTGCCTGGGGTATTGTAGGTGCCTACAAAGGTTGGCGCACTGGGCACGCTTACATCGATAATCTGAAGGCCAGAACCCCTATCCGCCACATAGGCGAGCGTGCCCACCACCGTGATGACCTGAGCATAGCCCGGGGTATCGTAGCTGCCCGTGGATGTTGGCGCCTTCATCGTTAATGTTATTCCAGCCGGCAGAGGCAAGCCATTAGCTTGCTTGACTGTCAGAATTAAATTCTCATTGATGTCAGGATGAGTGAAGTCCGTTCGCAGATTAATAACCTCATTCAGCGGCGTACTCGCCGACTGATCTGGAATTTGCTGCACAATCACCGGCCCTTGGCCGGTGACCATCGCAATGCATGTCAACAGCAGCCAGGCGAGGAACACAGAGCGCCTCACCGCCATGTTGGTCTTATTTATTTTTGCAAAGTACTTAGCTAAATTGAAGTTGCTTAGAATAAAAAGAAAGAAAAATACAAGAAAACCCGTGTGATATTTTACCTGTGCTTTCTGATGATATAGCGTAACACTGGAGTGTATACTTTTACGGTATCAGTTCAGCTGCTCAAAAAATGAGCAGCCTCATATAATTAATTGATTTAAAAATAAAAATAAATTTAATTTTTTATAAAAACCCGTAATACTAGCGTGCAGTTCAATCACAAAACAAGTTGATCGGCTTGTAAAAATAAGAAGTAATATGGATGAGAGCCCATTGATGCTTAGGCGCAATCGTGAGTACACAGTGATAGCAACGTGATTTGACGCTTCACACGGTTGAGATTTTGGAAGATCTGCTCGAGCGCAGCCCCGATTTGGTCAAAATTTAGCCAAACATACCCGCTCCTGTTACACCATATCAATAGAGCAGTGTTTTATTTTTCAAAGTGACCTAGCACTGCCTTTTGTTTATTTGATTTACAGTACTTAGTCTTGAAGCCCTTGAAGCCCTTGAAAGCAAAATGTCTAATGAAAACCAGGACCCGATTGCCTTGGCCAAGCAAACCATCGATGACCTGGTTGCTCAGTGCCTCCTTGCTGTTGCGGGAAGACAGGCCGTTTCCGGCTCGGATCTCGAACATGACGACCTCACTACCGAAGCCGACGACACCAAACGTCAAGCCACCGCCGAACTGCTGGCTGCGGGGGCCGAGAAAATGCTTTTGAGCGTCGGCATCGCATTTTCCGAAAACGAAATGCAGGTTGTCGATGGCAAAGTCACCTTCTGCGGCACGCTCAAAAAGGAGCTCGATGCCTACGCTTGGGACAAAGCTGCGGTCATCGCCAAGTACCGCGGCATGCTCGCGCGCCGTGAAACCATTGGCTCGGTTGCTGACGCCCCGCACTGATTGCAGAAGCCAGCTGTTTACTTCGAGGTAACTCGAAATCGTGCTTCGCTGCTCTATACCCAATAATGGATATATCAATGTCTTTTCAAAAAGGCTGCAGAACGGGGTCAGGCATATCTAATAGTCTAAAAGAATCCCCTTTACGAAATTGCAATTATAGTGATGTAGGCTGATAAAGCGTCGGAAAACGACTGATTAAATAAAGTGGATAATTCAGAAGATAACCGTCCTGTTTTAAATTCATCAATGAAGCACGCGACAAAATTGGCGGCTGATATTTTTCGCCATAAATTGTGAGACTTCTTTTCTGAGTAGACATCCCTGCTTTCACTTCCAGAGGAAAAATATTAGACCCTGCTGTTAACACAAAGTCTACTTCAGCCTGATGTTGGCTGCGCCAATAATATAACGATTCATGATGTCGACTAACGAGTTCTTGTGCAACAAAATTTTCAGTGAGCGCCCCCTTGAACTCCGTAAATAAACTATCTCCTTTTATCAGTGTCTCTGGTGCAAGCTTGCTCATGGCTCCCAACAAACCGCAGTCTAACAAAAAGACTTTAAAAATTTTCTTATCACAATAACCCGCGATAGGTAATCTAGGTGTCGAAATACAACAAGATTTATGAATAAGATTGGCATCAGTTAGCCATTGAATAGCTTCATCATACTCCCGAGCGCGTGCACTGGGGTTAATAGCAGAGAAAATAAATTTCCGATTTTCTTTTGCTAATTGGTAAGGAATGACCTCCCACACATCAGTAATCTTCATTATTTGTGAAGTAGGTGCATGTTTTGCAAAATCGAGAAGATAAGCATCTAAGATCTCACGCTGGATTTCACGTACGCGATCAAAATCTTCTGTATCACGATAGGCAACTACTGCCTCGGGCATACCACCGACAAAAAGATAGTGTTTCAAATAATCGATACATTGCTGATGCAATGGTTCAGGAATAACATCCGAGGCTTTCAACTCTTCAAGATATTCTCGCATGGGCGCCTGATCGAGTGCCTCTAGAAATTCGAAAAAAGTTAAGGGATACAGATCTTGAAAATTCACTTTCCCAACAGGAAAACCTTTACCGCCAGCAAGTTTAATACCCAATAATGAACCAGCAGCGATCAGGTGATACTCATTCGCTTGCTCACAGAAATATTTCAGACTATTGAGCGCATTAGGGCATGCTTGTACTTCATCAAATATCAGGAGCGTTTTCCCAGGTTCAATCGCTTGCTTGAGATATAATCTCAACGCTTTAAGAATATTTCCCGGGCTGAGGCGCTTGTCAAAGAAATCAATTGCCTCCGGCATTTCCTCAAAATTAATATAAGCAACATCTTGATAAGCTTCTCTGCCAAAAGCACGCAGAGCATGTGTCTTACCAACCTGCCTAGCCCCACGTAAAATCAATGGCTTACGCCTGCTTGAAGTCTTCCATTGGTTTAATTTACTGTAAATATCACGTTTCATAAAAAAAATATAGCATAAAACGTGACAATGATCACGTTTTAAGGCCATAAAATGTGATTATTTTCACGTTTCATGGCCTTAAAAAGTGATAATTTTCATATTTTAAGGACATAAATTGTGGTAACACTCTCAAGCTTAAAAACTCATTTCGAACAAACGATAAGAGATAGCGATTCAAGGGGGCAGATATCCATGTTATCCTCGCGACTACGATTTCAGCGCAATATACGCGCCTATTATTACTAAAATTATGTCACATTCACCACTGACACACTCCTGTGCTTGGCAAGCACTCACCCAACATCAACAGTCACTGCAAGACACGCAGATGCAGGCATTGTTTGATGATGACCCAACACGTGCCGAGCAATTTTCACTCACCTGCGGCGAACTGCAGCTCGATTACTCCAAAAATTTAATCACGGATGAAACACGTCGCTTACTATTGAACTTAGCAAACACTGCGCAAGTGAGCGATGCGATTGCACAATTGCATCAAGGTGCGTGGCGTAATCAAAGCGAGCAACGCGCGGTTTTTCACACCGCCCTGCGCGATCAAAGCGACAACGCATTGATGCTCGATGGCCAAGACGTTGCGCCCGCCATTCAAAAAACGCGTAAGCAAATGCGCGCAATCTGTGAGGCGGTGCACAGCGGCAAATGGCAAGGGTATGATGGCCAAGCGATCACCGATGTCGTACACATCGGCATTGGCGGCTCATATTTAGGCCCGCAGCTCGTCACCGAAGCCCTCGCGCCTTATGCAACAGAAAATATTCGCTGTCATTTTGTGGCTGATATTGACCCCATGGCGCTTGCAAAAACACTGCAGCCGCTTTCGTCGGCCACAACGCTCTTTATTATTTGCTCCAAAACGTTTACCACACAAGAAACTTTTTTAAACGCCGATGCCGCACGTCGCTGGTTGCTGCAGCGCGCGCCTGATGAAGCGGCAAGCATTAGCAAACATTTTATTGCGATCACAAGCAGCCCTGACAAAGCGACTGCTTACGGCATTGCGCAAAACAATATTCTTGCATTTGCTGACTGGGTCGGCGGGCGTTACTCGATTTGGTCTGCGGTGGGTTTAAGCGCCGCCCTTAGCATTGGCATGGATAACTTCGAAGCCTTTTTAGCCGGCGCACATGAAATGGATCAACACGCACAGCAAGCAAAGCCCGCTGACAATATGCCGCTGATGCTCGCCCTGCTTGGCATTTGGTATCGCAATTTTTGGGGCATGCCTAGCCAAGTGCTTTGCCCGTATGCGTATGGTTTACGTCACCTGCCCAATTATATTCAGCAGCTCGATATGGAAAGCAATGGCAAGCGTGTCACACAACAGGGCGAGGCTGTAGATTATGCGACCGCGCCGATTAGCTGGGGCAATACCGGCAGTCAAGGGCAACATGCGTTTTTTCAGTGGTTGCACCAAGGCACCGGTGTTAGCCCTGTGGATTTTATTGTGCCACTGCAAGCTCACCAGAAGCAGCACAACGCGCAACACGCCGCGCTGGTGGCCAACGCACTTGCACAGAGCCGCGCGCTGATGTGCGGTCAGAGCGCGCCAGAGGGCGAGGAGCACCGGAATATTCCCGGTAACAAGCCTAACAACGTCTTGCTGTGCTCAAAAATCACCCCGCACACACTCGGCATGCTGTTATCGCTTTATGAGCACAAGACATTTATACAGAGCGTAGTGTGGCAAATTAATTCATTTGATCAATGGGGTGTGGAGCTGGGCAAGCGTATTGCAAAAGAGATTTTGCCGGGGCTCGAAGGCACGCAAAGTGACAGCCTATTGAATCAGATAGACTCTTCAACTCAACGACTAGTTGATGACTATCGTGCAAATAACCCCTCACCCCAACCCTCTCCCCTTGCAGGGGAGAGGGGGCCAGATCTCAGCTCTAAAACAGATTGAAACATACCTTCTCGCCCCAAGAGATACTAAAAAAGATTGATGAGGTAAATGGCTATTCGAGGCCCCCTCTAAAAGCTAGCCTGATTACATTTGCCGACCCTAAATAGGTTTCCAGCCAGGCGGAGGGGAGTGTTTTTGCGCCGATTCGCGTGAGCGCGCAGCGCGGCAAGCGTGGCGCACAAAACAGCTCGCCGCAGCATGGCACTTCTACCAAACTATCAAGCAATCAAACCACCAAGCCAAAAGCTCACAACAATCTCACACCAAAACTCATAACGAACCCATCTTATTGAATTCCCAAACAAAATAAGTTACCCTACTTATAACAATCTCATCTAAACTAATGAGTATCCGTCACAAAAACCGATTAAAACTAGGTTAGACAACTAATTAGGGTAATAGCAATAGGATGTGATCCCATGGCAGAAGCACCACACAATTTAACTGGCCGTATTTTGATTGGCATGCTCGCAGGCCTCTTGGTCGGTGTGGTATTCAATATGGCGCCAGTATCTGAGCGTTTGACCGCTGTTGTAGTTGACGGCGTATTTGATAGCATGGGACAGATCTTTTTAAATGTTATCAAGATGCTGGTGGTACCCTTGGTATTTGTATCACTTGTTTGTGGTACCTCTTCACTCACCGATAAAAGCCAACTGGGTCGTCTGGCCATGAAATCGGTTGCCCTGTTTCTAACCACCACCATCATTGCCATCACCTTAGCCATTTTATTTTCTACCACCTTTGAAATTGGCAAAGGTGCCAATTTTGAAACAGCAGCCGACTACACACCGCAGGCAGCACAATCACTTAAAGATACCATTATTGGTTTCTTCCCCACGAATCCTTTCCAAGCATTGGTAGAAGGCCAAATGTTGCAAGTGATCTTTATTGCGATATTTTTCGGTATTGCTATCACGCTAATGGGAAAATCAGGGCAGCCTATTGCACGTGCTTTTCAAAATTTAGACAACGCTATTATGAAAATGGTGATGATTGTCATGGACTTTGCCCCCTATGGTGTATTTTGTTTAATGGCCGTTACCTTTACACAAATGGGCTTCTCCGTGCTTGCTAATCTAGCCGTGTATATCGGTTCTGTTTTTGCGGTACTCCTTATCCATGCCCTATTCACTTACGGCGGGCTATTGAAAGTGCTCGGCCGTTTACCCTTACACATTTTTTATAAAAAAGTGCGCGCAGCAGCGGTGTTTGGATTCGCCACCTCTAGCAGTAACGCTGCTATTCCAGTGATGCTCGATACTGTGGAACGTAAACTCGGCGTTAAAAATTCTACTGCTGCATTTACCATTCCATTAGGTGCAACCGTTAACATGGACGGTACTGCGATTATGCAAGGTATCGCTGTGGTGTTTATTGCGAATATTTATAATGTTGACTTAGGCATGATGGAGTATCTGTTGATCATCGCCAGTGCGACTTTTGCCTCCATCGGTACGGCAGGTGCACCGAGTGCGGGGATTTTAATTCTCGCCATGGTATTGCAGCAAGTGGGGCTGCCTGTAGAAGGCATTGCGCTTATTATCGGAGTAGATCGCTTGGTCGATATGGCACGCACCAGTGTCAACGTGATTGGTAACTGTGCAATCACTTGCCTGATTGCCAAAAGCGAAGAGACTATTAGTATGAAACGCTACACCAACAAGAAGATAAAGGATTTAACGTCAAGGCCTAAGACAAAACAGATGGTGTCGTGATAAAGCATCCCTCACCCTCGAAGTCAAGACGGTAAGCAATTACGCTAGGATAATAAAAAAGTCAGGCTAAAATTTTAAGAGTGCATCTCATCCCTTATGACACTATCACTGCTACGTTGGCAGGCCCGCAACAGCTAAAGATTATTAACCCACTTCCGCAGCCATTTCTTGCCCCGCTAAGAACAACCAGGTTTCAATCACCGAATCTGGATTCAACGACACACTGTCAATACCTTCTTGCTGTAGCCATTTGGCTAGATCGGGATGATCAGACGGCCCTTGCCCACAAATACCAATGTATTTTTTATTACGTTTACAGGCTTGAATCGCCAGGCTCAGCAAGGCCTTCACTGCGGCATTACGCTCATCAAATAAATGCGCGATGATGCCAGAGTCACGATCTAATCCTAATGTTAGCTGCGTTAAATCGTTTGAACCGATTGAGAAGCCATCAAAGTGTTCTAAAAATTGATCGGCAAGTAAGGCATTAGAGGGCAGCTCGCACATCATGATAATTTTCAAACCTTTCTCACCGCGCACTAAGCCATTTTTGGCCAGCGCGTCGATCACTTTTTTGCCTTCGCTGACTGTGCGCACAAAAGGTACCATCACTTCCACATTGGTCAGGCCCATCTCTTCACGCACTTTACGCAGTGCACGGCACTCTAACTCAAAGCAATCACGAAACTCCTCAGCCACATAGCGTGAGGCCCCTCTGAACCCAAGCATGGGATTTTCTTCATCGGGCTCGTAGAGTTCACCGCCAATCAAGTTGGCATATTCGTTTGATTTAAAATCGGACAAGCGCACGATCACACGCTCCGGTGAAAACGCGGCGCCGATGGTCGCAATGCCTTCCACCAACTTGTCGACATAAAAATCAACGGGGCTGGCATACGCCATGGTGTATCTGCCAATCTTTTCGCGCAAATCTTCGGGCAACTTATCAAAATTAAGCAGCGCTTTAGGATGAATACCGATCATGCGGTTAATGATAAATTCTAAGCGTGCTAACCCCACGCCGGCATTGGGCAAGCTTTGAAAATCGAACGCCCGATCGGGGTTGCCGACATTGAGCATGATTTTAAAAGGTATATCAGGCATTTTCTCAACGTTGATTTCAGAGTGTTCAAAATCAAGATCGCCTTCGTAAATATAACCCGTGTCGCCTTCGGCACACGATACCGTCACTGTCTCACCGTCGGTTAATTTTTCAGTGGCATCGCCACAACCGACTACCGCAGGAATACCTAATTCACGCGCAATAATCGCCGCATGACAGGTGCGCCCGCCGCGATTGGTCACAATCGCAGAGGCACGCTTCATGATCGGCTCCCAATCGGGATCGGTCATGTCGGTGACCAACACATCACCGCGCTCCACGCGGTTCATGTCTTTGATGGAATCAATTAAACGCGCCGTGCCTTTACCGATACGCTGGCCGATACTGCGGCCCGTGGCTTTGATTTTACGATCTTCATTATTTTGTTTTAAATTAAAGCGCTCGATCACTTGTGCGTTTGCACGGCTTTTCACCGTTTCGGGGCGCGCTTGTAGAATATAAATTTTGCCATCTTGGCCGTCTTTGGCCCATTCCACATCCATGGGGCGACCGTAATGTTTTTCAATGGTGACGACTTGCTTGGCCAATGCGGTCACTTCTGCGTCGGTGATACAAAATGTAAAGCGCTCGGCTTCCTCTACCGACACCGTACTCACCATTTCATCGCTGCCACTGTCTTCGTTGTAAACCATTTTAATGGCTTTACTGCCGAGATTACGGCGCAAAATCGCGGGGCGCTCAGCGGCTAACCCAGGTTTGTGCACATAAAACTCATCGGGATTCACGGCGCCTTGTACGACCGTTTCACCTAAACCATAGGCGGCGGTCACAAAGACAACTTGATCAAACCCAGACTCCGTATCAATACTGAAAGCCACCCCACTGGCACCCACATCACTGCGTGCCATTTTTTGAATACCCACTGACAATGCGACATCACTGTGCGCAAAACCTTGGTGCACGCGGTAGGCAATCGCGCGATCGTTAAAGAGCGATGCAAAGACTTCTTTTGTGGTCTTTAAAATATTATCGAGACCACGCACATTCAAAAATGTTTCTTGTTGGCCTGCAAACGAGGCATCGGGCAAATCTTCCGCGGTGGCGGATGAGCGCACCGCCACGGCAAATTCTGATTCGGGCACATCACCGCGCAAAGCATGATAGGCTTTTGTGATCGCAGCTTCTAAATCGGCGGGTAACGGCGTCTCCATGACTTGCTTGCGGATATCCGCCCCGACTTGCATCAGTTTATCGACATCATCGACATCAAGCGCCAGCAATGTCGCATCAATTTTGGCTTTTAAGCCACCTTGTTCCAAAAAGGCCCAATAGGCTGCCGCGGTGGTGGCCACCCCCCCCGGTACTTGTATTCCCAAACCAGTCAAGTGACTAATCATCTCGCCTAGCGAAGCATTTTTACCACCGACGCGGGGTACATCGCCCATGCCTAATTGTTCAAACGGGATAACCAAGTTATCTGCTTGGGTATTACCTACTGTCATAATGTCCTCTTTGCTTGCGAAGTGATGGAAAAGCCTGTTTAATACTCTTCATGAAACCAAAACGTACTGCATTTTTTATCTCTGATCGTACCGGGATCACCGCTGAAAGCCTAGGCGTCAGCCTGATCAGCCAATTTGAGCAGTTCGAGTTTAACAAGGTCACCCTCCCTTATCTAGACACAGTGGAAAAAGTTGAACACGCTGTGGCACGTATTAATCGTGCTCATGAAGATGATGGCGCTAAGCCTTTGATCTTCAGCACATTAGTAGACGAATCTTTACGCACCTATTTGGCCAGCAGCCAAGGCATGGTTTTGGATTTTTTCCAAACCTTTATCAGTCCCCTTGAAGAAGAGCTCGCCGTTCCCTCGTCTCACACCGTTGGCCGTGCGCATGCTGTCCATAATGAAGACAAATATCGCCACCGCATCAATGCCGTCAATTTTAGCTTACGTTACGACGACGGCGCCAATACGGATGGCTACGATCGCGCCGATATTATCTTGGTAGGCGTCTCGCGCTCTGGTAAAACCCCCACTTGCTTATATTTAGCGCTGCAATTTGGTATTTATGCGGCGAATTACCCGCTCACCGAGGAAGATGTTGAAGAGTTACGCCTGCCTGGCATTTTGCAGGCACACGCTCATAAGTTACAGGGTTTAACCATTGACCCCGAACAGTTACAAGCCATTCGTCATACACGCCGCCCTCATTCTCGTTATGCATCACTCAAACAATGCCAAACGGAAATCCGTGGCACAGAGGCCTTGTTTCGTAAAGAAAATATTAACTTCCTCAATACCACGACCCGCTCGGTAGAAGAAATCGCCACCACGATTTTGGCAGCGGCCGGTATAGAGAGACAATGACGCATCGTTCAGCAAACACAGGGCATAACTGTTTGAAGATAAGTAATTTTAACGGTAAAAAGTCAACCTCTCTTTGAAAATATTAAAGTAAACTCGTACGCCATGCATACAAATATTGACGACGCTACACTATCTAACAACGAAACTGACACACCGACTGATGCTGCCGCGTTCGCTAACAAGACCCGGGAAAGCATCAAAAAAGCGATCGCTATCGCGAAAAGCCAAAAAAAACTTGCTGAATTATGTGCCGTGCAACAGCAGACGGTGTCTGATTGGTTAAGGGGCAAAACCAACCCCAGCCCCAAGAGCGCCGTGCGTATTGAAAAAGCAACGGACGGCGCGGTGACACGTCAGGAAATCTTGCCAGACTTTCCCTGGCTTTAATTCTTTGTCAGTTATTCAACTATTTTTTACTCCCCCCACGGTTAACGCATCCACCCGCAGCGTCGGCTGACCCACTCCCACTGGCACAGACTGGCCTTCTTTACCGCAGATCCCCACTCCGCTATCCAGTTTTAAATCATTGCCCGCTAAAACATACACGCCCATGTTACCCTATACCCTCAGATAAACAGACTCGCATATAACACAGTTTTTCTTGTTGCTCCTTTTTCGATTTTATTCGTTAAGCAATCAAAACAAAGAAAAATGGCACTCAAGCTATCTATCTTCGCTTGTCTGCTTGCACTCATTCCCTACGTCACGTCACAGGTGATGATTAGCAACTGCATTGAACTTCAGAACATGAAAAATAACTTAGCAGGAAATTATGCCCTGACTGGTGACATCGATTGCTTGGATACCGTGAATTGGAATGGCGGGCAAGGCTTTGAACCAGTGGGAAGATTTACTGGCATATTCGATGGAAGGGGGAAAACAGTTTTTGATTTAACTATTTCCCGGCCTGATTATCCGTGTGGCCTGTTTTCTTTTGTCGAGTACGCCCACATCAAAAATGTTACTTTAGTGAGACCGCACATTACAGGCCGCACTGGCGGCGCGCTTGTAGCATATGGCACTTTTTATGAGGATCCTTCTGAAGTTATCATTGAGTATGTTGGTGTGATTGATGCTGTCGTCAATGCCATCAATTATGTGGGAGGGATAATAGGCGTTAATGCAGCGATTCTTAATAACTCTTACAGCATCGCGCAAATATCAGGCTCATTTGAAGTGGGTGGGCTAACGGGTGACAATCCTGGCAAGATAATTAACAGTTATGCTGATACAGTAATTTCAGTGTCGTCTCATACAGGAGGAGGCGTCGCCGGCAGGCAGGCGGGCAGTACTATTAACACTTACTCGACAAGTATTATCAGCGGCACCTCCAACAAGATTGGCGGCTTAATTGGCTTCAGTCTCAGTGCTGCCGAAATCACCCATAGTTTTTGGGACACTGAAAAATCAGGCTTAGAAACCAGTGCAGGCGGAACAGGAAAAACCACCGAGCAAATGCATAAGCACTCGACCTTCTCAAAGTGGGACTTTAAGGAAGTCTGGTGGATTAATAAAACGTATGACTACCCCAGGCTACGCTTTTCCTTGCCAGAGGAATATCCCCCTATTAAACCCAAAAGCGAGATCGACTGGATTGAGGTGCTCAGTATTATGGGTGGAGCTTTGTTTTTGCTCGTAGTAACGACATCTCCTTGGTGGGGGGAAAAGTGCCTTGATGCTTGGGCAGAGCGTCGTAGAAAACAAGACGCAATGAGAGCGAGTTTGCTGAGACCTGAAGATCTCTTCCCGTCCCGTAACACAACCTCCTACCCTACCGCTTCATCTAACACTGCAACAAGTTCACTATGCATTGGATGCGGAGGAAGAGGCTCTTTCCCACCACGCGTTGTAGGCCAAGGTGCTGCACGTTGTAATAGTTGTGGTGGAACAGGGTACAGATGACTGTTGCCGTTACCGATTAAATTCAAGTTTTAAAAAACACTATGCTATGAGTTAGTTAAATACATAATTTTACTATTCCTTGCTTCCCCCCACCGTTAAGGCATCCACCCGCAGCGTCGGCTGACCCACTCCCACGGGCACAGACTGCCCTTCTTTCCCGCAGATCCCTACACCACTATCGAGTTTCAAGTCATTACCCACCATCGACACTTTGGTCAGTACGTCGGGCCCATGCCCAATCAACGTTGCCCCTTTTACTGGGCGCGTGATTTTGCCACCCTCAATTAAATACGCTTCGTTGGCACTGAACACAAATTTACCGGAGGTAATATCCACCTGGCCACCGCCAAAATTGGCAGCGTAAAGGCCGCGATCAACCGACGCAATGATGTCAGCAGGATCATGCTGCCCGGGCAACATATAGGTATTGGTCATACGCGGCATCGGCAAGTGTCGATAAGATTCCCGTCGACCGTTCCCGGTAGAGCGCGTGCCCATTAAACGCGCATTATGTTTATCTTGCATATAATTTTTAAGCACACCGTTTTCAATCAACATGGTGCATTGGGTGTCGACGCCTTCGTCGTCAATATTCAGCGAACCCCGTCGTTCGGGAAGCGTGCCATCATCCACTACACTACATTCTGATGAGGCAATGGTTTCACCCAGCCGCCCGGCAAAAGCAGAGGACCCTTTGCGATTAAAATCCCCTTCTAAACCATGCCCAATGGCTTCATGCAATAACACACCCGGCCAACCCGGTCCCAATACGACTGGCATGCTGCCGGCAGGGGCGTCCTCGGCTTCCAAGGCCACCAGCGCTTGCCGTACGGCCTCATTCACATAGCCTGCAACACACTCACTCGTAAAATAGCTGTAATCTGAACGCCCGCCACCGCCGCTCGATGCTTGCTCACGACGGCCGCCGGCCTCTACCACGACTGACACATTGACACGCACGAGTGGCCGCACATCCGCGGCTAAGGTGCCATCGCTGGCGGCCACCATCACCACTTCATACTGCCCCGCCAAGGTGGCGATGACTTGTTTTACACGTGGATCTTGCGCGCGCGCCAATCGATCAATTTCTTGTAGCAGCGCAATTTTGTCCTGTTTTTGTAGGCTATCGAGCGGATCGGTCGGTCGATACAAGTGCTGATCGGATGAACGATGCCATGCCTGCATCCCGCCTTGTTGCCCGCTACGCGCAATGCGGCGCGCGGCCTGTGCCGCTTGCTCTAATGCAGGCAAGGCCACTTCATCGGCATACGCAAAGCCGGTTTTTTCACCGCTCATGGCGCGCACGCCCACACCGCGATCAATGCTGTGACTACCGCTTTTGACGATACCTTCTTCGAGCACCCACGACTCTTGCCGTGACGTTTGGAAATACAAATCGGCATTATCAATCGTGTGGCCCAACATATGGCCTAGCACAGAGGCGAGCTGCTGATCATTTAAGCCCGCGGGGCCGAGCAAAATTTCATTGGCGATATCGAGGGAACTCATAAGCGCTCATATTGTTAATAGACGGGGCTCTGACGAAGAGGTCACGAAAAATACAGGTTAACCATTATACAAGGACCTCATCAGCAAAAGAAAATCGAAAATAAAACAACAAAAAAAAGGAGTTCACTTAAACCATGCCGCGCCTCCTAAACTTTCAAGCCTCCTCTTCTCCATCTCTATTATTGTCATAAAACTAACTTATAAAAGACGCTTTTTTTAGAACTAAGGCCGCACTTGTATGCTAACTCATTCTCACTCTTCTAGTGTTGCACTTGTATCTTATCAAAGCCCTCCAAGGCCTTCATTTTTAGCATAGTTCCTTCACGGTTGGGCTCATCTTTAGACACGTAATACTATTTAACTCGTAGGTTGCTGAAGCGCTTTTCAAGTGTTACTGCTCGCAGCCGGGGCTAAGGTCCCTGAAAATTTTTGAGGCCTTATCTCAGCTCAGGGTAAGTCTCACCCGGCGTCATTTCCCAGATATTTTGGAAATCCCAGCCATTGAACGTCTCCGGATCCATCATTTCGCCAGTTGTTTTGCCAGTGCCTCCATCTGAGAAAGGGTAGCCAGAAGCTTCCGTATCCCAGTAGCTATCGTCAACACTTGCTTCTGAAAGACCAATGAGCCCACCCAAATAGGTTTGACCAGCGATTTTGCCAGTCGAATACGTACGCGAGATCTCTCCGTATTGCTGACGCCCCACCAGGCCTCCTCCGTAAGCGTAAGCGCTAATAATATCAGCATGGGCGTAACAGTCCCTAATGCTACCCCCTCCCTGACGGCCTACCAGACCGCCAACATTGTCATTGCTGGCATTAACGCTCCCCATTGCAAAGCTTCGCGTAATCAAGGGAGAGGGGCCTGAACCGGCTGCGTACCCGACAAGGCCGCCAACATCCGTTGTGCCAGTCGTGCTGCCCAGTGCATAGGAGCCAGTCACCTCTGTGACAGAGCTATGGAGATATCCAATGACCCCCCCAGAATAACGCTGCCCAACGACAACCACATTTGTAGAACAAGAGACAATCTCAATATAATGCTCAAATGCATATAGGTAACCTACTAGACCACCTGTATGCTCGCTGCCACCAAAAACAGCACCCGCAGCATGACAGTCTGTCAGAACAGTCTGGGGAAAAACTTGACCAATCAGACCGCCAACCATGTAGGTACCAGAAACAACGCCTTGTACAGAGCAGCTTATGATGGTAGCTGAAGTAGTGTAGCCAGCTAACATGCCAACGTACCGGCTTCCCGTAATGTCTGCATCAGTAATAGAGAGGTTATAGACATTTGCATCCGCTCCAATGTAGCCGAAAAGTCCTACATAGTCTGCTCCTGGCAAGCGAATGAAAAGCTTGGTCACCGTAAAGCCATTTCCATTAAAGATACCGATAAAACGATAATTGAAAGTACCGATAGGAATAAAGCCATCTCCACCATTCCAGCCGCGCGTCTCGGAACAGTCAATGTCTTGGCCAAGGATGAAGTCTGCAGAGGGAGACATGCCGGCCTGTTGCAGCTCTGTGCAGGTGTTGATCACATACGGGTTTTCCGCGGTACCCGCGCCCGCAGCAAACTGGGGCGCCACATTTTCCAGCGGCACCGCATAGGCGGCACCGAGCAGCAGAACAAGCAAGAAAAACAGCTTGCACACCATGTTTGAAAATTCAGATCGAGCCAAGAAGTCTGTATGATGTTAGTATCAATGCTTCTCATTAAGTAGCGTAACATTGGAGGGTAAACGTATTAAGTATCTGTTCAGCCCGCTCAAAAAACGACCAACTTTACATAATTACTTGATTTATAATTTAAAATAAATTCAATTTTTTGTAACGAGGCTATCACCTCACCGTGAGACACCACCATGCAAGAAGACAAGGAAGCATTTATTTTAATGTAGGCGTATGAGCTTATATATTATCTAACTATCCATGAAAAAACGTTACTCCATTTTCATTGCCTCGCTCTTTCTGCTCGCGAGCTTAAATCATACAATTTATGCGCAGTCAGAAACCGACACACAAACACAGCTCGACCGCCCCCGCATTGGGCTCGTCTTAGGCGGCGGTGGCGCACGTGGCGCCGCACACATTGGCGTGCTTAAAGCACTGGAGGCGGAACAAGTCCCTATCGATCTGATCATCGGCACCAGCATGGGCGCCATCATCGGCGGCTTATATGCCTCTGGGTACTCACCAGAAGACTTAGAAAACCTAATAGAGTCTATCGACTGGCGCACTCTCTTAAGAGATGCACCCGATCGCAAATACAGCTCTTTTCGCCGTAAACAAGATGATTTTGGGTTTTTGGTGAAATTTGAATTGGGGTTTAAGTGGCCTAAATTTTTGCTGCCGCGCGGCTTTATACAAGGTCAACGTTTAGGGTTATTATTGCAGCAACTGACCTTACCGGTTGCGTCTATTAATGATTTTGATGATTTGCCCATCCCTTTTCGGGCCATTGCGACCGATATTGAAACAGACGAACAAGTTATCTTAGGCTGTGGCAATTTAGCGCAAGCCATTCGTGCCAGCATGTCCGTGCCCGGCGTGTTTGCACCGGTTGAAATCAATCACCGTTTACTCGTGGATGGTGGCATTGTGAATAACTTGCCCATCGATGTTGCACATCAGTTGGGGGCTGACATTGTCATTGCGGTGGATGTCACTAGCCCACTCGTCTCACAAGAAAAATTAACGTCGGCGTTTGCCATCTTAGGCCAAATGCTCAACACCCTGGTGCTGAATAATACACAGCAACAGCGCACCCTGCTCACGCTTGACGATATTTTAATCACCCCTGACTTAGGTGAGATGTTAGCCGCTAATTTTACGGAGTCACCCAGTGCCATCCACGCAGGCGAAATAGCCGCTCAAGCGCAAGTCGATGCATTACAACGCTTAAGCGTATCTTCGACTGCCTACGATGCGTTTCTCGCAAAACAACGGCAACCGGCAATGCCCCCGCCGATTGTTGACTTTGTGCGCGTGCAAGATGACTCCAACTTATCACCCAAAGTGGCAGAAGGCTTGTTGCACATTCCTCTACAACAACCCTTGGATGTGAAGCAGCTCGATAAAGATATTGCCAAAATTTATGGGCAAGGCTATTACGAGCAGGTAAGCTATCGCTTGGTTGAAGAAGCCGAAGAAACAGGCGTTGTTGTCAATGCGCGCAAAAAGTCATGGGGCCCTAACTATTTTCGCTTTGGTCTGAGTTTAGAAGACGACTTCACCGGTAACAGCAACTACAACGTGGCCACACGCTTTACCATGACCACATTAAACAAACTGGGGGCAGAATGGCGTACCGATGGCCAGTTGGGGGAACGCCCTGGCTTCTTCACCGAATTTTACCAACCCCTCACGTACGAAAGCCGTTTTTTTGTCGCACCGCAGCTTGATTATAACAAACGCAACGTGGGCGTCTTTGAAGATGGCAATCAAACAGCAGACTACCGTGTCACAACAACGTTAATCGGTGCTGACGTGGGGAAAGAGCTTGGCACCTGGGGCGAATTCCGTACAGGGCTACGTCATGGTTGGGGGGATGTCGATTTACGCGTGGGCGAACCCCAAGACGAGTCGTACCACTTCAATAGTGGCTTTTTACTGGCAAAACTGACTTACGATCAACTAGATCAAGTCAGCTTTCCTCACCATGGCAGCTACAATGCCGTGACGTGGACAGGTTCTCGCGGCTGGTTAGGCGCCGATCATGACTTTGACCAGTTGTTTGTGCGCTCCATCATCGCCCGCACTTGGTGGCGCACCACCTTACGTGTCGACAGCAAATTAGGCGCGACCTTTGCCGGTGATCCTGCCGTGGAAAATAACTTTCCGCTCGGTGGTTTCTTAAATCTTTCGGGTTTTAGTTTAGATGAGTTTTCTGGACAACACTTAGGGTTTACCAGCCTCATTGGCTACTATCAACTCACGGGCACAAATTCATCTTCGATTAAAATCCCGATTTATCTCGGTGGTTCGATTGAAACCGGGAACGCCTGGCAAGACACCGACGACATCAGCGTTGATTCTTTACGCTGGGCAGGCAGCGCCTTCATTGGTATTGACACCCTACTCGGGCCTTTTTATCTGGCTTACGGGCATGCTGAAGGCGGCCGTGATTTGTTTTACCTCTTCTTAGGCCGAACGTTTTAAAACAACATAAACATTAACAACGTCGCAATGCCTAAAAAGCTAAAAAAGCCTGCTACGTCGGTGATGGTTGTTAAAATAATAGACGACGACTGCGCCGGATCTTGCCCCAATTTACTTAATGTAATCGGCACCATGGCACCCGCGATCCCTGCAATTAACATGGAAATGACCATCGACGAACCAATAATCAATGCCAAACCAAGCGACTGACTCCAAATAAACGTACCGACACTGGTCACCACGGCAACCACAATACCGTTCACCAACGCCACGCGTGCTTCTTTAAACGCAATCAGTCCCCATTGCTGAGGATACACTTCACGTAAGGCTAAACCGCGCATCGTGACCGCTAACGCTTGTGAACCGGTGTTACCCGATTGCCCGGCAACAACAGGCAACAGCACCGCCAGTGCCGTGTAAGCAGCAATCGTGCTTTCAAATAATCCCACCACTGCCGCGGCCAAAAAGGCCGTTAAGAGGTTAACTTGTAGCCATGGCAACCGCTTACGAATGGCAAACCACGGTGTCGACAATGCGCGTTCGTCTTTACTCGCCCCCACCATGGTTTGTATATCCACGGTTGCTGTTTCTTTACTGACCGACACCAGATCTTCGTATCGGATCACGCCCATCAGCGAGCCCTGATAATCTATCACGGGCAAACCCGTCACGCGATAACGCTCAAAGGTCTCCGCAATCATTTGTTTATTATCGGTATCATTGACCACCGCCACAGCAGAATACATCAACTCACTTAACATTTGGTTTCTATCGGCCAAGGCTAAGGCTTGTATATCGACCAAGCCTTTTAAACGCAACCTATCGTCGACCACAAACAATGCACGACGCTTATGCAGATGTGGCTTAGCGACCAAACGCGCCAACGCCTCCCTCACGGTCAGTCCAGCACGAAACATAATGACATCTCTATCCATGATTGCTCCCGCGCTGTCTGCGGGGTAACTTAGCACCTTTTCAAGCATGTCTTTTGTTTTTGGATCCAGCAATGCGAGCAAGCGCGCCCGCAGTGCTTCTTCCAGTTGGGCAAACAGTGCCGCTAAACGCTGCGCACTGAGTTGTTTGAGTACGGGTTGTATAAACTGCTCGGACACATGGTTGACAATGTCTGCCGCACGCGCAGGCGATAAGCTTTCAAAAATAGGGACCGCATTGTCTGGCGTTTCTTGCTCAATGATGCCAGCCGCAACAGTCGGCGCAAGCTTTTCTAAATACAGCGCCGCTTCTGTTGGGTGAGATTTAAAAAATTTATGTTGTAAGGCCTCACTGACGGGCTCATGTGTTGTTACCATGGCGTTCCCTTTTGTCTAATAATTCAGATGTGCCTGACATGAGCGACATCGCAATTTCAGCGTAAGCCGTCACCCCCCCGGTGAGCAAATCAAAAAATTGATGTGTCGCAGAGGGTGCTGAAGAGATGAGTGAACGTTTGGCCACTTCGCGAGAGAGCGTGCCCAACAACAAGCCGCTGCGGCTCACGACCGGTAAAATATCGTATTGTCGCCAAACAGGATGACGTGATACCTGATCCATGGTCATGCTCGGCACCAAAGTAGGCGCATCATGCTTACTGAGTGTGTTGAGCAAGGTATCACGACTGGCAGTTAGTAATGCGCTCACATGTATTGCGCCTCGAAACTGTTGATCGCGGTCAATCAAATAAATCCACACAGGAGACTGATCTTTAAAACGGTAAGCGTGATGATAGGCTTGCGCCACCACCGCATTCTCATATAAAGAAAATACCTCGGTGGTCATCATGCCGCCCACCGTATTACCCGGGTATTGCAAGGCGGCGCGCAATCCACTTTCCATGCTACGCGGTAAGGCGGCTAATAAAAATTCTTGGTATTCCGTATTCAGGTGCGGGAGAAACACCGCGAGCAAATTAGCGGGCAGTTTCTGCGCAATCGTGGTGGCTTGCTCTTTGGGTAATTTTTCTAAGTTTGCTGCGGCCGTGGTGGGCGTCAGTGCTTTCAGCAAGGTCACACTGGTCGATACCGATAAGGCGGAAAAAAAAGCAGCGCTTTTCTGCAGCGGAAACTGCTCAACTATCCGGGCAGCTTCTGCTGGGTGCTGCTCAACAAATAAGACCGCGGGGCTTTGTTTGATCACGATATGGGGTCTCTTGATCCCTCAACCAGCGTATTAACGCCTTCTGCAAACTGATACACGGGCATCACGACTTTACCGTCTGGTGTTTCGATGACCACAAATTGCGGTTGGATCTCAACCAGCTTACCTTGTACCGAATCTGAATGCACCGTCTGGCCTATTTGGTACATTTTACACACAGTACGATAAGCCAATATATTTTTAACAATAGAAGACGCGCCTAGTCCAAATGCAAAAGCGCCCCCCACAAAAAAGCTGGCCAATACCACAATCACAATCATTTCAATTAAAGTGATATCAAGCCCAACATGCTCTAACGCTATCAATATTGAAAAGAGCAACACAAAAAACTGCGTGAGTTTACTCAGCTTCGCGGCGTAATCTTCACCGATTGACTCACGCTGGCTGGTAATTGCACGGCTTAAAAGATTACCCACCGCATAACCGATAAAGATGATAATGGCGGCGCCAAATAACAGCGGCACATAATGCCTAAAGATAATAATCAACGTAGACCAGCCCAATACCTGCAATGCGCTACTGATGAAAAATAATACGATTAACCAGAAGCCCACATTGGCAATACCATGCGCAATGGAATGCTTTGGTTTGGTGATGAGAAGCTTGTAGCGGTGTGCCAAGGTTTCAATGACAAAGTCAATCCCTTTCGACAGGCGGCTAATCAGAAAACGAAATAGTTTGGCCAGCAGCCAACCCAGCAGTAGCAATAAAACCGCACCAATGATGTTGAGGAAATGGAGGTGGATACCTTCCTGCAGCTGCTCAAGATTGGTGGTGAGCGGCGCGAGCCACTCTAGAATTTTTTGTTGCATGACGTCGTTCATGGGGAAAGTCCTTTTTTTAGAAGATTTGGAGAATGATAACAAGATCTGGGGTTTTTTTGTAACTGATCATCCTCTTATTTTGAGCTCGCTTTGAGCGACCCCAAGCATGGGCATTCATCAGGGTATATCTCAATCCCTGTGTGTGTTGTAGGTGTAGGGGCGATCTGCGGTCGCCCGGGCAGCCACGCCGGGGCTGCCCCTACACAGCGTACAAAAATTGAACGTTCCCCCGTGAACGCTTACCAAAAAACATACACCCCCATGTGACACCATATAAGAAGACAACGATATAGTCGTGTGTTTCTTATCCAAAATACCAATAATGTACAAGCTAGCCTTAGGTTTGTTCTTGGTGGGAGTTTATTGGCTTTGCCTTGCTTCAGGCAGGCCTGTTACTTACCCACTCGACGCTTCTGAGGAAGAGGCACCTGACATTTATTTTGACCTCGTTTTCAGTGCCTTATTTGAAGCCAGCCATTCTGATCTCATCCTGATCCCCTATTTTTGGGGAACAGATGATCTCACCCTCGCGCATCGTGATGGCTGTACCTGGCTGCGCAATCAATCGGGCATTTGGGAAACGGTCGACCATCTGCCGCCTTATCAAGACACGCTCAGTATGTCAGTCTGCCGCTTAATGCAGACTGCCTCTGGCCAGCTTTTCCTAGGGGCAAGTTACTACGTGGAGGATGGGCAAGCGGCGCGCAATGCCACCCACATTCATGCCGTCCACGATAACACCATCGATCCACAGTGGCATCAAGCCCCACTTGACTCCACTGCCGTGACCGCGATGGCGCAGCGCTTGATTGAAGATGAATTGCTGCTTGCCATACTCGAACCCCAAGCTGTCCGCTGGTATCAATGGCAGGAAGCAGAAAATGCTTTTCAGCTGGGCGGCAGCGAAACGTTGATCTCTGGGCAAGCGGTGGATCTGCAAGGCTACCCTGCCCTCAACTCCACCGACTACTGGCTATTGATGGCCGATGAAGCGGAGACGCTGCCGTTGCGCGAGTGGGACGGTGATCAATTTGTCCCTTTCCCTGACACGCTGCCCGGGCCCGCACGCGGTATCACTGGCTGTGCTTGGGGAAACGATCAATGCGCCTGGGTCATTAATATCGAAGAAGACACCTCTAAACTTTGGTGTTGGGATCACAATCACACCACCTTTGAACTGCGCACACTGCTTTATGGCGAAGCGCCACAGCACACAGAATGCCTGCGCCAAGACGAAGCAGGGGTATATGTCTGGCACGTGACAGCAACAGAGAGCATGTACTTTCGCTGCCCGATCACAGAGCCGTTTGTCTGTGAGCGCTTGGTGGAGGATCTTCCCGGTGGCATGGCCATGGCCGCGGTGGCCACAACCTTTGCGCTCATCACGGTGAACGAAGATGACCCAGAACAACAAGAGCTACGCCTCTATGTTGAGCGATTTGGCGAACCCCCTGTTTCACCAACGGGCACGTTAAGCATTCTGATGCCTTTTCAGCCACGTGGCGTTCGGGATCCCATCGGTTCGGTGAATGTGACCGGCACATTGACGGGCACACAAACGTTACTGGTGCCTTGGGAAGATAAAGAATCTCTTCGACTCCCGGAAGGCAGCTACCTGTTGGAAACCGCACTCTTTAAAAAAAATGGGAAACCTTGCTCCGCACGTTTTACAAGCTATCCTGATGGAGAGACACTTGAAGAAGACACCGTGTTCTTGATGCTTGATAAGGAAACACTGGTATACGTGCAATACAAATGCCCTCGGGGGGATAAAAGCGCTTATTATGCACTCGTACTCTTGCTGCTCATCTACCCGATAGCCTTACTGAAAATGGGGTATGATGGAAATGAAAGCCAGCAGAAAAACTGGGCAAAAGACTTATCCCTGTGGGAAACACTGAAATGGTCTTTTAAGCAGACACTGCCCCCCCAACCTAAGCTCCCTAAAAAAACAAAATTTACCGGCACGAGGAGGTGTCGATGTTGCCAACTCAATTCACCCGCTCTCAACCCGGAGACCCGTCTTTGCAACACCTGTCAATGCGCACACTATCATCACAATACAATGCGCTGCACGCGATTGGCCGTTTCCATGGGGGATCCTGACGGTTCTCAGACCAGCCTCTATTACTGCGCAGACCATCTTATCTGCCGAAAAAAGGGCTGCGCCCGTCATCGCAAACAACCGTTGGTGCCTTATTGTGACAAACACAAATGTCGGACCACGGTTGAGCGTGAGCGGCAGTGCCTTCCCACGCAATACATTTATGCAAATCTCTGTTTTGAGCCTCGCAGCAAAGACTCCCCTTACTGTGAGTTTGATCGACAATGCCAGGGCGTGATTTATGATGATACCGGCACGATCATTGGACGCTGCTTCCGTGAACGCAGTACCAAGATAAAGCACGCTACACCTTTTTGTGACTACCATCGCTGTCGGGTTATCTTCCCAGGGGGATATCCTTGCACCAGTCAAGCGCATGGGCATGGGTTTTGTAAATACCACTTTGCTGTCTGTGAGCAAGAGGCATGTGATGAACGCATCCCCTGGAAAGACTATTATTGTTGCAAGCACAATGAAACCGGATTATTCCCGGCAGAAACCCCTCCTACCAAAAGGCTCTGCGCAACTGCCACCCCCTGCTATTTCCCAGCAGGTCGCGCGGGTTACTGCGAGCAACACACACTCTGTCTGGCCCCGGATTGTCAAAATGATCGCCTCCCCTTTTCCCCCAAAGACGGCGTTATTTACCCTTATTGCGAAGCAGACACTTGCCAAGCAATGCATATTATTGAAACCCCACAGGGAGAGCCAATCGAAGTGCGCTGCAACCAAAAAGCCCAACAAGGGGGTCTTTGTGGTGATCATGCTGCTGCCTGCTTCCACTGTGGGGAACGATACTCCCCTGGCAGCCTTGATTGGGGAATGTATACACAGTGCGAGCACCAGTGTGCTGCGCTTGAGTATGATATTGACGGAAAGTGCCGGCCTTGCACGGCAGCCGTGGCGACTAGAAAAGAAGGGGATGAGACGGTTTACATGCGCTGCTGTGTGGCGCATTTGAATCAACCGCCCCCTCAAAGCAACGACCGCGACAGCAGTAACGACGATGACGACGACGATCAAGATGAGGATGAAGGAGAAGAGGAGGAAGAAACCGACGGCAGCGACGATGAAGATGGCGACGAGGACGCCGATGATGATGATGATGATGAAGGAAAAAACCTACTTAGCGGCCTCCCTCCCGTTGGTGATACTGAATTATCACCTCTCTAATTGATCATCCCTTCAAAAAAAAGAGCCATTACTTTGTCATAAGACTAACTTATGCTGTAATAACGTGCTTTAATCGCTTAATTCGTACGTTCGATCTGCGGGTCATCCCACGGGCCGTGAAAACGATATTCCATCACCGCCGCCTTACCCAACACCGGGCGGAATATCCATTCTGCTGCCCACACGGCGGCACCCACAACCGGTCCCCCTACCAAGGTCGCTGCAATGGGGATCGTCGACGTCACAAACGGCGTGACATCAATATCGTAGTCGTACGTTTGATTGATCAAATCCACCGTGCCTTCGATATCGACATCCGCAATGGCCCCTTCAATGTGCACATCTTCGGTGGTGAGTTTTCCATCGCCCATCACAAAAGAACCGTCCATGGCATCAAAGGCAAACCCCGATTTGTAGACATCATCAAAATCAAGCTGCAAACGACGTTTTAAATTTTGCAAACTCAATAAGCTAATTAAGCGTGCGACACCGGTGTTAATGTCAGGAATACGGCCACCGTCCATGGTCATGGTCAGCTCGCCCGTTAATGTTTCCAGTTCAATGCGGGTCGGATCGTTAGGCCATTGAAATTGCCAAAACCCACTGGCATCGGCTTCCACCACGCTGGCCTTTTGGCCCCAATTTTCAAGTGCCTTTTCCACATCTGGAATATGGTAATCCCCTTCCAACAACGTAAATGAACCACTGGTGGTGTTGATCCAAGCCCCAGTCGCAGAGAGGTTCAAAGGTCCGGCTATCTGCAGTTTTTCAAACTGCAAACTGTAAGCGGTGTGGTAGGTTTTCAGTAAAACATCACCGATAATCATATCGCCATAGCGGCAGTCATCACATTGTAATTGGATGGCGGGCACATCTTGTGGGCGGAGTGGTTCAGGTTCACGTGTTTCAATTGTTTCCTTGTCGACATGTAATTTTTCAAGATCTAACACGAGCGACATGTTGTCAGGGTCATCCGGCAATTGCACAACACCTTCCACACGATCACCGCTTAAATCCAGCAACCAACGATCAAAACCACGAGAGGCATGCACCGTCGTATTGGGCCAATGCCGATTAAACATCTGCAAATCGTCTGCTGTCACACTCACTTGACGTAGCACACGCGCTAAACCACCTTCGGCGTCACTGGGCTCAGAAACAGCCATGGCACGCTGCATCACGGGCTGCCACTGGTCCCAAATAAATTGCTGCATTTGGCCACTTACCAGTAAGCCGGGTTGTAGCGGCAAACTGACGTCACCGCCGCCAAGATGCACACGGCCGCGCTCGAGTACCGCTTCTTCTTCTGAGATATCCAGCGCTAAAAGGGCCGTGATGTGATCGCCATAATAAATATTAATGTCTCCCATTTGACCGGCGGCCAGTGGGATCTCAACGCGCAACGGCTGCCACATGTCAGGGGTTTTGCCGTAAGGCGCCGGCAAGTCAACGGCTAAATCCAGTAAATCAGACCCGACCATTATTTCGCTGGACTGCAGCGCCTCAGCACCTCGCAAAAACACATGGGTCTGGATATCGGTTTCGCCGCTTAAGTGCACCCAAATGGGGGCAAGGTGTGGCCAGCGATCGACTAGCATTTCAGGATTAATACGCCCTGCAATATCAATGCGCCCAAATGGATCGGGCTCTTCATCCAGCACGGTCGCAATATCAATTGATAACGGCCTATCCCATAATTCAGCGGTGATCCCGTAGGCGTTAACACCGCGCTCAAAGAAGCCTAATACGCCATTAACATGCGTCAGATCTAAATCCCAATCTTGAAATTGTAAATTAGCATCACTAAAAACGGCTTCGCCAGTTAAGCTAAAGGTATCCGGTGAATTAAAGGGCACATCAATAAAGATATTGGCTTGGATCTCGCCCTCACCTATCGGATCGCCAATGCGCCCTCCCCCTGTTAAATCCGCCAGCGGCGTGTCTTGCACAAAACGGATCCCATTTTCAAAGGTGGTGCTCGCCTCGCCCTCAATGGTTAAATGGAAGGGCTTATCTTTTTCAATTTCCGGTAAATACACACTCGCGCTGTGCACATCCATATCAAACATGTTGGCTGAGTGGATGTCGGCTTCCATGGAACGCCCATCAAAACTGACCTTGCCTTCGATATTTTCAACAGCAGGCCAGTCCGGCCAGTAGCTCAACGCGGCATCACTTAAGAAAAAATCAATCTCTAAACGGCCACCGGGTTGCTCAAAAGGAATGCCTTGCATCGGCCCGGTTAAGACAAAGGTGCCGTCAGAGACTTGCCCTTGTTGCACCGCCATGCGTAGCCATGACACCAGCGCCTCACTCATTTTAGCGACCGGCAAATACGGCGTTAAGACAGCCGCGTCTTGCGCCGCAAAGTCAGCATGTAAGGCTAGCTGCGCAGGCGCATCGGGTAATTTACTCAGCACGCCTGAACCGGCAACGGTTAAACCCGCTAACTGCAGATCTAATTCGTTTGTTTCTGCCCACCATTGACCGTCGTCATACGTAACCGCTGCCGAAACAACAACGTCATCCACCGGCAAAGCCTGCTCAAATAATGCAGGTGATGAAAAATAAACACGATCACTGGCGATTTGCAGTGTGCCACTGTCGCCTTGCCAGTTAACCCCACCGGATAACCCAGTGATGCTAGGCAGTGCGCCACTACCCATCACCCCGACTTCATCAAATTCGCAATAGAGATAAAAGGCTTCGGCAGGATCCGCCGTCGAATCGTAAAACGCGTGGAGCTGCGTGAGCTCACCGCGTGGCAATAAAGTACGCACAACATCCGGCGCCTCACCCACCACCTCACTCTGTAGCAACACAGGCAGCAAACCGTCTATGCCAAGGTGATTGGCTGAAAATGACCAGGCGGGCACAGCCGTGGGGGCATGCACAACACGCCAACTGGCTGCCGGTGCATAAGCACGCTCACGCTGGGCATACCATTTGTCGGCCGTCACTTCCCAGCCACCCTCGTCTTGCTGCTGCCAAGCCACGTTACCTGCCAGTAATGCCAGTATCGCTGTCTCATTGCCTGCCACATCACTGAAAACAATATCATCAAAGGTAAAATCAGCTTGTATCGTTTGCCAGCCGCCCTGCACGCCTTGTGCCCACAGCTGCGCACTGGCTTGCCCTTCTTCCACACGCACGCCATGAAGTGGCCGCTCGGGTAGCCAACGCGGCACATCAATATTCTCAAGTGCCACGTAAGCGGCACTGCTCACGGTTTCCCGTTGTCTGACATCACCTTTGATTTCCATTTCAAAATGCAAACGCGACACGGGGGCGTCCGGCAGCGTGGTCGGTGATAAGGCACTGCCTGTCAAGACATGTTGCGAAGGGCGATTGTTGAGTTGTAAATTTAATATCGTAATGGGCACACAAACGCTTTGTTTCGTGCACCATTGTATTTCGCTGTCTTGCAGCACCATGTCATCCTGCGCAAGCACCCAGTTTAATAAGACTTCTGTGCTTTGATAATCACTGGTGGCGGTGTCTGGTAAATCGATGCCTTTGATGAGCACCTTGCCATCTTGCTCGCGCTGTAATGATAGGTGCGCGCCTTTCACAAGCAACAAACCTGTTGCAAATTGGCGATAACGTAAAGAATCGATCAGATCAATGCCGACACGCAGTTCATCGACTTTGGCAATCACTTGGTCGCCCTGCGCATCAAATAAGGTGAGCCCGCTGAAACGAAACTCAGGGCCAATACCCCGCCAGTGTGTGGCTAGACCTTCAATTTGCACGGGTTGCCCTAACCATTCGCTGACGCGGGCTTCCAGTTCACTGCGGTAACCATCTAAAAATGGCAACAGCACGCGCATTAAGGTCAAAAACACTGCTAATAAAATAACCGCAACAGCCGTGATGCGGTAAGCCCATCGGGCTAAGGCGCTTAAAAAATTCATGTCGTTCTCAGTTGTGACGACGCGTTCGCTGTAACGGGATGGCCGGCATGACTAATCCCCACAATAATGCGCTGGTAACACATGGCATAAAGTATTGCCATAAATTGGGGACGCCGCCCGCAAAGCTTTGCACCCATAAGTAAAATATTTGTACCATGAAGAATAACGTAAAAATCCACAGGGCCTGCTGCCAAGCCGAAAATAAAATAAGGCGCTGATAAAATTTGCCAATCACATAAGCGATGAGCGCAAGCCCTAAGGCATGTTGCCCGAATAACGCACCGTTTACACTATCGAGCAACAGCCCCATGAAAACAGCCGTGCCGATACTCACGCGTTGTGGCATCACCATCGCCCAAAAACTCACCACTAATGCCACCCATTGTGGCCGATACGGTGCGAGCAGATCAGGCAGCGGGAAAATACTGGCGAGCAAAGCAAGCAGCATTGTCACGGCAATCATGAGGCGTTGGCGTGTGGTTGCTCTCATGATGCAGCTTCCTCCGCGACGGTTTCGCCCGCTGCGTCATCGGCACCCACCGTTGATATTGTTTCAGCGTCAGCTGGCAGCGGCATGTCATCTTCCATCCACACTAATAATACTTGTCGACTGCGATCTAATTTTGCACTGGGCGCCACCACCACATTCAGGAAGGGCTGGCCGGGCGCTTGTTCAATCGACATCACTTCACCCACGGGGTAATCTGCCGGGAAACGCTGCCCCAAACCCGACGTCACCAGGTAATCCCCGACCTCTAGATCGGTTGTATTGGGAATATGCAACAAGCTCAACTGTGATAAGTTGCCCGTGCCTGCCACAATGCCGCGCATGCCGTTACGGTTCACTTGCACAGGAATAGCATGACTGTGATCGCTAATGAGCAACACACGGCTACTGGCAGCGCCTACCGAAATCACTTGCCCCATCACACCAAAGGCATCGATCACCGGCTGCCCTTCGTAAACGCCATGTTTTTTGCCTTTATTGAGGATAAGGTGATGTTTAAACGGATCGGCACTCACTGCGACCAACTCAGCCACTAACACGCGCTCATCTTCGCGAGACGAACCCTGCATCAACGCACGCAAACGGTTGTTTTCTTCAACGAGGGTCGCAAATTTTTGCTGGCGGGTGCGTAATACAAATAATTCGTGGCGTAGTTTTGCATTGGTTGCAGCGAGTTGCCGCTGGGTCGCAAAGCGGTGGCTAAACCACTGGCCCGTGACGACCGGTATGTGTGCAGTCCATTGCAGCGGCGCGACCAGGGTATTGGTAACATAGCGTACTGTGCCCAGACGAGATTGATAATCTAAGGCCATGAGCGAAGCACAAAACAGAAAAGCAATGAGTATCTGCAATTCAAGTGTGGTACGTCTTTGGGTAAAAAGTAATTTCATGTTGACGATTTGAATCCCCTCTCCCCTGACAAGGGGAGAGGGTTAGGGTGAGGGGATCATTTATTATTATTCAGTCGACAACAAATCACTCGCATGCTCATCCATAATTTCCAGCGCACGACCACCCCCACGCGCCACACAAGTTAATGGCTCTTCTGCGATGCGCACGGGCAGGCCTGTTTCTTCAGATAATAAGCGATCAAGATCGTGCAGCAAGGCGCCACCCCCGGTGAGCATGAGCCCTGTTTCTGCAATATCGGCTGCCAATTCGGGAGGAGTTTGCTCGAGTGCCGAACGTACCGCCCCCACAATACCGGATAAAGGCTCTTGCAGTGCTTCTAATACTTCGTTGCTATTTAAGGTAAAGCTGCGTGGCACACCTTCTGCTAAATTACGACCACGCACTTCAATTTCGCGCACTTCACTGCCTGGGTAAGCCGTACCAATCGCATGCTTAATGCGCTCGGCGGTGGCTTCACCAATCAAGCTACCGTAATTGCGGCGCACATAATTGATAATGGCTTCATCAAAACGATCACCCCCAATCCGTACCGAATCAGAAAAGACTATGCCACTTAACGAAATCACCGCGACCTCTGTCGTGCCGCCGCCGATATCCACAACCATCGAACCGGTCGCATCTTCGACGGGCATGCCCGCACCGACCGCTGCCGCCATGGGCTCTTCAATTAAATACACTTCGCGCGCGCCCGCACCGAGTGCGGATTCACGAATAGCGCGACGTTCCACTTGTGTTGAGCCACAAGGAATACACACGAGCACGCGAGGGCTAGGCCGTAAGAAAAATTTGCGCTCGTGCACTTTATGAATGAAATGTTGCAACATTTTTTCGGTGACATGAAAATCAGCAATGACACCATCTTTGAGTGGGCGAATGGCCGTAATGTTGCCCGGGGTACGCCCCAGCATACGTTTAGCTTCCGTGCCCACTGCTTCCACCGTACGTTGATTGCTCGGGCCATGATGGTTGCGGATGGCCACCACGGAAGGTTCGTCCAAGACAATGCCTTTGTCACGCACATAAATCAGCGTGTTGGCGGTACCCAAGTCGATTGATAAATCAGTAGAAAATAAGCCTCGGAGTTTTTTTAGCATGACTGCGCCTCGAAAATAACAACTATAATAAGTCACCCCTATGATAAATTAATACCCTGTGGATAACCATAGGCAATACGGACTTTTGCCGGTATAATTCTGCGCCATGTTAAGCCCTGACGACGTTAAGAAAATCGCTCATTTAGCCCGCCTGAATATGGATGAGGCAGATATACCCGCACATCAAGCCAGTCTCTCGCAGATACTCACGCTTGTTGAACAAATGGACCAAGTCCCCACAAACGGTATTTTGCCCATGGCACATCCTCTGGATGCCACGCAGCGCCTGCGGCAAGACACCGTCACTGAAACCAATCAACGTGATGATTTTCAATCACTTGCCCCGCAAGCTGCGGCAGGCTTCTACCTTGTTCCCCGAACGGTTGAGTGATCTATATGCATACGAAAACGCTTACTGCACTCAGCCAGGGTCTACACCAAGGCGACTTCACCAGCGAAGCGCTTACCGCACACTATCTTGAGCGCATCAAAGCCCTGGATGCAGAATTAAACAGCTTTATCACCGTCACAGCCGACGAGGCGCTGGAAGCCGCGCGCGCCGCCGATAAGCTGCTTGCCGTCGGCAAAGGTGGCCCGCTGACGGGCGTGCCCATTGCGCATAAAGACATTTTTTGTACAAAAGGCGTGAAAACCAGCTGTGGCTCTAAAATGCTGGATAATTTTATTGCGCCTTATGATGCCACGTTAGTCACACAACTTCAGGCGGCCGGCACGGTGATGCTGGGTAAAACCAATATGGACGAGTTTGCGATGGGCTCCTCCAATGAAAATAGCTTTTACGGCCCCGTCAAAAACCCCTGGGACCTAAAGGCCGTGCCAGGCGGCTCATCCGGCGGTTCAGCCGCCGCCGTGGCGGCAGGCTTGTGCCCCATGGCCACCGGCACCGATACCGGCGGCTCCATTCGCCAGCCTGCTGCCTTTTGCGGCCTGACCGGCCTCAAGCCCACGTATGGCCGTATTTCTCGTTACGGCATGGTGGCCTTTGCTTCGAGCCTGGACCAAGCCGGGCCATTTACACGCACGGCCGAAGACGCGGCGCTGGTCATGAACGCCATGGCCGGTTTTGATGAGCGCGATTCCACGAGCAGCGATGTGCCGGTGCCTGACTACACCAAAACGCTCCATGACGATATCAACGGCCTGCGCATTGGCGTGCCCAAAGAATTTTTAAGTGATGCCGAAGGCTTAACGCCTGAAGTGAAAGCAGCGGTGCAAGCAGCGATTGCTGTTTATGAAAAACTGGGCGCGGTGATCCAAGAAGTGAGTTTACCGCACACAGGCAGCACAGTACCGGCTTACTATGTGATTGCGCCAGCTGAATGCTCCTCCAACCTGGCCCGCTTTGATGGCGTGCGTTATGGCTATCGCTGTGAAAACCCAAAAAATTTAGAAGACTTGTATAAGCGTAGTCGCAGTGAAGGTTTTGGTGACGAAGTGAAGCGGCGGATTTTAGTCGGCACTTATGCTCTCTCTGCTGGCTACTACGATGCGTATTATTTGAAGGCCCAAAAGCTGCGCCGTATTGTACGTGATGATTTCCAAGCGGCCTTTGCAGAAGTAGATGTGATCGCCGGCCCCACCACGCCCTCTGTGGCCTTTAATATTGGCGAAAAAACGGACGACCCGCTCGCCATGTACCTTTCTGATATCTACACCGTGGCCGTGAATTTGGCCGGTTTGCCTGCGCTTTCGATCCCCGCGGGATTTGTGGAGGGCCGCCCGGTTGGCTTGCAATTGATCGGTAATGATTTTGCCGAAGGCAAGTTGCTGAATGTGGCGCATCAGTATCAGCAGGCGACGGATTGGCATAAG
This sequence comes from Gammaproteobacteria bacterium, assembly GCA_021774255.1. Classification (GTDB taxonomy): domain Bacteria; phylum Pseudomonadota; class Gammaproteobacteria; order JAJFJF01; family JAJFJF01; genus JAJFJF01. The sequence continues at coordinate 35,252 of JAJFJF010000022.1, forward strand.
CGGCTGCCTGAGTGATTATCTGAATAGCCTGTAAGAAAACCAACAGGTTCTCCTTTTGGAAGTTATTAAAATAACTTTATTTTTGGCGTTTTTTTAAGCACCTTTAGGTTTGACTCTTCCGCTGGCAATGTTCTTTTTTGGAAATTTCTGTGTGCTTTTTTCTAATACTTTTAAAAAAATAACTCCTCACCCCAGCCCCCTCCCCTTAAAGGAGAGGGGGAGAAGTGCTTAGCCATTAATGTCCACGTAGCCGCTCTGTCTCTTCTTCCACCAAACAACGCCACCCACGCCACCAAGAAGCACAAGGGTAATACCCACCGCCAAGCCAATGGTCAGGGCATCGTCAGAGCCACCTCCGCCGCCACCGCCGGAGCTATCATCATCCCGAGGCGTTTGGGATTGAGACTGGGAGCGCGTCGGGGTATGCGGGCGAGGCGACTGGGTATGGGTCGCGGGCTGCGGCTGAGAGTGCGTTTGCGGAGGATCCGTTGGGCCAGAGCCGCCACTGGGGGTCGGGAGAGGCGGTGTTTGCAGATCTGTAGGAGCCGGGCTTGGGGACGGCGCGTCGGAAGCCGTCTCCAGCGCCACACTGCGATCGTTGAACTGCATCAGGGGCACGTTCCAAGCACGCACGCCCGGCTCATCGGCACCCTGTTCGACATCAGCCCCCGCAATCACCGGCTTGGCGACACCCTCACCCGCAAAAGCGGCATACTCGCAGTGCTTGACCCAAAGCATGCGCTCGGCGGCGTCTTCGTCCTCTGCCCACAGGGCCTGCATCGCTTCCGGCGTGAGAGACTCATCTGTGCGGTAGCGCCCGAGCGGAGGCACCTCCTCCTCGCGAAGCAAGCAGCCCGTGTCAGCCCCCTCTTCATCTTCATTGTAGAAGCGCACGGCCATCATCCGCGGCTGCCCTTGGAAGTCGGGCTCGCGAGCAAACTGCACCGCACCTGAGGCTTCAAGATCCATGATGGGCACCAAAGTGATCGGTTGCGAACCCGGGGCGCTGTGGTAGATCACCTCCGGCAAGTCAAGCCCACGCGCCAAGCGCGCCTGAATGAAATCGCCCAGAGACTGCTCTCCCAAGAAGTGCATCTGCGCGTGCAGGTTCTCGCTCTCGCCCGGGTAGATCTCGTACTGACGGGAAAGCGGATCGTACGTCGTCAGCGTGCGGTAGTTGGCAATCGTCAGGAAATCGCCCACGCTGCGCGACTCAAAGGTCCAATGCGTCGCGCCGTAGGTCAGCACAGAAGCCGCTTCCGTCAGTTCACCACCGGCTCCAAAGTAGAAGACAGTGGAGTACTGCTCGTAACCGGTTGCGCCGCCCTGGTTGGCGACTGCGAGGTAACGCACACCACCTGAATGAAACCACGTCGCCGACGCGCACCCAACAGTAGGAACGGTTTGGTTAAAGACCAGCGGCTGGCCTTGACCAGGATAAAATGCGTAGAGCGCCGAGTCAGGCGGCTGCGGCCCGGGGCCATCTTGCTCAGCTTGGCAGACAAAGACCAGCTCCGTGTTACCGAGCTGCGTGTGGGTAGCGTGCTTGGCGCCACTCGTTTCGAGCGTCATGACCTGGCTGAAAGGTCCTTCTCCGCTGCCTGGCGACCAGTCGTTATTCCAGACAAGCAGCTGCGAGCTCTGGCTGTGACCGCTCGGACCCAAGTAGTGAGGAATGAACGCGTACAGATAGTTGCCCGACTCCCAGACGGTGGCGCCATAAGCACCAACGGTTGCGATCTCTTGGATGCACTCAAGGGGTTCACCTTCACCGTGCCAAAGCCAAGTACGAGAAACAATGTTGCGCAGATTGCCATCAAACTCCTCGGCACACAGAAACACCAAGTGATCTTCTCCGTCAATCTCACGGACAAACGGCGTGCACTCGCGGGCCCCGCTGGTCGGGATGGTGTTGACCGCTTCCCAGGTGCCATCAGGGAGCCGCTTGGCGATCGGAGAGGCGATGTTCCAAGTGAGCGCCGTGCGCCAAAAGGCTGTCACCGAGTACTGCTCACCTTCCCACTCAAAGTAGTGGGCCCGGAAAGCACCCGTGGCAGGGTATTCCACGCCCATAGGCACATACTCCGGCACGGTGGTTTGCCTCTGCGAGGCCGCCTGCTGCTTGTGCGCCAGAGCACGCCGATGGTGAGCATGTGCAGCAGCGGGAAGCGCATCTGCCAGCTGAAAGAGTGCCAGCAAAAGCACACTGAGTGCGATAAGGCACGTGACGTAAGCAAAGAAACGTTGCTTCGCCATTTTGTTTCTTGTTGTGAAATGTAAGAGTAGTCGTCAAAAAGTTTGTTGCAAAAATCCCTCTTTTCGAGTTTTGAGTAGCCTACGCTAAAAATACCAAAATATAACTTACTCGAACATAATAGAGTAACATTCGGAGGTAAGTCATAAAAAATGAAAAATTTTAGGTATTGTTGCGTGATTATTTGAAAAGGCAAATGCCATAAAAAAAGCCCTCGGAACGAGGGCTTTTTGCAACTTCAGATGTGTACTACTAAAACGATGGTGGAATTTCCTTCGTTATCAACACAGGCACACGTGGGAAAAGTGTGCGGAAGATATGACGGCGCTCTTTCTTCAACACTAATGAAAACTTCCGCTCAAACCCTAAGGTTTGCAGCACGATAGATTGACGATCGGTCAAAATGGCAATTTTCAGTTCAGAGTGCATGGTATCGGCATCTTCTGTGCTTTCAGGCTCTTCTTGTGTTCTGAAAACAAGTACACGCAATGTTCTATCACGTGCATCTTCAATCAAGGCCTCAAACTCAGCGATTTCTTCTGCTGATAAGTCAAGCTCATCGGCTACAACAGGTAAGCCCGCTTTACCGAAGGTCAATACTTTAAAGCTTAAAGCATTCGCTGTTTGAGGTACTATGATTTGAGGAGGGGCGATGCTACAAAATTGTGGCAATATCCCCCAGCTACCGATGATTGAACAGCTGTTGCCGTTGGCACTAGGGTCAAGCAAAGCGTTCTCTGTCTTCATAAAGGTAATTTCAGGGAGCTCAAACAGCCCTTGTGGCTTCACAAAAATTTCTATGCTTCTATCTTCGCGCAAGCCTGTCATGACGTATTGCTGCTCTTCGCTTATCTTAACGATAAACCATTCTTCATCATGGTGAATACCCTCTTCTTTCCAAGGATCGGTCACGATAGCTTTAAAGATAAGTACACGGAAGCTTTCGGGGTGCAGGGCAGCCGCCTCGTACAACTCAGCTATCACTTGTTCCGGCAGTTCTCCCGCTTCTACTAAAGGAATAATGTCGTTAACGTCAGTCAGCATCCATGTGGCATAATCGGCTACCATATCAGGCGCCCCGGCCGAAGCTGCTTCACTTCCTCCTCCCCCACCAGAGACAAAAAAATCACAATATATTCCTAAGAAAACACCATTAGGCCCACCAAGATATTTTCTTTCACAATCTGCAGGGGTCCAATCAAATGGATCATCTGCAGCACTGGCTAAGCTCGCTAAGGGTAAAATCAACCCTAGGAGTAGCAATCGTTTAATCAACTGTTTTTTAAACATTCGGTACTCTCCGTATTAAATTCTAAAATGCGCTATGAAACTAGGTCAGGTTGATTCATCTTAATATGTGAAAACTCGACTTCGTTTACAAATGAGCTTTTCCGTTTAATGATGAAAGAAACGTAACTAAACACCTCTGGAGGCTCAATATCGAAGAAAACATCAAAAAACGAATCAGGCGCAAGTGATACATCTTGTACCGCAATCGCTAAATCTTTATCGATAAATGAGACGTTTAACGGAATGATAGGGAAATGTGGTGGCCACATCGCATCTTCTTCTGTGTTAGCAGCAAAGTGCTCTTCAATAAATTCGCGCTCAAAGAAGAGGATATAAAATCTATCATGGCCTAGCGTATCCATGTAGTCGCCCATACCCGCAATTTGCTCATCAGACAATTCAAACTTATCTTGATAGCTCAGTAAATCATGTCTGTCTTTGATTTCGATAATGGTATAAAGCGATTTCAGATTGTCTTGAGCCCGAGAATAAGGGATAAACGCACACAATGCCCATTGTTGTAAAACAACGGTACAACCAGACTTAGGTACCGCTGCACTTGAGCGCTCCAATGCAAGCGCGGAGCCCAATGGCACCATCGCTATTACCGCGCTCAGAAGCAATGTTCTAATAGCAGTTATTTTTAACATGTAATTCTTCTCCGTATTAATTAGTTTTTAAAGCAGAAACATAAGCAATGTTCATTTCATAAAAAATGCTTACCGTCTTATTCTGCAAGCTTCTAGTATTTCTTCTTGAATATCCAGCGAAAACGTTTTGAGAACAGGCACATTGGCACCTAAACCATGCTCATTTTTTTCTGTCAGAAATATACCGAAACCTCGAGTAATATTCAGGCCAACCAAATTAATAAACTGCTCCGTTGTCAGTGAGGCAAAACGCGATGCCAAAGGATCAACTTCTGTCGATTGGAAGTACATGCCCTTATGCGCGCCACCACTTAACATCGCCTCAAGTTCAGCAATAAGCTCTGGCTCAAGATTCATGTGCTCGTCGGCAACTTCAAGACTGCGTTTGCTTTTAACCCAAAAATAATCAAGCTCTGGCAGGTTCTCGATAACGCAGACTTCGTCCACCTCATCAAAAGTAACCTCTGGATTAAACTTACACCACTCACCAATATACGGCAGGCCATCGCCCCCAATTCTTGTGCAATCCAGCGGTACGTGGTCATCCGCGCTGGCTGCAGCAGGCAATAGCATACCTGCCACTAATAAAAGTTTTATCAACTTTGTTTTCATCTTCGATTTGCTCCCTATAGGTTGGTTGAAGATTTGATCAAATTACGTCTTCTTGTAGTGTTAAATTCTGCAGAATTCTAAAGCTACAGCCGGTAAAGTAAGGCAAACCCATAGGGGAGTCAAGGCATTATTTTATAACTCTTTTTTTTACATAATGTTCTACACAGTTGAAATTCAAAATCGCGTTTTTCTTTCAAAGGGAACCTAAAAAAGCAGATAAAATTAGCGTGATAGTCTTTATGAAGAAATAATAATGAAAAAAACAATAGTAGTTAGGCAAATATCTTTTTTGTAGTTTTTCATTTATTTTTACTTTTTTGTTTCATTTTTTATTTTTAAGTTATTTCTAAGACAAGACAGGAAAAACTGTCATGTGGAATAACAGAAAACAACTCACCAATACGGCCCTAAGTAGTCTGCCTACCTTACTACGTTAGTCATGCTGCTAGCACGTAGCAATCAGCTTTGCTTAGTCTGTTGTTTGCCTGTTGCTTGAAGTGTTTGTTGTTAGTCTGCTAGATATAAAATGGCCTAAGCCGGCAAGCAAAGCGGAAATAAAAAGCGGGAATAATCAGTTTGTTTTAGGGAATGATGAGAATAATAAGCGTGCCATGGAAACAAATAAATACACTCGACAAAAAAAACGGCGCGCCTCTTATGAAGCGCGCCGTCATGTCCTACACGTTTTTACCTAACAACTTACTGCATTAACTAATATTTCCAACTTCAAGCAGCAATGTACGCAGCAAGAAAGGCTTACGCACTAATTTAATAGGCTTATGCAATCTAGGCACATCAAGATTGAGCTGGAATGACTTAAAGATATTTACCGGGCTATCCTCTATAAAACGTCTTTCAAGCAATGATTCATAAGACGCCAGCGTATCATATTGTGCTTTATTTAGTTTCACGATACGGAAGTTTGGCAAATGATTGTCTAGCGTATCGCTATCTTTAGTCACTTCAAAAAACAGCAAACGCGTTCTTCTGTTGAACTGCAGGTCTTCAGCGATCTCAGCCACCCATTCGCTGCCTAAACCTAACTCTTCAGCAACAGCCTCTGCACCCTGCTGATTGCTGATCAATAAGGTTTTAAAGACTGCAGGTATATTGCTATTGCTGCCCCCTGGGCCAGCAAGCACACAACGCTCCCACAAATGCACTTTTGAAATAGGCGCAAAGATGTTGTCACACGTTGCATTTGCAGAAACAGGCTCTTCTCCCACCGCTACTAAAAATGTTTTAAGCGCAACAAGTTCTTTTACAAAATGATAATCTGCTTTCTTATCCAAATACAACTTAAAGGATTTGGCATACTGGCTAGAAGGATCCTCTATACCTATGAAAGATTCTACCGCATTTGACCATTCATGTTCAGATAACACATCGTATTCTTCTTCATCTAACAGCACCAAATGTGGAAAGGCAAAACCTGAATCAATTTCTTCTTGAACGTCAGCTGATTCATGATGACCGAACTCACCTTTGAACAGCATTAAACGCTTTTTCTTACCTGGGTGAACTAACGCAAGCAATTCTTCCACCGCTTCTTCAGGTAAGTCAATTTCTGCTTGCAGCGCACGAATGCTACGTGGGCCGCTTAACAAAAAGGTTTCAAAGGTAGGGGTAGCGAATGATTCTGTCTCTGGATCAAATTCTGGGCTAAACTCACAGACTTTGATAATGCCATGGCCAAGTACAAACGTCAGTTGACACTCTGCAGGCACGAGGCTAAAACGATCTTCGATAGGACCAGGGTGCGCACTGGCAACACCTGACATTAACATCCCTGTTAACAATAAAGCTAAACTAGCTTGTTTTAATTTCATGAGATCTCTCCTTGATATCACAATTATTTTATTTCACAGCTGAGGACCGCCTTCTCAACTTTCACACGCTTTTCTTTTTATTATTCAATGCAAAAGGCCATACAGCTGCACGTTTGGTTAACAACCATATTTAGTGTAGTTAATAATTCTAAATATGCGAGTTTCTCAGGCAAAAATTGTTCAAAAAATAACGAATTACACTCAAGCAATCCTCTGGTTGAGATTGTTATTTTATTTTTAATAGGTTAAATATTATTTTTGAATAGCTGATAATGAGGTGAGTAGCTACTCGGCAAGGCTCACTGGCAAGAAGCGCTCTGCGGATTGCTAACCCCGATTATCTACTTATCTACAAATCAAATTTAGTGAACTGCGTTGGTTCACCAGCCAACCGGCACCATAAAAAAAGCGCCCTAAAAAGGGCGCTTTTTGGTTTAACGAAACCCGTTACTGCAAAAATAGGCTATGCGTCTACACCACCCAGTCTTGTCGTTTTCAGCAAGAAAGGTTCACGCTTTAAGATATGACCCCATTGAGCAGGTTCAACCGCTAATTTAAAGGTCACAAAACGACGATCAGCTGTAGAGCTTGAATACTCATGACTTGCTAGCGCATCCCACTGTGTGCTGTTTAACTTAAAGATACGGAAGTTTAAGCCTTCAGCTGATGGGTCTTCATCGGTTTCTGTGAAGAAAATAGCACGCGTAATACGGTTGTGCGCGACTGATTCTTGGAGTTCAGCCACTTGCTCTTCGCTTAAGTTTAATTCTTCAGCAATGGCTTCCAACGCACGGCCACGGTGACGAAGACGTGCCGTGATATAAGCCGTTGGCTCGGGACCGAATCGTTCGCCTTCTGCTGCCAATACACAATGCTCAAACATCAAGTCTTCGTTTAAGTAGAAATCTTCACACGCAGCAGGGGTGAGTACTGGCTCAGAACTGCTCGCTGCTTCTACAGATCCTGGCACACCTGCGAAGTAAGTGATCATGGCATCGATGCGCTTGAGGCTAAATTTACGCTTGCGCTCTAAAAACAATTTAAAGGTTTTAACAACGCCACTTGCACCCATAGGTGGTTCGATAGGTGCGATAAGACCGTTGTACTCAGTTAATACATCATACTCTGCACGGTCAAGCTTCACTAAACGGAAACCTCTTGGCTCTTGATCGCGATTTACCGCTTTAAAGAACACAAGACGTAATGGCCAGCTTCCAGCTGCTTCTTCCATTAACTCAGCCACTTGTTCTTCTGTTAAAGCTGCTTCCTGAGCAAATGCTGTCACAGATTCGGGGGTCGTGAGTAAAATGGTTCTGAACTCAGGGATAACTGTCTCCCCTGGAACAGCTGTTTCATCACTTACAGCAACGCTTATATATGGCGCAAAATCACAGATTTCTTGTTTTAGCAAAAAGCTAAATTTACATTGTGCTGGTTGCAAATCACGAATATCTCCTGCAGCAGCGTTTAAGGGTAATAACACTGCCGCAAGCAGTGATAAACCCACTAGTTTCATTTTCAACATGATCAATCTCCTTATTGTCAGTTTTTCATTCCTTGAAGACACAGCGCTCACAACGTGCCGTGGTAATTATAAGTTAGAAGTGGGTCTGAGATTTGTCAAGGAATGTACTGTATTAAATTTGAACAAATTTATTCGAATCGAGACTCACATTAATTCAAGATTTGACCCTTCGTGTGTGCTTCAGGCTTGAGATAGGATGCTAAAAATAATGCTTGTGAGAAGTTTCACGCCGTTTCAGTACACACTGAAATAAATTAAACTAATAATCAAAAGGTTATCTTATGCAATGGGAAACGGTGGTAGGTCTTGAGATCCATGCGCAGCTTAGCACGCAATCAAAGATTTTTTCAGGTGCGGCAACCGCTTATGGCGCGGCCCCCAACACACAGGCCTGTAATATTGACCTTGGCTTGCCGGGTGTCTTGCCTGTACTGAATAAAGCCACTGTTGAGAAAGCGGTGAAATTTGGCCTGAGCATCGATGCCGAGCTTGCCCCCCGCTCCGTGTTTGCCCGCAAAAACTATTTTTACCCGGATTTACCCAAAGGCTATCAAATTAGCCAGTTTGAGCTCCCCATTGTGGGCCCGGGTCATATTGATATTGTGTATGATGGCGACAGCAAGCGCGTGGGCATTACCCGCGCCCACTTGGAAGAAGACGCCGGTAAATCATTGCATGAAGAATTCCCTAATTTAACCGGTATCGATTTAAATCGCGCGGGCACCCCGCTGCTCGAAATCGTGTCTGAACCCGACATGCGCTCTGCCAAAGAAGCGGTGGCCTATGCCAAAGCCATCCACTCTTTAGTGCGCTATCTTGAAATTTGCGATGGCAATATGCAAGAAGGCTCTTTTCGCTGTGATGCAAATGTGTCTATCCGCCCCAAAGGCGAAACAAAATTGGGCACACGCACCGAAGTCAAAAACGTCAATTCCTTTCGCTATCTTGAGCGCGCCATTAACTATGAAGTCGAACGCCAAATTGATGTGATCGAATCTGGTCAAAAGGTGACACAAGAAACGCGCCTGTTTGACGCTGCCAAAAATGAAACCCGTTCGATGCGCAGCAAAGAAGAAGCAACCGATTATCGTTATTTCCCTGATCCCGATCTACTGCCGGTGGATATTGATCGTGCTTTTATTGAATCCGTGCGTGCTGAGCTGCCGGAGTTGCCACACGAAAAACAACAGCGCTTCGTAAACGAGTATAGCCTCAGCGAATACGATGCTAACGTGCTCACCAGCAACCCTGAAATGGCGAATTACTTTGAAGAAGTGGTCACGGCTGCTGAGCAACCTAAACTGGCTGCCAACTGGGTCATGGGGGAGCTGATGGCGGCGCTGAATAAAGAAAACCTTGAGATCGCTGACTGCCCTATTTCGGCAGCGCATTTAGGCGGTTTGTTGCAGCGGATCAGTGACAACACGATTTCAGGCAAAATCGCCAAAGAAATCTTTACCATGCTCTGGCATCACCCACAAAAAACAGCCGATGACATCATTGAAGCGCAAGGCTTAAAACAAGTCTCTGATAGCGGCGCGATTGAAGCGATGATTGACGACGTCATGAATGCCAACCCGAAACAACTCGAGCAATATCGTGGTGGGCAAGATAAATTATTTGGCTTTTTTGTTGGGCAGGTGATGAAGTTATCGAAAGGCAAGGCCAACCCGCAGCAGGTGAATGAGTTGTTGAAAAAGAAATTATAGAATCAGCCTTTTTCCAATGAACCCCTCACCCTAGCCCTCTCCCCTTAGAGGGGAGAGGGAACAATTTTTTAGGATAGCTCGCTTTGCTAGCATTTCCAATGCTGGTCAAGACTATTTTTTCCAAGATGCTTTCTCAAAAATGAAAAAGAAGGGTATTTGCCAGGGCCAATGACTATTTTGTTTGCCTAATAAGATCCCCTCTCCCCTTCAAGGGGGCGAGCAGCATGTCTGCGAGCGCCTTGCGCACGGAAAGCGCAAGGCCGGCTTGTCAGCGAAGCAGGGATAGCGCAGCGCTAACAAGGGGCTGGGGTGAGGGGTTATTTAGGCACAACACCTTATTGCATTACAGCCAAAATATTAATCCCCTGCACACAATTTTTGCCTTTACCCCACGACGTGCAGTCATACACACCTTCTCGCGCCCAATATGGCTGCAAGTAATCAAATAACGGCTGTTCGACGACCCGAAACACACTGCTCACTGAAGCAGCATGGCGAAAATAAGCACGCCCGTCACGCTGAATCACAAACCCTTGATGCGACACCAACATGCGCGTGCCAATGGCCTCACGCAGATCCCAACCGGGGCGTACAATTTGAATGACCGCACCATTGGGAATGTGCGTTAATATTGCTTCTGGATCATCTGCACCAAAAATGGTTTTTAATGATAAATAAGGCAAATAAGCCCAGTCATTCTTCACATTAGCAGATTCTGCATGCAGTGCGGCTAAGGCGACTTCTTTCTCGGCTTCATTTGCCTTCGGCAACACAATGCGATCCATTGGTAATTTCCCGTACCATGCTTTTTTATTGATGTAGACCAGCGGTGTATTGGCCACACGTGCCATATAGGCACTCGCGGTATCGAGCGCTTTCTCACGTACATCTTGTGTGGCATCCACAAAAATGCCATTGGCGATATTATTCGGCACCCAATCGCTGCTGGGGAAATGATTACGCGTGACAAATGATATCTCACTATCTTTGTAACGAATGTTATTCATATTTGCTTGGAAGGCGGGCAAGTCGCGTGCTTGGGCCAAACTCACAACCGTCTCAACAAACGTTGTGCAGTCAAATACATCAAAACGATACAATGGGCTTTGATTATAATGGCCTGTTGGCCCCTCACCCAGTGGGCCGTACGCATAGGGGTAATTGCCTTTGATGAAGTAGTCTGTCAGCGCCGTGATTTTTTCATCTACGCTGCCCAGATCGCGCACTTGGGCAATCAACACTTCTGCTTGGTGATCGGTTTCGCGCTGACTTGGGAAGTCAGTTGTGCCTGCAAATGCGAGACTGCTGCAGCAAAGAAATAGTAACTTAGACGCTAATAACTTATATAAAGCCATATTGACCCCCTAAAAAAAATAACCCCTCACCCTAACCCTCTCCCCTCCAAGGGGAGAGGGCCGGGGTGAGGGGTTCACTAACCCCAGCAATAAACTATAAAAAACTACAATGAACTAAAAACTACCTCGCCGGCGGCTCAAAATAAGACTCCAACCCATCCCAACATGACAAATAATCTGTTTGTCTAAAGTCTGCATTGAGCGCAGCCTCTGTTGGGTGCCACGCAAAACAACTTTCAAACATAAAAGCCAGCGTGTTTTCATAACGCTCAGGTTGCAGCTTCGCGTTCGTTGCTTGCTCAAACACGTCTTTACTGGGCCCATGCGCTGACATGCAATTGTGCAAACTGCTGCCGCCGGGGACAAAGCCGGCTTTTTTCGCATCATACACCCCGTGGATCAAGCCCATATATTCACTCATGATATTGCGATGGTAATACGGTGGGCGGAAGGTATGCTCTGCCACCATCCAGCGCGCCGGGAAAATCACAAAATCGACATTGGCCACGCCTGGCGTATTGGTTTGTGAGGTGAGCACTGTAAAAATAGACGGGTCGGGATGATCAAAACTCACCGTGTTCATCGTATTAAAACGTGCCAAGTCATATTTATACGGCGCGTAGTTACCATGCCAGGCAACCACATCAAGCGGCGAATGCCCAATTTCCGCTGACCATAAATGGCCTTGGTATTTTGCAATCAATTCAAAATCACCCGTACGCTCTTCATAACTTGCGGTGGGTATTAAAAAGTCACGGGGATTGGCCAAGCCGTTGGCGCCAATGGGGCCTAAATCCGGTAAAGCAAGCATCGCACCAAAGTTTTCACAAAGGTAACCACGTGCTTTGTCACCTGCTAACACCACTTGGAACTTCATGCCACGGGGTATCACCACAATTTCACCCGGCGCCACATCTAATACACCGCATTCGGTTTTAAACTGCAGGCCGCCTTCTTGCGGCACAATCAGCAATTCACCGTCAGCATTATAAAAATAGCGATTGGTCATCGATTCATTAATCGCATACAAGTGAACCGCGGCACCTTGTTGGTGCTCAATGCTGCCGTGGCCTGCTTGTGTCCACAGGCCGCTTACAAAATCGGTGGGCGCGTCAGGGTAAGGGATCGGATCCCATCGCATTTGATCAGGCGATGGCGGTTCTTCTGCAAAAGGAGAACAACGCAAGGCACCGAGTTTAATTTGACGAAAATGAGAATGCATCACCGACGGGCGAATGCGGTATAACCAACTGCGATGGTTCTGATCTCGAGGCGCCGTAAAAGCCGTCCCACTCAATTGCTCAGCATATAAACCGTACGCCACTTTTTGGGGTGAGTTTTGCCCCACCGGCAGGGCGCCCGGTATCGCTTCCGTTTCAAAATGACTACCAAAGCCTGTCATATAATCGCGCATCTGCTCTCCTCAACTGATGTTTGCTCTCCTTCCCCATTCTACTGCGAAAAGACCTTGAGTGCGATCATTAGCCCACATTAAGTAATAAAGGATAAGCATCTGATATTCCCACTATTTCCCAGTCTCACCCCCTCCGCATGCTTGCGCAACTGCCCCCATATGTTATGCTGCGCAAAAAAATAACCAATAATGAATTCAAGTTGAGAAAATTATATGCAACGTGAACAAGTCGCCTCCTTTAGTATTTCTCATTTACGTTTTCTTGATGAGCATGGCAACACCACACAAGACTTACCTGAATTTGCTAAAGATCCCGATACCCTACTTTACCTTTATCGCACGATGTCACTGACACGCGCTGCGGATGCCAAAGCTGTTAACTTGCAACGCACCGGTCGCATGGGCACCTACCCTTCTTCCCTTGGACAAGAAGCCATTTCGGTTGCGATTGGTCATGCCATGCGCAAAGAAGATGTTTTCTGCCCTTATTATCGTGAACAAGGCACCATGTTACAGCGCGGCGTGAAAATCGAAGATATCTTTAATTATTGGGGCGGTGACGAGCGCGGCAGCAATTTTGGTGATGGCACCAGTGAAGACTTTCCTATTAGTGTACCCATTGCGAGCCAATGTTTGCATGCAACCGGTGTGGCCACTGCTTTTAAATTACGCAAACAACCCCGCGTCGCCGTGGTCTCCTGTGGCGATGGCGCGACTTCCGAAGGTGATTTTTACGAAGCAATCAATTTAGCGGGAGCTTGGAATTTGCCTGTTGTGTTTGTTGTCAATAACAATAAGTGGGCGATTTCTGTGCCGCTGAGCGAGCAAACCGCCGCACAAACCATTGCACAAAAAGCCATCGCTGCCGGGTTTGATGGTGAACAAGTCGACGGCAATGACGTCATCGCCATGCATCATACACTCGAACAAGCTATCGAAAATGCACGTCAAGGCGGCGGGCCGACACTCATCGAAGCCTTAACCTACCGCATGTGTGATCACACCACGGCCGATGACGCGAGCCGTTACCGCCCACGTGAAGAAGTCGATGAGCACCGCAAAAAATGTCCTTTAGTACGTTTATATAACTATTTATTGAACCAAGGCCTGTGGGACAAAGAAAAAGAAAACGCCCTGCAAGCAGAGTGTGCTGAAAAAGTACAAGCCGCGGTGGATGCTTACTTAAATACTGAAAATCAGCCACTCACCAGCATGGTCGATTATTTATACGAAACATGGCCAGCGTCGCTTGCCGATCAGCGCGATGCCTTGCTACAAGAACAGCAAGCGTTAGAAGAAAAAGGAGAAGCAGTCCATGGCTAATAATGCAATTACGTTAGTCGAAGCCGTGACGCAAGCACTGGCTTATGAGTTAAATGCTGATCCTGATACCGTGGTGCTCGGCGAAGATGTGGGCGTGAACGGCGGCGTGTTTCGCGCAACAGCCGGCCTGCAACAGCGCTTTGGTAAAGATCGGGTCATGGATACCCCGCTGGCCGAATCGATGATCGCCGGCGCCTCTATTGGAATGGCCGCACAAGGTTTAAAACCGATTGCTGAAATTCAATTCATGGGGTTTATCTTCCCCGCCGTGGATCAAATGATTACCCATGCTGCTCGCATGCGTAACCGCACGCGTGGTCGCTTGACTTGCCCGATGGTCATGCGCGCGCCGTTTGGCGGCGGCATTCATGCCCCCGAACATCATTCTGAAAGCACGGAGGCGCTGCTGGCGCATATTCCGGGTTTACGTGTGGTGATCCCTTCTTCGCCCACCTTGGCCTATGGTTTGCTGCTGGCGGCCATTCGCGATCCCGATCCGGTTATCTTTTTAGAGCCTAAACGTATTTACCGTTTGGTCAAACAAGAAGTGCCTGATAATGGTGAAGCCTTACCTTTAGATGTTTGCTTCCAGTTGCGTGAAGGCACCGATATCACACTGGTCACCTGGGGTGCATCAACGCATGAAACGTTAAAAGTCGCTAATACGCTTGCCAAGCAAGGCGTGAGTGCTGAGGTCATCGACGTGGCGACCATCAAGCCGCTCGATATGAATACGATATTGCAGTCTGTTGAAAAAACGGGGCGCTGCGTGATTGTGCATGAAGCGTGTCGCAGTTTTGGGGTGGGCGCGGAGATTGCGGCCCAAATTGCGGAAAAAGCGCTGACCTCACTCATGGCACCTGTGAAGCGTGTCACCGGTTATGATACCGTCATGCCTTATTTTAAATTAGAAAAACACTATCTGCCTTCTGAAGCGCAAATTTTAGCGGGCGTGCAAGAAGTACTCGAATACGCATAAATAAGATTAAAGATTAGGAAAAAGCAATGAACATATTTAATCTACCCGATCTCGGCGAAGGCCTCACTGAAGCGGAAATACATGAATGGCATGTCAAAGAAGGCGATGAAGTCCATACGGATGAGCCATTAGTCTCAATGGAAACGGCAAAAGCCGTTGTGGAAGTACCCTCCCCACATACCGGCAAGATTAAAAAGCTGCACGGTAAGGCCGGTGACATTATTCCAGTTGGCGCACCGCTGGTTGAATACGAAGCGGAAGGAAAGAAAGACACGGGTACCGTGGCCGGTAAAATTGAAACCAGCGAAGAAGTCGTCGCCGAAACCGCTAAAGTGGTCTCGCCCACCGTAAGCGCGGGCGCCGCCAGTGGTGCTGGCGTCAAAGCCCTGCCTGCCGTGCGCATGCTCGCCAAAACATTAGGCGTAGACTTAAGTAAAGTGACAGGCACCGGCACGGGCGGCGCGATCACCGCAGAAGATATTAAACACGCTGTGCCATCACTCGGTGGCCAAGCCGCGACAGCGGCACCTTTGGTGCCTCAAGTACCCGGCATGGTCATGCCCAGCGGGCCATTTGAGCAATTAAAAGGCACGCGCCGCATCATGGCGCAAACCATGATTGCCGCACACGCCCAAGTCGTGCCTGTGTCGATTTTTGATGATGCCGATATCCAAGACTGGCCAGCCAAAACTGATATTACCGCACGTGTGATCCGCGCACTTGTGGCCGGCTGCAAAGAAGAACCTGCGCTGAATGCCTATTACAAAGCTGACGACCTTTCACGGCAGATTTCAGAGAACATCAACATTGGGCTAGCGATGGATACCCCAGATGGTTTATTTGTGCCCATCATCCGCGATGCCGATAAACAAGATCCCACTCAGCTGCGCGAACGTATCAATACCTTGAAACAGCAAGTGGGCGATCGCTCTATTCCACCAGCCGATCTACAAGGCCACAGTATTACACTGACTAATTTCGGCATGTTTGCGGCGCGCTATGCCTGCCCAGTTGTCGTACCGCCCACTGTGGCTATCCTCGGCACCGGTAAAATCCGCGAGTCGGTACTGCCTGTTGATGGCAGCCCGCAAGTACGCCGCGTGATACCGCTTTCACTGACCTTTGATCACCGCGCCGTCACTGGCGGCGAAGCCACCCGCTTTTTATCGATTGTGATCAAAGATTTAGAGTCTGCCGACTAATCCCACTCCTCAATCAGGATCACAAAATCCGATTTTTTGGATTTTGTGTAGCAAATTCTGCCTCAACTTCACTACACAAAATCAAGAAAACTGGATTTTGTGTAGTGAAAAAACAACAAAAACCTGGAGTGTACTCCTAATAATTGACTGAATTTTTGGAGTACACTCCGAATTAGTACTTCCCTCCCTTCTTCAACGCGTAAATACTCTGAATAATCAGCAAAAAATAAAGGAAAACATGATGCCTCTATCTACCCGCAAAACAAGGAAAATTTCCACACAATAAAACATAAGGCATTGATTTTAAATATTTTTTGCAAATCAAAAAATAAGTTACCCTTCTAAAAAATAGCTGCCAGGTCTTGACAAAATCTCTCAGTTACGTAAAATACTCGGAACTAGCTATTTGGCTAGCATAATTTATTCAGCTTAGTCTCTGATTAAACTGAATTAATATTGTGTTAGCCGGCTAGACCATAACTTTGCCTACCCAATAATAATAATAAGCAAGCCGATCGGCTGAAGTTATCGCTTAACAAAACAATATTAACGCTTAAGCAAATCGTGCATTAGCCCACCTTGTCGTGCGTGGCTGATGTTTTGTTGCAGTTAAATTCATATTTATCCAGGGAGGGAGAAATAACAAACTAAAGAAAATTTCGTTATGTCTCACTCTCTATTAAAGCGCCACACGTGGCTCGCCCCGATTACCGTATTTGTTGCCTTTTCTGCCTTTGTACTGGGTGCATCTCATGCCTCAGCAAGTGCCCTGGGGCCCATCAGTGCCTCTACCATGGGTACCGCCGGTGCCGGTAGTGCGTCTATGGCTTCTGATGCCAGTAATATGCACTATAACCCTGCGTTGATGACACAATTCCGCACAAAGCATTTAGTGATTGGCGGTACCGTCACTTTCCGTAGTAGTGATTTGTCTATTGATGAGGCCACCGACTTTAACGGCGACTCTTTCTCATCAATCGATGATGCCGATAGTTCAACCACGCAATTTGCGCCCTCTATCTTTTATTTACATCCCTTTGAAGTAAAAGAACGACCATTGGTTATTGGTTTAGGGATCACCACTCCTTATCAAATCAAACAAGATTTTGGTGATGATGAAGTCAGCCGTTACACCACGACTGAAAGCAAAGTCAACACTTTGAACATTAACCCTAATATCGCTTATCAGCTTAGCCAACGCCTCTCTGTTGGTGCAGGCTTTAGTGTGCAATATCTCAGCAGTGAATATAATCGTGCGGTAGATCTTGAAACCATCTGCAAGCACTTTAGCAGTGGGTGTGGTGGCTTAACAGATGGTAGCGTCAGCGAATCAGGCAGCAACTTTGGCTATGGCTGGAATGCAGGATTGTTATACCAATTACAACGCACTGCGATTGGTCTGAGCTACCGCTCAAGCATTAAACACGATATTGACGGTGACGTGGAATATGATACGAATAACTGGGACCTTGGCGAACGATATGGCATGGTCGACAAATCATTTGATAGCAATATCAATGTACCCGGTGTCGCCACATTAAGTGTGACACACATGATGACGCCTCGCCTGTCATTAATGGCCGACGTCAGCTATATCGGCTGGAGCACCTTTGAAAACTACAACCCCGTTTATAGCGAACCCGATAGCACAGTTCAACCAACCGATCCACACTTTAATACACAAGGCGAATCGTGGGATGACAGCTTCCGTTTTGCAGTCGGTACTTACTACCGTTTAACTGAACGCTTCCGTTTACGAGGTGGTGTGGCATACGAAACCGATCCTATGCGTGATGACATCGGTACGCCGATGCAGCCAGGTGGTTCGGTAGTAGACCTCGCAGCGGGTATCCAATTCATCTTACATCCAAAGTGGATCCTCGATGCGGCTTATATGTTCAGTATCTACAGCGATACCGATATCGATATGACCTCAAGCAGCCCTAACGGCGGAAACGGCAACAAAGAAAGCCTCGAAGGCGAGCTTTCTCAACAAGTTAGTCGCTTAGGCCTGCAATTAATTTGGTTGGTAGGTTAGTAAAAAGTTAATAGGAAGAAAGACGTTATGACAAAAGCAAAAAACAAACGCGTATCGCTTTATGCCCTCCCAATAGTGGCACTGGTTTCATTGGGCATGTTGGGGGATTGGTTTACCAATCAAGCAAGAGCGGACACACTCGCTTCATCGTCTAGCCAAGTGGAAATTTTCCCAAGCAACTTGGATACGCAAGAAAGTGCTCAGTCAGCAACAGGATTACGCATTCATTTTTCTGAAAATAATGAAATGCTTACCCCTGAGCACTTAACGCTAGCGGCCACGCTAAATGGCCAGGACGGTTTTTCTGTGCTGACCCCTATGATGGTGCATTTGCCAAATTGTCATATCAGTCAACAAAGCTTCTTAGCAACAGCTATTGAAGAAGGCACTCTCAGCAGCAACGCAGCCAGTCTTTATGATGCGAGCACTGGCCAACGTTTAGCGCTGGATGTGAATATCACAGACAATAACGGCGCCTGTTTAATCACCGCTTTTGCTGAACAAGCATTGAAAACCAATCAGCAGTATGTTTTCACCCTGGAACAAGGTATCAATCAATACATTAGCTACCAAGCAGCCCCTGCTGTTGCAACACCTGCTGAACCCACTATTGGTATTGTTGATATTGAAGACGAGGAATACGGTGAGCCGCCTGTACGACAAAATCCTTATGAAGAACAACTTACATCAGCGCTACTTTCGCTCGGCTACCAGCCTGAGCAAGTAGTCGCTGCCACTTTATTTACCACCACATCAGCAAGACAAGCGCAGCAAGCAGAACAAGCATTAGAAGAGCGCATGCTCCAGGCTTATTATGGCAATGCACGTTTAGGTGATTTATCTATTGCAGAAGTCCATAAGCCAGGCTATAACATTCAAGCTTTTGCGATGGGTACCTTTACTGGTCCTGCGGAAAGTGGTGAAGCCATTGATTTCTTATTAGCACTGCCTAAAGCACAAGGCAATCGTTCAAATGCTGCCAATATTGTGATCACTGATATGGCCCGTCGTGACTTTGAAAAAGTAGCACATGAAAATGCCTTAAATGGCTATGCAACGCTTTATATCCAGCCAGCGTCAGAGAAAGCCTTGCCTCGCAACATGGAAGCACTGCTTCGCATGATGAATACCGAGCGTGACATCACCTCTCTGCAATCAGGCATTCAGGGTTATTTGCTTAATCGTGCAAGTACGTTAAGTTTTGCTAAAAACCAATTGGCACAATTAAACCGACTCGCACAAGAGCATGATTTTGCACCACTGAACACCAACCACATCACTTACCAATGCTTAGAAAGTGCTAAACTTACCGGTATGGGATGTCATCGCTTTATTGAAGTGGCTGATAAACATGCATGGGGTTTAAGTGAAGTCTGGTTTAACAATACTGGCTTAGATATCACGCACAGTCTTGTCGCCTCGAAAAACTGGCGCGCGATTGACTACAAGCTAGTCAAAAACACTCAACAACGAGATGCACAAAAAAGCAGCTATTTCAGCAGAAACCAGACCGCCATCAGTATTGGTCACTATCTGGCTGATTTAACAACTGCACCCTCCATTCACGTGTCTGGCAACAGCAATATGAACACCCCTATTTATATTAGCCAAGCTATTCACTATGTGCCTTATGGGAAGTTATCTGCAAAACGCTTAGCCACTTTTCAGCATATAGAAATGCTTAATACTAACAGTGAAAATCAACGCAGCCACAAACCATCTCCGTTGAAATCAATTAACAACAGGAACTAGACATGAAAAAATTTCTGACAACGCTTCTTTTTCCATTTTGCATGGGCGCCTTCATCAGCGCGCCGGCTTTCGCCGCCAATTGCAGTAAATTATCTGAAAATTGTTATGAAAATGCATGGAGCAATGATTGCAACGGCGATTTTCAAAACCAAAATAAATGCAAGCCTCACCGCGCCGTTCATGTATTTGTTAATAATCTAACAGACAATCTCCGTTTAGAGGTGGAAGATAATAGCGAGTGGTTTACAGGCTTCCATAGTCCCAACAAGTTAGCGGAGAAGAAAACCCTCCAGAAGCAGGGAGATGACAAACCTATTCTTCGACCTGACTCTTCTGTTCTTTTTTCATTCCGTTATAGCAACCTTGGCTCTGATATGTCGACCGGGTATATCACGCTTAATGTCTATCAAACCAAATATGATGACGGAGAAGATGCTGGTGAAATTTTTCTTGGGAAACACCGCATCGCCATACGCCCGCAAGAAAAAAGCGGTAACAAGCGCAATTATGTTTGCTCTTACTTTGAGAGTGCTATACCTACCTGTTTGCAAAATGGTCAGACTTGTAACAGAAAATCTTTAACGCCGAACTCACACCCTGAGCCAGCAGCGGGTGTGTCAGGTCATCTTTCTTGCCAAAGCAACAACAGTAATACGCAAGGATTAGAGATGTACACTGAAATAGCAGACAACGGTATTTTTAAAGAACTCCAAACTAGCCATCACCAGAGCGCCAAATGGTTTTATGTAGACATAGAAGACATGGAGACTGTGTCAGCCGGTGGAAAAAATATCCCCAATCTAAAAACCAGCATTCGTCGCTTTAGTTCAGCGCCCTGCTCAGCAAATACAATTACTGCTGGGGCACAGGCTTGTCGCTAAAACAGGATTATGATAATGAAAAAACAAATTCACCTTTTTATAGTTGTTTTACTGTCTTTTGTTCCCTCTATGCTACTTGCCGAATCAAGTGCATGGGGCTCTGATGGCATTCACAGCGAGCAGACTACTCAAACTAGCACCTACTTCAATCGACATCTTGAAGTCAAGATTACAAATAATAGTGAGCTTCTTCTTGAAGTGCCTGCCAATAAGCCGCATTTAGACTGGAAGCACAAGAGCCTGGGGATATTACAAGAGCTTCATGATGATCTTATTGAGCTTAAACCCAACGAAAATGCCTCTGGCACATTCCTACTCATTGATCGTCCACAAGGGTATAGCAATACGGCAACAGGAGCGGCCTATCCTGACGGCGAGCATATGCACCTAGGCGCGGACCATTATCCGGAAGGCGAGGTTGTTTATCTTGTTAATGACCCCAG
This sequence comes from Gammaproteobacteria bacterium, assembly GCA_021774255.1. Lineage (GTDB taxonomy): Bacteria > Pseudomonadota > Gammaproteobacteria > JAJFJF01 > JAJFJF01 > JAJFJF01. The sequence goes on from JAJFJF010000022.1 coordinate 56,508, forward strand.
CGTTACTGATGCACTCACATTTGCTATAGATTGGCAACATAACTATGACAATATGAACTGCCTAGAGGATGTGCGCTTCGAGGCATCAGGTATCCCAAGTGATTATTTAGATGACTTAAAAGCAAAAAAATATTTACTCGATAATAACGGCAAGGTTAGAAGATCAACTTCTTCCAAAATAAGCTACAGCTGTGAGTTAATTTTTGGTGCTCCTCTCTTGGATGACACCATTGAAATTTCTCTTACTAACGCAACCAGTTCTGTGGTGAGACATGTTGCATTTGATATGCCAGAGTCACACTTACTTGAACCAAATCCTTTAGTTGATGTTTCTCAAGGTGAAACCTTAAGTTTAACTGCAACAAGCTACACGCAAAGTAGCCCGGCTAGTTCTGGTGAAGTAACTTATAATATCTTTGGTGGGCCAGACCTTACTATTGCATGGGATCATTACGAGCAAACAACTCTCTGTGATGCTTCTTTTGATAGCTCAGGTCATGACTACAGCATCTTGTGGAGCACAGGCCAATATTCTTGTGACTTTACCCTCGTCGCAAATGGCATCAATATTAATGTTGTTAACGAGACGGAACCAGCCGATCGTTTTAATGCCGGTTATGCCATCAATGGTTCTGATGGTGAGAACTGGAATGTTTCACCTGATGGTTCTGAATTCACAGGCATTCCAAATGGCGATGTTACCCAACTTGCTGCTGATGTCGATGAAACAGCGACATTTGGTGCTTTGTATACCTCACAAGATGGCGGTTCTGGTGAAGCTTATTTTACCATTAACGACACCAGCACCAGCAGTGATGCCAAAGTATCACTTGACTGGACCTATCAAGTTGATGGCACCACCACATGCTCGGCTAACGTTGATCGCACTGACAAATACTCAGTCAGCTTTGCCCCAGAACACTCTATTTGTGTATTCACCGTTAAACAGCATAATATTGGGAAGTCAATGCAATTGAATATGCAACCAGACTCTGATTTCAAGATAACAATTGACTCCTTTTCTTCTTCAAATGGCGAGTTACAACCTGATGTGACTGGCTATACGTATCCAGATGATACAACAGCACCATTTCACTTAGCGCAATATAATACTCTATCGACAAACGCCTCTATTGATATGGAAGTTTTCGATAACCTGGGCCAGAGTGCCAATGCAACATTATTATTAGGCAATGGCGCTTGTAACATCGAAGGCTCTACTGATTTAGGCTTTGCTATCATTGATACACAACACAACAGTGGTGTCTGCACTGTCACGGTCACAGAATCTGCTCCCATCAACATCAGTCTTGCTAATGAGACTGCGCCAAGTGGTTATAGCGGCAACCCAGGATACACTGTACAAGCCTATAAAGGGTCAGACTGGAAACTAGAACCAGATGAGGCCTCAAAGTGGGTAGGCATTGACCCTCTTGATTTAAGTGGCGATAACGCTGAACCTGGCAAGACTGTTTCATTTGGTGTGGGCTATAACACATCTGAACCTGCCAGTGGTGAAGCTTACTTCCAAATAGAAGACGACAGTACTAGCGGTGATGATGAAATCAAGCTGGCCTGGAATCACACCTTCCCCGATACACTGGAATGTGTCACACCTGTTTGGGGCAATACTGACAAATACAACGTTGCATTAGCCCCTTCACTTTCAGGTACTGAATGTGCATTTACTGTGGCACAAAACACCATTGAGAAATCCATGCAAGTTCATGTCGCTGTCAGTGATGACTATGAAGTCAGCATTGAAGCATTCAGTGCTGCTAATGGCGAATTACAGCCTGATCCAAGAGGCACCACCTACCCTGACGAAACAGATCCGTTTTATTTCGCGCAATATAACAGCCTCCCAATGAACGCCTCTATTGATATGCATATTTCAGGGGGTGTTGGTCAGAATGCGACGGCAACTTTATTGTTGAGCGATGGAGATTGCAGTATTGATGGCTCTCCTAATTTAGGCTTTGCTGAAATCAGTGCACAATATGCCAGCAAGACATGTACTGTTTCTATCAATGACACTGCGCCTATGGCTATTACGCTTGAAAATGATACAGCGCAAAGTGGCCATAGTAGCCAAGGCTATACAGTACAGGCTTATAAAGGCGCAAGCTGGAAGCTCGAACCCGATGATGGCACATCAAAATGGGACGAGATTGATCCTGCTGACTTAAGTGATGATAATGCCACACCTGGCAATAGCATTGTATTTGGTGCCACCTACGAGACAACCGACACTGCCACGGGTGAAGCTTACTTCCAAATAGAAGATGATAGCACCAGTGGTGATGCCGAAGTAAAACTGTCATGGAACTATACAGATAGCACTTGTGAGGCAACCATTGATAACGCAGTGAAGTATGCACTTAACTATAATGCAACACCAGGCGTTTCAGAGTGTGAATTTACTGTTAAGCAAAATCCTGCAGCTAACCATATGGAAGTCGACATCAATGCTAATTCAGGTTTCACCGTCACGGTAGACAGCTTCCCTGCGTTAAATGATGCTGAGTTACAACCTCATGCGGTAGGTTACATCTATCCAGGCAGTGATCCCTTCCACATGGTGCAATATGAAGGTCAAAGTGGTGACGTTAATATCACCTTAGACGTCAGCGATGGTGACGGCAATGCAAATGTTGCTTTGCAGCTCACCAGTAATAGCTGTACTGTAAACGGCGAAGACTCTTACAACTTAGGGTTTGGTATCATCAGAATTGATGACGCTAGCAATCAAACCAGCTGTAAAGTAGTGGTAGAAGAAAACCCTGCTATTTCTGAAATGCTCGTCTATATTGATAATAGCGGCGTAGATTACGGGTGGAATTCTCCTTCTGCGGGTGGTGATTTTGGTAACAGCAACTATCCTAACCAGCTTATTGCCAATGCAAACAGCCCCGTTGAAATCACCCTTGAAAATAACAGCGGCGTAGATGGCACATTAAGTTATCTCAGCACTGACCAACCGATTGTGAGCGGAACGGGAAATGGTGAAGCGTTTGCAGATCGTAGACTCACGATCACAGTGGACACAACAGAGCCAGAAATTGATGATATTTGTAGCGTAGAAGTGTTTGAAGAGCGCAGTGGTAACGACTATGAAAGCACGCGTTACTATGGTGAAGCAACCGTAGACTATGACCCTGCAAATGACCCTAGCACTGCTGTCTGCCACATTACCTTACATCAAAATGAAAAAATGGCGATGTATTTAATTGAAGTAGAGAATGATCAGATTTACGAGAAACAAATTGATAGCTATCAAGTGAGTTATGGCGAGTTTAGTCATCCTCTGAGAACTAGTCTCGACTATGGAGATTCAGACAGATTCTGTGTCTATGAGCACACAGGTGCCTTAAACGGTACGGTCGACTATAAGCCCTATAATCATGGAGAGTCTTACAGCTTTGACATCACATCAGGCAATCTAAGCGGCTGTCGATTCGAAGGGTTTAGCTGTGACGACGCAAATGTCAGTCCATGTCGATGGGTAATGAAAAACTAAATAACGCAAGATACAACATCTTGAAATAGTAAAAGCGCACTTTACAGTGCGCTTTTTTTTTGCGCTGAGCTTTGCGTTTAGCATTACAACTTGCTCTCCCCTGCAACAGTTGTTCCCGTATCCATCACAGGGATTATTCCCCCCTTCCCTACTGGTATAAACCAGCCGCTTATGCGATTATACGGGGCTGCAAATCTTACCTTTATATCTATTCTCAATACGAGAAAAGCAAAAAGGCTGAACGTTAAATTTCCAAGGAGGACAAGCTGTTATGGTTTTAAATTTTGACCTCGGCGAGACGATTGACATGCTACGCGACAGCGTACGTCAATTTGCTGAAAACGAAATCGCCCCTATCGCTGAAGAAACCGATCGTCAGAATGAGTTTCCTCAGCACATGTGGCGCAAACTCGGTGAACTGGGCGTGCTGGGGATCACCGCTGAAGAAGAATACGGCGGCGCAAGCATGGGTTACCTTGCACATGTGATTGCCATGGAAGAAATCAGCCGGGCTTCTGCCTCTATTGGTTTAAGTTATGGTGCACACTCTAATCTGTGCATTAATCAAATCACCCGCCACGGCACCCCGGAACAAAAGCAAAAATACCTGCCTAAATTGATTTCTGGCGAACACACTGGCGCATTGGCTATCAGTGAGTCAGGTTCTGGCTCAGATGTTACCAGCATGCGTTTGCGTGCGGATAAAAAAGGCGATCATTATATTTTGAACGGCACCAAGATGTGGATCACTAACGGCCCAGAAGCCAGTACTTTGGTCGTTTATGCCAAAACAGATAAAGATGCCGGTTCTAAGGGTGTCAGTGCTTTTATTATTGAAAAAGGGTTTAAAGGTTTTCGTACTGCGCAAAAACTTGATAAATTAGGCATGCGCGGTTCCAATACCTGCGAGCTTGTTTTTGAAGATTGTGAAGTGCCCGTTGAAAATATCTTAGGCAAAGAAAACAAAGGGATTGCCGTGCTCATGAGCGGTTTAGATTATGAGCGCCTGGTGCTGGCTGCAGGGCCTTTGGGCATTATGCAGGCGTGTCTTGATGCCGTGGTGCCTTATATTCATGAGCGCAAGCAATTTGACCAGCCGATTGGCGAGTTTCAGTTTATTCAAGGTAAAGTGGCGGATATGTATACGACACTTAACGCTTGCCGTGCTTATCTTTATGCGGTGGCCAAAGCCTATGACCGTGGCGAAACCGCTCGCAAAGATGCCGCTGGCGTGATTTTATATTTAGCCGAAAAAGCCACCCAAATGGCGCTGGAAGCCATTCAGTGTTTGGGCGGCAATGGTTACATTAATGAATATCCGGTCGGGCGCTTGTTGCGCGATGCCAAGCTGTATGAAATTGGCGCCGGTACGTCGGAAATTCGACGGATGTTGATTGGCAGAGAGCTTTTTAGAGAAACTAAGTAATGAAAGAAGATCCTATTGTTATTGTAAGCATAGCCCGCACACCGGTCGGTAATCTCATGGGCCAATTTAGCAATGTGCCTGCAGCCGATTTAGGCGCAGCGGCCATTAAAGGTGCTTTAGCGCGTGCTTCCAGCCCGCTTGCATCGGATGCCATCGATGAAGTTATTATGGGCTGTGTGTTACCTGCTGGGCAAGGCCAAGCGCCTGCGCGGCAAGCTTCTATCGCGGCAGGCCTACCGCTTGGCGTTGGCGCCACCACCATCAATAAAATGTGTGGCTCGGGCATGAAAGCCGTCATGTTAGCGCATGACTTGCTGCTGGCCGGCAACAGCGGTGACGTGATGGTCGCCGGTGGCATGGAAAACATGACGCGTGCACCCTACTTGCTGCAAAAAGCACGCGGCGGTTACCGTTTTGGTCACGATACAGTTTATGATCACATGCAACTCGATGGCCTGGAAGACGCTTACGACAAAGGCCGCGCAATGGGTTGTTTTGCCGATGCCACCGCCGCAAAATATGATATTAGCCGCGAAGCACAAGATGAATTTGCCATCTCCTCATTGCAGCGCGCGCACACCGCTTCAGGTGACGGGGATTTTGAAAAAGAGATTGTGCCTGTCATTGAGACAACACGTAAAGGTGAAGTGACCCACAGCGTGGATCAACTCCCAAGCCTCGATAAGCTCGATAAAATCCCTAAACTGCGCCCTGCTTTCACACCTGAAGGCACGGTCACCGCCGCCAACGCCAGCTCGATTTCCGATGGCGCTGCTGCACTGGTATTAATGAAGCGCTCTGAAGCCGAAAAACGGGGCCTGCACCCGCTCGCCACCATTGTGGCACATGCGACGCAATCACAAGAGCCCGAGTGGTTTACCACTGCGCCGGTCGGGGCTATCAAACAAGTGATGGAAAAAGCCAATTGGCAGGCTGATGATGTCGACTTATTTGAAATCAACGAAGCGTTTGCTGTTGTGACGTTAGCGGCGATGAAAGAGCACAATTTACCGCATGAAAAAGTGAATATTCATGGCGGTGCTTGCGCGCTTGGTCATCCTATTGGGGCGTCTGGCGCCCGTATTTTAGTGACGCTACTGGCTGCACTTGAAAAATATAACCTGCGCCGCGGTGTGGCTAGCTTATGTATCGGTGGGGGTGAGGCGACTGCAATGGCGATCCATAGAGTTGAGGATACTTGTCCTATTAAATAGGATATTTTTTGTCAGATGCGGGGGCCTCTTGCTTGCGTGTGAGCCAAACCTCTCCAGGGACAAAACCTTTATAAAACTACAGGTTGCTTAAATTATCCTTGGCAATTGGGCTAGCTTGCTGGGGAGCTGTGCTCTTAGCTGGCTCTTTTGGAGGCATACCAGAACCGCCTTGTGGTGGCCGACTAATATCAACCTCTCCAATGGGGCGATAACCTTTTTCTACAATATTTAAGCTTCTATTTTTCATAGATTTTTCTCGTTATTTACATTTTCAGCATTAAATAATTCAATAGCAGCAATCTGGCCATCCAAGATAAGCATACCACGAGATCCTTCAATTTGCTTCTCAAACTTCCCTTCCGTATCTAGCTGCCAAACTTTTTCAAGATAAATCTGTTCCGGTGCTGGGTAAGATGAAGCATATGAGTTTTCCGCAAAGATCCCACCAACTTTTCGACCATCCTGAAGATGGACGATTATCCAGTTTGGCTTTCTCAAACCAAATACTCTATCCCAAGCACGTAACGAATAGGTGGTTAAGTGCCTAGAAAACCACTGCAATTTAGTAACATGTAAAAACAAATATGGCCATAGCACTGGACCAGCAATAAAATAAGCAGCATTAAAAAACCAAAATTGTAATGAAACTATATTAGCTTCCCAAAGTTCAAAAACTTCAGGAACAAACCAAATTAGAAAAATAAAATTTATAAAACTATATGCAATTGCATCAAGCAATGATCTTGAAAAGTCTCTCTTATCACCTGTAGTCAGTAGGTCATAAAACTTAAGAGAAACAAAACCAGGAAAGAAAAAAACCAAAAATAAGAAAAATCCACCTTGTTCCAACAACGACTGCATAATACTTCCTAAAAAAAGAACACGTTTTGAGTAAGTATTGCATTAAAATAAATTTATTGTCAATAACATGAGCAAATAAATTTATCGCCTTGAAAAAATGAAATTAGCCAGCTAGTTTTCTATAGCTGAAGTCTGAGCTTTCTTTTCTGCTTTGCGCTGCCTCAACCGCTCGCGAAAATTTTCAACAAGCGAGTAAACAGCCGGAATAACCACTAAGGTCAGGAAGGTAGAAGACACCATGCCGCCGATCACGGCAACCGACAGTGGCGCGTTGGTATCGGCGCCGGCGCCGCGCCCCAGGGCGGCTGGCAGCATTGCAAAAATCACGGTGAATGAGGTCATGAGTACGGGCCGCATACGCAAAGGGCAGGCTTCTAACAAGGCCTCATTCACGCCCCGCCCTTTTTCGCGCAGCTGATTGGTCAGATCAATCATCAAGATAGAGTTTTTCGCCACCAAACCCATCAGCAAGATCATACCAATCATCGAATAAATATTAAGCGTGTGGCTGCCTATCCATAAGGCAAATAATGCACCGATAATGGCCAGCGGCTGCGCTAACATCACCATGAGTGGCTGCACATACGAGTTAAACTGGCTCGCCAACACCATGAAAATTAACAGTACGGCCATCAACAAGGCAAAGCGCACGTAGCTGACAGTTTTCTCAAACTCATCGGCACTGCCTAATAATTGAATGCTATACCCCAGTGGTAACATGTCATCTGCCAACTCGCGTGCGAGCACAATACTTTCATCCAGTGCCACTGTCGGCGTAATAAAGAAATTCGCACCGTATTGCAGATCAATTTGATTGACCGTTGCTGGCCCAAGGCTTGGTTCTAATTCAGCAATGGTATCTAAACGCACCAATTGGCCAGTTTGCCCGCGCAAGTAGACGCGGCTTAAATCGGTGGCCTGTGAAAACTCGCCGGTGCGGGCGCTGACGCGCACATCATAACGCGTGGCATCACCTTCATATTCATTGTATTTCGCCACATCTAAACCGCCGGCCAAAATAGCCAGTGCTTCTGCGGCGTCTTTTGTGGTAATGCCTAAACTGCGTGCACGTATACGGTCTAGTTTTAAAGTGTATTGCGGTAATTCAAGGTCCAAATCAATATCGATCGCACCCATTTCAGGCATTGCTTGCATGCGTTCGTACATGAGTTGGCTTAAACGCGCCACTTCATACAAGTTAGGCCCTTTGAGCGCAAACTGTAATGGCTCACCTCGCTGACCACCTACCACCGGTACTTCCGCGGGGAAAGCGCGCACACCGGCTAACACATTTAATTCTTCGCGTAAGATATTTTCAAGATCTTGTTGCCGCACCTGTCGCGCGTCATGCGGGGTTAAGGTCACACTGATCATGCCCTCATACACCCGGCCATTGGCACCGGAACCAATGGTACTAAAATAGTTATCAATCTCAGGGTGACGGTTTAATACCGCTTCAATTTCATCTAAGCGCTCAATGGTGTATTCAATACTGGAACCCAATGGCGTCTTGAAATTAATTAACAAGCGTCCTTCATCTTGCTCGGGCATAAATTCACCGCCCAAATTCCCCATGATCAAGCCACTGGCGAATACAATGAGCAGGCTGATTAAGATCACTGTCCAGCGGAAGCGCAGTGCCCACTCGATAAGGCCTCGATAAGCGCGCTCCATGCCTGAAAAACCTTTCTCTAGCACATTGGCCAGCCGAGTCGGCTTATCGGTCGTGCGCAGGTAACGCGCGCACAGCATGGGGGTGAGCGTGAGTGACACAAAGGACGAAATGACCACGCCGCACACGACCACCACCGCAAAAGCCTCAAAGAAGCGGCCGATAATGCCACCTAAAAAAATCACCGGTACAAAAATCGCCACCAACGCCAGGGTCGAAGCAATGACCGCAAAAATGACTTCATTCGTGCCTTTAATCGCTGCATCGTGTGGCGTTTCACCTAATTTTTCTTGATGGCGATACACATTTTCGAGCACCACAATCGCATCATCGACCACGATGCCGATTAATAATAACAAGCTCAGTAGTGTTAATACGTTAAAGGTATAGCCCAGCAGATACATGGCTAGAACCGCACCGAGCAGTGACACGGGGATGGCCGTCGCAATAATCAGCGTCGAGCGCATTTCTTTTAGGAATAAAAACACCACCAGCGCGGCCAGTAATGTGCCCATCACTAAGTGCTCTTTTAATGCCGTGATAATTTCTTCGATAATGCTGGCTTCATCAGAAGAAATTTCTAAGATCAAACCAGGTGGCAAAGCAGGTACAATTTCAGTGGCAAGTCGGCGTTTGACTTCATCTACAATGGCCACGGTATTGGCGCCGCTGACCTTGACGACACCAAGGCCGACTGCTTCTTCGCCGTTAAAACGCGCGTACTGGCGAAAATCTTCTAAGCCATCTTCGACAATGGCCACGTCTTTGAGCAAAATGGTCGTGTTACCTTTATGACGCACCACCATGTTTTCAAGCGTCACCAAATCATGAAACTCTAAATCAAGCTCCAATAGATTTTCTTGCTCGATACCCACGACATAGCCGCCGGGGATCTGCACATGCTCAACTTCTAACGCCCCTAGTACATCTTGTGTCGTGACATCTAGCGCGGCCATTCGCATCGTATCAAGCTCCACGCGGATGGTGCGTCGCCGCTCGCCCCCCAGCTCAATTTCACCCACCCCATCGATGGTTTCTAGGCGTTTTTTAATCGTATTAGCAGCATATTCGTTTAATTCTTGTAAAGTGCGATCGCCACGCAACACCAGCCACAATATCGGTTGACTGCCCAACTCGAGTTTACCCACCACAGGCGGCTCGGCATCGGGCGGTAAGTCACGCAACACTTGATTGACTTTGGATTGCACCTCGTTAAAGGCCACATCGATATTTTTCTCTAAATCAAAATACGTGAGAATGAGGGAGCTTCCTGGGCTAGAGGTTGACTGCACAAAGTCAATGCCTGGGACGCTATTGATCACTTCTTCCAGAATGGTCGTGACACTGGTGCTCACCGTCAGGGGATCGGCACCCGGCACAATGGTGCGCACAGAAATCACGGGGAATTCAACATCGGGTAGACGATCAACGCCAATGCGTTCAAAGCCCACTAAGCCAAACAGCACCAACACCGCGCTCAACATCGTCGCAAAGACGGGGTGCTTGATGGCTATTTCATGCAACTTCATTGTGGGCTGTCTACCACTTCAATTAAGGCTTGATCGGTTAAGAAACTCGCACCGTTTTGAGCAATCACCTCTTCTCTTGTGAGCCCTAAACGAATTTCAATGAAACCGTTTTGACGATAGCCTGATGTCACAACCTGTTCTTCAACACGGTCGTCTCTCAAAACATAAACCACTTGGCCAGCAGGGCGCCGCACGACGCTGACTTCTGGTACAAGCAGTGCCTGCTTGCGTGTTTCAATCAACACTTTACCATCCACACTGGCACCCGGTTGCCAGCCATTGGGGTTAGCAAACTCCACAATAACGTGCACGGCACGCGTCTCGGGATCCAGCATCGGCGCAATATCAGAAATACGTGTTTCAAAGGTCTCATCTGGACGTGACGGAATGCTCAATAAAACAGATTGCCCGACCGATAAAAAAGAGCGTATGGTTTCAGGAAAGTTTAGTCGCGCCTGCAGGCGCTCAAGCGACACCAATTGAAATAGCGGCGAGCCCACGCCCACATAGCCACCTAAATCAACATCGCGCCGCTGAATGACCCCATTAATCGGCGCCATGATCGTCGCTTTACTTAAATTGTATTGGCTTGCGGCCAAGCCTGCTTCTGCCGCCAGATATTGCGCTTCCCTGGCTTTTAATTCAGTTTCTGCGTTATCGAGTACGTCTTGCGATTGCGCTTGGATCTTGACCAAATTACGCATCCGCTCCACGGTGAGCTTTTGGTTTTCAATCATGGCCGCAATTTCGTCGATCCGCGCCTGGGACTCCCGCACCGTAATCTCTAAACTCTCGCTATCAAGACGCGCCAGCAACTGCCCCACTTCCACTTCATCGCCCACGTCCACGTAAACGTCTCGCACATGCCCGGCTACCTCGGCAGCCACCACCGGTGCATTCAACGCTTCAATACTGCCGACGGCTAATTGATAAATGTGGATATCTTGAATCACAGGGCGTGTGGCGGTGATCGGCGTGATTTGCTGTACCGTTTCTGACTCTTGCGTTTCTTCACCGCGGCAGGCCAGTAACAGCAACGCAGCACAAGCAACAGCCGCGCATTGATGCACCCGTTTTGAATATTTATTTTTGAACATATTAGTCAAATCCCGCACCTGCATAGAGGTGGCAAGTAATGGCTTATTATAAATTAAAATCGCTCAACTTAAACGTGCTAACTCTGTTTATGATAAAAATGAAAGTTAACTAACAAAATAGTAAAGGTTTTTTAAAGCTTGGATTCAATTACCAAGTGCTACGCCTCCGATATCAAAGGGTTAGCGACCATGGCGGCAATTTCTAACTGCACCTGCTTTTTTCTATACCCTATCAGAACGACTCTAGATTGTGCCCTCCTCGCGACGCTGTTCTTCGACCAATACAACGGGCCCACGTTTGGCGAAGCCAAACACAGCATCCCTGACATTGGCAGGTAAAAAACTGCCGGCAGCAAGACAAGATTGTCGAGCTCCCATCCTCCGAAGCATCATCAGCAACATCGGCATCCGTTAGCAATCCTTCTAGCATGCGTTTCTCTTTTCTTTTCCTGAGTCGATAACGCCAGTAGTTATAAGCAATGCCTACTAACGAAGCCAACAAGCTAAAAACCAGCGCAATAATTTGCCAATTTGTAATTTCCCAGCCACTGCGCTTCTTTTTAGGAAGACTGTCTTTTGTGGCAAGCCATGTCACTAAAGTATTGCGCCCTTCTTGTACAAATTCTAAATGCTGTACATCGTCGAGCACAAAGGCATGGCCACGCAAGGCTCTGCGGGTAGGAATGCTTTGCAAGATCTGGCTTGCATCAACACGAAGACCACCGCTCACTTTTTCCCACGCATAAACATCGGCGGTACCCTCATAATTACTGAGCACAGTATAAGCATTATTCTGGAAGCTAAAAACGAGCCAGTGCTGCGCACTTTGCCCCAGCAGATCACGTTGCACCAATACAACGCCGCCACTGCTGTAGCTATAAATACTGCAAAAAACATCGTGACCAAAACTGTCAAGCGATTCGGCAACGAGCAAATAGTGCTGTTGTTTTTTACCTTGCTGATGCTGCCAAGTGGTGATATGACGTACGCCACTGCCACTGATTGTATGCCACACCTCCCAACCGTTTACCCCGAGTGTGAGAATAGGCGACTGGGTTTGCAAACCACCCTCTGCTGTCTGAAAAACCGCAAAAACAAATGCCGCCTCACCTTCTATTTCAAATGCATGCACGTCGACTGCAAAGCGCGCAGATTGAACGGCTTGCTGCAAGAAGTACTGATTGTCGCTGCTGCGCCGCCGATAAAGCGTCGAAGAGGCCGCTAAACCGCCTGAGAGCGCAATATAATCTGTTGTGCCTTGTTGCGCATATGCCATCGCCGTTGCACTGTCTGGCAGTGTTTGCGCCAATGTGATGCTGCCATGCTCATCCAAACGATAGATCAACCCTTCTCTGACAAGCACTTCATCGACACTCAATGATGCTAACAGTTCATACTGCCCATCGCGCTGCGCGCCAAGATGCCAGTGATGCACAGGTGATAAGGAAGCAAATGTGCCTTCTATTTCACTTTCACCACTGCCATCTAACGCCCAACGATACTGGGTGTTGGATTTTGGTGTCGATACAATCAAGCGATGTATATCGAAAGGAAAATGGATCAAGCTTAACACTGCGCCATCCGCATAAATCGTGTCCCCGGGTGTGAAAGGCGGTGGTGTGACGGGGGAGATTGTGGGTGTAGGCGAAGCTGTAGGACGCTGACTAAAGCTTTGTGTCGAAACATCAGATAGGCTCATGCTTTGACTAGCACTTGCTGAAAGAGACGCTGTTTCAACAAAACTTTGCGAGAGGCTTTGTGTCGTTGTCTGAGAAAAGCTCATGCTTTGGCTTGCACTCCGCGAAGCGGTTGGGGGAGGCGCCTCGAAAGAAAAAAGCTTGGGGTAACCTACACCTTCTTGAATCCACCAGATAAAGGCAAAGTCCCAACCTGGAAAGCTCGCTTGTTGCTGCATTTGAGCCGTCGTGAGACCCGTGCCGCCTGCGCTCGTTGATCGCCCGGTCGTCTGCGTATCCCAATAACTATTTATTGTTGTGCCACTCCCTTGATTCCTGCCCACTAATCCGCCCACATCGACTGTACCGGAAACTGCACCGATCGCATAGCTGCGTGTTATCGTGCCAGTATCTGCAATATAACCCACCAATCCACCTACCGGATTGCCTGAGCCGGAAACAACTGTCGTGGCATAAGAATCAGTAACAGGCCCTCGAGACGTACCCGCTAGCCCACCTAGTCTCGCCACACCAGAAATAGTGCCCGCTGCATAGCACTCAGTGATCGCTGCATCAGAATACCCTACTAAGCCACCAATACTATTTGTTCCGGAAAGACTGACCGCAGCGTAGCTCTTGATAATAACAACATCAGCAAGAGGGTACCCAACCAAACCGCCAAGATAAATATCGGTAGCAGATAAATTACCCGTCACATAGCTATTAGTGATTGTGCCCTTTCCTATGAAGCCTGCCAATCCACCTACCGCACCACCGCCACTGACATCAACCTGCTCTAAACCCAAATTTAGCACTGCAGCATTATCTCCATCAACACTTCCAAACAAGCCTATGTTATTGACACCTGGACGAAATATAGCCACGTTATAAATCACATGCCCCTTCCCGTCTAACACACCTGTAAATGGCCCTAATGGCTCAAATCCTTCCCCACCATTCCAGCTTTGCGTATCTGTGCAATCGATATCATTGACCAGCGCCACATCCGCATCTAAAGCAATATTTTGTAGTTCTTCGCACGTGCGGATATATGTCGCACGTAGTTTAGGATAACTCAGCCCTTCTGTAATGTGCCACACCGAATTGAAATTCCAGCCGGAAAAACTTGCTTGCTGTTTCATCTGGGCAGTGGTGAGACCGGTACCTGCAAAGCTGGTAGCGCGGCCGGAGGTTTGGGTGTCCCAGTAACAAGCATTGCTCGTATCACCATTATAGGATTGCCCCAGAAAGCCTCCTGCTTCAATACTCCCTGTCACAAACCCAGTAGAGTAAGATCTTATAATTTGGAAGGGCCCTGTCGCCCCCATGACACCAGAAAAACCACCTACCCATCTATTACCAGTCGCCGTGCCTGTGGCAAAGCAGTCCGCAATCGTACCTATACCATTTACTGAGCCTGTAAATCCACCTACTGCCTCGAAGCCCATCACATTCCCTGTGGCATAAGAGCTGAATACGTTAGCACCATTACCGGCGCTAAGCCCTATTAAGCCTCCTACAGTATCATCTCCTGCAACATTGCCTGTTGCAAAACAGTTTTTAATAATGCCTCTCTGGTGATTAATACCTACCAATCCCCCTGTGCGTTCTACATTTCCAATAACATCCCCTGTCGCAAAACTACTACTGACAACACCAGCGTTTTCAGCAATCAAACCACCTGCCATGCTGTTTGTTCCTGAAACTTCGACCGTAGCGTAACTGTTACTGACCACCCCGGTATCAATGTTAAAACCAACCAAGCCCGCAGCACGAAGGCCACCATCTACCTGGCCCAAAGCAAAGGAGTCCGTAATATTCGCATCATTCCTGCCAACTAAACCTGCTGCTGCATTAGCACCTACTATAGTTACTTCGGCAGAGCTAAAGCTAATTAATCCCAAATTATAGGCAACAAGTCCACCTACATGCGTCTCACCTGAAAAATTTCCAGTCACTCGTGCATAAGAGACTGTTCCAAAATTTTGACCTACTAAGCCAGCAACGCTAGTGCTTCCCACTGTCACTGCGTTAAGAAGACAAACATTGACGATCTGTGCAGCACGAGTTGTTACACCGAACAAACCAATGTTATCGCTGTTTAATCTTGTAATATTCAAGTTTTGAATTTTATAGCTTCGCCCATCAAAATTACCTGTAAAAGGAAAAGCACTCGTCCCCACGGGGTCAAATCCTTCTCCACCATTCCAATCTTTCGTTTCGGAACAATCGATGTCGTTGGCTAAGGTATAGTTACCTCCCAGGTTAGCTCCCATGTTTTGAAGCTCATCACAGTTTGTGATCAAGGTTTCCGCTGTGGCAAGATGCGCCAACAACAAGACCAAAAAAAGCACCCACGACGTTGAAGCCATGTTGTCTTGTTACTTAAGTAAGGTATTTTTGAAAACAGCAAA
>JAJFJF010000023.1 GCA_021774255.1 Gammaproteobacteria bacterium
CCTCCTGACACAAGCTGATTACTCGTAAAAACTCCCTCAATCTTTAATATTAAGCACTGTTTAAGGCTTCTTTGAGCGCATTACAAAGCTAGAAGACAAACTTGTTTTAAGGCCTTTTTTTTGAATTTGTCCAAAGTCCAATGTTTTTTTGATTGCGAGTTAACAGTTTAAGCACAGCACCCATGGGAATAAATTTATATTCATTCTAGTAACCGCTGACTTTCGGAGTTGAAAATATCTGCGCGGAAATCACTTTTTAATGCTTGTGTGAAAAGCATCGCTGCACTCTTTGCTCGAACAGTTCTGTTGCAAATCTATAAAGTTCCAAGTCAAGACGATTTTTCTGAATAATTTTTTCATGAAGTGATGAAAATTCCGGATCTTCTATTAATTGTGAAAACGTTGTCTTGCTGTGCTTATGGGTATGTGGCGGGATAGTTTCTAAAAAGGAAGATATTGATTCAAAGCCGGGAGGGCTATAGATAGTGGCATTGTGAAAGACTTGATTGAACATGTCCCAACTTTTTGCACGCTGTTCTGTTATGCCAAAAAGCGTTAAATTTTCGAGAGTGCGCTTTGCAATGTCTAAGATATTGTCATCTTGATTTAGTTTGTCTACATAGTTGGGGGCACCATCATAGTACCACTTCCACATTTCAAAGAACAAACCAGGCTTGAAAGTAGACGAGCTGTTTCCTGTTGTACGAATGTAATTTCGCCTTGCAATTTCAACGATCTCTTTTGTTTGTCCCAACATCCAGGTTTGGCGGTTATAGGCTGGGCAATTGATGTAGTGTGCAAACGTTGATAGATCTGTTCGCAAAATTTCCATTAATGTCTTGTTTTGGTGAGGTAGGGAAGACCACATGTCTCTGCCACTTGCCAGCTCCGCCCACTCGCTGACAAAGCGCGGGATAGGATCGCGCAGTGTTGTGAAGGCAAAGATCCGTATGTCTGTTTGATTGCTGAAATGCTTAGCCTTGTCTGCGGTTTCTTCATAGATAGCGACCCCTGTATGCCAGTCTGAGGGAGGAATAAAAATCTCTTCGGAGGCGGGACATTGCTCTTCGTTCATTGTTTTGGAAACGATGCGTATGGGAAGACGACCGCCTTGCAATTCACATGACTTAAGTAGTGCCTGTCTGCGCATAAGCGAGCCAGTTTTAGGTGTGTCGATGTCTACTAAAATATCGTAGGGCTGGCTAGGGGTATGCAAGGTGCACTTTTTTGGCCATGAGATCCATCTGGCTGCTACGTAAGTTCTTTCATTGTATTGCAGAGATATTGTCAGGAGTAACAATAGGAGGACGAGTCGCGCTACTGCTAGCTTCATTGATGTCGTTTTTTACAGTAACAGTATATTGGTTAGTTAGCTAATGTTACTAAGGGATGAAGATTTCCTATCAACATGCTTGGTGTAACATGGAGGGGGATGTTAGTGGAAACAAATATACTCAAAAGGAGCGAATTTATTTTTAACGAAGCTCCGCTCCACAGTAGATTTTGGTACAATTTGCGCATGTCAGTACTCGTTTTAGGTATTAATCACACGACGGCTCCGGTGGCTATTCGTGAGCAGGTCGCTTTTCCCCCCAATGCACTGGTGCCTGCGCTCCAATCAGCGCAGCAAGCGCTTGATATTCATGGTGTTATTTTATCAACTTGCAACCGCACTGAGCTATATTGCTACCATTCCGATGAAGAAGCGCTATTAAACTGGCTGGGGGCGTACCATCAGCTCTCGCCGGCAAGCTTGTCGCCGTATATTTATTGTCATCACGATAGGCAGGCCGTGCGTCACCTCATGCGGGTGGCCAGCGGGTTGGATTCGATGGTCTTGGGTGAGCCGGAAATTTTAGGCCAGCTTAAAAATGCCTTTGCTGTTGCGCAAGATGCCGGTACAGTCGACGGTAAATTGCATCGTTTATTTGAGACGGCGTTTGAAGTGGCTAAAAAGGTGCGCACGGAAACAGCACTGGGCGCGCAATCGATGTCGGTGGCCTCGGCGGCGGTGAATTTGGCAAAACAGATTTTTAGTTCGCTCGGCGATAGCGCGGCGTTGCTCATCGGTGCAGGTGATACGATAGCCACGGTGCGGCATCATTTATGCGATCACGGTCTTGAGCGTTTGTGGGTCGCGAACCGCACCTTGTCGCGGGCGCAAAGCTTATTGGGTGAAGGGCCGGGTGTGGCTATCAGTTTAGATGAGATGCCGGCCACGCTCGATAAAGTCGACATGGTGATCACGGCAACGAGCAGCACCTTACCCATTTTAGGAAAGGGCCGCGTTGAAACAGCCTTAAAGCAACGCAAGCGACGGCCGCTATTGCTCATTGACTTGGCGGTGCCGCGTGATATTGAAGCAGAAGTCAAAACACTGCAAGATGTGTATCTTTACACGGTGGATGATTTGCACGCTATTGTGCAAGCAGGGCGTAAGTCACGTGAACAAGCGGCGACGAAAGCCGAAGCCATTATCCATCATCAAGCGGAGCAATTTACACGCCGGGTGCAATCTTTGCAGGCGGTCGACACCGTGCAAGATTACCGTACGTGGATGCTGCAATTGCGCGATGAAACATTAGAAAAGTCGCAGCAATTATTAAATACCGGTGTCTCGCCGGATAAAGCGCTTAAAGATTTAGCGCGTCGTTTAACGAATAAAGTGATGCATGCGCCTTCGGTGCAATTGCGTCGTGCGAGTGAATTGGGGCGGCATGATTTAGTCGACGCCATGCGTGAGCTATTTGAATTGGAAGATAATTAAGGCTTGAGGTTTTATGAAACCGTCTATTGAACAAAAACTACAAGGTTTGGTTGAGCATTATGAGGCAGTGAGTACCTTATTAAGTTCCCCCGAGGTGATTAATGATCAAAACCGTTTTCGGGAACTTTCAAAAGAGTTTGCGCAACTTGAACCGGTGGTGAAGGGGTTTCAAGCGTACTGCGCAGCGGGGAATGACTTACGTGCGGCAGAGGCGCTGTTAAAAGATGAAGATCCTGACATGCGCGAAATGGCGGCAGAAGAATTAAAAGAAGCCAAAGCGCGCCAAGCAACACTGGAAGAAGAACTGCAGAAATTATTATTGCCGGTTGATCCGCTCGATGAAGCCGATGTGTATTTAGAAATTCGTGCGGGCGCGGGCGGTGATGAAGCGGCTATTTTTGCCGGTGATTTATTTAGAATGTACAGTTACTTTGCTGAAAGCCAGCGCTGGCAAATAGAAATCGCCAATGCAAATGGCGGGGAACATGGCGGTTATAAAGAAGTGATTGCCAAGGTCACGGGCAAATCAGTGTATGCGCAACTTAAGTTTGAGTCGGGCGCGCACCGTGTGCAACGTGTGCCTGACACTGAAACGCAAGGAAGGGTGCATACCTCGGCGGTCACGGTCGCCGTGCTGCCTATTCCCGATGAAATTGAAGCGGTTGAAATTAATCCCAGTGATTTACGGACAGATACCTTTCGTGCCTCCGGCGCAGGAGGGCAGCATATTAACAAAACAGATTCGGCTATCCGTATTACCCATCTTCCAACCGGCACAGTCGTGGAGTGCCAAGAAGAGCGCTCGCAACATAAAAACCGTGCGCGTGCGATGTCGTTGCTGCAAGCAAAATTGTTGCAAGAGCAACAAAGAAAGCAAGACGCCGAAATGGCGTCTACTCGGCGTAACTTAGTGGGCAGTGGTGACCGGTCAGAACGCATCCGTACTTATAATTTTCCACAAGGTCGCGTGACCGACCATCGTATTAATTTAACGCTTTATAAGTTGAATGATATTTTGGCTGGCCAATTATCACAGCTGATTGAACCGCTGCGCAACGAACATCAAGCTGACTTGTTGGCGGCAGCGACAGAAGAACCGGCGTAATCGTATGACCCTCGGTAAATCGCTCTCCCAAGCCAGTAAACAGCTTGCGGCTATCCCCGCGCTGCAGGCTAACGCACGCAGGGAAGCGGAAGGGTTATTTGCCCACGTGCTCAATCTCTCTCGCACGCAAATCATGCTTCAATCGTCACAAGTGCTCACGGAGGCTCAGCAAATACAAGTGCACGATCTGATTGCGCGTCGCGTGGCAGGTGAGCCGGTGGCTTATTTAACCGGTCACAAAGGGTTTTGGTCATTGGAACTGGATGTCACGCCCGCCACGCTCATCCCGCGGCCGGATACGGAATTATTAGTGGAATTGGCTTTGAGCCAAGTGCCTGTTGATACGCCTTATCGTATCGCTGATTTGGGCACGGGGAGTGGCGCGATTGCGTTGGCCATTGCCAGTGAGCGACCATTGGCGAGAGTGGTTGCCACGGATGCAAGTTGTGAGGCGTTAGCCGTTGCACAAGGTAATGCAAAGCGTTTAAAAATAAAAAACGTGGATTTTAGCCAAGGGGATTGGTGTGCCGCTTTACCACATAAGACGTTTGATCTGATTATTAGCAACCCGCCCTATATTGCTGAAGGCGACTCACATCTTAAAAAAGATGGGCTTGATTATGAGCCTGTTGGGGCATTAGTGGGTGGGGTAACCGGTTTAGAAGCAATTGAAAGAATTGTGAGCCAAGCAAAAGATTATCTTGTGCCGGGTGGCGGCTTAATGATTGAGCATGGTTTTGATCAGAGTGAGGCTGTGCAAGAGATTTTTACTGAGGCGGCTTATCAGGAAGTCAGCAGGCATCAAGATTTAGGTCTGCATTGGCGGGTGGTGCAAGCAAAAAAAAGCCCCGTTTCCGGGGCTTAAATTAGCTTGATAGTGATATCAAGTTCAAGGAGAAGCATCGATTGCAAATAAGCTTGCAGGATGCGTCATGTTTTTTACTTCATTTCTTATTTATAACCTTTAGGGCCTTTTTTACCACCAAAAGGTTGGCTTAACATATCTCTGGCCATCGCACGTTGGTTTTCATCAAGCACTTCCCATAGATCTTCTGTTGGGCCTTTTAACTTTTTAAGGTTTTCAGCTTGTTGTTTGTGCATATCCATTTTCATTTCAATGCGATCAGCAGGGGTGACGGTTTCTTTATCAAGTAAAGTATCCACCTCTGCTGCGTGTTTTTCCATGGTTTCATTAGCTTGCTCTTCAACCGTGCTAGCCCATTTGTCATAAGCTCTTTCTTGCTCGGGTGTGATTTCTAATTCGTCTTTCAGTGTACTCAGACGGTTTTCAAGTTGTTCATCAACATAGCCTTTCATTTCATGGCGCGCTTGCTCCAATTCGGCACGATCGATCTCTTTTAGCTGATGCTGCTCTTTCATTTCATGTGCTTTTCCTTCAAGGCCGCGTGAATACTCATCAGCGGAAAGAAAAGCGGTGGGCATCATGCCTAATCCCATGATGGCAAGCATCGCGATTAATGATTGTTTAAATGTCTTCATTTGATTCTCCTGGAGAGTGTTTAAAATTTTGTTAACAAATTCAAAGTACTGGCCTACATGTGCCTAGTGTAAAGCACATTGATACAAAAGCAAGTCACACTTATATGTATAGCTGAAGGTTAGGGTAAATTCAAATTGAGTTCCCACCCGCCCTGGGCAGGGCGGGCGGTGTAGGCGGGTGTTAATGGTGTTTTTTCATGTGCTTTTTAGGAGACTTGCCTTCTTTGCCTGCGTTCAAAAGATAGTTAGCACTTTTTTGTTGGTCTTCATCCAGTACTTCATATAAGGCTAAGGTAGGTGCTTTTAACTCTTCTAAGGCGGCAATGTGTTGATTCATCTTCTCAACTTTCATATCGATGCGCTGCGCAGGATCGATTTCCCCAGGGTGTGGGCGCCCTTCGATGATGCGCGCTTCATGCAGGGTCATTTTTTCTGCCGCTTGTGCACGTACCGTGTCTGCCCAGTTATCCCAAGCGTCCATTTGATCGGGGCGGATATCCAATCTTGATTGAATGCGCGCAAGGCGATCTTCAAGTTTTTCGATGTGATAGGCTTCGATGCGCTCTGCACGCAAGAGCGGATCACGTTCGCCCTGGTAATCATGTGGTGTTGCTTGTAAGTTCACAGAAGATAGCGCAAGCAAACCTCCGACGATGCCATTGAGTGAGTGTTGTTTAAATGATGCCATGGTTGTTCTCCATTGTAAGTTGTTTTCAAAATGATTGATTAACTGCTTAACAGCCTAGCCATTACACCATGTGAATATGATGTGAATTTTTCGGTGTGTGTGTGTTTGGTAACGAAATGTAAAAAAGCTGAAATATTTGGTTCTTTTTGAGTTGCTTCCATTATAATACGTTTATGAATACCAGTGGCCACATTCTTATTGTTGATGATGATCCTGAAATCCGCGAGTTATTGTGTGATTATTTGATCTCGCAAGGGTATCAAGCTACCGCTGTGGCAGATGGTCAAGCGATGCGTGCGGCACTTGCAGACGCTTCATTTGATTTGATTGTACTGGATCTGATGCTACCCGGGGAAGACGGATTTACCCTGTGTCGTGAGTTGCGTACTGAATCAACTATTCCTATCATCATGCTCACCGCACGCGGTGACGACACCGATCGCATTGTGGGTTTAGAAATTGGCGCAGATGATTATATGCCCAAGCCGTTTAATCCACGCGAATTAGTAGCACGTATTAAAGTGGTATTGCGTCGCACGCGGCAATCGCCCGAAGGTAATGATGTGGCAACGGCGCATCAACTTGCCTTTGCGGATTGGACACTTGATGTTGATTTACGCCATTTGATTGCTGGCGATGGCGTGGTAGTGCCGTTGAGTGGGGCAGAGTTTAAGTTGCTTTATACCTTCTTGCAGAATGCACAGCGTATATTAAGTCGCGATCAATTATTGAACTTTACGCGTGGGCGTGATGCGGCGCCCTTTGATCGCAGTATTGATGTGCAGGTAGCGCGTCTGCGTACGCGGCTTAACTATGAAAGCCATCAAGATAAAACAGAACTCATTAAAACAGTGCGTGGTGAAGGGTATTTATTTACCGCAACGGTGAAGAGGGTACGTTAATGCGTTGGTTACCCCAATCTTTATTCGGTCGTACTATTTTAATTATGGTCGGTGGTATCTTGCTCGCACAAGCTATCGCGATGCTATTTACGCTGCGCGATCGTGATCGCATGTTCTTTTTTACCGCACAAGAACAGTTTGCCAACCGCGTAGGCGCGATGGTGCGTGTGCTTGATCCACTGTCTGCTGAAGAGCGCGAAAGAGTATTGCCTGCTTTTGAATATCCTTTTACCCAAATAGCAATAGAATATGATAATGCTTTTGTTGAACAAAAGCTTGAAGTAGAAGACTCTGCCACGGAAACCGAAGCCTTTGCCAGCTTTTTATTAGAAGAGCTGGGTGAAGCACACGCGGTGCAGTTAAGTGTTATCCGCTTAGATGTGAATGATGAACTGCAGGCCGTTGTGTTTGATATGAAGGTCAAGCCAGCCGGCCGGCCAGATAGACCAAAAGCACTACAACATACCCGATCCGCGCCGCCCCATAAACGAGCTAAACACATTGAGCAACATAAAAAAGCCCGGGCACTCATGTCACCCGTGAAAGCCATGCAAGTGCAGGTGCAGCTTAGCGATGGCGCTTGGTTGAACGTCGAGCAAGGGCTCCCAGAAGTCCGACAGAGCTTGCCGATGAGCCTATTAAATCGTTTGGCCATTGTGATTGCACTGATTGTGGGTTTGTCACTGTTGGCCGTGGGGTGGGTAACGAAACCGCTGCGACACCTTGCTTGCGCCGCGGAGAAGCTGGGGCGTGATATTCAAAGCCCGCCGTTGCAAGTAGAAGGTCCTAAAGAAGTACGGCAAGCAGTCACAGCATTTAATACGATGCAACGTCGTTTGGGGCGATTTATTCAAGATCGCACGCAAATTTTAGCAGCCGTGTCGCACGATTTAAAAACGCCGATTACGCGCTTGCGATTACGGACGGAATTGCTGAAAGATGAGGCGATTAAAACAAAATACCGGCAAGATTTAGATGACATGGAACATATGGTCACGGCCACATTAGACTTTATGCAAGGCGCTGAAGAAACGGAAACTACGCAGCCGATCAATATCACGGCTTTACTCGAATCATTGCAAGAAGATTTGCGAGCACTCGGGCAAGATGTTGCGATTCAAGGCGAAGCCGGTCGGCCTTATCCTGGCCGTGCATTAGCGTTAAAGCGTTGTTTAAGTAATTTAATTGAAAATGCAGTGAACTATGGCAAAGACGTGCGGGTGAGTGTGCAAGACACACCCGAGCAATTAACTATTGTTGTCAGTGACAATGGCCCGGGGATCCCAGCGGAAGAATTAGCCCGTGTGTTTGAGCCCTTTTATCGCGTGGAAGCTTCTCGCAGCCGCCACACAGGCGGCACAGGCTTAGGCTTAAGCATCGCTCGCAATATCGCGCGCGCACACGGTGGTGAGTTAACCTTAACGTCTGCACCGGGAAAAGGTGTGCAAGCGCATTTAGTCTTGCCGCGTTAATGACTACTAGCAGAGCTATCTGTCAGTGTCACATTCAATATATAAGCCAAGCGAATACTCGCTTGCGCTAAACGCTCCGTCATCAAAGGCAAAAACTGCTCTGCATACGCATCGGGCAAATAAGCATTGGCAGGCATAATCTTGCTCTCTCCCGGTAAACGATAAGCTTGTTGCGAAAGCAATATACTTTCGGTTGCCCAATCTTCAGCCGAACCACGTGCCCAGTCATTAACATGTGCGGCTGCCAGGGTGTCTATGGCTGCCAGCCATTGCTTATTACTCATCCCCGTAAAGTGCATCATGCCAGAATCCCAGACACGATGGAGATTGCTGTTTTCAGCGTTAAAGACAACGCGCTGCCGATTGCCACCCAAGTCACCGTTGTCACCGACATGCAGTGGCTGATGTAGATCTTGCACCGCATGCACTAAAAATTTTAGAGCAAATTGTTTGTCTTTAAAGGAAGCGTTGGGGTCGGCTAATACGGCTTGAAAGTCTGCAATTTTGGATACCACGCAGCCACTGCGAGGGCAGTATCTTGCTTGATAAGCGTTTTGTGAAATAGGCACGTTCACATAGTGCCAGCCACGTGTTTTTTTATTCGTGCGGCTATAACCATCCGCCCAGCTGGCGATGTCACCCAGGCTTTTTTTCGGTGCAATTAATTCCGCTACCTGCGCTTTGGCTTCTGGCGTCAAATAAGTTTCTGTTACCTGCGCCGATAAACTGTGCGCACGCGCACCCCAGGCTACCGCAGACTGAGGGTAAAGAAATGCCACTGATAACAGCAACATAGTTGAGAAAATATTGATGATTCGCATGCCTTATTATTGCATAAACGCGAGGTGAGTGCTATAAGGGTTGCTTCCCCCTCTGATTGAAAACCCCAAAGAAATTTGAGGGCGTGATGTCTAGGAAATACACAAAAATAACATGCTACGGAGATTGCATAATGGAAAAACTGAGCTTGAAAGAAGTCATCGACGAAAATATGAAAAACCCTGAATTTGCAGAGGCTTTTGAAAAGGAGTTAGTAATTAACGAGACTGCCTTGATGAAGAAAGCTGTTACCCATGAAAGGGAACAGGACTTTGTGGGATCTTAAGTACCACTCAATTGGCAATATTGCGGGATTACTTGATAAATGTAAGTAGGCGTGACTTGGAAAGGTTAAGCTATTTAACTTAAAATATATTGATATTTTCTCCAATATAGGCTAAAATTTGCCTATTATTGGAGGAATAATTCAAATGAGTATCGAGCAGTTTTTCCACGAGCATCTTGTGTTTCGACATAAAGAGTTTGCTGATTGGAAAACCCAACAGAAAAAAATTGCCGCTTCTTCGGTGAACACCGCGCTACGATATTATGTCAACACAGGCCGAATAAAGCTTATACGACGTAAACTGTACGCAGTGGTGCCACCCAATCAATCAGCAGAGAGCTTAGTGGTTGATCCTTACTTGATCGCTGCTAAAGCCACCGAAGATGCAGTGCTAGGCTACCACACCGCTTTGGAATTACTGGGGGTAGCCTATAGTGCTTTTCAGCAGTTTACTTACTTGACGGAGCAAAAAAGTAAGCCATTTGAGTTTCAAGGACAGTGGTTTCAGCCTGTTTGGGTCCCAACAGGCTTGCAAAAAAAGCACGATCCTCTATTTGGAGTGGAAGTAGTCGATCGTCAAGGTGTGATGCTTAAGGTGACGAATGCAGCTCGCACTTTTGTAGATGTTTTGGATCGAGTCGAGTTATCAGGTGGCTGGGAAGAGGTTTGTCGTTCTATTATCAATTTAGCTGTTGTCGATATTGATGAGGTGGTTCATTATTGCTTGATGCTAGGGAATGCATCTTTAAGTGCTAAAGTTGGTTATTTTTTAAGCCAACGGCAGGGTGCTTTTGCGGTGACTGAGAAGCAATTAAAACCTTTACTTAATTCAAAACCAAAAATACCACAATATGCCTCTAAGCGTGGTCGTGAAGAATTTCAATTAGTGAAACAGTGGAATATTTTATTGCCTGTTTCTGTTATTAATCAGTCGTGGGAAGAACCAGGTGTTGACATCTAAAGAAGCCTTATTGAGAGACGCTAAAACGCAGAGCTATAAACCTGAAATTTTAGAAAAAGTTTATCGTTTGCTTAATATTTTTCAACAAATACTGTCTGTGCCTTATTTGAAAGAGAGGTTAGTATTAAAAGGTGGCACTGCTCTTAATTTATTTTATTTTCAACAGTTGCCAAGACTGTCTGTTGATATCGATTTAAACTATATAGGGCAACTTGATCGTGAGAAAATGTTGCTCGAGAAGAAGAGTCTTGTTGATGCAATATCTCAAATATTATCGCAAAATCAATTTGAGCGTCATCGTTCACCCATGCATCATGCAGGTGGCAAAATGGTATGGTTTTATAATAGTCTCCTTGGGCAACGTGGTACATTAGAGATTGATATTAACTTTATGTATCGCCAACCGCTATATTCTATTGTGCATCGATCACCTAAAATTGAAAGCCACAATCATTGGCAAGCTCCCGTGCTTGATATTCACGAGTTAGCTGCGGGTAAATTGGCTGCCTTGTTTAGTCGAAATGCGAGCCGTGATTTATTTGATGCACATTATCTAATGACGCAAAGCATGTTAGATTTTAAAAAATTGCGAGAAGCTGCTGTCGTTTACTTGGCAATGACAACGTTAGACTTGTCATCACTAGCACCAGAATCGATCGAATATGATGTAGTGGATTTAAAAAACAAATTATTACCTGTCATGCAACAGAAGGTATTGCCAAGGAGTTTGCCTAATCTAAAGTTATGGACAACTAATATGGTGATGGAGCTTCAAGAGAGGCTGTCAAAAATATTACCTTTGAATGAAAACGAAATTGAATTTATTCAGAAAATTAGAAGGGAAGCTACAATACAGCCTGAATTAATCACAAGTGATATGGTGCTAGCAAATAAAATCACATCACATCCTGCGATACTGTGGGCAGCCAAGAAATCGAGTAGGCAAGCTATAACGATATAAGAAACGAGCAGCTTCACAGTTTTTCGAGTGCCATAGAAGCTGTTTTCTGATTTTTGTAATGGAAAAGCACTATGCTCCATTTTGGAACATGCTATTGCCAATGCCAGAGGTTATGTTTGCATTTCCTAGATGGGTCCAGTTGTCAGAATTGAGTATGTGTAAAAATTGTACATACTTGGCAGCGTTGTTTGCTGTGGGTGTGCCTGCTATTAATAAGCAGCTGAAAAATATATTTGAATGCAATGAGTTAGATGAAAATTCAGTATGTTCCATTTTGGAACATACTGCCCCAGATGGGAAAACCTACTATTTAGAACAAATAATTGGATGAGCAACATTAGGGTTCCGGGAGCTTTACAATAAGATGGGATTTCCAATAGTAAAGCGGGAAACAAGAGGGGCAATTAACCCACTTTCATAACTAAAGTTATTGGATTGTATCGCACTTTGTAGTGCGTTGTAGTGCATCACAATACACTATAAATGCTATAAGGCCTTGTAGGCAGTTGTTTGAGGATAGAGGATATTAGACTATTTTATCTCGAGTCCTCTTCGCGTGTTTGTGATAACGCTGAAGCTATTAAACCTGTTGGAATAGCAATAATTCCAAGGCCGATCATAAGAACAAAAAAGGTGAAGAATTTGCCTCCGGCTGTTATCGGGTGCATATCGCCATACCCAACTGTAGTAAGGGTTGTGAGAGCCCACCACAGACTATGGAATACAGATGTGAATTGCTCCGGTTGAACTGTGTGTTCAAAATAATAAATTCCAAGAGCAGATAAATAAAGCATTATAATTGAGATTATGCCAAATAAGACAAGTTCTTCTTTCACTATTGCTAGAGCACGTTGAAAGCGTTTTACTGCTAAGTTGTACTTAAATAACTTCATAATAAGCACTAAACGAAGCAGCCTAAATACTCTTATGGCCCTCAGATCTAGTCCAGTTGAGAGATAGAAGGGTAAAATGGCTGCCAGATCTATCAGGCCATAAAAACTAAAAATAAATTTCCGCTTGTTTTCAGAAAATAATATTCTAAGTATATATTCAATTGTGAATACAGAAATAGTAATTACTTCTATTGAATATAATATTTCCCTGGTATGGGCAGATAAATTAGGCAGTGTTTCTAGTGAAAAAGATACAAGTGATATTAATATTAATAACTGTATTGTGAGCGTAAATATTTTTCCGGAAGTGCGCTCGGTGTCATTAATTATTTCTTTTATAGTATTTTTGTTAATCAATTTATTTTCCAGTTGTGATCCCAATAAAAATCATTATTTTAATAACGTTTTAATTTTTCTGAATAATTCATTTTTTCCCATAAGAGACCTAATTCATTAATCAGGCAACTCTGTTCCCTGGTTCATAATCTCAATGTATTTAGCGTAGCTGAACAGTCGGTTGCGTTTTTGAGCAGTAAGTTCTCGTACAATTCCAAGTTGTGTTAGATGTTCCAATGCATTGTTGACGGTCGTTGCAGTGATGTCTGTTTTTTTTGCGAGCCAGCTAGAGGTTGCAATGGGATGTTCCATCAATGCCCGGTAAACCTGTAATGTTGATGGCGCTGCTCGACCAAGGTTACTAATTTTATTTTGGTCTTGTTTGGATAAATTGAGAAGCTGTTGAGCGGTCGCCACTGCCTGATTGGCAGTTACAATCACTGCCTCAGCAAAAAAGTCGAGCCAGGTTTCCCAATCACCCGTTAGGCGAACATTATTGAGTAGTTCATAATAATATTGGCGGTGTGTTTTGAAATAGAAGCTGAGATAAAGCATCGGTTTCTGCAGTACTTTCTGGTCGCATAAGAGTAATGTGATGAGCAGACGCCCTAGACGGCCGTTACCGTCAAGAAACGGATGAATTGTTTCA
This sequence comes from Gammaproteobacteria bacterium, assembly GCA_021774255.1. Classification (GTDB taxonomy): domain Bacteria; phylum Pseudomonadota; class Gammaproteobacteria; order JAJFJF01; family JAJFJF01; genus JAJFJF01. Next base: position 13,340 of record JAJFJF010000023.1, read on the forward strand.
AACTGTACATGTGCCAAGGCTGCTTTAAGTAGCACCGGTGTTGGCTCGGGTTGATCATGCAGGAACAGCTCGAGTTTACTCATACACGATAACACTTCTGCTGCCGGCGGTGGAACGAAGCCAGCATTACCAGGTCGAGTGCCGCCAATCCAGTTCTGGCTTCGGCGAAATTCGCCTGGGGTTTGGTTTTTCCCGCGGCCTTTGTTGAGCAGTACCCCATGGATCTCTTTAAATAGTCGTAATGATAGAGGGAGTCCTTCTTCAAGTAGGTGCAGGCCATGATCCAGTGCCGCAACATAGTTGCTGACTTCTCGAACATCATTTAGTGGAACACCCGGCTCTTGATCCAGCTCAAAAATTAGTAGGTCTGACAGCGAAGACTGCGTTCCTTCTATCATAGAAGAGAGCACCGCTTCTTTGCGGACGTACATATAAAGGAATAGAGACGTATCTGGTAAAAGTGTTGAAACGCTATCTAGTCGTCCTAGTGCTAATAGCGCTTCTTCGAATTTGCTGCGTAACACCGGGGTCCAATCTATGGGCGGAATAGGAGGTAGTGGAGAAGGCACAAAAGCTTGGGCTTTCTCTCCAACCGTCGATATAGTTTTGTAATGCCCTTGAAGCGCTCGTTTCACTGAATTTTCCTTAAACCTAAAATAAGGTTAATCTTTATTTTAGTTTAGCGCGATATCCTAGAATAAGAAAGCAGTCTGGAAATTTTATTTATTTTCAATGAGTTAAATGACTTCAACGACCTGCTTTTCTTGAAATTATATCTAGTTGGACATATTTTCTGCTAGAGACAACGCAACTGTTGCAAAATTTCCAACAGTTCAAAAAGAGAGGCGTCGTGAAGTTGATTTGCACGCCGGATTCAATTTGTCTAATTCCCATTATGTCAGGTTGTCTTGAATATATTTACGAATATTCATGGTTGGTTCTTCCAGAATTATCTTTTCCACCCGTTCCATTATTTTCAGCTCACTCTTGTCCATTTTGGAACAGGCAAACCACTTTTTGCCTAAGTCCTTGGGTTGTGGCCTGAAGGAGGATTACTTAAATATATCACTCTCTGTTCCTTACCTTGAGGTGCCAAATTGGCACCTCAAGTTTTCGTGCTCTTTCTTAGTTAGTTGAAATCGAAAAGATTCGGGGAAACGCTCAATATTTCGTTTGATACCACGATTAAACACTTTGGTTTCTACTTGGTATATTTGTGCCAGATCGCTCTCCAGTATTACTTCCACCCCGCGGACGTGATAAATGAGGTTCCGCAGGTTTTCCTCCTGAAGCATGATGGCTGTGTTTTTCTTATGAACCATAATCTAGAACCCTCTTTACTTCCTAGTTTTTAAGTTCATCTTTTTCAGAGGGTAGAGGCCGAAAAGTTACTTAGATCAAGAAATTCCCGTTGTAGGTCAGCAGACAAGCGTTCCACCACGGATTTATCTCAGCTCTCAGCTTCTTGTCGTTTCATAATTACCTGCCCAATATCTCAATACAGGCTAACCTATTCTTTGTTGAGGACTTTGTACTGAGCGGAGCGTATTCGCTCCTTGATCTCGGATAGGAAGCGCTGGTAGTCGCCCGGTTTACCGAGGCTGTCCTTTTGGATTTTGCCAGTTGCCTTCATCCATCTTTCTTTTGTCATTGGTCATGCCATTTTTTTTAAACGTCGAAAGATGGCCTATGCATCACCACCTTGAAATAAAAATATACGATAAACCAGCGCTGTTATTTATTCAAGCAGATAGAATTATTTATGTTTGGGGCTTGGTAGACTATTTTTGTCATGACACGGTCACAAAGGCACGGCACGCCGTGCCCCTACAGTTTGCTCGGAGAGGGTGGTTCGTGTGGGGATGATGTTTTTAGTCTTCATATCACCATCTTGAAATAAAGAATATACAATAAACTACCACGGTTATTTATTCAAGGAGATAGAATTATTTATGTGCGGTTTTCTACATTACTAATTTATTATGAGTAATTGTAGGGGCACGGCGTGCCGTGCCCTTGGGTTATATTTTTAATTTTATTGATTAATAGAGTTAAGAGGCATTAGAGAATAATCGATGGTGGTCCAATGGGTAAGATTATTTTTCCTTTATTTTTGATATTGTGTCTAATAATCCTGTAGGCCCCTCTTCCTTAATGAAGCCTGTGCTGCTGGGTCTAAACAATGTTTGCAGGATTAATTGCCGGTCGTTGTCTGGAAGACCGTTTCCTTCAAGCAGTAATGCTAGATAGGTTTGAATCATTGTGACTCGTTCATTAGCATCAGTTTCAAGATGTAAGTTAGATATCAAAATCTTAGCGGAAAGTCTGGTGAGCCAAACTACAAACGAGGAAATAGCGAGCATAGCACCTAACTGCCCAACAGGGATTTGTGTAATGGGTTCTTTGACAAGGGAAAAAGCTATAATAGCAAACACAACGGTGCCGATTGTGGCGAGCCAAAAGGTAATTCTTCTCCACTGTTTGATGTTATTGTTATGGTTTTTCTCCTTTCCTTTCCAATGTGTAACTGAGGCGTGCATTTTTACTTTTTCTTTGCAAGCGTGTTCGAATTCTTTTATTTCTTTCTTCGAGGATTCTAACATCTCTTCAAAAGATATTTTTTGTTCTTGTACTTGTTTTTTCTGGGCCGTAGCAGATTTTTTCAGCAAACTTATCTCGTCATTTATTTGTTCTTTCTTTTCAGAAATTTCTTTGTATATTTCATCAAGCTTTCTTTCTGAAGTGTGTAATAGGTTTTCGAATTCTGATTTCCCAGCTTTAAGAGTATCCTTATTCATCTCCAAAAATTGTAGTGCGCGAAATGTTCCTTCGAAAGCAGCAGTGGAAGAGTCAGTATTGTAAGGAATATCTTGCTGCATAAGAGCGGCTAAAGCATATCCGGCTACTTTGGGACTTCTTGTTTCCTTTAGGTTGCTGATGAAGTTGGCTTCAAGGCTATCGGATGGGAAAAAGCCATTTTTAACTGCTGTTGTAGTGACAATATTTAAATTTCTTATTAAACCATCCGGGGATTCTTTATTTGTAGGGTACTTTTTTAAGAAATGAGATATGTGCTCAAGATATCCTTTATATATATTCCAGGTTTGGTTGAGGGGCCTTTCGTTTACTGCGAACATTTTAAGCCATGACCAAACTGCTTCTTGCGATTCTGCAAATTCGGAGAACTTGCTCAAGTCTTCAAATGTGTAGGATCTATTTTTGAATTTCAATATGATTGGTTTTGTAGCTACTGCATCATTCACGCGTGCTGCTCCTTATTATTTCTGTTGGATTCCCTGTTCGCTTTAAGGGGGAGTTGTAATGTAGTTTATGATTTTATGCCTATTGGATATGATAATCAAAATGTTTCCTAAGGCTAGGGAAATATTTTGATTGTCTATGTGTTTTTTATAAGAGAGGGCACGGCACGCCGTGCCCCTACAATAAAATAATAAGTCGGGTCTGGGGCTGAATGAGTATAAGAAATAGTAAGGACTGTTTTTGATAGATAGCTTGAGAGAGTGCAGTCTGAATCTTTCTAATATTTGGATAAGATATTTAGAGTTAAGAACTAGATATGTTTTCAAGATCCAGTTGCTACAAGTTTCACAACAATTGGCACAGAAGTAAACATTGCCAGCTTATCTACTAGGCAACTTTCTATCTTTTGTCCTACTGTCGACAAGAGGCTAGATGATCTGCCTGAGGCATTAGTTTCGCTGGATTTTTATCAAACCTAAAATAAGATTAATTTTTATTTTAGGTTAGCGCGATATCCTAGAATAAGAAAGGGGGAGGGAAGCTGATCGGAATTATTTTTTTTATCAATAAGTTATGGGTTTTATTTCTGTCAGAAGTTCGAGTATCTGCAAAAATTTCACATACTCACCCTAACTAACACCAGTTATTTCCATTTTGGAAATAACTCCTCGGGAAAAGCCAGAGTATAGAATTTTCCTTTTTGAACAATTGCTTGGAAAAACAATATTTCTATTGTTGATTATCCGGATAACCAGCATTAGGGTTATTGGTTTTTCAGGAGCAAATTAAGCGCTTTTTGCTAGAGCTAGATAATAAAAAGCCACGACAAATGTCGTGGCTTTTTTTATATGATGGAGTGGGGGGAATTGAAGTCATAACGTAATTGACTGATTAGTAACCGTTCGCGGGGAGTAATTTTCCTTGGCACACATGAAGATATTATTTGTAGGGGCAGCCCCCCGTGGCTGCCCGGGCGGCCACAGGGGGCCGCCCCTACAAGTGTTTGAGAAAATTTTGAAGGTTTACCTCCGTGAACGCTTACACTGATTATACTTGATCTTGGCAAGAAGGTTTTTATGCAGTACTACTGTTGGTACTACTCAAGCGGGTTATCACTTAGCAAAGATTAAGCTGTCTGTAATTTGGTGCCCGATTGCCTTCTGGCTTATACTCGTTTCGCTAATCGTTGTGTGTTTATACTTAATTTACTGACCTTGCATCGGTTGCAAGATTTTTAGAGGTTTGTATCTCGGCATACAAATACTTCTGAAATCCAATAAACGTTTCTCTAATTACCTGGGGCGAACCAAGTTCCGCACTAGCATCACTCATGGTGTTATATTTGAGAATAGAAAGGCTTTCCATCTTGTTAGTTGATAATTCTTTCACGCCATCCTTTATGTACTTATCCAAAATAAAATCAATAAAGGCTAATTGTTTGTATTCAGAAAAGGCTTTGGCTATCGCGGGCTTGGCCGTTACCACGCGTTCTGTTCGGGTATGCGTTTGGGCAGAGTAGGCCACATAGGCTAAGATGTCATAGACATCGCTGTCTTTGGCATCAATCAGGAGTTTCATTTTCTCGAGCTTTTCTTCGTCATAACCCGCTTCTGAGAGATCCTCAAGCAACTTCTCGCGTGTGTTTGGGGTACTCCATATTTCCCGCAGTTGATCTTCGTCTTCGAAGAACTGGGGGAGGTCATCAAACATTCTCTCTATAAATTCTTTAGCCGTGATAGGCTTGCCTTCTGGGTTCCAGTACATCGTGGAGGAGATATGGTGAATTTCTCGCGTCTTGCCATCGTTCAGTTTAATCACAATCTTTTCAACGCGGTCAGTGCTAGGCTGCTCTTCACAGCAACAGGGGTTTGAACTGCACTGAGGGCAGGCTGGTTTTTCGCAGAGACAGGGTTCATTTTCACAGGCAGCGCAGATCTTCTTGCAGACACAAGGGTGAAAATCACATTCATTGCAGGGCACTGTGTCACAAGTACACGGGGTATTGCCGCAGGTGCTGCATGCATCGGGTGGTAACGGTTCGCCATCCCATTCAGGATCGGCAAAATTGTAATGTGCTTTGACAAAATCAAAGATCGTAAAAAATTCTTTACCCTCGTGGGTACGCGTACCACGACCAATAATCTGCTTAAACTCAATCATATTGTTACAGGGGCGCATTAAAACAATATTACGCACATTGCGCGCATCAACCCCTGTCGATAATTTTCGAGAGGTTGTCAGAATGGTAGGAATAGTTTTCTCATTATCTTGGAAAATCTTTAAGTCCGTTTCACCCGCCTTGCCATCATTCGCCGTTACCCGTACACAGTAGTCGGAGTTGGTTGTCCAGCCACGCTTTACTGCATACTGGTTAATAAAGTCTCTTGCTATGCCAGCGTGCTCTTGAGTAGCGCAGAAAACGATAGTCTTTTCTTTGGGGTTGATCTTGCCCATCCAGTACTGGACACGTTTCTCTTCACGCTCGGGGATGGTTATGATGCGGTTAAAATCACCTTCCGTATATAACTTGCCAGACTCAGGCTCACCTTTAAGCACCAAACCATCACCAGCTGTATAAATGTACTCATCCATAGTGCCAACAATAGGGTGAAATTTAAAGGGAGTGAGAAAGCCATCATTGATCCCCTCTTTAAGGGTGTAGCTATAAACCGGCTCACCAAAGTAACGGTAAGTGTCGGCGTTATCTTTTCGCTTAGGGGTTGCCGTTAAACCCAACTGCACAGCAGGGGAAAAGTAGTGCAGTATATCGCGCCAGCTGCTTTCGTCTTTTGCGCCACCACGGTGACACTCATCGATAATGATAAAGTCAAAGAAGTCTTCCGGGTACTCACCAAAGTATGGGGTGTCGTTTTCTTCATTGTCTTTGCCACTCATAAACGTTTGGAAGATCGTAAAGAATACACTAGCATTCTTAGGGACACGGCCTTTCTTTTTAATCTCATCGGGTGCAATGCGTACGAGGGCATCGTCACCAAATGCACCAAAGTCATTAAAGGCTTGATCCGCTAAAATATTGCGGTCAGCAAGAAATAAAATACGTGGTCGTCTGGTGGCCTGGTCTGGTGTTTTTTGAGCACTTAAGCTCCAGCGACTATGGAACAGTTTCCATGCCGTTTGAAATGCGATAGCAGTTTTGCCCGTGCCTGTGGCCAGGGTGAGGAGGATGCGCTTCTCTCCTTGAGCAATGGCCTCTAAAGCATTATTAATGGCGTTCTCTTGGTAGTAACGAGGTGTCCAGCTACCGCTTTTAGTATCAAAAGGAATGGTCGCAAAGCGCTTGCGCCAGTTGCTCGCGAAGTCAGACTCACTGCTTCCATCAGGGGCGCCAAAGGTATGCTCCCAGAGTTGCTCTGGGCTTAGATAGTTTTCAACTAATGACTCATCTCCGGTGAGCATATCAATCTGATAAATGTCATGACCATTGGTGGCATAAGCAATGCGGCATTGTAGACGTTGGGCGTAATCTTTAGCTTGGCGAACACCTTCAGCGTAAGATAGTCCTTCTTTTTTGGCTTCGACCACTGCCAGTTTACGGCCTTGGTAACTCAGGACATAATCACTGGAAACACGCGTGCCGCGCTTGCCGCCAGTAATGATGCGACCAGGGCAGATAGCCTCACGACGGATATAGCTATTCTCAACCACACCCCAGCCATCTTGTGTTAGCTTGGGATCAATGAGGTTGGCGCGAGTATCGGCTTCGTTGCGATTCATGCGGGGATGCCTTCGGTAGTTTTTTTAGCAATTTCTTTAGTGATTTTTGTAGCAGTTTTTTTGCTTTGAGTTAGTTCGCCTGAGAAGGCTTTTTGGAGGATGGATTTTTTTAGTTCGTTTAGGGCCGCCAACTTTTTCTCATAAGCAGAAAATAATCTATCTGTTATTTGCTTCTGCTTCTCAATAGCTTGAACAGCATTATACTGATAGCTTAAAGGAGGAATCCCAATTTTTTGGATTTTAAAGATTGCATGAGTGATATCTGGTTGAGCAGCTTTAAAGGCAAGCTGAAAAATCGAATCTTTAAAAGATGGATGCTGTAACCACCAGAATAGGTAATTTTTATCAATCGACTCATTTGGAACAACCTTAAAGCTGTTGTTATGGAGCACACCACTCCTTCCCTTGAAGACCAAACCTAATGACCCTGTTCGTGTGTATAAGATATCATCTTTGAAGACTCGCGAGTTAACTGGGTATCCTTCCTCACGGACATATTGCTCTTCACAATTGTTTTTTAAATCTTTAATGCGTAACAAAGGAAGACTACTTTTCTCTACCAATAAATGTTTTGTTTTTTTGTTTATAGCAATACCTTGAAAGAGGTTACATACATCTCCAATCTGCATTACTGGCCATGAATGCTGGTTATTACAGGTGGCATTTAGGAAACTATCAAACAACTCACGGGCATTCTTTAGATTCTGCTCGGCATTGGAGCGGGCTTTCTCGATACTAGCAAAAGCTTGATCGAGGATGGCGACGATGCGTTTTTGTTCGGGGAGTGCTACATAAGGGATATCTAGTTGCTCTATCTGACGTTTATTAATGGATGCGAAAACCGCGCCTTCATTACCTTTAATTTCGTCTTGCTTAGAAAGTAAAAAATAAAACAGAAAATCCTTGCTCAGATCGTCTAGAGGTTTTATTGCTGCCAACCCTCTACCAATGCAGATATTCTGGGTTGAAAAATTGATCGGTCCGACAGGTGCGCGTACCGACATAAGGATGTCTCCGGATTCTGCTTTTTTAGTGACCTTCTCTGTCCAAGTTTTAGGTTCAGCAACATACTTGGTTCCAAACTCTTTTTTCCCTTGGTAAAACGGTAGACCTACGCCATCATTGTTATAGAATTTCCCCTCTGGAGACTGCCCTGCTACTACTTCGCAGAGATCGCCTAATTTTTTAAGCTCCCAACCCATCACAACAACTCCCGAATACTTTCCAGAATTGCTTCACTCTCTTTATCCAGCGCCTTAATCTCTTCTATAATCTTAGCTGGCTCACGCAAGACTACCTCATCATTTTTGTTGGGGTTCTTAACCGACAAGTCCCAGGTGCTTGGGTCAATCTCGCTGACATCTACTGACCAAGACTGTTCGGAATTTGCAAATGTCTTCTGCGAAGCAACGAAGTCTTTTAGGTCATTGTCATTCAGCGGATTGGTCTTGCCCATATTGCGACCCACATCCAGCTGATAGAACCAAACCTTTTGTGTAGGTGCACCTTTCTCAAAGAATAACACCACGGTTTTTACTCCAGCACCAATGAATGTACCACCGGGACAGTCTAGTATGCTGTGCAGATTGCAGTTTTCGAGTAGCTCTTTCCGCAGGGCAATAGCGGCATTGTCTGTGTTAGATAAGAAGGTGTTCTTAATAACCACAGCGGCTCGCCCACCAGGCTTTAACATCTTGATAAAGTGCTGTAAGAATAGGAAGGCTGTTTCGCCAGTTTTGATCGGAAAGTTCTGCTGTATCTCTTTGCGCTCTTTGCCACCAAAGGGGGGATTAGCCAAGATAATATTGTGGCGTTGGTTGTCTTGGATGTCGGCTAGATTTTCACTCAAGGTATTCGTATGGATAACATTGGGGGCTTCGATGCCATGGAGGATCATATTCATGATCGCTATAACATAGGCCAGAGACTTCTTTTCTTTAGCGTAGAAGGTGCTTTTTTGGAGAATCGTTAGGCCACTACTAGACAAGCCCTTACGTTGGCGCAATACATCATAAGCTTCACATAAAAACCCTGCAGAGCCTGCTGCGCCGTCATAGATGGTTTCACCGATCTGTGGATTAACCACATCAATCATGGCGCGGATCAGTGGTCTAGGCGTGTAGTATTCACCGCCATTTCGACCCGCGTTACCCATGTTTTTGATTTTGGATTCATAGAGGTGTGACAGCTCATGCTTTTCCTCTTGAGAGCGAAAGCGTAGTTCATCTACCTTTTCTAGGGCATCGCGAAGACTATAACCGCTCTGTATCTTATTTTTAATCTCGCCAAAAATTTCACCAATCTTATACTCAATGGTGTCAGGACTCTCTGCGCGCTGCTTAAATGACTTCAGGTAGGGAAAGAGCTGATTGTCGACGTAGTCCATCAAGTCGCTGCCCGTTAGGGCGTTGTTGTGGTCAAACTTGCCGTTAGCGTCTTTCGGAGCAGCCCAGGCAGCCCAGCGATGCTGAGGCTCAATAATGTGGTTATACTCTTTCTCCATTAGCTCAGCAGTTAAAGATTTTTCATGCTCAAGGTCGTCGAGGTACTTGAGAAACAGCATCCATGAGGTTTGCTCTGTGTAATCTAATTCACTAGAGCAACCAGCATCTTTGTGGAGAATATCGTCTATATTCTTGAAGGTTTGTTCAAACATTGAAATTTGTAAACTCCATTTTGAGTCTTCTAATTTTAAGAAGTAGCACGTTTATAACAAAATAGTCTTATAAAGTCTTATGAATTCAAGTATTCTAAATTAGAAGCGTAACTTAATTTTTAGTAGAGTAATGAATGTCCAGGTAGTATCCACATATAAGCAGCCTATAGCATAAAAAAGCCGTCGTCAGACGGCTTGGGGTGTTGATATGGTGGAAGCGGCGGGAATTGAACCCGCGTCCGCGGATCCTCCACTATCGGCTCTACATGCTTAGTCGCGTCTTCAATTTAGCCGACCCCTATCCGACGGACAGGAAAAAGAGTCGGTGAGTCCGGTAAAATTTAACAACCCGATGCCGGACGCACCTTGTTGCGATCTTGTGATAGATGACCATCGCGTTAAGTAGCACAAGCACAGGCCTAGGCGATGGGCGACAGCCGGTTATTAAGCGGCTAAAGTGTTGTTACGACCGATTAAACGGCAACAGCAACACGATCGCTGTAGTAGTTGTCGTTTGCAACTATCATTTTGTAGCTCATGATTAGCGAGATAAGCTACCTCCTCGGCATGCACCTCAAGTTTCGTAATCCACGTCGAAGCCAAGTCGCTCCCATATTGCGTAGTATTAAGGTCCTTGAGACCCATTAATATATTAACCTAACTTAACCCAAAAAGCCATCCGAGGCACAATAATAAAGTCTTTTGTTTTCAGTTGATTAAGTCTAGTGTGCGATAGGCGAACTTAAGGCTATAATAGCACTAACAAAAAGGGGGATACCGTGGGCGAAAAAGCGAAAAAACCAAAGGAATTAAAGCAGCTTATCTGGTTGGAGGTGACGACAACCGGGCCGCACAGTGATACCGATCATCTTACCGGCATCGCAATTATTGTGACGGATCCACAGCTGAATGTGATTGCCGAAGAAAAACAATGGTACTTTATTCCAGGCAATACAGCGCAATACAAAAAAGTGGAAGAAGAAATATTAACCTTTTTGCGCCAACATACGAAAAAACGGCATTCGCCACTTTGTGGCAACCAGCCTTGTGTGGCACGACGCTTTTTATATCGACATATGCCAGCACTGGAACAGTTTTTCTATTACCGACACCTTGAAATGTTTACGGTGCGCGATTTAGCAACACGCTGGGCGCCACGCTTATCGCCCCCCGTGCCAATGGCGCCCAATGGGGCGTTATTATCACAGCTTAGGCAAGCCATTACTGACTTAAAATATTACCAACAACATTTATTTATCTCGGTTTAAATGACAGCGTCCTCCTCATCTTCGCAGCGTGCTATCACACCACGACATTTAGTCCTTGCCGAGCAGCAAGCACGGTTACCCAAACGCTCGCCTGATAGCCACAAATATGCTTTCGGCCCTGTATTAGTGGTAGGCGGTGACGCCGGGATGCTCGGCGCACCGTATATGGCGGCGATGGGGGCGGCGCGTGTCGGGGCAGGACTCGTCATGCTCGCCACCCATGCGGCCAAGCAACCTTTTGCCGCGGAAGCTGAACAAGATTGGCGCCCTGAAATCATGCACTATCAACTTACATCGTGCGATGATTTATTGCCATTATTAGAAAAAGCAAAAGTGATTGTCGTGGGGCCCGGTTTGGGGCAATCTGCCTGGTCACACGCTATGCTGGAGGCGGTGTTAGCGAGCCACCATCCTGTAGTGGTGGATGCCGATGCGCTGCACTTACTCGCCCAAAAAAATATTCAACGTGACAATTGGGTGCTCACCCCGCATGTCGGTGAAGCGGCGGTGCTATTAAATTGTGCGTCTGAAACAATTCAATCCGATCGCCTCACGCATTGCCAAGCCATACAAACACGCTACGGTGGTGTGGCTGTGTTAAAAGGCCAGGGCACATTGCTATGCGGCCCTGATCAAACGCCGGCGATGTGTGATGCGGGTAACCCGGGTATGGCCAGTGGTGGCATGGGGGATATTTTAAGCGGCATGATTGGCGGTCTGTTAGCGCAAGATCTCTCTGGTTGGGAAGCCGCGTGCACCGGCGTGATGATACATGCTTCTGCGGGTGATCTAGCAGCACAAGCACAAGGCGAACGCGGGCTGCTTGCGATGGATTTATTGCCTTATATTCGTCAGTTAATGAATCCATGAAAACGTATGCCATCGATCTTAAAGACGAAGCCGCGACCGAGCGTTTAGGACAAGCCTTAGCGAATACCCATGCATTAAAAGGCTTGGTCATTACCTTGGCGGGCGAGCTGGGTGCCGGCAAAACCACTCTGGCGCGGGGCTTGTTGCGCGCCCTAGGCCATCAAGGTACCGTCAAAAGCCCAACCTACACGCTGCTTGAATCTTACGATTTGCCAGAACACACCGTCTGGCATCTTGATTTATACCGTATTCATGACCCGCAAGAGCTGGAATATCTCGGTATTCGCGATGCAGTGGGAACAGATATCACCTGGCTCATTGAATGGCCCCAGCGGGGTGAAGATGTGTTGCCTGCAGCCGATCTGCATTGTACTATTCGCTATCATCAAGGGGGCCGCCGCGCTGTTTGGGAGGCACATAGCGAACAAGGGGAACGCGCACTGGCGCAACTAATGTCATCATGAACCTTCGATTTACCCGATTTTTCCCACTGCTTCAATTAGCCGTCACCTCTTTACCGTTACGTCTAGTGATGTGCTGCCTGATCAGCGTTACTTACTTAACACCTGCTTGGGCCACAGTAGTAGACGTGCAAAATGTGCGCTTGTCTTCTGCCGTTGATAATACCCGCTTGGTTTTTGATCTGAATGCTGCTGCTGAGTATGAAACCTTTACGCTGAGCAACCCTGATCGCGTGGTGATTGACCTTTACCGCGCGCAGCTGAATGCCAACCTTAAAAAAGTAGATTTGGGTGACTCTTATTTATTGGAAATTCGTCATTCTGAACGTGACGGAAACCATGTGCGTATTGTGCTTGATGTCAAACAGCCGGTTACGATTAATAGCTTTCTATTAAAACCCAGTGCAGGGTACGGCGATCGCTTAGTGATCGACTTGCAGGGTGAAGCCATTCAAACAACCCAAGCAGCCCCACAACCCGCACCCGTGCTGTTGCGCGACGTGGTGATTGCCTTAGACCCTGGGCATGGTGGACGCGACCCAGGCGCAGTGGGGCCCAGCGGAAAATATGAAAAACATGTGGTATTGACGATTGCCGAACAAATTGCGGTATTAATTAATCAACAACCAGGCATGCGTGCTGTGTTGACGCGAGAGAAAGATGAGTTTGTGGCTTTGCGCGATCGCATGGCGCGTGCACGCGCAGCGGGGGCAGATTTATTTGTGTCGGTGCATGCAGATGGTTTTACCGACCCGCGTGTGAACGGCGCCTCGGTGTTTATTTTGTCCCAAGGCGGAGCAAGTAGTGAAATGGCGTTGTGGTTAGCCGAGCGTGAAAACCGTGCAGATTTAGTCGGCGGTGTCACGCTAGATGATAAAGATGATTTACTGGCATCGGTGCTGTTAGATTTGTCACAAACGGCAACCATTGAGTCAAGTTTAGATGTGGGGGCTGTTGTATTAGAGCGAATGGGCCAAGTGACACGCCTACATAAAAAAAACGTCGAACATGCAGGTTTTGTGGTATTAAAATCGCCGGATATTCCATCGATTTTAGTGGAGACGGGTTTTATTTCTAACCCGGATGAAGAACGGAAATTACATGAGGCAGGTTATCAACGACGTATCGCTGAATCGATCAGTGAAGGGATTTATGCTTATTTTGTTCGCCGCCCGCCGCTTCATACGCAGCTTGCAGCGCGTAAAGCAGGGGAGTTAACGCACACCGTGGTGTCGGGTGATACACTGTCGCAATTAGCACAAAGGTATGATGTCAGGTTAAATGATCTGAAAGCGCTTAATGGGCTGAGTAGTGATGTGCTAGTGATAGGGCAGGTGCTGCAAATCAGTTAGCAGACTCCTCCCGAAACACTACTGTGGCGGCGCATTGCTTTATCTGTGCTTTGTTGTGCAAAAAACGACAGTGCGCGCGATACAGGTTGTATTGTAAGTTATTATTCTCACATACCAAACTCATTTTTTTTATACTTGAATTCAATTAGTAATTAAAACATGGGTGGCAGCAATGCTTATTTGCTGATCCGTTCTGTTGGTGCGTCTTCATACTCCTTTGCAATACGTTCATGACTCAGCTGTTTGGCTGCCAGGAGCAATGCGCCATCGTCTCCTGCTAGAATTTCAATGATCCCATCATGTTTCGGGGTGAGCCATGCTTTTGACAGACTGGTTTTTGCAATCACAATGTTTTGGTTTGCAATGGTTGAAAAAACAAACTCAACCAGCTGCGTGGCAGGTGTGTCTGCGTCATTTGTTTTGACCTCAAATGCTGCAAGCGCGTCAAGCAGCGGCAACGAGCTGTAAACTGTGTTGCCCAAAAGAGTGGTCAGTTGCTCTTGTTTTGAAGCAGGCGGCGCGGCATCGCTTGCGGGCTTTCGACGGTGTGTAAAGTAGGCTTGAAATGACATCGGCAGCTGGGGACGCGCAGGTAATCCGCGCGTTAGCAGCTCGCCGTATGCTTGTATGCTGGCTTTTAGCAATGTTTCATCATCGCCAGCAAGCGCGGTAAACGTGGTCTCCAGATTGTCAATGAAAAATTCAGAGAGTTTATTTTGAAGTATGGGTTTTTCTGTGATGATAAAGGCCGTGGCGGCATCATGAAGCAGTTTGGCAAGTGCCACTGCATTTTCTTCTGTGGTTTGGGTGATGGGTTTTGGGGCAAAACTCAGCAGCGCGGGTACGACGGTGTCGTGCATTTTTGGATAAAGTTTGAAAACCTCACGGAGCCTCGCGGCTCTCGGATCGCCTTCATTACGAGAACTACTCATTTTCTACGCGACAGTGTCTTTCATAATATGTGACGTAACATTGGCGTGTATGTTTTTGCGTGAAACCTCTTCACAGGCCGGTAGGTAAGTCATCGCTCTTACCCAATAGTACGGATTTTTAAAAGTAGCATTTTTGTTGAGTTCACTTTTGGGTGTCGTCAGTTCAGGTTGCTGTGGATCGAGAGCCACCACCGGCACCAGGAGGGGAGTTTGGGGGGGCGCTGCCACTTGCATTGCCCATGCTGACATCAGAAAATGCCACAGTAATGCGAGCTTCGCTTAGCCGCTTGGCAATTTCAATCAAGTTTGCATCCCCTTCCGCAAGAATTTCAATGATCTCGTTGTGTGTGTCTATCATCCATTTTTCGTCTGTTTTTTCAAGGGTGATCTCATGCGTGTCTACGACTGAAAAAATCAAATCAACCAAGCGCCTTGCAGAGTCTCCTGTGGTGATCGTGAAAAGAGGGACAAAAGCACCTAGCTCGCTGATCAGTGTTTCTATGCTATAAGGTGTTCCATTCAAGAGTGCGCGAAGTTGATCTTCTTTTGATGCGGGTTCATCTTCATCCTCATCTTCTTCACCCTCTACACTTGTGCCACCTGGTATCGCGTAGTACTTCTGAGGATCTTGATATGCAGGAGGTGGCGGAGGTGGTGCTGCCAGCCGACGGTACTGGATCCTGGCTTCTGTTGTCAAAAAGGTATTGTCGTTTGCTAACGCTGCAATCAATGCATCTGCAGTTTTGTTGAAAAAGTGGGTAAGCGTTATTGCAAGTATGGGCTTTTCCTTAGCAATGTATGTGGTAATTTCAGAATGAACCAGCTGAGCAAGCACTTGAGCGTTTTCATACAGGTTTTTTTCATTTGTCACTTTGAAAGTCAGCAAAGCAGGAATAAGTGCGTCTTTGGTTTTTGGGTAAATCTGCAGAATTGCGCAAAGTCTGTTGTATCGAAGGTCGGTTTGACGACTAACGGCGGCCATTTTGTCGTTGTCTTTTGCTTCTCTCAAAATATAGAGTAACAGTGTAGGGTAAGTTTTGTTGCGGCTTGAGTGCTTTGTTATGATGCCTTTAGCAGAATCTGTGCAAATACGCATGGATTCAAATTGAGATTTTAAATAAGTTTTGATGACCACACAAAAACCACAACGTATTCAACAACTCGACCCTTTAGTCGCCAACCAAATTGCGGCAGGCGAAGTCGTTGAGCGGCCAGTTTCTGTGGTCAAAGAGCTACTAGAAAACAGCCTCGATGCCGGCGCGCGACACGTTACCATCGATTTAGAACGAGGTGGCACGCAGTTAATTCGCATCATGGACGATGGCCGGGGTATTCATGCCGATGATTTATCCTTGGCGGTCAGTGCGCATGCCACCAGCAAGATTGCCGATTTAACTGATTTAGCGCAAGTGCGTAGCTTTGGTTTTCGTGGTGAAGCACTGGCGAGCATCAGTGCCGTATCGCGTTTTACATTAACGTCACGCACCGCCGAGCAAGAGAGGGCTTGGCAAATTCAAGTGAGCGGCCGTGATAGCGAGGCGTCTATTGCACCCGCACCGCATGGAGTGGGTACGACGATCGCCGTTCAAGATTTATTTTTTAACACACCCGCCCGCCGGAAATTTTTACGCAGCGAACGCACGGAGCTTGCCCACATTGAGGAAACCATTAAGCGCATTGCCTTAAGCCGTTTTGATGTGGGTTTTACGGTACACCACCACAAGCAGCGTTTATTACATCTGCGCGCAGCAGAGCAACAAGATCAATCAGCCCAAGAGCAGCGTGTGGCAGCCGTGTGGGGCAAAACATTTATGCAGCATGCGCTTGCGTTTGAAGTCAGTAGCGGGGGGGTGCGACTAGGGGGATGGGTCGGTTTGCCGGAAGCCGCGCGCAGTCAAGCTGATCGGCAATACCTGTATATTAACGGACGCTGGGTGCGTGATAAAGTGGTGAGCCATGCGGTGCGTCAGGCATATGGCGATCGCATTTACGCCGGGCGACATCCCAGTTATTTATTGTATTTAGAATTGTCGCCAGAAGACGTCGATGTGAATGTGCACCCCGCTAAACAAGAAGTGCGTTTTCATGAAGCGCGGCAAATACATGACTTTGTATTAAGCCGTTTGCAAGAAGTGTTGGCGCATCAAACTATGCCACTCATGGTAACCGCTGACGCAGATGAAGTAGGCACCCCTGTGCAAACCCAACGACCCGCCAAATCTTTTCCAAAAGGGCCCTGGGAAATGGAGCCAGCACAAACAACGGTGATGCAAGAAGCGGCAAGCCATTATGCACAAGATATTGCACCTAGTCGCGAAAAAAAGACAACGGCCCAAGCAAAAAAACAATCGGAAAATTTACTCACGCAACCAACACGCATTGCCCAGTGGCCAGGCCATTTTTTATTAGCGGAATTTAAAGCGCAATGGTTATTGGTAGACCTTGTGCAAACACACCAAGCTCATGTCGTGCAGCAATTACAAACGGCCTTAAATGTTCAGGGCAGTGTGCCTACGTTGCCTTTATTATTTCCTGCGACGCTTACTTTATCTGAAACATTGATTCAAACCGCAACGGCGCACCACGAACGTTTAAATGTGCTTGGGTTTGGCATAGATATGTTGGGGCCTGACACGCTGGCTATACGCAGTATGCCCGCACCACTCGTCGAGCTGGCAGCGGAAACGGCAGTGACTTGCGCGTTACAGCATTTACCCGCTGATCCAAAAATCATTTGTGCTGCGCTGGCAGATCTCAGTGCGCAAATGCTACGGAAAACAAAAAAGCCGTTAAGCACTGAACAGGTTGATGCACTGCTCACAGATATTGCGCAAGATTTGCACGAAAAACCTAGCGCCAATGCAGGCTGCAATAAAAGATGGCGTTTGCTGGCGCCTGCTGATCTTCTCCAGCTGTTGCAGTAAAAAAATAATTCGGCTTAAAGGATACTAATAGGAGAAGTATCAAGACTATCTCAAATACCCGTAGGGGGCAGCCCCTTCGTTGTTGCCCGGGCGATCACAGGGGCCGCTCCTACAGGCGGTGCTAAATAACTTTGACCAAAAATAAGTTATATTCATAACCTTAATTGTTAGTTGTATAACAAATTGAAAAATAAACTAAAAAAATTAAAAAAAGCCTATTTACATACAGGTGTTACACCATAGTATTAGATTTCCAAAACTTGAAAGCAGAGGATATCGCTTAAAAAAACTCGTTTCGTATGCGTTTATTTTACTTTGTGTGCTTGTTGCTCTTTTTGAGCAATAGTGTGCTGGGTGTGCCGCTGAGCGGCGCGCCTGGCAGTGAACTGGCGGCGCCTGCGCCGCCGACAGCGTTGGATGAGACGCTTGCAAGCCGCCTCGGTGTCCACCCGATGGAGCTGGTCCACCAGTTCTACAGCGGTGAGGCGATCCGTGCGGCCTTGGAGCAGACGGGCAAGCCCCCGCTGCTTGATCCTGATGACCCGCGTGTGCAGTGGCTGGAGCAGCAGCTCAAGCAAGAAGCTGCTGCGGAGGAAGACACCCCGGTGTCGTTTGATCCGCCTGAGGCGTTGCTGGATCCTGAAGAAGCCGCGGCACTTGAGTACCAGTACCGGCAGCTTCCCACTTCTGTCAAAGAAGCGGTGTGGGCCGACTACCTTGCCGGCGTGCTGGAAGAGACCGATCCGGGTCTTTTTAGC
>JAJFJF010000024.1 GCA_021774255.1 Gammaproteobacteria bacterium
AACGATTCTCGCGCTGATTAGCGCCGCGTGAGAAACATCGCATCGCCATAACTGAAAAAACGATATTCGTGTGCAATCGCTTCTTCATAAGCTGCCATGATAGCTTGGTGCCCTGCAAAAGCAGACACCAGCATGAGTAAAGTAGACTCCGGTAAGTGGAAATTGGTTATCATGGCATCGACGCAACGAAATGGGCTGGCTGCGCCTGAACAACCCGGGTAAATAAAAATATCCGTTTCACCTTGAAAGGGGTGTATCTGCGCTTTGTTTGCTGATAATTGCGCGGCCGTTTCAAGGCTACGCACCGCCGTCGTGCCCACCGCAATCACGCGGTTGCCGCGACGACGCACCGCGTTGATTTGCTCGCATACCGTATCAGAAACCGTGATGACTTCCGCATGCATTTGATGATCTTCAATTTGATCGACACGTACCGGCTGAAACGTGCCGGCCCCTACATGCAAGGTCACAAACGCTGTTTCAGCGCCATGTGCTTTGACAGCCACCAACAAGGCATCATCAAAATGTAAACCGGCGGTTGGCGCCGCGACCGAGCCCGACTCGCGCGCATACACAGTTTGATAGCGTTGTTTATCTAACGCCTCATCTTCACGCTTAATATAAGGCGGCAGGGGGATATGCCCTGCCTTTTCTAAATGCGCAAGCACATTGTCGGTGCCGTGAAAGGCCAATATAAAGAGCGCGTCTTCGCGGCCAAGCACGGTCGCTTGCAACTCGCCTTCGAAATGCAAGGTTGCCCCTATTTTGGGCGATTTGCTGGCGCGCACATGCGCCAACACGTGTGTGTTGCTGAGTAGCCGCTCGACCAATATTTCAATGCGCCCACCACTTGCTTTTTGGCCATATAAACGCGCCGGAAACACCCGGGTATCGTTAAAGACAAGCAAGTCACCCGGCAAAAGCATGTCTGTGAGATCGGTCATCTTGCGGTGCTGGATAGCGCCTGTCTCACCCGATAGACACAGCAATCGGCTATCGCTGCGGCGTGCCGCCGGGTAGTGCGCAATTAAATGCTCGGGAAGTGAGTAAGAAAAATCAGATAGCTTCATAATGAGCATAGACTAACAGATAAGCGCCTTTGTGCAAGATGAGCGTTGCCACCAGAGCGCTCTCTCAAATAGTGGGTTTCCCATCAATGCCGTAAGGGTAGCCCTCCACCGCCGCTAGCTGCCCTCTTAATAAGGTAGGGGTGGCCCCGAAGTGGCCGCCCGGGCAGCCACTTCGGGGCTGCCCTACAAATAATATCTCCGCATACAGCAAGGAATGACCTACCTCCGTGCCAAGGAGGAAAAAATAAAAGTTATATTTATAACCCAATTGATGACTTGATTGAACAGACGATCTGAGTATACTGCTCACACACTTGCGGCCGGGGTGGCGAAATTGGTAGACGCGCCAGATTCAAAATCTGGTTCCTTTACGGGAGTGTCGGTTCGATTCCGACCCTCGGCACCATATTCATATAAGCATTTATAAGCACTTAAGCACTCACCCTCTGTGACGACCCATATTTTTAAAACCGACGTCATTAAAACGCACCCGCAGCACCCTGCCCGCGTGACGAAAATCACCACACCGCATGGCGAAATCACTACGCCTGCATTTATGCCCGTGGGCACACGCGCCGTCGTCAATTGCATGACGCCGAGTGATTTAAGTGAGAGCGGCAGCCAAATTATTCTCGGGGGCAATACCTATCATATGCTGTGCACACCGGGCATGGAAGTGATTGAACGCGCAGGTGGCATGCATCCTTTTATGAATTGGCATGGCCCCATGCTCACCGACAGCGGCGGCTTTCAGGTATTTAGCCTGTCTAAAAATAAAAAGCTTTGTAAGATTACAGAAGACGGCGCACGTTTTCGTCACCCGCATTCGGGAAAATGGATTGAGCTGACTCCACAAAGCTCCATTGAAGCGCAAAAAATCATTGGCGCGGATATCATCATGGCTTTTGACCAATGCACGCCCGAAGATCAAGATAAAGACAGCGTGTATAAAATCATGCAGCGCACACACCGCTGGCTCGATATTTCTAAGGCCCATCACTGCCGCCATCCCCACTCCGCTTACGGTGCGCCGCAAGCTTTGTTTGGGATCATTCAAGGCGGTTTTTTCCGCGACTTACGCGAGGAAAGCGCACACTATATCAACTCAGCCGAGCTGGATGGGATCGGTATCGGTGGCGAAAGCATTGGCTTTGATATGGAAAAAACACTTACCATTCTTGAGTGGCTGCGCCCTTTACTGCCCGACAACAAAGCACGCTACACCATGGGCGTGGGTCTTTCGCCTCAAAACTTAATTGATGTGGTCAAAGCCGGTGTGGATATGTTTGACTGCGTGGCCCCCACGCGCAATGCCCGCCATGGTGCATTATATTGCGGAAAGATCACACCCACAGATGATAATTGGATCAATTTTGAAAGCGACGAAGATCGCGGGCGCATTTTGATCAAAAAAAGTATTTACGCAAACGACCATCAGCCCATTATGGAAGACTGCGACTGCAGCACCTGCAATCACTATACACGCGCTTACTTGCATCACTTATTTAAAGAAAACAGTGCCGCCTACAGCCGCCTGGCCTGCATCCACAACATTCATGTCATGCACAGTGTTTGCACGGCGATGCGAACGTGTATTCTATAAAAAAACCCGCTTGTTATTTGCACAACAAGCGGGGATTTTGTTGGGATACACTATCCCGAGCGAGCAGTGTGACTGCCGATTAACTTGGGCAACCCAGCAACAAACCCGCAGTATTTAAGTTAAGCCCCCACATATTGCTACCACAGTCAACATTATCATCCTGGAAGTCACGGTCTTGATTCAAGCGTGCCACATTGAATGTAATGCGGTTCATCTCATTTATAGAGTCTGTGATATGCACACCATGCCGCGTGTTAAAAGACGCTTTGCTAAAACGGAGCTTGCTTTGACTCACAATACCTAAGAAAGAGATCCCATCTGCTAACACACCCTCCTTGAAATTACCGTTGTGTCTTGTTATGAGGTGTGAGATATCAGCATTAATTAATTCAAAAAATACAATACCGGCTTCTCCTCCGAAACCCACATCTTCTTTTCTATTATGGTTAGCGATCAAACGGCGAATGGTTGTGTTGACTTCTTCTGCTAGCCCCAAAATAGTTCCTATAATGATCCCTTCTGCTGCGTTACTGTTAGCAATTAAGTCAGTAATAGTGGTCTCTGTTCTACCCACTTGGTTAAAAATACCACCGATGCTGATGCCTGCTCCATCATTACCCTTAGCAATAAGGCGTTTGATATTAGACCTTACATCCCCCGAAGAGATCGTACTAGCAGAAAAAATATCTTGAATCATAATACCTAGTTGATCACCATTACGATTCGCAATAATATGATCAATATTGGCTGTTATATTACCTGTGTTGTCAGCGTTAGAAATGATATTTTGAATAGCAACCCCTCTTTCCCCATTGCGATTAGCAATAAAATGATGGAGATTGGCTTTTATATCACCTGTTTTGCCATTTGCGGCAATAGATTGAATATTAGAAATATCAATCCCCCAGGCGCTCATCGCATCATGTTGATTAGCGATCAGGTGATGAATGTTGACTTTTAAATTAGCTGCCTCAGGCTCACTTGGGGCAGTTGTTTGGATATTATGGATGCGGATCCCTCTGTCACCTTCATTTGCAATAGCTACAAAATGATGCAAGTTGGCTTTTAAATTACCTACAAAGGGAGATCCAAGCTGAATAGTGTCGATATCAATCCCAAAGTTGGCATTGCGATTAGCCACGAGATAATCAATATCTACTTTCACCTGTGGGGCCCACCAAGAAGTATCTAGATCAGCAAGTGCTTCAGTTTTGTTAAAAGGTAGCGAAACATCACTCTCTTCCGAACCAAATGCACCAATATTAAAACCAATAAAACCCATCTTAATCCCTGTGCCACCATTGCGATTAGCCACAAGATGACGTATCTTGGTGTTTACCTGACCTGTTCCATCAACAAAATTATTAGCGAAAATAAGGCCCATTAAAATACCTTCATTTCCATTTCCATTCGCAATAATATGATCTATTTTAACACTCAGGTCACCTGCTGATATAATAGCACCAACATTGACCCCTTCTAATGTATTCTCGTTTGCAATAATATGGTGAATATGGGTGGCAACATTTTTCCCTGAAGCCTCTGTACCAAAACTCACACCTGTTTCGTTATCATTAGTAATGATATAGGAAAATTTATTACCTTTGATTTCTTCAGCGAATGTTTCAACCTTGACACCAAAATCATTTTCCTTAGCAATAATATGGCTCAAGCGATTATGCTTGATCTCCGTGACATCATTATCGGCTAAGAAGGAAACACCTGCCCCACCATTAGGCATTCCATTGGGTGCCCCATTGTTATCAGCTTTAATAAATTGGATGCGATTGAATTTAATAGGCTCAAACGCAGCATCATCTTCTTGAAGACGCAGGCCGTCATTTACGTTATCACTGACGGTCACGTGCTTCACGGTATTAAAGCTGCCTTTTGCAACAATACCGTCTCCGAAACCAGAAACCGTTGCACCAAAACCACCAATCAGGGCAGCAGGACCTTCTAACTGAATACCGGCTCCCATATTGGTATTACCCAGCGCTGTCACAGAATTGCCCCGCATAAATAATACTGCGCCATTACGCAAGGTAATACCCGGCGCAGCTTTATCATCACACGATAAATTCGTTTCTAGAAAGTGACAGCCGCCATCTAGATCAATTGTCACTGCCAAACACGTATTTGGTACAGGATCACAAAAAGGGCCCATTTGCGCCATCTCTTCAGCTAAATCGGCTTCCCATAATACAGGGTCTACAATGTCTGCTTCGACCTGTGCTTCGAATTCAGCGGATAAGGTTTCTGAATGATTATCCCAATCAAACAGTTCATCGCTAACAGAATGTGCTAGCGTCTCGCTTAAAGAGGCGCCACTGGCGGTGATACTAAAGCTGATTGCAATAGCAGTTGTTAATAATTTAGCAATAAAATTCATTTTCGCTCTCCCTGCGATTATTTGTTTGTTGTTTCTCATCCCTGATGAGGCCTAGTCCATTAGGCACTCTCTATAGGATAGTTGATTTTCAAAGAAATGCGAATAAGGAGTGGGGGGATAATTACTTTAATAACAATCAGTTAACTGCTTGCCGGGTCTAGCATTGACAACAGTGTTTCCTGTTTTGTATTTTCTTCAATATACGCTTTGCCAATTGCCTTGAGCAGTATTAGCCGCAACTTGCCGCCTTGTACTTTTTTATCTCGCTGCATGGCAGCCACTAATTGCTCTGAAGAAATGTCTTGCGGTAT
The DNA here is from genome assembly GCA_021774255.1 of Gammaproteobacteria bacterium. Taxonomy (GTDB): domain Bacteria; phylum Pseudomonadota; class Gammaproteobacteria; order JAJFJF01; family JAJFJF01; genus JAJFJF01. Next base: position 5,377 of record JAJFJF010000024.1, read on the forward strand.
TGCAATGGGAAGATCGGCGCGTTTGATGAGGGCTTCGATGCGTTGTTTGTCTGTGTCAGGTAACCCAGCAACGCGCATGGAAAGATCAGCAGCCAACACCAGCCCGGCGGCGACGGCTTCGCCATGCAACCATTGTTTATATTCTTGTATTGTTTCGATAGCATGGCCAAAGGTGTGGCCTAAGTTGAGTAGCGCACGGACGCCCGCTTCTTTTTCATCTTGTGCAACGATATCGGCTTTGATGGCACAACAGCGCGCAATGGCGTGACTTAATGCTTTTTGATCGCCATCGCGTAATTTGTTGATATTTTCTTCCAGCCACACAAAAAAATCAGCGTCGGCAATTAAGGCGGTTTTAATGACTTCGGCCAGGCCCGCTTTTAATTCACGCGCAGGCAAGGTGGTTAATACCTCTGTATCAATCACCACAACTTGCGGCTGATAAAAAGCGCCAATCATGTTTTTGCCCAAGGGATGATTCACAGCGGTTTTACCGCCCACGGAAGCATCGACTTGTGCTAAAAGGGTTGTGGGCACTTGAATAAAATTCACGCCACGTTGATAGCACGCCGCCGCAAAACCCGTCATGTCACCAATCACCCCGCCGCCTAACGCGATTAATGTCGTATCACGGTGATGATTTTTTGCTAATAAGGTATCAAAAATTTGATTGAGTGTGGTTAGGTTTTTATATGCCTCACCATCAGGCAAAATAAGGGTATCCAGTTCATAATCTGATAACGTTTTTTTAAGCGGCTCAAGGTACAGCGGCGCAACGGTTTCATTACTCACTAACAGCACTTGCTCACTATGAATATAAGGCGCAAAGCTGGATAACTGTGATAATAAACCTTGGCCTATTAAAATGGGGTAGCTTTCTGCCGGCAACTTGACGGTTAACGTTTGCATGGTCATGCTGTCATGGTCTCAATGTGTTGAATGATCTCTGCTAAAATATCGCGAATAGGGTGCGAACTGGTATCAATCACTTTATCTGCTAGTGCTTGATATAACGGCTCTCGAACAGCCAAAATCGTCTCTAATGCTTCGCGCCGATTGTTTTGCTTGAGTAGCGGGCGGTGCTTGCTCTTTTCTGTACGTGACAGTAAATGCGCTAGATCAGCTTTCAGGTAAATCACGATACCGCGACTGGCCAGACGTGCACGATTATTTTCATTGAGTATGGCCCCCCCCCCTGTTGATAATACAATGCCTTCCAGCTGCGTTAAATTTTCAAGCATTTTGGCTTCGCGAGTGCGAAAACCTGCCTCGCCTTCTACATCCATTATCCAAGGGATGTCTGCGCCAGCATTGGCTTCTATTTTGTGATCGAGATCGTAAAAATCAAGACCAAAATGAGCTGCTAACTGCCGACCGATTGTCGTTTTGCCTACCCCTGGCGGGCCGACCAAAAAAATATTGGTTTTTTTGCGCATACGCAAAATTATACCGCATAATCCAGGCAAAGACATGTTATGCTGAGTGAAGACGAACAGCTGTGAGCTACTTTGACGGTTCCAATGGCAATATCGTCGGGCGAACAAAAATCAATAATTGGTCACGGCTGCTGATACTCGATTCACTGCGAAACAACCAACCTATCCAAGGTAATTGCCACAGTACCGGCACGCGTTGTATTTTACTCACTTGATTTTGTTTATAGATCCCGCCTAATACGATTGTTTGGCCATCTTCCACTAATACTTGCGTTTTTAACTCTTTGGTCGAAATGGCTGGTACGTCTTTAACGGTGATTTCACTGACCGAGTCTTGATTGACGAGTAAGTCCATGATGATGCGCCCTTCTGGTGTGATCTGAGGCGTGACTTGTAAGCGCAACACGGCCTTTTTAAAGGCGACATTGGTTGCACCGCTTGCTGTTTGCTCTTCAAAAGGCAGCTCTTCCCCCTGCTCAATATAGGCTTCTTGCTGATTGGCTGTGATCAGTCGCGGGCTGGCAATCACTTTAGCGTGATCTTCGACTTCTAAGGCCGATAGCTCAAGATCGAGGAGAATATTGCCTGGCAATTTTGCCAATGAAAAACCCATACTGGGCCCACTCACACCAAAATCCACATTCAGGCGATCGCTTAAATCGCTTTTACCTGTTTCGCGTAAGCTACTGGCACCTTCTAGGCTTCCTGAGACACCTTTATCATGACTGATCCCAAAGCGCACCCCCAAATCGCGATCAAACCCATCTCGCAACTCCACAATGCGTGCGTCAATCAGCACTTGCTGCACCGGCACATCCAGGCGCTCAATTAAAGCCTTTATTTCAGTTACTTTTTGAGAGGTGTCTTGTAGCAGCAAGGTGTTGGTACGACTATCCAGACTGATATTGCCTCTGGCAGACAACAATGAATTATCTTTAGCCTTAATAAGCGCAGCTAACTCAGCGGCCTTTGCATAATTGATCTGGATATATTCTGAGTGGAGCGGCACCAGCTCCGCCACATCTTGGGAGGCTTGTAGGCTATCGCGTTCGTAAGCTAAAATCTCTTCCAGTGGTGCCACCCAAATAATATTATCTTCCTCACGCGCCGCTAAATACTGACTTTTTAAAATAGCATCAAAAATTTGCTGCCAGGTGAGCTCCTGAACATTGAGTGTCATACTGCCCTGTACGTTTTCGCTGACAATAATATTATCATCGCTAAATTCTGATAACCATTGTAGCGCGGCGCTGACTTCAATATCATGTACGTTGAGTGATAAGCGTTCTTCAGCAAATGACGTGCTGAGCATCAATATTAAAGCTGCTGCCAATACACGCACCATCAGTCGTGGCTCTCCACTAAAGACAAGGTGGTTATTTTATGCTGTGCCCGCCCATAAGCATCAAATACTGCATAATCCAAGGTAATACTGTCATTATCTAATGCCACTATTTGTGCTTCTTCTTTGCCGATAATATCATTTGCCGTCACACAATAGAGGTCGTCATCCGCTGTGCCCAAGAAGCCCCACCTTTTGTTTACCTGCAACAAACTGCCTTTTAAATAAATTTGCTCAATTGAGTGCTCAGCCAGTGGCCAGCGGCGTAATTCTGTTTTTTGGTTTTTTAACAAGAAGGGATCGTAAAATTTGTTGTCAGTATATTGCTTATTTTCTTTTGAGAAGTTTTCAACAAGATGATACGGGATCATCTCTATATTGATCTGCAGGGTACTCTTTGACAGCAAAGCAACTTGCCATTTCTCAATAGCAATACAGCAAGGCAAGCGCCTTAGCAAGGCGACCAGTGCTTGGTAGTCGCCGAGGGCGGCAATATTTAACAATGCGTCTGAACGATTTATTTCAAGTAGCGCCAAGCCAGATAATGAGATGGCAGTTGATATGATATCAAGCCAATCAGCCTCATCACTGCTGTTATTTCCAGCAAGCACCTCACTCGCATCCAACGCTATTTCCTCTAACTTGCGCTGTTGCTCGATCATTTTTTGTTTAATAGCAACATGTGTTCTTTCTAGTTGCTGGAGTTGCTGCACTCGCTCACGCACAAACATCTGATAAGAAAGCATAGCAACAACAATGGCACATAATAACAAGATGATTGCTTTAATATGAAAGGGCCATCTATGGAGATTATCAAAATTTAACTCAATCATATTATATTGTTAACTCAATGTTACTCTATTGATAGCTGTAGCTGCAGATTAAACGTAGACATACTGGCAGCATGATCTTCCAAAATAATATGCTGCACTGTTAAATCTGATAGTACGGGAGCAGCATCAAAGGATTTAATAAATTGATATACCGCTCTTTCATTTTCTGTTTTGCCAGTTAGATGAAGTTGTTTTCCGTCTAGTTTCATCATGGTCAAATGCATATTGTTGGGCATAATGACCGATAGCTCTTCTAGCAAAGTCACTAAATTATCTTGCTGTTGATTGATGGATTGGTACTTTGACTGTTCTTGCTGCTTAGCTGTTATATTGTTTATCTTTTCAGTCAGCATTGCTTCTTGTCTTTGCAAAATTTGATTGGCACCTGTTTCTTCGCTAATTTTTGTCATCAGCATACTTTTAACTATTAAAATCGATATCAATGATATAACTGCTGTTATAAGGCTTTGATATAAAAACTTCTTTCTTTGCCATTTTCGATATTCTTCTCGCCAAGGTAGTAAATTTATTTTTGTTACCATGATTTTGTTTTTGTTGCTAAGGTGGTTTTTCGGGCTGTTAACGTGCTACGAGCAGCTTGCCGTTCAAGGCTGGAGTTGCCCGGCGCGCGCAAAGCGCGCGCCCTCAAAACACTGAACCACTAAAACACTCAGACACTCAGACACTCAGACATTTTTAAAACCATACCGCCTTAACTAACTGATTTTAAAATATAAATTATTCAAGTCTCTTTTTTAAAAAGTTAACTATTCCCAACGGATTGATTACTCCTAATAATGGTTACGCCTGGCCAACTACTGAATATCAACCCAAAATTATCTCCTGTGACTCAATATTAATAGCTATTAGCTTTAAGTTTGCTTGCCTTGCTATTTCTAGTCGCTGATTGATAAATATTTTAGGGCATGCCACTGCTAGTACTTTTTGTTCTTCGGGAAGACGGATAAAATCGAGCGCTATTTCATCTTTAATCTCAGGAAAATAACGATCACGGTTGACAATAATCTCTGCCTCAATGTCTTCGTCGTCAAGATAGGCAAGTGGCACTTCTTTAGAGATTGTCGCTTTATTTGGTAAAGCCATGGTCACATGCTTGGCTTTCAGATTTTCTTTTTTTAAAAGCGCGCTCACTGTTTGAATATCATGAATATTAACTCCGTCAGTTATATTTTCAGATAAAGGTATTACTTTATTAGACGGCATTATTTTTATTTCAGTCTCAGAAAAACTGATATTCATTATTTTTTTCTTAAACATAGGGCCGATAGTTTCCAAAATAAAATGGACGGGTGGTGAATGTGGGATGATTGTAGATGTTATCTATCATTTCTTTTGAAGGGGTTTTCAAATCAGCGTGATTAATGTGTAAATCACTTTGATCGATCGCAGCGAGTTTACCTGACTTTTCGAGTTTTATGATACGGGGATCGGTTTTATCGTAACCGCTGTAGCCTAACGCGGGAAGCGGCGGCTCAGTGTTTTCAGCAGTGAGTAGCGTTAAAATAATGGAGGCTATCTCATGGTATGGTGCATTAAAATGGGATTTAGCATATTTGATGGGTGATTTTTCAAATATAGCAAGTTGTTCTGTGATGTGATCGGTGTCTTTAGCGCGGCAGACGATGTAGAGAACACTGGCTAAGGATAATGTGAGTAGGCCATGATGTTTCACAAACCATTTAGTCTGTTTATTCAGGGTGTTGGCGAATCGGTGTTTTTGCCAATCCTGAGGGTGCGCCTTTATAAACGTTCGATAAAACGCATGTCGCCCGCTTGGATTATCCACAAAATAAGATATTGGCTTGCCAATAAAATGTGCGAACTGATAAACGCTTTGATAACGCTTAATAATTTTTACAAATTTAAAGAGAGAAAAGACGGTGTCCATGATTTTGATAATTGGCGTAAGGTGCGTGTCTTTTTCTTTTATGTTTGAGGGACCAAGTATGCTATCAAAACGACTGTGTAGCACTGTGATATATTGTGCAGCGTCAGGGGCTTGTATGAAGGCATCGCAGGGTACCGCCGCGTTCCAGAGTAAAACATGGTGAAGCTGCTGTGATGACAACTGCATGGCGTGAAGCGCCACTTTACATCCTAAACTATGGGCCACTACATTAACGGCAATACCCGCACTGTGTAGCTGGTTGATGATGCTGATGAGCCTTGGGGCCATTTCCTCAGCGACCTCTTCTGCTGCCATATAATCTAATGGGTTGCGGGGATCACCTGGCCAGAAAAAGTGAATAAGCCGTGTATAGTCTTGCCATTGCCCGGGGCGCCACCCTGCCGCTTGATTAAAATTATGCTCCATGTGCACCGCCCAGTTGTGCGCGCCTTCTCCATTATCATGGCGACGTGTTGCCGTGGCAGGGTTTGCTTGAAAAGGCACCTCAATGTGTTCTGGGGCACGGTACACGGTGGTACGACGCAACACATTTCCCCCACGCTCATAAAGCCCATAGTGGCCAACCGGCACGTTATAGCCATGCACAAAAATAGTCGCGTTATTGCCGTTTCTTTTGAAATAATCAAGTTGATCTTCTGTGAGAGCAGGCTTATTTTCCTGATGGCAATTTAGAATAAGGGGAGGATATAAACAGGTCACGTCCAATTTATGTTTTGTCTTGTTTAAGGGCAGGCGTTGAGTAGGATATCGCTGGGTCACATCAATCATCTCCCGCCCTTCTAGCACCCACTTTTCATCTGCTAAATCCGTTAAAATGGCTTCACCGCTTTCATCCAGCAAGCCCTCTCGTTTACTGTGATTTTCACTTCGTAAAAAATAGGGGCCGCGGCAGACCGGACTGCGATCGGTGTACTGTAGCTTTAATAGGCGATCGCCTTCTTCTATGATCTTGTCGATTTGTTTGATTGCTAAAGGGAGCGGTTGCGTGCTTGCTTGTGAGGCCGCCGGCATGTGGTTGCGCCATATTACTGTGCCGGCAATATGAAGTGCCTGTTGTGCTGCCAGCTCAATGGTCTTACTCTGCAAGATGACCTTACCTTCCGGCAAGAGACGCATTAAACTGTTGCCGCAGCGTAATTGCACGTCGCCTTCCCCGGCAAGATTGAGTGTGATATTTTGCTTTACGTTAATGTGAATGGATTTGCTACCTGCCTGCAAGGTGAATCGACCCACGTCAAGATGCACCCCCATGTGTGCGGCAACAGAAAGTGTCACCTGCTCTCCTGCGTGTATTTGCATCGCGGCGCCGGCTTCAAGACGCATCTTTTCATCACTGTGATACGCTTGTGTTTGATGTGTTTGATAGTGAATTGCCTCTGCACGCAGGCGATATGTCTGTTTGATCGCCTGCTGCACACTCTGCGCGTTATTCACAATATGATTACCTGCCTTCAGCTGAATATCTTTTTGCGCAACCCAATTTTGTGTTTGCGCTGCGCAGCGCAGCAAGGGGCCTGACCATTGGATCTGGCTGTTTGCTTCTGCTGTTTGTAGGAGGATGTGCGGGCTGCTTTCCGTATCCTCCAAGAAGCAGGCCTGACCCCCGTGGCTGACGAGTTGATGCCTTGTTGTTTGATTGGCTGAGCTGGGGTATTTGCCATTGGCGGCAGTGCCTAAGATAACCGCTTGCCGCGGGTCATCTTCCAGACACGCTAGCCATACTTCCGCTCCCCCTGGCAATGGCCAAGCCCAACCTTGCGCTTGCCCACTGTTTGACGCACCCGCACAAGCCGTCACGCTATTCAGCGGCACTGAAACACCTTCCGTGCCCTGTTGATAGACGCGCTGACGCCCTTGGTCGTCAATATCCATTTGATCTTGTTCGCCTGCCACCGTCGCCAATAATAGCGACGGCGGTTGTGTGAGTGCAGGTTTCGCACATGGCACATGCCGTGTTGTGATCGCACTTAATGGGATGGCACTGAATTGATTGGATAAACAATACTGCCCCGCCTCCCGCTGGATATGCGTGATGACGTGCGTCAAATAGTAATCACCTGTTTCACATTCACTATGTTCCTCACAGTCAATCACCGCGCAATACCCGGGGGCCAGCAAGGCATAATTTGATTTACCCTGCATGACCGGCAGCGCATCTTTTTGATGATATTGTGCCAGCGCGTGAATGTATGGCGCTTGCTGAAAACCTTGTGCCGTTTGATAATAAAATGTTTTATTTAAATAGGGGCTACTGTGTAGCGTGCTGCTGAAATAAATATATTCCAGCCCCGCTTTGCTACTTATCCAGTAGTGCAGTTGACCGGCATAAAGCAAACGCCGCAAAAACCCACCCTCACTCTCGTGGGGGATCTGCGCATGATAAGGGACTTCCTTCTCCCGCGCTAAACACCGAAATTGAATTTGCTGCGGTGCATAATCATACTGCTGTAGCAATGTAGTGATCACATTTTCAAGCGTTTGCGGGGAGGTGCGCTGACAACGTTCATGGCGATCTAAACGATGCAAATAGCTCGTGAAGGTGATCGCCATCTCTGGCGCCGCGCTGAAGTCTTCCATAACATGCGCCGCAACAACCTCCCCGACGATCTCCCGACGTGACGGCCCATCTCCAAACGCAAGCCACACAGGGGCGGCTAGACAGTGTCTACTTTCCTGCTCTCTGGGAACAATCAGCACCGCCCGCCCCACCGTCGGGCTATCAATCGCTTCCGCGAGATATAAGGTTTTCAGCGATACAACTTGATTTCTCAGTGTCATCTGCACGGTATTTTGCATGATGCAATCGGGCCTTTTAATCTCAAATTGAAGTTATATCTAATTTTATGCTACTCTACCACCACCTCGTCAATGGGACATTTAACTGTTTAAGTGTGCGTAAATACTTACTTTATTGTATTTGATTCGAAACGATTGCCTGATATCACATCGAAATATTCGCTATACTATAAAGAGCAGCTTTTTAGCTGTATCATTCTGAATTATTGTTATAAAAATCGAGTCATTACATACTATGATGCGCTGGCTACGTCGTCTGTTTAAATTAGGGATACTGTTTGTCGTACTGGGCTTGCTCGGTGTTGGCGTTGTATACCTTTACTTCTCACCCAGTCTGCCGGACGCGCACACCTTGCGTAATATCACCTACCAAGTCCCTTTGCGGGTAATGTCGCAAGATGAGAAACTCATTGCCGAGTTTGGTGAAATGCACCGCACACCGCTGCCACTTGAAGCAGTTCCGCAGCCGTTTATTGACGCCATTCTCGCCACCGAAGACCATCGTTTTTACCAACATAATGGTGTTGATTTCCTGGGGTTACTGCGCGCCGCCGTGAACTTGGTTCAAAGCGGTAACAAAGAACAAGGCGGCAGCACGATCACCATGCAGGTGGCTCGTAATTTCTTCCTGACACGCCAAAAAACCTACACCCGTAAGCTCAACGAAATTATTCTCGCTTTTAAAATTGAGGGCCAGCTGAGCAAAGACGAAATCCTCAATCTTTACGTCAATAAAATTTATCTGGGGCATCGCGCTTACGGTATTGCCGCCGCCGCGCAAGTCTATTACGGCGCGCCCGTCAATGAATTGACCCTGGCACAATTTGCGACGATCGCCGGCCTCCCCAAGGCCCCTTCTGCACTGAACCCTATTAGCCATCCCACGCGCGCGCGCGATCGCCGCCAACATGTATTAAACCGTATGTACCGGCTCGGTTATATTGATGAGGAACAATATAATATCGCAAGCGATGCGCCGATCACGGCGCACTACCACAGCCCTTCTTCCGAGTTAGAAGCCTCTTATGTGGCGGAAATGGTCAGACAAGATCTCTTTGAACAATTTGGTCAGTCAATCTATACCGACGGCCTGACCGTTTACACCACGTTAGATAGCCAGCAGCAAGCCGCGGCTAACCTTGCGCTGCGCCATGCGGTCATGGCTTATGAAGAACGTCATGGTTACCGTGGTCCTGAGGGGCATATTGAATTACCTGCGCTGATTGACGAAGTTGAAGAGCTTGATGAAACAGCAGAAAGCGAAGGCCGGGCAATCATTGATGACGCGCATGACGTTGATATCGAAGTGGAAGCCCTAAAAACACATGTTTTGCTTGAAAACCAAGCAGGCCCTCCCTTCCCTGAAGAGGAAGTGACTGAACATGCAGACGAACCCGAAAAAGAAGCTTACGCTGAAGCATTACGCACATTGGGCGCAGAGTATCGCAGCATAGGCGGCTTACGCCCCGCGTTAGTGACACACGTTCACGAAAAAAGCATTGAAGCACAATTTGCTGACGAGATTGCTTTTACGATTGATTGGGACGATCTGGCTTGGGCAAAAAAACAACTTGGCCACTTACGCTTTGGCTATCTCCCTAAAGAAGCCAGTGATATCGTGTCTCGCGGTGATGTGATCCGTGTCTATCGCATTGACGCCTCGCGCTGGCGCTTAGCACAATTACCCGAAGCAGAAGGCGCTTTTGTTGCCATGCAGCCTCAAACGGGCGCGATCACAGCCTTAGTAGGTGGCTTCTCTTACAATCACAGTAAATTTAATCGCGTGACGCAAGCGCAGCGGCAGGCAGGTTCTGCGTTTAAACCGTTTATTTATTCTGCCGCACTGGAAAATGGCCTGACGCCTGCGACTATCATCAATGATGCGCCCGTTGTCTACGACGACCCCACACTCACCGATCAATGGCGCCCAAGAAATGATAACCGTAATTTTATGGGACCCACGCGTTTACGTGAAGGCTTAATGCGTTCTCGCAACTTAGTGACCATTCGCGTATTGCGCTCGATCGGGATCGCGAATGCGATTAATCACATCAGTCAATTTGGTTTTGACGAAGATAAAATACCGCACGGCTTATCAATAGCATTAGGCAGTGCTGAAATCACACCCCTGCAATCGGTCACGGGGTTCAGCGTGTTTGCCAATGGAGGCTATCGCGTTTTACCTTATTATATTGCGCGTATTGAAGACTCAAAAGGCAAGGTGCTCTTTACCGCCGATCCCCTGCAGGTTTGCGACGCCAGGCACACACCTGATGCTGAACAAGCAGATGACGCAGTCTGCCGCCCCGCTCCGCAAGTGATCAGCTCACAAAATGCTTATCTCATGAACAGCATGCTACGCGATGTGATCAAACACGGTACGGGTCGACGCGCCTTGGTCTTAAACCGTGATGATTTAGCGGGTAAAACAGGTACCACCAGTAATTTTCATGATGCCTGGTTCTCAGGTTTTAACGTCGATCTTGCTGCCGCCACCTGGGTGGGCTTTGATGAACCTCGCTCACTCGGTGAATACGGTAGCCAGGCTGCTTTGCCCATGTGGATTGAATTTATGCGCACCGCATTAACCAATCAGCCGGAAAAAACACTGCCGCGCCCTTCAGGCTTAGTCACAGTACGCATTGATCCCGAAACCGGCCTGCTAGCAGCGCCAGGGCAAAGTGATGCGATATTTGAAACCTTTTTTGAAGGCAATGCGCCTAGAGAAATGGCACAAAGCAGGAGCAATAACATGAGCAGTGACGCCTTGTCAGCTACCCATGTGAATGACGAAGCGCCTGTGGCCGATTTGTTTTAAATAAACCTATCAGCAAAAACCTCCCCCCTTTAAGGGGAGGGGGAAAACATTTTTTTTAAAAAGAGAAGAACGGGATGTGCTTTAAAACATATAAAGCATGCCAAACGACAAGAAGTCGGTATCGTAGGCATCGTCAAATAAACGTTCCCACTCTAAACGGCTGAAAAATGTGCCGGGCACATATTTACTTAAAAATGTGACTTCACGCTGCCAACCAAAGCCGTATACCCAACCAAACTCGCCCCCGTTCACATCTCGTCCTTTGATGTTATCTGACTGGTCACGATAGACATACGTCGCGCCTACTTTTACCTGCACCGCACCCAAGGAGATATTTCCTGCTATTACAATCGGAGGCGAGGTCACCAGTGCGTTCAGCGTGGCACCGTTTGATACGATATCGCCGTCCTCAAACTCCACTTCGCCTAAATAGAGATACCGTGCCTCCACCGAAAATATTGGGGTGAAGTGGTAGCCGATTAAGGCACGAAAACCACCGCCGGTGTCATCGATATTATTTTCCTCTGGGAAATCTGATTGCTCAACATCATTCCATGTCCAACCCGCGCCGGCACCCACATACCAGCCTTCTAAAAACCGTTTTTTGTTTTCACTGACTTCTTCTGCGCTGCCTTGACTGGCAAAGCATAGCGACAATAGCGCCAAGCAAATCGTACGGTGCCATTTATGTGTTTCATGTTTCATGTTAACCCCCAGCAGTGGTAAATAAAATTGACTACGCCAACTTGGCAACATCTGCATTCAGCGCTTTCACCGCATCAATCGATGCTTGCAGTTGTGCCTTTTCTGTTTTCGTCAATGACACTTCAATAATTTCTTCTATGCCCTGCGCACCAATTTTAACGGGCACACCAACAAATAACGGTTCGCTAATACCAAATTGCCCATTGGTTACTTTTGCGGCCGCAGGCAGAATAGCTTTTTGATCATGCAGATAAGCTTCTGCCATGGCAATCGCGGAGGCCGCAGGCGCATAAAACGCCGAACCTGTCTTCAATAAGCCTACAATTTCACCGCCCCCTTGGCGAGTACGCTGTACAATTTCATCTAGACGCGCTTGTGTGATCTGATTTTGTTCGACTAAAGTCGATAAACTCACACCCGCGATATTACTCATGCCAATCAACGGCACCATGCTGTCGCCATGCCCACCTAACACATAAGCCTGCACTTGATTGACTGACACACCAAATTCCCAGGCTAAAAACGTACGAAAACGTGCTGAATCCAACACACCGGCCATCCCGGCAATCTGATTATCGAGGCAACCCACTGCATCTTGCATAACCTGCACCATCACGTCGAGAGGGTTGGTCACCACAATAATAAAAGCATTCGGACAATGCGTTTTAATTTGCTCGCCCACCGATTGCATGACTTTTGTATTAATGCCTAATAGTTCATCACGGCTCATGCCCGGTTTACGCGCCACACCCGCGGTGATGATCACCACATCGGCACCCGCAATATCTTGGTAGTCATTGCTGCCGATCACCGAGGCATCAAAACCTTCGACCGGCCCGCATTGTGCCAGGTCTAAGGCTTTACCTTGTGGTAAGCCTTCTGCAATATCAAATAAGACAACATCGCCTAAATTTTTAAGCACTGCCAAGTGCGCAAGTGTGCCGCCAATATTACCCGCGCCAATTAATGCAATTTTTTTTCGTGCCATGTGTTTTCTCCTCGCCGCGCTAAACGGTTGTCGTGTTTTCAGTTAAATCAGGATAATGTGTTGGATAAGGTGCTTTTGCGACGCCCGTTTCCAGGGCGGCTTTGGCCACCGCGGGGGCAACACGGTCGTTTAAACGCGGATCCATGGGCACCGGCAAAATGTAGTGTGGGCCAAACGCAAGCTGTGTGCCATCGGCAAACTTCTCACACATGTCAGACGGCACTGGCTCGTGCGCCAACTGGCGAATAGCGTGCACCGCCGCAATCTGCATTTCTTGATTGATCCGCGTCGCGCGCACATCCAGCGCCCCGCGAAAAATAAAAGGAAACCCGAGCACATTGTTCACCTGATTAGGGTAATCACTGCGCCCCGTTGCCATGATGAGGTCATCCCGTACCGAGTGTGCCAGATCAGGGTGAATTTCAGGGTCGGGATTTGATAAGGCAAACACCACGGGCTTGGGCGCCATTGAATCTAACATGGCAGGCGTCATCAAATCAGGGCCCGAGACCCCGACAAATACATCGGCGCCATCCAATGCCTCTGCCAGGGTGCGTTTCTCAGTATCAATCGCAAAGCCAAATTTATAAGAATTTAAATCTGTACGGCCCGTGTGGATCACACCGGTACGATCAACCATCAAAATATTATTGCGCTGCGCACCTAACGCTATCAACAAACGCATGCACGCTATCCCCGCCGCACCGGCGCCTAAGCACACCACTTTTGCCTCACTTAAAGATTTGCCTTGTAATGCCAGGGCGTTCAGTAACGCCGCCGCCACAATAATCGCGGTGCCGTGTTGGTCGTCATGAAACACGGGGATGTCTAAACGTTCGATCAAGGCTTGTTCGATCTCAAAGCACTGCGGGCCTTTAATATCTTCAAGGTTAATGCCCCCAAAAGTAGGGGCTATACAGGCAACGGTGTTGATAAGCGCCTGCGAATCGTGAGTATCGACTTCAATATCAAACACATCGATATCGGCTAAGCGTTTAAATAAGACCGCTTTGCCTTCCATGACGGGTTTGCTGGCAAGCGCACCCACATCGCCCAAGCCCAGCACGGCACTGCCATTGGAGATCACTGCCACCAAATTGCCGCGATTGGTATAGCGGTAAGCGGCTTCGGGATCGGCAGCAATTGCACGCACGGGTTCTGCCACACCAGGCGTATAGGCCAACGCTAAATCACGCTGGGTTTCGGTGGGTTTGGTGATGGTTATCCCCACCTTACCAGGCCGAGGCAAGGCATGGTAATCCAAGGCTGCTTTTTTTAAGTCTTTGATTGTCTTCATAATAAGATCTGCAAAATAGGCGCCTAACAATAAGCACTTAAAACAAGGGCCCAAGCGTCTTGGCGCCCATGGAAAATGCTTGCCATCTTAGCAGATCTCAAGCGAGAAAGGGATGATATCATGGGCGCAAAACTTACCTCCCAATGTTACACCATTAATAACGAGCAACTGACAACGTGATACGCTACTTAATCCGTTAAAATCAACCACCTCACTTTTTAGTTCTTGGACTTATCTCTTATACAACAGCAATGGGGGATGATGATGATTTCAATCTTGGGGACGATGCGTTGGCAATGCTTGGTTATGATGGCGATGACCCTGCATCAGGAAAAACCGGCGACGGCGCGCTCCTAACTGGGGATGCCAGTGCCGGGGGCGGGGGCGCCGACTCACCCGGTTGGCTTCGCGGGAAAATCTCCAACCCCTTCAGCGGCTTGACATCCACTGCCAATTGGCGTGCGACCAGCCCTGGCACCTGGGGAAACTATTTCCTTGCAGGCTTGTGCTTTGCCGCACTCGCGAGCGGTGTGGGCGCCTTCTACCAATTTGTTGAAGAAGAAAGATACGGAAATGGCGATCTTGAGTTGAGCGCCGTCGGTGGTGTGGTAGCCATTGCCTGCATGTTGGGGGTTTCCTTAGCACAGCACAAGCGATCCGAACACGATTCGCAGCCAAGCATCAAGCCTTATGACCTAGATGCCTACTGGCTCGCCCTCATTACTCTTCTTGCCAGCGCCGCCCTCACTGTAACCTTTGCGTTTACATATTATGAGGAGATACACAATACCCAGAGCGCGACAGCCAGCTTTGCAGGCTTGTTTGCCCCCTTTGCGATACTCGGCGCGCTGAGCACAGGTTTCAGAATTCTCTTCCTACCTTCCAACTAGCGCTCCAAAGCATGCTTTTTCAGGCAAAGAAGACAGTTAAGTAGCAGGAAAAAGCCATCGGGTTTAAAAAAAACAACATATATAATCTAGCTAAATAACTTTATTTGTATTAAATCACCTCACGACCGCCCTCTCTAAGCGAGTTTGCTTTGCAGGCACCTCACTAAGCGTGTAAAATAGGTGGATGAATATCTCTGTTGTTGTGCCAGTACACAATGAAGCAAATAACATTCCGTTGTTGCTTCAAGAAATCAGCTCTGCTTTGCGCGATCTCGCCTTTGAGGTGCTCGTGGTTGATGACGCGAGCCAAGACGATACTGTCTTACGTGTGCAAGCGGCCGCTAAACAATTCCCACAAGTGCGCGTCATTCGCCACCGTACTCAATCAGGCCAAAGCGCAGCCGTATTAACAGGTGTGCGCCATGCCAAAGCACCTTGGGTCGCCACACTGGATGGCGATGGTCAGAACGACCCCGCCGATTTACCCGCTTTATTTGAAAAAGTGCAGACGGGCACGCCCGACCCTGCACACCCGCTTGTTTGTGTCTGTGGCCACCGCGCCAAACGTCAAGACACGTGGCTCAAACGGTTTTCTTCGCGCACCGCCAATCGCGTGCGTGCTTATCTACTCAAAGATCACACCCCGGACACAGGCTGCGGTATTAAAATTTTCAATCGTGAGGCTTTCCTACGCCTGCCACACTTTGATCATTGCCACCGCTTTTTGCCAGCGCTATTTCTGCGCGAGGGAGGCAAGGTTATTTCTGTGCCCGTCAATCACCGCCCACGGCAACACGGGCAGTCTAAATACGGGCTGCATAACCGCCTCTGGGTAGGGCTGGTGGATATCTTCGGCGTGATGTGGCTACAACGCCGCAAACAACGCCCCGAAATCATTGAGGACTAACCCCACATGACACCGACGCAGATTTGGCTCATTATTGGCTTTGCTGGGCAAGCCTTATTTACCATGCGCTTTTTAATACAGTGGTTAAAAAGTGAGCGCCTACGCCGCAGCGTCATTCCCGTCGCGTTTTGGTATTTTAGTCTTGCAGGTGGGCTGGTGTTACTCTCTTATGCTATCTACCGTAAAGATCCTGTTTTTATTCTGGGTCAAGGTGCCGGCGTTTTCATCTACCTGCGCAATCTTTATCTTATTCATCGTGAACAACAAGATAAGCGCCAAGCCACTGACGCCACGCCTGTCGTTGCACCCCAAACAGAATCTTAAACGAGACACCTTACTATGATGAGAAAAGCCCCGGCTTTTGATCGTGAACGACGTGTGCAATATGTATTTGCCTTGCTCATTGGCTATCTTATCCTGCGTGTCATTTTCCGCTTGTTGTACTCCGACACCATTCGGTTTGATGACGTTGAGCAGCTCTTTTTCACACAAGAACTCAGATTGGGCTACCATTTTCAGCCGCCCTTATACACGTGGATACAATGGGGTATTTTTGAGCTGTTAGGCACCAATCTGTTTTCTTTATTGATCTTTAAGAAAATACTGCTGTTCTCTTCATACTGTTTTGTTTATTTTATTACAAAAGAGATCACCGGCAACCGGCATCTTGCTTTGCTGGCCATGCTGTTGATGCTGCTTATCCCGCAGGTTGTGTGGTATACCTATCGCACGCATTCTGTCTTGCTGCTTGCGAGCACGATGGCCTCCATTTTTATGTTTATCAAGTTAGTTGAAACACGAAAAATCTTATTTTATGTTTTATTTGGCTTATGCGCAGGGATCGGCCTACTCAGTAAATATAACTATCTTATTTTTCTAGGCTGTTTTGTTGGTGCCGCATTTTCTTTGCCCCACTTCCGCCAGCCTTTGCTCAGCAAAAAAATACTGATAAGCCTGATGGTTTTTTTGGTAGTCGCCGCGCCTCACCTCTACTGGATATTAACCAATATAGACATCGCATCCTCTGGGCTCTATAAATTTGAGGCAGACGTCGCGAGCGGGCAATTTACAGACACCTTTTTGGGCTTCAAAAATTTATTGCTTGCTTCTTTTTTTGTTGTCGGCCCCTTAGTGATCGTCTTCACCGCCGTATTTTTTAAAGAATTATTTAAGCGCACGCCCTCTACGCCACAAACACTGTTGCATCCAGATTACCCTGTTCTCTTTAAACGTTGCCTCTGGCTAACCGCCTTTGTTGCCGTGACGGCCATCTTGTTTTTTGGTGTGACCAGTATCAAAAATCATTGGCTGGGACCTTTACTCGCCTTTGTGCCTATTTTATTGGTCTTACTGCTTCCCCAAGACACCCACTCAAAAAAAATAAACGGCATGATTGTATTTACCTTCATCGTTGCCGCTATCATACTGATCGTCACACCGGCTCGCACCGTATTAGCCTCTCATTTTAACAGTTACCATCGCCTTAATGTGCCACACGCAGAGCTCGCAGAAAAAATAAAGGCACACGGTTTTATTTCAGGCAATATTGTGACGGAACGCCAAACCACAGGCGGGGGCAATTTAAAATTGTTTTTTCAAGACAGCACGATACACACCCCAGACATGCCGCTTTACTTTCCCTTACAACCATCTGCGCCTTGGCTAATCGTGTGGGACGCAAATACAAAAGACTATTACCCTCGCGCCGTCTCTAGGCTATTAGCCTCATTAGATGCGCCTGTATCAGATGACATGACACCTATTTATATCGAAGCCCCTTATAAATATTCTAAAGGTGAAAAAGTGATCCGTTTGGGCTTTATTATCATTGAGGCGCCGTGAGCATATCGTTGCGCGCGTAGTCGCGAACAACGGCATACCAATCAGGGCGATCACAAGCCCCCCTACAAGACATTACGCTCGGCTCGGCCACCAATTCCATTTACCCATCAGTTTCATCACCGAGGGTACCAAGACCATTCGTACGATGGTTGCATCGATAAAGATAGCTAATGCAATCCCTACCCCCATTTGTTTCACAATAGCAATCTCCGTAAAGGCAAAGGCCCCTGTGATCACAATAATAATCGCTGCAGCGGACGTAATAATACGACTGGTTGTTGTTAACCCAAGCAGCACGGCTTGATCATTATCTTTCGTTGCCAAATAACGTTCATGGATACGCGAAATTAAAAACACTTCGTAATCCATACTCAAACCAAACACGACACTGAAAATAAAAATGGGCAAAATAATGGCAATCGCATCTGGCTCAAACTGCAATAGGCCTGTTAAGTGGCCTGCTTGGAAGATCCACACCAAAATCCCAAAGGTTGCGCCCAGGCTTAATATATTCATCAATATCGCTTTGATTGGAATAAAGATCGAGTGGAATGAAAACGCTAAGATAATAAAGGTAGAGAATAAAATCCATCCAAACGCAATCGGCGCTTTTTGATAGATATCATCATAAATTTCTTGTTGCTGTTTTGTTTTGCCACCGATCAATAAAGTAAAGGGAAAAGTTTTTTCATCCCACACCCTCACCCAATCGCGTGCCGACTTGGAAATAGGATCCCCTTCCAAGAAAACGTGCAAAACAGTTTTATTACCGCTTACAAATTGTGATAAAACAGACGCAATAGCCGCGCGGCTGGCAGGTTCTTGATAAAGTGCGTTGAGCTCACGCACCGATGTACTGCCCGTATAAGAAAAGATCGAACCCACTTTCATCACTTGCTCGTCTGCTTCTAGCGCAGTCACAAGCGCATACAACTGCTCAAGCTGATTGTTTTCCATCACCTCACTTGGCATCTCAGCAATCATGACCACAGGATAAAGTTCGCTTTTACCAAAGGCCGCTTCTATCGTTTCATACGCGATGCGTGATTCATAACTCGCTGGGATGGTGCTGGTTTCTGGAATGGTAAATTCAATACCCCGAATGGGCAGCAGTGCAATCACCAATACCCCTATCGCGCCGCTCATCATTAAAACCGGTCTTTTCATGACAAACTGAGCAAAGGCATACCATGCGGCTGGGTGGTTATTACGTCGCTTAAACAACATGAGTTTATTCACCCGCTGCCCTAGCAATCCCAACACAGCAGGCAAAAATGTCACCGCTGAAATAACAGCAAGCAGCACCACTATGATGCCACCTAGCGCGACTGTGCGGAAAATTTCAACTTGTAATAATAGCAAGGCAGAGAGCCCTAATAGCACGCACAAGCCTGAGATCGCCACTGCACGCCCGGCCGTGGCCACCGACGTAGCGACCGAGTCTTGAATATTATCATGAGAACTCTCCAGCTCTTCACGAAAACGATTCACCAGCAATAAAGCAAAATCAATACTGAGTGCTAAACCAATCATGGGGACCACATTGAGCAAAAAGATAGAAAGATCCATCTGCATGCCAAACCAATAAAGTACCCCCATCGCCACCACGACCGTCACCATACCAATCATCAATGGCACCATGGCGGCAATCAAGCCCCCAAAAGCAAATAGCAATATAATCAGTGCAGCAGGCACCCCGATTAATTCAGCACGCAGCAAATCGCGTTGGCTGGTGGTTTTAATGTCATCTTTAAACACGGGATCGCCCGTGATGCTGGTTGTAATAGGCAGCGTTGCGAGGGTGTCAGGCAGGTTAGCCAGCGCCGCACGTATTTGGCCTAAATACCCATGCAAATCGTCAGGGGAATGATCAAACTCCACAACAGCATAGGCTAGATTTTCTTGCATCAGGTAAGGATTTTCATAAGGCGATCGGATCGCATCAGGCTGCACGTCTTCTGCTAACTGCGTGAGTGTGGTCTGCACGAAATGTTGGAAATCGTCCTGTCCCGTCTTTAATGCATTTGATTCAAACAAGACAATGACTTGCGAGGCTTTTACATCAAAATCTTCGTGTAAAATATCAATGACCGTCGCCGCCTCGCCGGGCATTTCAAAACCACTGCCAGCCAACAATCCAGGCAATTTTATCGTGAACACACTTAAGACCACGAGTAACGCTAGCCAGCTCAGCACCATGCCTTTACGGTGGCGGTAAGCAAAGCTACCAAGACGATAGAAAGAGTGTGAAAAGAGTTGTTTGTTCGCCATAAATTTACGTCAGATAAAAGTAGTATTTTGGAAATAAAACGGTAAAATACGCACCGAATTGCAAAACGCATAGCATACTAGTATCGTAAAAAAAATGCCAATGAAAAACAAACTCTTAAGTACTCCCGTCGCACATATTGATATCACGTCTTTTGATGCGCGCCCTTTAACCCGTGCCATGGCCGCCATGTCATTTACCGCAAGAGAGCTTGCACGTGCCACTGACATTTTCAACAGCATGCTAAAAGACCCTGATTGCACCACTATTTTAACGTTAGCGGGCTCAACGTCTGCTGCCGGTTGCATGCAGCTTTACGCTGATTTAATTAAATATAATATGATTGACGCGATTGTGGCCACCGGCGCCAGCATCGTCGACATGGACTTTTTTGAAGGCCTAGGTTTTAAACATTACCAAGGCGATGCACTGGCTGACGATACACAACTGCGCGAGCACGCAATTGATCGCATTTATGATACCTATATTGATGAAACGCAGCTCAATATGTGTGATCAGACTATTAAAGACATTGCCGACACCTTACCGCCCCGCCCACACACTTCACGCGAATTTATTTATGAAATGGGTCGCTATTTAAGCAAACATGCGAAAAAGAAAGGCTCATTGGTAGAACTGGCTTTTGAGCATGATGTGCCTATTTTTTGCCCGGCTTTTACCGACTCCAGTGCAGGTTTTGGTTTAGTCTTACACCAAGAGGCTAATCCTGAACAACATATAACTATCGACAGTATTCGTGACTTCCGTGAATTGACCGAAATCAAAATACAATCGGGTAACACCGGTTTATTGATGATCGGTGGTGGCGTACCCAAAAACTTTACGCAAGATACCGTTGTTTGTGCTGATTTACTGGGTAAATCGGCCTCCATGCACAAATACGCTATTCAAATTACCGTTGCTGATGCGCGCGATGGCGCTTGCAGCAGTTCAACCTTACGAGAAGCGCACTCTTGGGGCAAAGTGGATATGGCGCATGAACAAATGGTGTATGCCGAGGCAACGTCGGTACTTCCCTTGTTGGCAAGCGATGCCTACCATCAAGGCCATTGGAAAGCACGCGCGCGAAAACAACTGAATAAAATTTTTACACAAGCCACGCAAACGAATGATGAAACCACTGCCATTTCTGCCTAGCCAATCTGGTTTTCTTGGCCTTGAACAAGACACCCCTGCCTCACTGGCAGCGTGTGATGCGGTTGTTATTCCTTTTGGATTAGAAGCCTCTGTTTCTTACGGCGGCAATACACAACACGGCCCGCAAGCGATTATTGATGCCTCGCACCAAGTCGAGCTGTTTGATGAGGCGCTCTGGTGCGAGCCTTGTCAGTTTATTCAAACAGGCACACTGGTGCCCCCTACTATTGCCACACCGCTACCCAACGCACTGGAGCAGCTCGAGTTTCTCACTGATGCTGTACTCGAGGCCGGCAAATTTCCGCTTATTTTAGGCGGTGAACATGCGTTAACAGCAGGCAGCATACGCGCGGTGACAAAGCACCATCCTGATGTCGTCTTATTGCATTTTGATGCCCATGCCGATTTGCGCGATGGCTATGAGGGTGAGCATTATTCGCATGCCGCCGCGCTGCGACGCTGTTTAGATAATCCTGCTGTCACGCTGGTCTCGCTTGGGATCCGCAACATCTCTTCTGAAGAAATTCCTTTTTTAGAGGCTAACCGCAAGCGCATTCACATACATTGGGCGAAAGATAAGGCACAATGGGATTTATCGGCTATTTTGGCCCCCTTGCGCAACAAGCCTGTTTATATCACGTTTGATTTAGATGGTTTTGATGCGAGTCTGATGCCCGCCACCGGCACACCCGAGCCCGGTGGGCTTTTCTGGGATGACGTCATGCCGGTGATTGCGGGTGCAGCAAAAGTTGCCAAGAAGATAGTGGGCGCCGATATTGTTGAGCTTGCGCCTATTGCGGGGCTACATGCCTGTGATTTTACCGCAGCCAAATTGGCTTATCGCATACTGACACATGCGCTTATTAAGCAGCTTCCGCCACCACCGCCGCAATAGCCTGCTCAGGTGACGCTGCCTGCGCGCGCGCGGGCAGGTGTTGCATATAGCGCTGCCCGCGCACCACAAAATGGGTTTCCACATCTTGCAGGCCAAACAGCTGTTTGAAGTAATTGACGATAAACTCCGTATTGATACCGTTTTGGCAGGTATAGACATCGGCGCTGACGAAACGGGCAGCTGGGAAGCTATGGATGCTAATATGACTCTCAGCAATCACCACAAAGCCGCTCCAGCCGCCATCATCCTTTGGGGAACCGCCTGGCGCAAAATAAACCTCAGGCTCGGCCAATTTATTCATGCCCAAGAGCCCAGGAAGCTCATTAAGGCATTGAAGTACAACGTTTTTATCATCTAGCTTTTGGGTGTCGCCTAGATAGCCGTCTAAGGTTAAATGTTCACCAAAATGATCAATTCGCATCTCAATTTACACCCCGTTAAAATAAAAGGTGGCGTATTCTACCGTACTCTTGCAGAGGAAAAAAGCAATGAATGAGGCAAAAAAAGACTACACGATTTTGGGTGAGCACACCCCTGTCGTGCTCCTCCATAGCTCACTCAGTAGCAAGGCGCAGTGGCAGCGTTTAACGAGCCAACTGTCGCCCCAGTTCAAAACCATCGCAATTGACCTGTACGGCTACGGCGCGGCCCCCTTCCCCGATCCCCACGCTGCTTTTGCACTGCAAAATGAAGTCGTGCGTATTCAAGACATCTTAAATGCTGTATTAGCACCACAAGCGCGTTTTCATTTGATCGGGCATTCTTACGGCGCAGCCGTTGCTTTACGACTTTGCTATCAACAACAAAACAATATCTCGAGTTTGACTTTATTTGAACCCGTTGCCTTTCACTTATTGCCTAAAACCGACCCAGCATTGCACGAGATTGAGACACTCAAAAATCACATAACCTTGGCGTTACAACAAGAAGATTATGAAGCCGCGGCTGCGTGTTTTGTGGATTACTGGAACACGCCAAACAGTTATCATCGCTTACCCACTCGCACACAATCTACTTTAGCAAACGCGATAAAAAAAATACCTTTTGATTTTAATGCGCTGATGCACGACCCTTATTCAATAGCCGATTACCAAAAAATCAACACCCCCACTTGCCTACTGGCCGGTAAACAAACCCGATTACCCGCCAGGCACGTGCGTGACTTACTGGCAGCATCACTGCCGCATTGCCAGCAGCACTGGGTATCCGGTGGCCATATGTCGCCGATCACACATGCAGATGAAGTCAATAATATTATGATGGCATGCTTAAAAAGCTTTACTACTTCTCACCATTCCAACTGATATCAAACGCCATGGCATTACTCAGATCCGTGCGTTTTCGTTTTTCCTGTTTGGTTTGACGACGAAAAGACAAGACTTGTGAATACGATAATAGTTGATATAGACCAGGCCATTTATCATCCCAGTCTACATAAATATCTTCTACACCTGAAAAAAGGCGTTTAATATTGTCTGGCGTCGCCCGCCAGTCATAAAAACTGTCGCGCAGCAAAGCAATGCCAATTTGTTTGCGGACACCCGGTTTGACGATGCTCACTTTATCACGTGGGTTGAGCACTGCATCAGTGAACATTTGATCTGTCATCATCGACACCCCAATGGTAGGGCGCGGATTACATTCAATCAACACTAAACCTTGTGGTGTTTTACGAAAATCAAAACCAATTTGACCGTGATAGTTAAGTGCCTTCACGCACGCTTGTGCGATAGCCAGTGTCTCAGGCTCATCCACTGATTCAAAAGCAATCCCGCCCGCGTGGTTTATGGTTTTAGGATGCTCGTAGGCGCAGTGACTGACAATCTTGCCGTGATGCGCGATGCTAGAGCTGCAAATATCTTTCCCTTCGATAAAGGGCTGCACTATCCAAGGCTGAGCCGCTGTCGGGCTACATTCTTCCACACGCATCCACCCAGCAAGTGGGCCGGTGTTCGTCACGATCACCCCGCCGACACGCGAGTAGACTGGGCGCACAAAATATTCAGCGCACTCTGTTATCACATTTTTCAGCTCATCTTGAGACGTCACCTGTTTTGTTTCGGGGCACAATAAACCAAGCGATTGGGCTAACGTATGAAAAGAATGTTTGTTGTGCAGCATGGATAACACCTCAAAAGGCGAAGAGAAAATACTTCCTCCCCCGACTCCGTCAGGAAAAGATTTCATCAGATGCAATGCATCTTCAAACCCCGGTATGAGTAATTCAATATGATGCGTGCGCATAAAATCTTCTATCTCGGATAAAAACGTTTCCGATGCAAAGGTAGGCGCCGCCGTAATTTTGTATTGTTTGACATAACGAGAGCGGATCCCCGGAGAGGTTTTAAACGTGTCTGTCGCATACACGTCATGCCCTTGACGGCCAAACTTCCGAATTTGGTCAAGTGCATGCGGCATGCGGGCGCTGGTCAGTAATATTTTCATCTTTTGCAGAGAGAGCTCATGATAGTTACAAAGATAAGTATAGATAATTTAAATGAAAGTGTGATGAAGCATAGACGTTTAAAAAAATATGCACTACACTTTTGATATTGGGGCTAAAAGAGGTGAACCATGAGTTGGTTAAAAATATTCGATGAAAACAAACCGGAAGCACAGGTCGAATTTCTTCAAGATGCCGATAAAATTTCGCAACGCCTGCATGAAGTTGGCGTTTGCTTCGAGCGCTGGCCAGTGGATAAGGCGATCGCCAATACCGCTTCACCTGCTGAACTTCTCAACGCCTATCAGGAAAAAATTGACCAATCGAAAAAAGAGAAAAAATTTATTGCTGTCGATGTGTTTAGGCTGAACTCTTTCACACCTGATCCCGATCAAGAACGAGGAAAATTATTAGAAGAGCACATTAACCCCAAATCAGGGCTGTGTTTTTTTGTCGCGGGCACGGGTATTTTTTATCTGCACACTGACAAAAAAGTGTATGTGGTTTATTGCCAATCTGGCGACGTGATCAGCTTGCCGGCCGGCATGCCGCATTGGTTTGATATGGGGCCAACGCCTCACTTTACCTGTCTTCGTTTTTTTAACAGCCCGCATGGCTGGGAAACTTATTACACGGAAAGCGATATCGCTAACACATTCCCCAAATACGAAACACTTGTCGCGCCATAATCATTTCATCATGGCACGACAAGCTATCTTAACAGGGTGTTTTATAACCCTCGCTTATTAAAGTAGCGCGTCTTCTCCCAAGCCTTTATCTTTAAATACCTTACGCAGCATTTTAATCGTTTCAATTTGGATCTGACGCACACGTTCCCGCGTTAAGCCAATCACGCGACCGGTTTCTTCAAGCGTTAGCACTTCATTACCATATAAGCCAAAGCGGTGTATCAACACATCACGTTGTTTTTCACCTAATAAGTCAAGGCAATCTTCAATGTGGCGGTTAACGTGGTCACGCTGCACTCTATCCACAGACGCTTCTGCTGTTTTATCTGGAAACTTTTCTAAAAAAGGTTTGTCGTTATTTTTATCGGCTGTGGCATCAAAGCAACTGATACTGTCATTCAGATGAAATATCGCTTCAACATTTTTAACAGGTTGATCGACGGCCTCTGCTATTTCTTTATAATTAGGTGCGCGCCCTAACGTACGTGTTAATTCACGCGATGTGCGTTGGTAGCTGTTAATTTGTTTTTGCAAATGGATAGGCACACGAATGGTACGATTTTGATTCATGATGCTGCGTTCGATGTTTTGTTTAATCCACCATACCGCATACGTTGAAAAACGAAAGCCACGTTCTGGGTCAAACTTTTCAACCGCGCGGATCAACCCCAAATTGCCTTCCGCAATTAAATCGGCTAACGGCATGCCGCTGCAAATATAGCGACGTGCAATTTTCACCACCAAACGCAAATTAGCTTCGATCATACTCTTGCGTGCAGCTTCATCACCTTTTAATACTTTGCGGCCCAGCTCCACTTCTTGTTCAGCAGTGAGTAATTCAGCAAAGCCCACTTCGCTAAGATAAATTTCAGTGGCGGTACGCTCTTTGCTTTCTTCTTTCTCAACAACTTCTTCTTGTTTATCTTCAACTGACGATAACGCAGCTTCTTGTGCGGCAGCGTCAAATTCGATAGGGGGCATTTGGTTTTGCGATTCGGGGGTATTGTTTGTTGCGTCCTGCATCATGATTTCCTTCCTTGGTGATTGTGAATTAATGTTGTTTCATCCTTGTGGTGGGCACCTGCCCATCCAGTGACAAGCATGATAAATAAAAGCAAATTCAAAGTCTTGCGCCTTTTCAGCGTTAACGTGTAGGAGATCGCCTAAACCTGTGCCAGTTTATGGCTATTTTTGACTCAAAACGAAACATATTAACTCACCCAGAGCGAAAACTGCTCTCTACCGCATCCTTTCACCTCAGCATCTGGTAGATCTTCATTTATTTGTTAGAATATTTTACGAATAAATAAATTAAGCGTTCGCGCGCGCCAGGCTTTCATTAAATTCTCCCTCTCCCCTCCAAGGGGAGAGGGAATAATCGCTAGGGTAAGCACGCTTGCTAGAGGGAGACTGAATCATGACCTTTGCTGTGACCGACAATTGCATTCGCTGCCGCTACACCGACTGTGTGGAAGTCTGCCCAGTAGACTGCTTCCACGTGGGGCCTAACTTTATGGTGATTGATCCTGAAGAATGTATCGATTGCTCTTTATGTGAACCCGAGTGCCCCGCTAACGCGATTTACTCCGAAGACGACTTACCGCCTGAGCAACAACAGTTTCTTGAGCTCAATGCCGAGCTTGCAAAAAAATGGCCCGTGCAAACCGTGAGTGAAGGCCCGTTGCCGGATGCCGAAGAATGGGATGGCGTAAAAGATAAACTACAATACCTTGAGAAATAGACAACTAAGGCAGTCTTATGGAAAACAATACATCTAAACTCGTCGGCATCAATCATATTGCCTTAGAAGTCGGCAATGTTGATGAGGCGCTTGATTTTTACGGCCAAATTTTTTCATTTGAACTGCGCGGCCGCCATGGCAGCATGGCGTTTATTGATCTGGGCGATCAATTTATTGCCCTTGCCGAAGGCCGCACCCAGACGCCTGATGAAGGCCGGCATTTTGGGTTAGTGGTTGAAAGCAAAGACGCTGTGTGCAAGCGCCTTGCTGAGCTGAATATTGATCTCATTCCTAATTTACCCGAAGGGTTTTTAGATTTTCTCGATCCTTGGGGCAATCATATTCAAATTGTCGAATACGGCACGATTCAGTTCACCAAAACCCCTGCCGTTTTAAACGCCATGGGGCTTGGTCACCTTAAAAAATCCCCGGACGCCGAAGAAGAGTTGCGCGAAAAAGGCATGTGGTCTGAATAACGTGCTCACGTAAACAGCCGGCAGAGGTGTTTCAGCACCCACCCCTATTTTTCTGCTCCAACGGCATTGTCTGTTTCTTGTGGCACAACAACTTGATGCATGATTCATTGCTCACTTTAGCGGGCTTTGAACCACTATTCTCACCCCTGTAAAAAACATCGTTTAATTTAAGTATTTTTTTGTAACGACTGAAAAAAAACCAGGCAGCCTTTTGCCTCACTCACTTCAACCTTTCTCTCCTCCCTTGGCTAGGCCATGCTAACAGCATCTGTACCCGCGGCGGCGGCTTTCTTCTTTTTCTGTTCCAGCCGATTCTTCTCGAGCGAATGAGCGAACGGAAAACAACAGCAAACTTGCGCTAGATCGTGAACACAGTCAAGCGTAGAACAGCAACCAAAACAAGAAATCAGCAAGTAGCACGTATAAACCGCCAGCAGGAAAATACCCACCGCAAGAGTACCCGCATGGCGCTCGATCAGGAGGATCCAATATCCCCACCAAAAAAGCACCATCATCCAATGCAGGAAAAAGAAGTTGAGTTCCTGACGCCCTTCAACAGTAAACCCTGCGACAAGCATCTGCGGAAGCTCAGGTTTACCATCGCCGGCACCTGCTTCGAGATCCGCATCAGCGGCGTTCACATTGCCCCTAGCCGTGCCCCGCATAAGCGGATCCGTTTCTTTGCCCTGAGTCGCCATCTGGTTAAGTACGTGTCTTTATTTGTGTGTTTTTTCCTTAGTTGTTTTGTATCAACAATCTGTCTTTATATATGGCGTAACCACTTGGTGTACGTTAGAGAGCAAAAGGTCTGTATAAAGTGTTTTTTAAATGCCGCTTTGCAAAAACTGAAAATCTTTTTGCAGGGCGCCGCACGGCAATCTTTTGTTTTTATTGAAAATAAAAAATGATTTTCGAAAGCGCTGTACGATGCAGTGACTGTTACTTTTAAAAAAAGCTCTGAAAGATGACACGCGCGCCTGCAGTAGTAATTACGGCATTTGAAACGCTCTTGAGTACTTAGCAATAAAAAAAATCTAAATGAAACCATAAAATACTACGCGAAAAAGCACGTAATTTAGACAATCACTTCAAGGAGTTTATTTGTGGAGACTCAGCTTTCCTTGAGTAAGCCATTTTCAAGAATCACTATAACTATTTGTATTATATAGATTTTTAAGAATTTCCATTTATTAGTAATGCGATACTATTTTTTGAATGAAAATTAGTATTGCATTACTATTTTTTTCATCTAAAATAGTAATGCAATACTAAATAATTCATCTGTCATGCTAGACTCATTTTATCAACTCAGCCAGACATTCTTGGAGATAAAAAGCCAAGATTATCGGCGCTACTTTATCCAAAGCACGCCTTTGAAACATCGCTTTTCTATTTTGGTCGGCCAAAGAGGGGTAGGCAAAACAACAACACTTGTGCAGTATCTACTTGACCACTGTCAGCAAGATTTACAAAGCCAGAAAATCTTATATGTACCGACAGATCATTTTTTAGTTGGGAATGCGACCTTATATGATATTGCCGAACAATTCATGAACGCAGGCGGCTCTCTTCTGGCGTTTGATGAGATCCATAAATATTCAGGCTGGTCGCAAGAATTAAAAAGTATCTACGATACGATGCCAGCACTCACCATTATAGCCTCTGGAAGCTCTGCCTTAGAAATACACAAAGGGAGCCACGATCTCAGTCGCCGAGCCATTACATACTCTATACGTGGCTTGTCTTTTCGAGAGTATCTTGAATTAGTGCTTAATGTTTCACTGCCTGCTTATACGCTAGCAGAAATACTGTCCGATCATGCTTCGTTTGCGTCGACGATTCTCAAAAAGCTTCAGGAACAAAATACTAAAGTACTCTTGCAATTTTCTGAATACCTGCAATCAGGGTACTACCCTTATTTCCTAGAAGTTGCAGATAAACAAGTTTATACCACACTCTTAGAGCAAAATATTCATACCACTATTGAAGCAGATCTCACTGCTATTTACCCTTCGCTAACAGGCAGTAGCGTCAAAAAAATAAAACAGCTTCTTGCTTTTATTGCAAGTGCTGTACCTTTTACACCGCATTGGCGAAAAATAAAAAACATACTTGAAATAGGCGATGAACGCACTTTAAAAACTTATTTTAAATACCTTGAAGATGCTGAACTTATAAAAACACTTATAAAATCAACTCATAAACTTAACCGACTTGAAACACCTGAAAAAATCTACCTCAATAATACTAATCAACTACATGCTATCACCCCGCATGATAAAAATGATGGCACGATTCGTGAAACTTTTTTCTTAAATATGCTAAGCAGTACTCATGACGTTACTTTACCTCAGACAGGCGATTTTTTAATCGATCAACAATACACATTTGAAGTAGGTGGCCATAAAAAAAGCTTTGAACAAATTAAAACAGAAAATCACCCTTACCTTGCTTGCGATGGCATTGAAAAAGGGATCGGAAATAAAATTCCTTTGTGGTTATTTGGTTTTCTTTACTGATTACTCTGCCCTGTTGTGAACAGTGCAAGACTCTTGCTCTGACAGGGATGACAATGATCTCCAAGACTTTTAAGTGCACCTCCATTACGATGAAGCCATAAAATAACAGCGTTTAATTTTTGTATTTTTTTTTTATTCTCGCTAAAAAAGTTGAAAGGTGAGTGGTTGCGCTAACCGGTTCTTGCTCTCCTACGCCGGCCGGCAGCAACCCCGAACACAACCCAAAATACAAACATAACAGAGCCAAATAATTAAAACAGCCCCCCCTATAACCGTGGGGGCGTAAGCGAAGATCTGCCCGACCCTCCGGAGAGAGTATACACTCAACAAGATCATCGCTATACCTGTTAACCACATCTGGAGAGTAAGTAGAGTAAGTACTATCAGGTAAATGATCTGGCACCCCTCACGGGAAGTTCCCAGAACCTTTTTCTCAGGTAGACCCGCTTCGAGATCCGCATCAGTGGTGTTCACATTGCCGCCCGCGGCAACATCACCAAGCAAGTAGTCCGTCTCTTCGCCCTTCTTCGCGTTACCCGCCATGTTGTTGGATGCGTGTTTTTGTCTGTGTGTTTTTTCGTCAGTTGTTTTGTATCAACAATCTGTCTTTATATATGGCGTAACCACTTGGTGTACGTTAGAGAGCAAAACGCATGTATAAAGTGTTTTTCAAATGCCGCTTTGCAAAAAAATGAAGATGTTTTTGCTGGGTCCCACGCGGCAATCTTTTGTTTTTATTGAAAATAAAAAATGATTTTTAAAAGCATTGCACGATGTGTTGAGTGTTATTTTTATAAAAAGCACAGAAAAATAGCACGTGCGTCTGCAGTAGTAATTACGGCATTTTCTGCCTTTTACTAAAATGGATGCCCTCTTTAACACTGACCGTCTATTTTAAAGATTCATCGATGAATACTCTACGCAAGCAACAGGAAGTATCGCCTTAACCTACTGATATTATTATAGATAAAATATACACCTTAATGTTACGCTATATAGGGAGAGGCTTTACTCTTTTTTGAAAACCAATACCTGCTCTGCCCCCATGTCAGCAAGCCAAAGCCCTAACCCTTTTGATGGCAAGGTGCGGACGCACATGGATTCTCCTACCACTCGGAGCGATTTCCTGCGTGCTGTAGACTCAACACTCTCAGAACTCTACGAAATCACTGGGCACCCAACAGCAAACACCGGCAATGGCGACCCACTCATGCCCTTTTTAGCAGCATGCCAAAAACTACGAGGTTCAGGAAAAGAAGAACCAGGAACACAGATTGACAACGACGACTCGCTCCTACTGCTCATGGGAGCTATCCACGGTTACACTTTTGACCGCGACACCTTCACACCGGCCCAGTTTGTTGAGACATTGCAAAACTGGAAAAAGACAGCAGATACCTGCGGCGCTCAGCCGATTAGCACTCTCTGCCAGACCGCAATCACCACCGCGAGCGGCCGGCTTTTTGCGCACCTCAACAACGCCCACTAGAAACAATACTCGTCGATAACCTACCACCGAAAATAGCAGTACAAACAGCGTTGCAAGCAACGAAACCTGAATATCCAGCATAAAAAGAAGAGAAGGTGTATTAAAAAAAAATAAAAATAAAACAATATTTAATTAAAGATCATAATTTTTCAATAACTTATATAATTTAATTTTCCTCTGTTACTAAAACCCCCTTAAAATAGTTATCTAAAAAACTTACACGTGAATGTTACACCATATATAGAGAGGCGGAACACGATTAGAAAATTCGCACTACTTTTGCAAGAGAAAGCAAAGAATAAACAAAGCAAGCACAACACACCAAAGCA
Organism: Gammaproteobacteria bacterium; assembly: GCA_021774255.1. Lineage (GTDB taxonomy): Bacteria > Pseudomonadota > Gammaproteobacteria > JAJFJF01 > JAJFJF01 > JAJFJF01. Next base: position 37,169 of record JAJFJF010000024.1, read on the forward strand.
AGACGATCATGGCTTTTACTGATCTTCCTGAGTACATCTGTCCCTATGGCGCAGACACGGGAGCCTTTCAGGGCAAGGAAAGCTGGCTGTACGGCCCCAACGGAAAGCGTCACTACGAGAAGCACTGTGACGAGTTCCGCCTGCCTAGCGGCCGCTACATCTCGTGTGAGGAGTACCTGGCTATCGCCTGCCTCATCAAGGAGCGCCCGCTCGAGGGCACCCTCCACTGGGTGGGCGCGGACAACCGCGACTACTTCTGGCATCCCCCGACGGGGATCCTGGTGGTCGTCGCGGGGGTTACTCCCATCACGATGTTCCGCGCCCAGCCCATGCGGGTCCTGCGCAAGCTCAGCCACCTTGTTGCGAGCAACCCAGAGATGCTCTGCTATCTCTGGGAGAACAACGGAACCACCACCGGCACGTTGCAGGAGTACCTCAATGCCTACTGGCAGCGCATCCAGCAGCAGCACCCTGGCCAGCCCCATTGGCAGGACGAGGTGTTCGACGTCATGGACATCGATGACAACGACGAGGAGATATTTGATCTCATGGACATCGAGATCGAGAAGCTTGAGGACGTGATGGATGTGGATCAGGCACCTCCGGTGCAGCCGTTTGCCGAGATGCAGGCGCCGCTGGCTTATTCCCCCCAGCAGGCACAGGTGCTGCACATCCTGGAGGATCAGGCGGCCATGGCGCGGCACCAGGCGGAGGTGATGTACTTGATCCTCCTCCAGCAGCAGTCCCAGGGCGCTGCCGTTGTGGCTCACTAAAGTCACCACTTCACGCCGAGAGCCTTGCGCTAACCCCCTGGTTCAAAGCACTACACCAAAAAAACAAAAATCTTTACCGAGGCTCAACGCTTAGGCAAAGGCAAAAAAAGTAAAAAACTTATAAAAAACCAAAAAAAATACAAAACAAAAAAAACAAAAAAAAAACCAAACAACCCAAGTGAGTTTTGCCTGAAAGCGCTTTGAACGACATCCCTGCGCAGATCAGGCAAGGTCGTTGTGTTCATGGCTGTTCCGCACGCAGAGGTGGCTGTCTTACCCAAAGACCGCGCCCTCTTGAGATGGATTAACGAAGCCATGAGCCCTATGAAAGCTCATTTCGGTTGTTTGGTTTTTTTTTCAATTACCTTTTAGGGTCAGACACCTCTAAATGAAAAATTACCCATCAGTTGCCTCGTTTTTTAAGCCATTTTTTTGCCCTTTTCTAAGCTATTTTTTAGCCATCCCATTAAATATAATAAAAACACAAAATGAGTTTTTCTGGAGCGGGTACATAGTTGGATAGCAAGCAAACCTTTTCACGAGCCGCCACCTAGTTTTCTAAAGCCATTAGGGTAAAATGTAGGCACTCGCTCACCCCACGGCTTCCACGCCCTCTTCCCCAAGGGCGTCAGAACATAATTGATAGGATGAGCAGCGTTAACTAACAAGGAACCGCTTCTATGCGCAAAACCACTCTCTTCCCACTACTGGCACTTCTACTCACCAGCCTCTTGCTGCAAGCCTGTGGCTCGCGTAAAGCGGCCATGATTTTAAATGAAGCGGAAGCCAACTTTCAGGTGGGTAATTATGTCATGGCCCATGACCAGCTGTTACCGCTGGCCATGAAAGGTGACGAAGATGCACAATACGCGGTTGCCTATCTTTATTACTACGGTTACGGCGCCCCTAAAGATATCGATACCGCACGCAGCTGGATGCGCAAAGCGGCTGCAGGCGGTAACATCGCTGCCGTGGACGCTTTGATCATGATGGCCGAACAAGACGCGCGTTTATATTCCACACATGAAGAAAGCTTTATTAGCATTACGCCTGACATCGTCACTGAAGAACTGGACGCGCTTGATATAGATGGAATAGACGCTGTTGAATTTGAAACGGCAGAAATAGACATTGATGCGCTTAATATTGAAACGATCACACTCGATGCGGTTAACACTGATGATGCTGCTAGCGTAAGCACAGAAACACAGGCACTTGAAATCGAAATCGCTACTTCAACGCCACCCCTCGCGCCTGCTGTGAGCACACCTGCTAGCGGTGAACAATATGGCCCCGTGAGTCCTCAAGAATCACTCTGGGCCATTGCCAGCCAAATCGATAGCCAGGGCCAAGCAAGCACTGGCGAAGTCGCGCAAGCGATATTTGAAATGAATCCACGCGCCTTTGCGAATAATGACATGGGGAATTTATTAGCCGGCAGTATGCTGACGCTTCCTCATTACGCTGCCGCGACAGGCACGGCAACTGCCGTGTCACCTTCAACTGTGAGCACAACTGAAACAGCAAGCACCTCACTCTCACTCGGTAGCACTTACGGGCCGGTGAGCGAAACCGATACGCTGTGGCAAATTGCAAGCCAAGTGGAAAGAAGTGGTGAATACAGCATGCAAGATTTGCTGGCCGCTATCTTCGCGAAAAATCCGCAGGCCTTTGCTGATAATGATATCGGGCAATTGATGGCGGGCAGTACATTGAATATGCCGACGGTGGGTGAAATAGGCGACGTTGCTTCGTAGCAGTAGCATTAGAATCAGAAGGGGAGAGGGAGTAATCTTATTGGCCCCTTACTAACCGACACAGTCTCTGCTGCGCTGGTAAACCTGCCTTGGGCTATCCCTGCTTACACCTCTTGAAACCTTAGCGTCCCCCTACGCCAAGGCTTCGGGCGACAAGTAGGGAGGCCCCTGCAAACTTCCTGTGGCCGCCCGCTCATCAAAGAGCAAAACAACGAAGAGCCCCCTACTCAGCAACCAGGGTCACGCGTACATTCACCAGGCCCACTTCATCATCAACACGATCGATAGTGACTTGATCAATACTGACGCCTAGCTCACTCCATAAATACTCTAACCAAATCATTAATTCATCAAACGGCGCTTCTGTAAAACGTACCCGTACCGCATCTTCCCCTGCCTGTGCTATTTCAGTGACAAACGGAGAAAGTATGGAACCTCGCGTACTGTCATCAACGGCACTTAATAACGGCTGCCCCCCTAAATCACCCGCATCTACCGCGCGCCTTTGCAGTACGGCAATCACATCTGCTTTATCTTGCATGAATTCAAGCAAGGCTGCGTTTGCCGCCACACGCTGCGCCGTGACTTCCACGCGTTCGCTCAGCGGCAACCATATCAAGGTATACATTAATATGATGACAATGAGCGGCGTCACAATTTTAATGATCCATTGGTCGCGTGGCGTTTGTGTGCCCCACCAAGCTTGCCATTTTTGTTGAAGCGGCTGTAAGCGTTGTTTAATATTAATCATGAGTCACTCTTTTACCCTTCTCAATTGAGCTTGCTAGCCTTGCGAAATAATTAAACGCCCATCGACGCGATCACCACGACTCGTCGCACTGTCTTGACGTACGGTTAAACCAACCTCTTTTAAATTTTCAGTAAAATTTTCTAACTGCGTAAAACCTAAGGCTTCCACCAACAAGGTCAATTGGTCGCCCCGAAAACTGATTGAGCGTATCTCAATGCCAGCACTTTTCATCAAGCCTTGCGCCATCATGCCCAATAAACCCAAAAATTCACCTTGCCCAGCACCTGCCAGCAAACGTTCCCATTCCCGCTCGACCATCACTTTGGCATTGACGGTACGTACCATGGCAGGAAAAATAGTTTCATAAGTGGTATCCAGTTCAGCTTGCAGTGCTTTATCTTTTTGCTGCCAGTAAACAAGTTCCACGCCCATTAGTACAAATTTTAGGATCACCCACGCACCGAGCAAATAACCCACTCTATACCATGTGCGCAAGCCCTTTGCCCGTTTGCGCTTAACGGTATACTCACCTTGCAATAGATTAATCGCAGGTGGCATCGTGGCAGTCGCCACTTCGGCTAACCAATGAGGTGATGTCTGCTGTGTTAACGCAATACCCTGTGGCACTAGCAGTGCCGTTAATTGTGTCGCCAGTGCGTCGGGTAAGGGCGCACTGCTAAAAACGCGCAATGTCTTTGGCATGCCTAACGCAGTCGCTGCTGTTTCCTCGTTTGCTTTCCCAGCAACACTTCCCGCCGCAGCGACAACCGCTTTTCCTATCGCAAGCTGTACACCCAGCACGATGTTATCCGGCTCCACACTGAAACCTTGATAACGACCTGTTTGCAACCAAGCCTGTTTTTCTTCAATGACCAAATTCCACGTATCAACGTCGATCGGCAAAGCAATGCTTTCAGGCATGATGACAGAGGCATAGATCCCGGCTTCACGAAGTTGTGCCTTCCAGTACGCCATCTTTTCATCGGAGACTACCGCAACCGGCAAAGGCGGTTCCGCCACTGCCTCCGCTAATGCAAAATGCAATGTATCAACATCGTCCACCAAATGTTCTTCTAATGCATAAGGGATCACTTGACGTAAGCGCGTGCGCGATGCTTTCGGCACATTGGCTTCCGTCAGTAGCACCTCTTCAGCAGGCACGAGCACCACCGCTTCACCATTCAGCGCCGCAGCCTCTTTTAAAGACATGACGTTAGGAACTGCATCACTGGCCGTTAAATCGCTTGTCCAGCACTGCACCATGGATGGGTTTTCTTTCTGAAAACGAATAATCATTTGTTGGGCCATATTATAATGTTCCTCGGCTACGCCACACGACGCGTACATAGCCATCATCCACTCGCTGTAATAAACTAAATAATACCAATGACTGCCGGTCTAGGCCTGCTTCACTGCGCACCAAAAAATGATTGCTGTTGACACCGATTTTATCTGCTAAACCAATTTCAATCAGGCGTTTGTGTTCATCCTCAATATTAATCGCTTCTAAAAATTCTTCTCGGCTTTGAAAACCGGCCTCTCCTGGTGCGAGTGAGATATCTTGCGCCTCTTCTTCACTGATGCCGCCGAGCAAGGCTTGCAGCACCAGCGGTGGCGCCGTATTGACATTAATGGGCGTCACGGCGCTGCTTATTTGCTCCCCTTCTTCCCCTTCTAAGCCTTGTTCAAAACCCAATTCAGCCAGCAGTGAGGGGGGCAACACCGTCACATAGTTAATCAGCGCATCAAACAACTCCGGGGTCATGCCCGCAACCATTCGCAATTCTGTCACACTCGCCATGGGCCGGTGCCCAGGCAAATAAGGTGGAAATGCATTTTCGTAAATATAATCGATACCACTTTCGGGGTCCAACCAATTTCGCACAGCCACCGCAATTTCAAAGGCGTCTTCTTCGTATAAATTAGGCTCGACGAGCATCAGTAAGCGCGTAAAAATAGCTAATTGACTGAAACGGTCTAATGCTTCTAACGCGTCGTCATCAACAAAAAGCGGCTCGCCTGCCTCGGCTCCTTCATCGACAGGCTGCTCTTCTTCATCAACCGGCTCCGTGATGTCTTCTTCCCCAAAACCTGCTTGCTGCCAGCTTTCAATCTCGACTAAATTATTCAGGTTAAACAAGCCCTGTAAATCGATAATCTCACCTCCCAAATAACCTTCTTCAACGGCCGTGGTTTCGAGTGGCTGCGCCCAGTCATCATAAAGCGTATCAATCGGCTCTACACCTTCTTCAAGGTTAGCACGCGCGGCAAGCAATTCCAGTACCGCCCAGGTTTCAACGCCTAAAGTATGCTGATAAATACGGTCGGTGGTGAGCATTTGCTCGGTACGGCGGATATCAAAGTTTTGCCGCACGATCATCGCCATCGCGGCACTGGCGGCGAGTGTCATGACTAATAAGGCTGTCAGCAACGCTGAACCGCGTTCCGATTTTTTTATTGCCTTTAATGCTTGCATATTGCTTAATTAACCTTCTGGCAAACGAAATACGCGCCGCAAATCACCTTGCTCTTCAAATTCAATTACCATCACCACCGCCAACGGGAACAATTTTGCAAAGACAGGATCAACATTGAGTGGTGGCCATTCATTATAAAAATTGCCGCTGATATCCATAAATTGTAACTGCAACCCTGCTACACCAGTAAATAACACCCGAATACTTGCTTGGCTATCGCGCGCTTGATCCAGCACGCGCCAACTGATGCGCTCTACGTTACCATTACTCAGGCGATACGCAACACGCTGTAAAGTACTGCGGTTTTCCCACCACAACGGGTTGCGCCAACCCGCACGCGTAAATTCTAAGGCAAACTCTGATCCAAATAGACTCTCTAAACCAAAACGTTCTTCACCAAAGTTATCAATAATGGGGCGGTTAATCGCTTGCTCAACATCGCGCGTGATAATCGACATACCCAATTGCAATTTAGCCAGTTCTTCAGAATAAAAATCGGTTGCATTGCGGGCAGTGAGTGTTGAAATAAGTCCACTAAAAGCAATGGTCGCCATGATCGCAAAGATGAGCAGCGCCAACATCACTTCAATTAAGGTAAAACCTTTCACTCGCTGCTGACCATGAGGCATCGCCATTACTCGCCTCCTTGAGTATAGGCCATGATAAATGTCAGCGGCACACCGTCAGGCCTATCCGAGACGTCAACTTCTAACGTGAAAAAATAAGGCGTTTCAGTTTGCGCAATCCGAATCGTCCAAAAAAATTCACGATTCAACATGACCTCCGAACCGCGACGGATCCCGGGGGCTAAACGCTCTTCTGCCAGTTGGATTTCAGCGATCGCATTGAGGCCAACCCAATGCGCGTAGGTTTTTTCTTGAAAGCGAAATAAATTTCGGCTGTTACTGATGCTGGTGTGCATGATGCCTGCAAGTGCTATTGCTAAAATGCCAACCGCAATCATCACTTCCAGTAAGGTAAACCCTTGTTGTTTGCGTGTGCGTTTCATCATGAAAATTCAGCCACATCGACAAATTCAATTGCGCCGTTATCGTATCCCCAAATCTCCCAAACCGCATCACCGCGCTCTGATTCAAAGCGTAAAATAAAAGGGGTAAGGCAGCCGCTAGACCAGAGCTTCACTTGCGGCACAATAAATTTAGGATCGGGGTCTAATGAGAGGAATTGGCCTTCGACTTCAAGGCTTAAATAAAAACCTTCAGGGAACGTGCGTTCACGCAATAAGCGATCTTCTGTGTAAGGCTGCCAATAACCGCCTTCCTCTGTGAAAACGAAAGTATAAAAGCGATAACCTTCGGTATCAAATAACACGCCAATTTCCCTGCCTTGGAGCAGCGCTTCTTCACTGGCCAACGTTAAAACAGTGGCAATGCGACGGATCTCAGCATGCGCTTCTTGATCGCGCCGCCCATCGCCTATTGATAGGACAAGAAAGGTAACTGCAATCCCGATGATGACAATCACCATCAAAATTTCAACGAGTGTAAATCCTTTTTCTCGCACTTTTATGATATCCCTCTGGCAAAATAATACGCTTTTCAAAGCATACAATTATATCATTAATAAGATACCATTTTAACCTACTAAATTTTATAGGAAAATCGCTAATTCGCCGCAGTGAGTTCATCTGCTTTCAGCGCCCGCTTCTCATAATGTTTTGCCAAACCATAAAACAATAACGTCAATACCACCCAGGCAAAGGAGGCAGATGCCAGCGGCACAGCAGTGCCGTTATAGAGCGAACCCACCACTTGAATGGCTATCGCCGCACAAATCATTTGCAGTAAGGTGAGCACTGCATTAGCGATCCCCACATTTTCGGTAAATGGGCTCAGCGCCTTGGCATACACATTACCAAAAAACAGCCCCATCCCGAAGGTACCTGGATAATAGGTAATAATGATCCAAGGTGAAGCCACGCCCCACGCCACTGCGCCTATCAGCAATGCCACGCTTGTGATCTTTAATATCAGCCCTATTAACAAGAAGCGCTCGACACCCACCTTATTGACAAAAATAGTGTTGCAAAGCGTGCCCAACATAAAGAAAACAATATTCGAACCAAAATAAAAACCATAGTGCTGGGCAGGCACACCCCACTGCTCAATCAGTAAAAAGGGTAAGTTAGCAATTTCTGCCCACCAAATAGCCACTGCCAATGATAAAATTAAGGTATACGATATAAAAACCGGCTGGCTAAATGTACGTCGATAATGCATGAGCACATTACCTAGCCGTAATGGCTGGCGTCGCGTTTGTGCTAGCGTTTCAGGGAAATAACGATGCAGCACCAAGACGACCAGCAAACCGGCTACCGCCAGCACGGCAAAAATACCCCGCCAACCGATGGCCACACCAATATAACCGCCAATGATGGGGGCCACGCCGGGCGAAACGGCAAGCAACATGGCTAAAATGGAAATGACGCGAGAAAGCGTTTCACCTGAATAACGATCTTTTAAGGCTGACGCACCCACCACAAGTGCAACACCACTGCCTAAGCCCTGGATAAAACGCATGGCGATTAAAAACCACAAGGTGGGCGCAAATATGCATGCGACTGCTGCAACGGTGAAGACGACGATCCCAACAATTAACACGGGCCGGCGACCATAACTGTCTGATAAAGGACCACAAAATAGCCCTGATATCGCCAAGCCCAGCAAATCTGCACTGATGGTCAGCTGTACCGCATACTCTGCCACACCGAAATAAGCCATCATGCTCGGCATATTGGGCGCATAGAGATCGGTTGCCATCTCAACCAAAATAATGGATAGAAAAATCAAAAAAGGAAATAAAGCAAACGTCGGGAAACGTATCATCACACCACTCCGTAAAAACTATTAATTAACCAAAAGAAGAAAAACCTGCCTAGAACACCAGGCCGGTAACACAACAGCTAATGAGTGATGGATTTCATGATTGTCTCTTTATATATTCACTTTAAGGAAAGGAAAATTTAACTTACCTTATTCTGCCCTATTTTGTCCAGTGCTCCACACTAAATTCCCTGTGCTGGATGTTACGCTTGTTTAACTTGAACGAGCCAACTTGAATTACTCAAGTTGAGTGATTCAACTTAGTCATAAAGTAACCGCTCACGGAGGGGGGGGCAGAAATGTTTGGAAAGCTGATGTAGGGGCCGCCCCTACATTAATTCATCATAGATACCGGATAGCCCATGAAGAATAAGTCTATGTTAGCTTTAAGAAGCTCGAGTATTTTTATTGCTCATATTTTTGTGCTACACTACAAATAATTGATAACTTTTTTGTGGTGTAGTACAAATGATTGATATTTTAGAAACCACTTTTTATAAATTGCTCGATTCGGTCAACCTCGGCACTTATCGCTACTTATATCATCAGTTTGCCCCAAAGGGACGATTGACGGGCATTATTGGACCGCGCGGGGTCGGTAAGACAACACTATTATTACAATACATTAAACATAATTACCCGGACACTCAAAAGGTTTTTTATTTTTCTGCAGACAATATTTATTTTTCTAAGACAACATTGTTCGATTTTGTTTTTGAAACAAACCAGCACAGGAAAACAACAACCTACTTCATTGATGAAATCCATAAATATAAAAACTGGAATCAAGAACTAAAAAATATTTATGATAGCTTCCCTGATATCAATATTATTTTTTCTGGGAGTTCTAGCATTGATCTGATCAAAGGGAGTTACGATCTTTCTCGACGAGCAAAATTATACCATCTAGAGGGTTTATCGTTTAGAGAATACATTAACTTCAAAAATCACACCACGTATGAATCGGTTAGTTTTGAAACGCTGTTAAGCCGTAACCCAACATTGAATCAAACGTTTTCAACGATAGAGGGTATTAAAGGGGAATTTATCGATTATTTAAAATATGGATACTATCCCTTTGTTTTTGAAGATAAGACTTCTTACTACGAACGAATCGAGCAGATCATCGATAAAACTATCTATGAAGATATCGCTAATTTTTATTCATTAAAAACAGAAAACTTACATTATCTTAAGAAGATCTTAAACTACCTCACCACGATTTCTCCAGGTGAAGTCAGTACACACAATTTAGCAAATAATCTTTCTATCAATGATCGTACTGCTTTTCACTATCTGACAATGCTAAGCGAAGTAGGATTAGTGCGCTTTGTCTACCCACATGCTCAAGGTGGTAAGTTATTACGCAAGCCAGCTAAAGTCTTTGTTAATAACACCACACTGTGTCATGCCATTAATAAACAATTAGCGCAGCCGATAGACAAGGGCACCCTGCGAGAGCTTTTTTTCGTACAGATGCTCCAGAATGCTGGCATCTTACTGAACTACAGTACTATAGGTGACTATGAAGCACTCAATACTGTGTTTGAAATTGGCGGGAAGAATAAAAAAAGAAAGCAGCTGCAGAAAACCTCAAAAAATACTTTTCTAGTCAAAGATGACATACTTACTAGCCAACCAGGCACACTACCGCTGTATTTCTTAGGATTTTTGTACTAAATAAGGGGGAGTCAGATGCACTCTTAAAAATCAAGTACATATTCTCATACATTTGACCGCCTATTGGCAAAGTATTTGATCAGTGATTTTCATGGTTGCTGATCAGTCATTCTCATTTTATTTGATCACTTTTTGGAATTTTTGCCATTGGGTGATCAAATGATGTCAATGACTGATCAAATAAATGAGAATATGCAGTAAGCTCCACGATTTACCACCACCGGCAGCGCCGCCGTAGATGCAGGTGTCAGCAGTTGAGGATAAAAAGTGTTCCTGGGGGCCAGGTTGGGGTTTGTGTTACGGGGCTAGGCAGTCGGCCATGGGGATTTTGAGGTGTTGGGTTTGGGCAATTTTAGCATAACTGGAACTTGCGTAGTCGACTGACAAAAAATAAAGCGTTTTTTGAAGATGGGTGCAATATCTCGCCTTAGACGTATTAGTCATGGTTAACATCAACTGAGCGACGCTTATTGTACTCTTGCTCCCAGCGGGGCTGTTGGCAAAAGATTCGATACGTAGCTAAAACGCTTGCAATCAACAAAAATAATATTTTCATCGCACCCCATACAACTAATGCCCGCGGATTTCCAATAATTGACAAGATGTTTTTATGGTAGGTTACAATAGAGGTAACATCCAACATAATGCAGAAAAGCAAGAATAAACAATCCCTCTCATATAAGCTGTGCTCAGATGCTTTTTTTACGTAAACATAATAAGTACTTTCTATTTGGTGACTGGATGAGACGGTTGCACCATGCTGCAACAGCATATCCGTATCCTCTAAGGAAAGATTACCCAGTATCAACGGCCAGTTGATGGCATACAGTAGTAATGGCACCACTATTAATATTAGCCCCAATGAAACAGCTAAGAAAAGCTGTTTGCTCGAGCTAAAGGCCAAGATTTCTCCGGCAACCAGTCCGACTAAAAGAGAAAACCCGAGCGTACTTAGTCCGAGTGAAATCCAAGCAGCTCGCCAATAAAGGCGTCGCTTAAACTTCGTCTTAAGTGCTATGTCCGGGTTAGGCGGAGTTTTTATGGCAACAGTGTTTTGTTGTTTCGCTAGGTCATAAAACCATAGTTTAGCAATAAAGATGATGGCAAAAAGCAAGGCAACAACAAGCCGAGCGATAACCAGTGGGTTAAAGCCTTTGCGCGCACTAAACACGATACTTATTACAAATTGTGGGATGTCATCCACTAAAATACCGCCGGTTTTCAGTCGAGCAAAGGCGTAAGGCATGTAGCCTGCTTGCCATTTAAAGCGAGCGAGCTCCGGGCAAGCCACTGGCAGTGTTATCAGTAACTCTGCAAATTCTCGCCAATCCTTGCGTTGAAAATAATCCACACGCCGTAACCCCAGTAGTCCAAGTAGATACGAGGTCAAGAAAAAAGCAAATGCAAATAAGGCGAGTGTTCGTTCACGATTATCTTCCAATTCTTGGATAAAATAACAATCAAAAACTCGGTCAATGACTTCCATGATAAAAGCGCCCAACGTGATTAAGGGGTAATATTTCTGCCAGTTCCCTGCTCGAATATCTTGGGTAACACTGAGCAAAGGCCGTTGATCGACAGAAGTGTGACTATGAGTTGTATAAAATCGATAGCTTTCCCTTAGCACCACCACGCCGCCGATCACGGCAATGACAATAGCAAGGTCATCTATCCATGCTAACACGACTGTTCGACGACAGCTTGGCCCGCCAATGGGGGGGATGTCTGGCAGGTTTTCAAGCAAAAAGGGATAGCTGTGTGTCTCATTGATGCCCCAAACCTTCTCAAAATCCCACTCTTTAAAGGTTGAGGATTGATATAATTTTGAGGTTTTCTTTCCCCCGCTACGGAAGCGGCGATTGGTACCTTGACCCGTTGCAAAGCGTTGCCCGGTAGTGCGTGTATCCCAATAGCACTGAACAAATTGTTCACGTTCAATTTTGGTGCCTACTAATCCACCTGTGCGTGTACCGGACACACATCCCACTGCATAAGAATGCTGAATAAGACTGCTAGGGCTTAATGGCATGCCCCCTACTAAAGCACCGACTATGTTGCCAGTTACATCACCGGTCGCGTAGCTGTTTTTTAATACACCATTATTCCATCCTATCAGACCACCAGCATAGAGTCCGCTCGTATTGTTTACATCTCCTGTTGCATAGCACTTATTGACGACCACATCAGCACCAACATAGGATACCAAACCACCAACGTAACTATCAGCATCTAAACTTGTGCTTGCCACACTTCCCGTAGCATAGCTTTGAATAATGCTACCCGCCTCCTGCCAGCCCACTAATCCACCGACATGAGTTGAACCAGAAACATCTCCGATTGACTGACTTTCTCTGATGCTGCCAGAAGAAAATCCTACCAGACCACCAACATAGCCGTTCGAGCCTGTAGCACCCACAACGGCATAGCTTTGCATAATGCTACCCGCCTCTTGCCAGCCTACCAAGCCACCGACATAAGTTGAACCTGAAGCATTTCCGATTGCCTGACTTTCTATGACACTACCAGAGGAGAATCCTACCAGGCCACCAAGAAAATCTGCACCCGCTGTGTTTCCTGAGGCATAGCAGTCCCTGATGAGACCATAATCATTATACCCCACCAGACCACCGATATAATCACCCAAGCCTAAAACTGACCCGGTGAGATAGCTCTCAGTGATGGTGCTACTACTTTGATAGCCCACCAACCCACCGACATATAACTCTCCAGTAATATTGGCCTCCTCCAAACCTATATTCATTATCTCTGCACTTAGGCAGCACATGTAGCCAAACAGCCCTACATATCTTGCACCAGGACGGTAGATAGTCAGGCTGTAAACTACATAGCTCCTCCCATCCAATGAACCAGTAAAAGGAGCATCGCGTGTATCATCCCTGTACCCTATTGGCTCAAATCCTGAACCCTCATTCCAATTCGCGGTATTAGAACAATCAACATTACTGACAAGTTGATAGTTCAAGTGTAGACACATTGATTGTAGCTCCACACAAGAGGTGATATTAATACGCTCAGCAGGTGGGGGGGCTATTGTCCTTAACTTTGGGTAGTTCTGATCACACACCCACCATATGTTAATAAAATTCCAATTAACATACGTTACTTGCTGTTGCATTTCCACGGTAGTTTTACCGATCCCAGCGGCGCTGGTTGTTTGCCCTGAGGTTTCTTTATCCCAGTAACTCTGGGTAGTAGTCCCAAAAGGCTGATAGCCCACCAAACCCCCAATGTAATTGCCAAAACCTATCACATTGCCTGTAGCATAGGTGTTACTGAGGTCTCCGTTGTTGTTGTAGCCCACCAAACCACCAACATAATTTGAGCCCGAGACGCTCCCGGTGGCATAGACATTGTTAAGCGTGTCTTCATTTCTGCCCAGCAACCCACCGACGCAATCACCCACACCCAAAACTGAACCAGTTGTATAAGCGGTGCTAATAGTGCCATAGTAGTTGTAACCCACCAGACCACCAACGTACCCTGCCGCACCTGAAACATTGCCCATGGTATATACACTGCTAATAATACCGTGGTTAAAACCCACTAAGCCGCCAACATAACTGCCTGTGCCCGAAACCGGAACTGCGGTATAAGCGTTGCTGAGCACACCGTAATCGTTCCACCCTAGCAGACCGCCAACAACGCTTGCCCCCGTTATGCTGCCACCCACTAAACCTATCTCATGTATATAAGCAGAACGGCCTAGGGAAGCCAATAAACCTACTCCATTAGTGGTCGGCCGATTAATGGTTAAGTTAACAATGTTATATCCTTGGCCATTGAAAGTACCTAGCAAGGCTAGCGCAGTGCCTGATAAAAAACCGGCACCACTATTCCAGTTTGCTGTATCCGTGCAGTCAATATCTTGTTGAAGGACAATGGCGACACCCGTTAGTGCAACAGCATTTTGTAGTTCTGTGCAAGTAGTGACAATCACTGTGCGGTTACTGCAATCAGAAAAGGTTAGTTGGGGATAAGCCTCCCCTTCATTAATGCGCCAGGTACAGTTAAAATCCCAACCTTGAAAGGTTGCTTCAGCATACATTTGCAACGTAGTTTTTCCTGATGCACCACCACCTCCACCACTCGTGCTTTGCCCCGAAGTTTGCGTATCCCAGAAATTATTGCTGAGAACGCCGCCATTGTACGCTCCCAGCACCCCGCCAACATTATTGCCCGTCCCCGAAACTAAGCCGGTGGCGTAGGCGTTACTAAGAACACCTGAGTGTGACCCCACTAAGCCCCCTAAGCTTCCAATACCAAAAACCGAGCCGGTAGCATAAATGTTAATGAGGGTGCCACCATTAGTGCCCGCCAGACCACCAACGACTGATATTCCTGAAACACTGCCCGTAGAATAACTGTTGCTGATACTGCCGAAGTTGCCACCCAGCAGGCCACCAACGCAGTCGCGTGAACCAGAAACCGAGCCAGTGGCATAAGCGTTGCTAATAATACCGTAGTAGTTAAGCCCCACCATACCACCAACAAAGCCGAACGTACCTGATACGGCTGAAACACTACTTGTAGAATAGCTGTTGCTGATGGTAGCGTACCAACTCTGCCCTACCAGACCTCCAATGTAGTCACCTGTACCCAACACCGAGCAGGCGGTATAGACGTTGTTAAAAGTACCGTCATGACTCTCACCCACTAAACCACCGACAAATTCTTTTCCTGAAATACTACCTCCCACTATTCCCAATGAACTGATCATTATTGCTGTACCCCTAGTGCTTCCGAACAGGCCAATAAAATTTTCGGCAGGACGGTTAATGACCAAATCTATAATTCCATAGCCTTGGCCAGCCAGTCTTCCGCTAAAAGTTCCCACTGGCTCAAATCCTGCCCCCCCATTCCAATTCACGGTATCAGAGCAGTCGATGTCATTGGCCAGTGCATAGTTGCCGCCCAAGTCGTTTTTCATATTCTGTAAATCATTGCAGTCGTAAATCATCGTCTGCGCCGAAGCACAGGTCAGCACCGCAAAAACACACAGCACCAAAAACAGTTTGTGTGTCATGTTGATTGTTGTCGAGAGAAAGTCTTCTGTCGTTTAAACTGAAAAACCAATACACAAGTGCACCCGTAAAAACCAAACCGAAAAGCTAGAACTTTGTCTTAGGTTTCTAATCTTATGGAGTAACACCCACGGGGAAATTTTTACCAAAATTAAATTTTGGCTCGGAATGAAGCTATAGAGCGACTAGCAATAGAAACTACTTCAGGATGAGAGAAATTTTTTAAAATTTGTTACAAAAAATGCTTCTTCTAAAGAATCTGTGGGTCCTGAGGAGGGAATTTGAGTCAATGTTGACTAGCTAACCTAAATGCGGCTGAGAAAACTGGAGAAAAAAGACGAATTGTTAGATATTTTTCCTAAACGTGAGGAGAATATTTGTGAGTAAGAAACGTCGAGATTTGCGAACGGCCCGCATATTATCTATCTGCAGGTACGGGACATGCGCTTTATACTGAATGTGAAGCCGGCAGTCATGCGTCGTTATTTGAGACGGTTGCGCAAGGCGAGTCCGCCTGGCATATGGAGGAAAAAGATGGGATCACCCATCAATTTCAGAGGCGCAATGACGTCTCACTCAACAAATCCCACCCCAATATGCAGGTGAATTTTTTGGCCTACAGGGAGATCCACCCCAACGGTAAAAAGCAGAATTTTTCATGGGTCACCGATCTCCCGATTTCCCACGATACTTTATTGACTATCATGAAAGGAGGACGCGCAAGATGTTTGCTGTTGTGTTTTCATTTTTCTCAATGCCCTAACCGCCGCTACACTAAGTGCATGATCCTTCACCGAGAATTGCTGACGGTACGGTTTTTTAAATTATCATCGTCCTGGCTTAATACATCGTAATAGCCGGATAATTGATTATACTCGAGTGGAAAACCTAATTTATCTTCCTCCATAACTTGCTCCCCTAACAGTCAGTCCATCAGTTTTTCGAATCGTATCACTAATAAACTCACTTTTGCTATCTGTATAAGATCCACGATCTCGAGGATATTTTTCTGCTAATGGCTGTTTAAGTGCTTCATTAAGAAACTCGGGCGATGGATGGGAGTAGGCCCAAGCTGTTTCAGGGCAGCATAATGCTGCTTGGTGGGGTAGCCTTTGTGCTGGGCGAAACCATAATCGGGGTAATGTTTATCCCATTGCTGCATTT
Organism: Gammaproteobacteria bacterium; assembly: GCA_021774255.1. Classification (GTDB taxonomy): domain Bacteria; phylum Pseudomonadota; class Gammaproteobacteria; order JAJFJF01; family JAJFJF01; genus JAJFJF01. Next base: position 53,656 of record JAJFJF010000024.1, read on the forward strand.
GGCGATCGCGCGTCACTTTTGCGATGATGGAAGCGGCGCTGATTGCCTGTACTTTGCTATCACCTTTGATGATGGCTTCGCTTGGATAGGGAAGCTCCGGGCATCGATTACCGTCAACGAGTACTTGAGTCGGTGCCGTGGTGAGTGCCACGACCGCACGCTGCATGGCCAGCATGCTGGCATGTAAAATATTCAGTGATTCGATTTCATCAATATTTGCCTCCCCCACGGCCCACGCAATAGCCCCCTCTGTAATGCGATCAAATAAAAGCGCACGCTTCTTTTCACTGAGTTTTTTGGAGTCGGCTAAACCGCTAATAGGGTTTTCAGGATCTAAAATCACTGCCGCCGCCACAACGGCACCGGCTAATGGCCCACGCCCTGCTTCATCGACTCCGGCTATTCGTTCCTTTTGCATGGTGCTGCCCCCTGTTCTCTTTATTTTATGTCAATGTTTGTGATGGGTTAATAGATCAACCACCGCCTGCGCGGCGGTTTGATCCGCATCACATTGAATACGCTGATGGATCTCAGTAAATTTTTGTTGAAGCGTATCACATGCCGCTTCATCTTCTAACCAACGCAATAGCGCTTGGCTTAAATTTTCGGGTGTGGCTTGAAATTGGATCAACTCAGGCACCAATGTTTCGCCTGCAATAATATTGGGTAAAGAAATATGATCGACATTAATTACGCGCTTGGCAATTTCAAAGTTAAGCGGTGACATTTTATAAGCAACGACCATCGGCCGTTTGAGCAACATGGCTTCTAAGGCCACGGTGCCTGAGGCTAGCAACAAGACATCTGCTGCCGCCATCACTTCATGTGCTTGGCCATCTACCAACAACACCGGTAAATCAGGGGCGATTTTATTGAGCACAGCCGAAAACTGTTTGCGGCGGGCGGCATTCACACAGGGGACAACAAATAATAATTCAGGGTGTTTCTGAAAACACAGTTGTGCCGCTTTGATAAAAGGCTCACTCAGGTATTTTAATTCCCCACTGCGGCTGCCGGGCAATATCCCCATGATCTTGACGTTCATGGGCAAACCCAGTGCGGTACGTGCAGCAGCGCGATCGGGCTGAAGCGGCAATTGATCAGCCAGCGGATGCCCCACAAATTTAACGGGGATCTGATGTTCCTCATAAATAGCTGTTTCAAACGGCAGCAGCGTTAACATGACATCCACTGCGCGGCCAATTTTATGAATACGCTTTTTGCGCCACGCCCATACAGATGGACTCACATAATGTACCGTTTTCACCCCCGCACGACGAAGGCGCTCTTCAATATGGAGGTTAAATTCAGGCGAGTCAATGCCGATAAACACATCGGGTGGATTTTTTAAATAATGTTTTAATACCTGGCGGCGTAAGCGCAATAAAGTAAACAATTGCTTCACCACTTCCGTCACCCCCATGACGGAAATCTTTTCCATGGGGAATAAAGTGGTGCAGCCCGCGACGATCATTTTAGGGCCAGCAATGCCAGAAAAGGACGCATGGGGGTAATGTTTTTTGAGTGCGTTGATTAAACCCGCACCCAATAGATCACCCGATGCCTCACCTGCAACAATGGCGATATGGAAAGGCGTCTTAGCGGGCAATACCACGATCGGTCGGTTCAGTTAAAAAATCAATCAATAGCTGTACTTCAGGGCATTCATCTACCAGAGTACGCAATTGCACAATGGCTTCTTCAAGCAATAAACCTTGTTGATAAATAATTTTATACGCACGCCGTATACCACGGATGGTTTGTTCCGAAAAACCGCGGCGCTTTAAGCCAACTATATTAATGCCAACGGGGGCAAGGTTTGAACCATGCGGCATCAACACATAGGGGGGTATATCGCGGGAGGTATTCGCACAAGCAGATAAAAAACTATAAGCACCAATACGGCAAAATTGATGCGTACCCGAAAACGCACCTAAAATAGCATTATCGCCGACTTTTACATGCCCCGCTAAGCCCACACTATTAGACATCACAACATTATCGCCTATCTGGCAATCATGCGCGATATGCACATAATTCATTAACAAATTATTATTGCCAATTTTAGTCAGGCCTTCATCTTGCACTGTGCCGAGATGAATCGAACAATATTCGCGAATAACGTTATCGTCACCCATAATGAGCTTGGTTTTTTCACCCGCGTATTTTAAGTCTTGTGGCGCTTCGCCCACTGACGCAAATTGAAAAATCTTATTGTTTTTACCGATAGTGGTATTACCATTGATAACAACATGTGGGCCAATCCAGGTGCCGTCACCAATTTCAACATCCGGGCCGATCAACGTCCAGGGCCCGACGTGTACATCTTTGCCTAAACGAGCATTTTCATGAACTCTTGCTTGTGGATCAATCATGGCCTATTGCCTTATGCGCTGTTGTGATCTCTGTGCTGCAAGCGATTTCACCGTCTACACTTGCTTCACCTTTAAATTTCCAAACATTGTGCTTTTTTCGCAGCATTTCAACTTTTAATTCTAAACAGTCACCTGGCACCACCACGCGTTTAAAGCGCGTATTATCGATGCCTGCAAAATAATAAATATTGTTCTGTTCTAGCAATGCTGGATCAGATTTAAGTGCCAAAATACCACTGGCTTGTGCGAGCGCTTCCGTCATCAACACACCTGGCATCACAGGGTGACCAGGAAAGTGCCCCACAAAATAAGGCTCATTCATCGTGATATTTTTAACTGCGTGTATCGATTTATTCAGTTGAATATCGATCACTTTATCGACCAACAAAAAAGGCGGCCGGTGCGGCAGCAGTTTTAATATTTCATGGATATCCATCATTGCTTATCCTAACTCTTTAAAGACGTCGTTAACTTTCTTTTCTAACGTTTGTAAACGCTTGGCTATCTGATCGAGATTACGTAGCCTCGCGGTATTTTTACGCCAAACAGCATAAGGCTGTACACTGGAACCCGATGAATACACGCCTGGCTCATCAATACTATTCGACACAGCGGACGTTGCGGTGATGGTCACCCGATCCGTAATACTGATATGACCATTGATTGCGCAATCACCTGCAATCAAACAATGCTGCCCAATTTTAGCACTGCCCGCAATACCGGTTTGGCCTGCAATGGCAGTATGGGCGCCAATACTCACATTGTGCCCTACTTGGATCTGATTATCCAGCTTCACGCCTTCATGGATCACCGTGTCGTCTAATGCACCGCGGTCAATGGTGGTGTTTGCACCGATTTCCACATCATTGGCAATACGCACACCGCCTAACTGCGGCACTTTCATCCAGCGGCCCTTATCATTGGCCAAACCAAAACCATCACTGCCCACCACCACGCCGCTATGCAAAATAACCCGCTCGCCTAATGTGACCTTATGATAAAGCGTCACATTGGCATACAGCCGTGAGCCTGCACCGATATGGGTATCATCACCAATCACACAGCCCGGGCCAATATACACATTTTCATCACAGCGCACACGCTTACCTAATACACAATTCGCACTGATGCTGGCAGAAGGATGCAACTCGCAAGAAGGATCAACCACGGCAGTCGCATGCGTGCCCGCTGTCATTTCTAATTGACTGGCAAATAAGCTCGCGACCTTTGCAAAACCCAAGTATGGGTTTTCCATTAGCAACGCATTGCCTTCATAATCTTTTACATTACTGGGGGCTAAAATAACAATGGCGGCTTTCGTTTCTTTCAGGAACGGACGATAACGCGGATTATCTAAAAAACTGATTTGATCAGCGGTCGCTTTATCCAGCGGTGCAATGCCGGTGACCTGACAATCTGCATCACCACGATACTCTACCTGCAAATGTTCAGCTAACGCTGCGAGGGTGTAACGCTTTTCTGTCATAACTTATTTTTACTTCTTTTTCTTTTTTAATTTTTCGATAACCAACGGAGTGACATCCAATTTTTCATCCGCAATATACGGTACCGCATCTCGATGGATAATCATATCCAATTTTTCGGCTTGCGCGACCGCCTCCACTTCATAACCGATAATTTCTAACAAGGCCTGTGTTTCTTCATTTTGGCGACGCATCGTGTCTTCGCGGAATGATTCCTGTAATGAGATGAATTCAGCTTGTTTGGTCATGATCTCTTGCTGTAATGCTTGGCGTGCACTTTCGCTCATTACGGCACTGTCTCGCGTCAGCTTTTCACTTTCTGCCTGTAGTTCCTCTTGCAACGCTCTGAGTTTTTCCTCGCGCCCTCCAAATTCGGCCAAAATTTTATCGCGGATTTCTGCCGCATAAGGTGACTGTTGCAACACCTCTGGCAAATTAATCACACCAATTTTTATGCCATCATCTGCGAGTGCGTGAACACTGCCGAGAAAAGTAAGCGCCCATAATGCCATGCCTATTTTTTTCATTATATTTTCCTCGCTTCTATAAAAGCTCAATTAAAACTCTGCACCAATTCTAAACTGGAATACTTGTGTTTCGTCTTCTGAGTAGTCTGTCAGTGTTTTCGCCACACTGAATGCAAGCGGCCCAAGAGGGGAGACCCAAATAAGGCCCACACCGGTTGAATAACGCAGTTTGCCTAAATCAACACTGTCTTGCGTATTATACACGTTACCCACATCCAGAAATACCGAGGTGCGCACAGAGTCAAGTTCAAACAAAAATAGCACTTTCGGCATAATCACTTCGACCGTACCCACCATTCTGAGGTTGCCCCCTAAGGCATTATCATTTTCATCTCTTGGCCCCAACGTATTATCACGGAAACCCCGCACAGAGTTTACCCCCCCTGCATAATAATTTTGGAAGAACGGCAAGCCATCGGTGTCGAGATACCCATCGCCAAACGCAATATTACTTTTCACATGGAAAATATATTCTTTTGGCAACGGCACATACCAATGGATCAGTGAGCTAATTTTATAATATTCCAATGAGGCATACGGAATGGTCACTTCGGGGCCAATCGAAAAAGAAAAACCTTTGCGCGGGAAGAGGTAGCGGTCTAAATTATAATAACGCCAGTTGGCGCTCAAGGTCACGATATTAAAGTCAGACCCTTCATCATCAATAAAATCAGTGATCTCTTGCGCGGCGTCTGAACCTAAATTAATACTGGTGTGTTCAAATTTATAACCGAACCCGAACCGGTTATTTTCATTCACAGGCACACTGTAGTTAACCGCCCCCCCGTACAGATCGGTTGTATAATCACTGACGTTCAATTCTTCGGCATCAATTTTGCGGAAAAACAAAGTCACACCACGGCTCACGCCATCCATCGTGAAATACGGATTATTATAAGACAGCACATAATTAGTGTAGGCCTTACTGTAATCAAACGAGAATTGCACTCGTCGGCCTGAGCCTAAAAAGTTAGGTTGCACCACGCCGGCATTAAACAATAAGCCATCAAGCTGTGAGAAACCTAAGCCCCCGGTGACCGTGCCCGATGCTTCTTCTTCTACTTCAATATTCACATCCACTAAGTCAGGCGACCCTGGCACCCGTACCGTATCGACCGCCACGTAACGGAAAAAGCCTGTGCGGTTTAAGTTTGTACGCGTTTGATTGACTTTGCTGGTGTCTAACCACGCCCCTTCCATTTGGCGTGTTTCTTGTCGCAGCACTTCATCATTGGTGCGCGTATTGCCTGAAAAATTAATACGTCGCACATAAACACGATTGCCTGGCTCGATGGCATACGTCAGGCTCACTGTTTTGTTTTCGTCATCAATCTCTGTCAGCGGGTTGACGACGGCAAAGGCATACCCCTCATAACCCAAGCGATCTTCAATGGCGTTCACGCCGCGGGTCACTAAACGCCGCGAAAACAATTCCCCCACAGGTAAATTAACCAGCGCGTAAAGCTCTTCTTCCGACAAGGTTAAATCACCCAGAAATTTCACATCCGTTAAAATGTATTGGTCCCCTTCGTCGATATTAATCGTGACGTAAATATCTTCTTTATCGGGGGTAATCGACACTTGCGTCGATTCGATATCAAAACGAATATAACCGCGATCTAAGTAATATGAACGCAAAGTTTCTAAGTCGCCGGTTAATTTTTGACTCGAGTACTGCCCTTTGCGTGTAATAAACGACAAGATATTAGGCGTGGTGGATTCAAACCCTTTGGTGATCTCTTTGCCAGAATAGCTTTCGTTACCAATCACATTGACGTCACGAATTTTAGCCACCTTGCCTTCAAAGATTTCAATTTGCACATCCACACGATTACGTGACTTCGGTGTCACGGTGGCATCAACATCCACACCGTATTTACCGTGTGCAAAATATTGCATCTTTAATTCTTGCTCAACTTTATCTAATAGAGAAGGATCAAACGACTCACCTTCAGCCAGCCCCGCTACTTTGAGCCCTTCTAATAACTCTTTTTCTTTAATGTCTTTATTGCCTGACACACCCACTCGTGCGATGGCAGGACGCTCGATCACATCAATAATTAAATCATTACCCTCACGTGCGACCGTAATATCTGTAAAAAAACCCGTGTGATAAAGTGCTTTGATAATATGCGGGGTTTCAGATTCATCAAACACACTGCCCTCTTGCACAGGCAAATACGTGTAGACGGTTCCCACAGCAATACGTTGTAAACCCTCCACGCGGATTGTTTCAATGGTGAAGGTATCCGCATGTGCCGCCTGCGATAGACACAGTAGCCACACAGCAGCAGAAAGAAATTTGTTTAACCACTTCATAAATTAAATGACAACAAAAATGTTATAACCTGCGCGCGCTCCAATAGGATCAAAAGCGCGCAATGTCATTGTAAAAAGCAAATACCATTAGCACGAGTAAGAGGAATAAACCGACGCGCATCCCCGCTGCTTGTGCTGCCTCAGATAAAGGCTTGCCTCGCACAGCCTCAATCACATAATAAAGAAAATGCCCGCCATCCAACACGGGAATGGGGAGCATATTAATAATACCAAGACTGATACTAATCAGCGCTAAAAAGCCCAAATAATAACTTAACCCCACGCGGGCGGTTTCACCGGCGCCTTTGGCAATACTGATAGGCCCACTCAAATTGCGCACCGACACTTGGCCAAATACCATTTTACCTAAAGTTCGTAAGCTGAGCACGGTCACCGCGCCAGTTTCTTTGATGCCGGCCACGAATGCCTTAATCGGCCCATAGCGCTGCTCGCGCCACAAATCCGCTGGCCACTCCCAAGGCTCAGGCCTGACGCCAATAAAACCATACACGGCGTCATCTTCCCCTTCTACTGCGCTCGGTGTGACGATTAAATCTATTATTTCCTCACCACGAAGCAGCGTCATGCTGATTTCTTGTTCCGGCTGCAGCTGTACGGCGGCCACCAAGGCAAACCAATCGTGGATGGGCTCACCCTCCACGGCCAGCACTTCATCGCCCGCTTGCAAACCCGCCTGGTAGGCGGGATCGCCCAGCGTGACTTCGCCAATCTTCGCGGGGATCACTGGGCGGTATAATTCAAATCCAAGTGTGCCAATGAGATCCGGACTCGCGGGATCCACTTCCCAGGTGCTTAAATCCAGTATACGCTGCTGCTGCGCTTCACTGCCCTGTTCTTGTACCGTGACGGGCAAACTGCCCTTTTCACCAAGACGCGAAATGAGCTCAAAATTGACATCTTGCCAAGAGTTTGTCGTTCTACCGCCCACCGCAACGATTTCATGGCCCGCCTGTAAGCCAGCACGTTCAGCAATGGAACCCGGCAGCACCCCGCCCAAGACCGGCGCAATCGCCATAAAACCAATCATATACATCAGCCAATAGGCGACGACAGCAAATAGCATATTAAAGAACGGACCCGCGCAGACGATCAGCATGCGTCGCCCCACCGATTGGCGATTAAAGGCAAAAGGCAGATCGTTTGCTGCCACCTCGCCTTCGCGCTCATCCAGCATTTTGACATAACCACCCAAAGGAATGGCAGCGACCACAAATTCCGTGCCCGCTTTGGAGCGGACGCCCCATAACGGCTTACCAAAGCCAATTGAGAAGCGCAGTACTTTGACGCCCAAGCGACGCGCGACCCAAAAATGGCCAAACTCATGCACAGCGATCAGGAGGCTAAGACCAATTATAAAGGCGAAAAGTGATATTAAAACCGTACTCATGGGACCTAATGAATGCGTTAAAGCGAAAGCGTTAAATGATAACACGCTTGGATTGGCTCTGCTGCGCTATTAGATTGGGTTAGCAGGAATAGTAATAGTTAGTTAAATTTCAAATATTATTAGACCAACACGCTGTGGTATCCTCTAACAAACACAACAACAGGAACAAAAAATGACAACGGCCACCCTGCAAAAAAAAGTCCCCGCCTTTTCTGCACCCGCCACGGGCGATCAAACACTGAGCCTAAAAGATTTTAAAGGCAAACGCTTGGTGTTGTATTTTTATCCCAAAGACAGCACCCCCGGCTGCACACAAGAAGGCAAAGATTTTCGTGATAACTACACTACATTTCAGAAACTCAATACTGAAATTTTGGGTGTCTCGCGCGATACAATTAAGTCACATGAAAATTTTAAAGCCAAAAAAGAATTCCCTTTTGAGTTGCTCTCCGACACCGATGAAACGCTGTGTAACATTTTTGATGTGGTCAGACCTAAAAATATGTTTGGCAAGCTTGTGCGCGGTATTGAGCGCAGCACTTTTTTAATCGATGAAAAAGGCGTGCTACGTGAGCAGTGGCGTAAAGTAAAAGTCAAAAACCATGTTGAAGAGGTGTTGGCCGCCGTGAAGGCACTTTAGTAAAATCACTCACATTGCTAGTCAGCACAGCATAACTGTGTGTTATGCAGTTGCAGCGATTTGAAGATCATACACACCCAATACAGACTTGACTCTAGGCTTCATAAAGTATGTGTAAATCTCAGCATAAGTGCGCGCTACTTCCTCAAACTCAAGCAATGGCATCTTCGCTAAAATACTTTCAACAAATGCAGCACGAAGTAGCCGAGTGCCTACCTTTTTTGTCATATGCACCCCCGATAACAATTCTGATGCTGTCACGGCTGCTATAAACGCATCCTCATACTTAGAGAAAACACTCAGTGCCTCAAAATCTAGGCGTCCATTTTCGACATCGAAAAATATATTGCTGTCGATCACTCATCCCATGGGCAGCGCTCATTTCCGCTACGCAAGAGTGACTATTTTTACAAGCTGATCAACTTGCTTCGTGTTCAAGCTTCACGCTGATTTTGCGGCTTTGTTAAAAAAATTTTAGTTTATTTTTACTTATAAATCAATATATCATATAAATATGGTCAATTTTTAAGCATCTGAACTGACACCACAAAAACTTCCCCCTCCCTGTTACCCTATATCTCCAGACAAGCAACCCTAAATATCGATAGGGTTTTCTTGTTTTTTCTTTCTAAATTACTAACCAACTTTCTAGCGTTGAGTGATTTTAAAGCGTAAATAGTAAGCAAGGATGGCGTCGAAGCTGTCTGCTCTATTAACTTTTGTGCTGCTTATTGCCTGCGCCTCGGCACAGACAATGATCACTACCTGCCAAGAGCTGCAGAATATGAATTTGGATTTGGCAGGGGATTATGCTCTTGCCAATGACATCGACTGCTCCGATACCGTTAGTTGGAATGGGGGGGCCGGGTTTGGGCCGGTGGGGGGTTCTTCCTCTCGTTTCACAGGGACACTTGATGGTAGCAATCATGTGATTTCTAGTCTGACAATTAACCGGCCAAGTACCGATTATGTTGGTTTGTTCGGGTACATGAGCAGTACTGCGGTAATAAACTCCTTAGGGATGCTAGCGGGGAGTATTTTAGGAAAGGGCAGGGTCGGCGGTCTGGTGGGCGAGAATTTTGGCAGCATCAGCAACAGCTACACCACCGGAAACGTAATGGGCTCAAACAGAGTCGGTGGCTTGGTGGGTAATAACGACGGCAGCATCAGCGGCAGTTATGCCGGGGGTAGCGTGACGGGCTCATCAAGCTACATAGGTGGCTTGGTGGGCTCCAATTACAAGCAAGGCGCCATCACTGACAGCTATGCCAGGGGCAGCGTGACAGGCTCAAGCAGCTTTGTTGGTGGCCTGGTAGGCGAGGACTTCGGCACCATCGATAACAGCTATGCCACCGGCAATGTAATGGGCTCAAGTAACAGCGTGGGTGGGCTGGTGGGCGCTCACTACCAGCGCCCCATTAGCAACAGTTATGCGACAGGCAGCGTGACGAGCGGAAGTACCAGCGTCGGTGGCCTGCTGGGCTACAATGGCGGTGGTGCCACCATTAGCAACAGCTATGCCACTGGCAGCGTCACTGGTTTAACCAGAGTTGGTGGCTTGGTAGGTAACAACTTCGATGGCATTTTCAGCCACAGCTATGCCATCGGCAGCGTGATAAGTTCGGGCGATGACGTTGGCGGCCTACTGGGCCTCAGCAGCGGTACCACAGGTGGCAGTTACTGGGATACACAAACTTCAGGTCAAACAGTCAGCGCAGGAGGCACACCCAAAACCACTGCTGAAATGTATCAACAAGCTACCTTTGTGGAGTGGGATTTTATATCCACATGGCAGATTGATGAAGGCAATGATTATCCAAAACTACAATCATCGATAGCGCCTGCGCAGAGCTCTGTACCAAGCGATATGCCCTTGAAAACGGTGTCGTGGACACCTGTGCCCACGCCAAGCCAGACGCCTTCTGAAACGCCTTTGCTAAACCCTACCCCAGTCAATAGCGCTCCGCCTTCATCAACCCCTGTCCCCACGGAGAACCAGACGGCTCCCGGTGGAGGCTCTAATGATGATTTGTCGGGCGGTGCTATTGCGGGTATTGCGATTGGTTCAGCGGCTGGAGCGGCAGGCCTAGGTGCAGGATTGTTTGTGGCAGCGAAGAAATTTGGATTTACCTCATTTTTGGGCAAGTCGAAAGCGGTGACACCGATGCAGCCAATCAGCAATGCGTAGTGGATCACCTTTTATGAAAAAAGGTATCTGAAGTTTATTTTTTAAGAGTGATACTCGTAAGCATACTATTAACTTATTAACGAGCATATCCTGCTCAAGATGCTGCTTTAAAAAAACTCAGCTTGCCAGAGCAAAAATAAAATTCCTCTTTCTATGCTATTCAACTACCTAATTCCCCGAAAAACATACACCTCTCTGTTACTCTATATCCCTAGACAAGCAGACTCGAATATCGATACGAGTTTTCTTGTTTTTTTTCTAAATTACTAACCAACTTTTTAGCGTTGAGTGGTTTGGAAATATAATTAGTAGCTAAGCAAGGATGACATTGTGGGATGCGGTTGACGCCAAAGACATTAAGGCCCTCGAAGCGGCCTTGCAACATTCCACAAAAGAAATTGACCAAGAAGAAGATGTGCTTACACCATTACAGGCGTCTGCTCATAGCGGCTGGGTAGAAGGCGTTCAAGCGCTGCTTGTTGCCGGAGCAGATAAAAGCAAAGCAATTAAAGGCAGCCTCACGCCCCTTATGTATGCCGCTGGACTCGGGCATTCTACAATAGCCCAGATCTTGCTTGATGCTAGTGCAGATCCGGATGAGGGGGGAGCTAGAGACAGTCCTCTAGAAGGTGGCGCGACTCCGCTTATGTACGCCGCTGGGAAAGGTCATCTTGTAATAGTTCAAGCTCTACTTAGGGCCGGGGCCGATATTGAAAAAACAGGAATAAAAGGCGTTACCGCACTCCTTAACGCTGCTGAATATGGTCAACTACTTACTACCCAAGCCTTGACTGAAGCGGGGGCAGATAAGGATAAGGCAATGCAAAATGGCCAAACGCCACTTTTTGTTGCTGCTGGCAAAGGCCACTTCTCCGTAGTCCAGTTCTTGCTTCAAATCGGAGCAGATAAAGATAAGGCAGACGAAAATAGCAGCACACCGCTTTTTGCAGCCGCTGCAATTAGCCACTTACCCATCGTCCAAGCCTTGCTTGATGCGGGAGCTAACCCGGATGCTCTATGCCGCGGCCGCAACGCTTTATGCGAAGCCGAGAAAAAAGACGACATGAAAATAGTCAAGGCGTTGCTGGGCGCTCATGCGAGCCCCCGCTTAGGGTATCTCTTGGGCCGCACAGCCTTGCATGACGCCGCTGAGGCGGGTGACTTGCCTAAAGTCCAAGCCCTGCTCCACGCCGGCATGCCAGCCTACTTTCGGGATAGTCATCATGATACTGCGTATGGGTTAGCCCGTAGACGGCGGCACACTGAGGTGGCTCGAGTACTGGCTGGCGCTGAGCAGGCGCAGCGCCAACGCCTCCAAACTACCCTCACAGGGTTATCTAAAGAGGCTGAGATAGTCACCCTCAACTACCAAGGCCTCACTGATGGTGATTTGCTTCGCTTGATGCCGCTTTTGCGCCCTCAAGATCACCGCCGATTCTTTAACAAAGGCGTCCAGCCTCTCTCGGGCTTAATCACCCTCAGCTTGAAAGGTAATCTTCTCACTGATACCGGCGCCAAGTACTTGGCGCACCACTTAAGAAGACACCCTCGTCTAACCCAGGTAGATCTGCGGGATAATTCCCTGACCCCAGCAGGCGTACAGCACCTGCAAAACGCCTTGGGATCCGGGATCCGGCTGCTCAGTGAGCATAAAGTAGAGACAGAAGAAGAGTCGGGTGCTCCCCGTGCTCGCCGAAGCGGGAACTGTTTGACCGCGCCTTTTATCTACTCTTTTACCCTGCTGAAACTTTACCTCAACCAAGCCAACGCCTTTGTGGTGATGGCACTGCTGCTTGAACTAGCTGATAAGATATTTGATGTCCTGTTTCTCTATGAACTGGACCGCACAGGCCGTTCCCTGTTCTTTCTCTTGGCCTTTCTCTCCCTGATAGGTTCCTATCTAATTGGGTGGTTGGGGTTGTATTTAACCATTGGAGGACCAGGGGATGACCGTCGTTTATGGTTAATGTGTTTCTTCTGGGCCACGCCTGAACTCATGCTGGTGCTAAAGAAAACTGACCGACCGGATCGTCGCTTTTTCTTTATTAAAATGGCCAACTTTATAGTCGAAGACGCAACACAGTTCACTCTAGCGTTACTGGTCACCTTGAAATCCTCCAGTACGCTGATTCTGATACGGCTTATCAGTTCATTTTTAATTGCCATCGGCTTAGCGATTAGGCTTTACTACAAGGTGGACTGGCGCAACTTACGTACCGGCAATGTGGCGGCTAATGAGTTAATATTGGCGGCTAAAGACAACCGGTTGGACGAGGTACTGCGCTTACTGCATGCAGGGGTTTCTCCTGATATTTTTGATGAGCAGGAAGGTGCTACACCACTTTTGGTGGCCGCCCAGGAGGGCCACTTGCAGATAGTTCAAGCGCTGCTTAAAGCCAAGGCGGATAAAAACAAAGCACAGCGAGACGGTCCTACGCCACTCTGTATCGCTGCTCAGAACGGCCATCTTCCGGTAGTCGAATGCCTCTGCACCGCCGGAGCGGGTAAGGACAAGGCTGGCAACAATGGCTCCACGCCGCTTTCTGTCGCCGCTGGCAAGGGGCATCTCCCGGTAGTCGAGTACCTCTGTAGCGCCGGGGCGGATAAAGACAAGGCCAGCAACGACGGCGTTACGCCGCTCTGTATTGCTGCCCACAACGGTCATCTCCCGGTAGTCAAATATCTGTGCGACGCCGAGGTGGATAAAGATAAAGCAATGCAAAACGGCGTTACGCCGCTCTATGTGGCCGCCCAAAATGGCCATCTCCCAGTAGTCAAGTACCTCTGTACCGCCGGGGCGGATAAAGACAAGGCCAGCAACTACGGCATTACGCCGCTCTATATGGCCGCCCAAAAGGGCCATCTTCCAGTAGTCGAGTACCTCTGTACCACCGGAGCGGATAAAAACAAGGCAGACAAAAATGGCGAGACACCTCTTTATAGGGCCGCTTACAAGGGCCACCTCCCGGTGGTCAAGCACCTCTGTGCTGCTGGGGCGGATAAAGACAAAGCACGCGAAGACGGTGCCTCACCGCTCTATATCGCTGCCCAGGAAGGCCATCTCCCGGTCGTCGAGCACCTCTGTGCTGCTGGGGCGAATAAGCACAAAGCGACGAAAGGTGGCAGGACGCCACTCTGTGTAGCTGCGCAGAAGGGCCACCTCCCAGTAGTCAAACACCTTTGTGCCGAGGGAGCGAATAAGGCTCAGGCAGAAAAGGACGGTAGCACACCGCTCTATATGGCCGCTCAGCATGGCCATCTCCCGGTAGTGGAATACCTCTGCACCGCAGGGGTGAATAAGAACAGCGCTACGAAAAATGGTAACACGCCACTGCTTATCGCTGCCCAGAACGGCCATTTTCCAGTGGTCAAATATCTATACGACGCCGGAGCGAATAAGAACAAAGCTAACAAAGAGGGCTGCACGCCGCTCGCTGCTGCAACTAGAGCGGGCCATCAGGCTGTAGCCGCCATGTTGCAATAATATTACTGAGCGATTTTCTGCTCATTGTATGGAACAAAGCCCCGCTCAAGGTTTTAAGATTCAGTGAGGCATGCTTGGGCCAAGTTTTGCATGCATTGAGAGAACACAGATATAGATCGCTGTTTCATTATAAACTCGAAAAAAAACACCATATATAAAGTTATTTAAATAGCTAATATATTAATTCTTTAGGGTTCCCCTCAATAATCAATTATATAAAACAACATGCTGTTCATTTTTTTAGTTTAAATACTGGGCCGTGAAGGCACTTTAGCAAGATACAAGGGTATCTTGCTAAGCAAATACCCGTTATTTAACTAACAAAATATAGGCGCTTTTTTTTCCTTTGAATTAAACACTAAGCTTTCCCTGTCTATTCAAACAAAGACAAACATTCTAAATAAACGTTAATCACGTCTTAAAAAAGCCATGGCTTCTTTCAGATCACGCACCATTTTGTGCAAGCTTGGCTGGTTGTAAAGAATGCTCAATGCCGCAGCAAAAGAGCTTGCCGCTGTCACTACCAAACGAATGACGACAACCTCATTCATCCCTTGTCGCAATAAATAAATTAAGCTCACGCTAAATTGTGGCAGATCTTCCAACAAAAAATTGGCTACTCGGAGTAGTGCCAATTGCGTGTCTACATAATTGGCTTTGATCTCTAAGCGCACGAGATCGTCACTGAGAATAGGAAGCGTGCACATCCAGCCAATGCTGTGAAGGATGTACTGGATCCAGCCAGCCACACCCAGAGGGCGTGGCAACGAAACTTTATACATCAAGTGTAACCCTAGCCCGCCTACGATACAGGTCGCCAGCACCAAAAAGATAACCGACACTAACGCCAAATCACTTTGGTGGTTTTCATCGAGCTCTAGAATCAATAAGGTATCCAGAATCTTACCTAACACGCCGAAGAAAAATCCAATATGGGTTGTCACTTGATGTCGTTTCAGCCACAACGTAGCCTTAACCATTACACGCTCATCTAGCTCGGGCAGCCCTTTGCAGCATTTCCCTAACAGCGCATAGGGAGAAACCGCCACGCGGTATAACGTAGCCTGGATCTTGTCGAAACAACCCAGTGGCGGTACCTGAAAAGCCTCCCAATCACGCTGTGAAGGCGCCAATAGCTCATTCCCCGTGAGTACCACCGCCTGCAGCGTGGGCTGATCAGACAGCGCTTGCTTCAATGCCACTACCCCTTTTTCACCCACTGCGTTAAAGCTGACATCCAGTGTCACAATGGTTGGATGCTGCGCCAATTTTTCTGCCCAATAACGCAATCCCAGCGAGGTAATATTGTTATATGCCAAATTAACCGCCGTGATCTTGTGATTCATGTCTAGCGCATCAACCAAGCGCTGTAATTCGACATCACTTAAGCACCGCCCGCTAAGATCAACTGTTGTGTAGCTATCCAATTGCCATTGAATAGCAACAAGGTGTAGCTCAACGCTCAGCAACCAGTAGTCTGCTTTAGAGCCGGTTGTCATTAAGTGATAGGCTGCCACACGCTTCCCCTGTGCCATCGCGAGCGCTAAGGCCGTTTGCGCTTTACTATTACGTGCAAAGGGATCAGCCCCCCCCGTGACTAGCCATAAGGCAAGATTAAAATGCCCTCGCGCCGCTGCGCCAAGCAGTGGCGGGTAACCTTCGGGACGACAGAGATCCGGATCCGTTTTTTCCCTGAGAGTGCGCATCCGACACCCTTGCCCTTGCTCCGCTGCACTACTGAGCAACACAGCGGAAGCCATTTCTTCCTGTGCCTCGATGACTTCAGTTGTGGCTTCACCTTGTTGCACTGAAACAATTTTTTGTAAGAAGCTGACAACAATCCGCTGACGATAATGTTTTGCGGCCTGGAAAGCCGCTTGGCATTGTGTTGCTTTATGCTCACCTAATTTAGCACCATCACAAAGATACCGCACAACAGGTAAATGCCCACCGCGTGCCGCTAATGCTATCGCTGAGTGGCCACCGGGTGCCTCCCTCGCTGTTGCAGCACATCCTTTTTGCCAAAGTGCCTGCACCAATGGCAAATCACCCATATCAGCCATCCAAGCTAACCGATGTGGACTGTGTTGCATGGCGTTAATGCGTTCACTTGTTTTGTACCGGCGCCATAACATCAATAACCACAATGTCCCCGAGGCCAGAATAATAATTCGACGGATCCACGGCATGGCGTCTTCATAAATACTGCTTTTCCGTGGGCACGTTTCATCAGGTTCGACAGGTAGCACCTCCGGAACCAGTGCACGGTGGAAGGGATAACTTTCACCTGGCACATTCGTCCACTGATTTTCAAAATCCCATTCCCTAAACGTTTCTGCCTGATAAAGTACATATGTACCCTTGCCATAAGGGCGTAAGCCAAAACTGCCACTTTTGCCAGCAGGGAATGCTTGCGCGGTTGTATGCGTATCCCAATAACATCTCGTGAACTGCCCCACTGCACGAGACCCCATCAAACCACCCGATGCACCCTTTGAACGCACGCATCCCGCCGCGTAACTGCGGATCAGTTGGTCGTGAATGCCTACTCCGTGCCCGATCAAACCACCCACCTCTTTGCGCCCTGACACGGCGCTAAGCGTATAACAATCTTGCACAAGGCCATCGTTTTCACCAATCAGGCCACCAACCTGATCGCCCATTGCGTCAACCCTACCCGTGGCATAACACGTTTCAATCAAACCCGCTTGTGTTTGCCGGCCAATTAAACCACCGACATTATCTTCACCACTGACAGGGCCCAACGCAATACTATGATGAATGTGACCTGCATTTAATCCAACCAAACCACCCACATTATCGCGCACACTGTGCACTTCTCCTGAAGCGGTGCATTGGTGCATAAAGCCCTCCGCGGTATTATCGCCCACCGCACCGCCAATGCGACTGCCCGTGCCGGTGACTGTCGCATTTGAAACAGACCGTAAAATCGTGCCGCTGTTCTGACCAATCAAACCACCGACAGCTATTTCACCTGATACTGTACTACCATAAGCTTGACAGTCTTCGATGGTATCTTGGTTATTACCAACTAGACCACCGACAAACGATACACCCGTGACATTGTTGAACGCTGTGCTGAATAAAACGGTGCCTGAATTATCACCCACTAAGCCGCCTGTAGTGGTATCTTCTCCAAAAACAGCGCCATAAGCTTGGCTCAAACTAACCACTCCTTGATTAAATCCTGATAACCCACCGACTCGATAGTTACCCGTCACTACGCCAATGATGCTGCTATCCGTCACTATCCATCCGTTATAGCCTGCAATCCCTCCGATATTTTGCCCTTCATTTGTGCCAGTGACATTTCCTTGAATATGAATATCAATCAATTCAGCAAAATTAAGACCTATTGCGCCACCAACATAAGTGATGCCTGTCACCTCTACAACAGCAATAGAATTAATGAGTCTCCCTACGCCTGCATGCTGCCCGATTAATCCACCAATATTTAGCCCAAGTCCAATACCGGTCACATCGCCTTGAAAGCAGATTAAATTTAATTCGCCAGAATTGAGGCCCACTGCACCAGCAACTAAATAGCTACCAACCACCTTCCCAATAGCAGTACAGTCAGTGAGACTCCCCACATTATCTCCTGCTAGCCCGCCGACGTATTCTCCTGGGCTAATACCAGTCACATCCACCCACGCATAAATTCCTATCAGGGTCCCCAAATTCCTACCGGCTACACCACCAATGTAACGCGTTCCTATCACTTTCCCGGTAGACGTAGCGTTCATCAGGGCACCTTGGTTTTGCCCTATTAACCCACCAATTTCTGTTCCCGGACTCATACCTGTCACATTACTTTTTGCACGGATCCCCACCAAGGTGGCTAGATTAAAACTAATCCCCACCGCGCCACCCACATAGGTGGCGCCCATTACTTCCCCAACAGCAGTGCAATGAGTGAGCGTTCCTTGATTTTGACCGACTAGCCCACCGACTCGCCAACCGGGAACAGTACCTGCTACTTCTACCTGTACACCCACTTCCGTTACTGCACCCAGGTTAATGCCAACTGCGCCGCCAACCTGATATCCACCCATGACTGTGCCAGTAATATTACTATTCGCAATGAATCCCTCGTTATGACCTGCAAGACTGCCTACTTTTTCATCACCGCGCACATTGACTAAATCTAAGCAGATAGAGTGAAGATATGCCGTCACTGATAGGTACCCAAAAAGGGCCACTTCACTTTCATGAGGACGGTTAATGGACAGGTTGTATACGGTGTATCCTTGTCCATCTAACGAACCTGCGAAAGGGGCTTGATTCTCGCCAATAGGCTTAAAACCTAAACCTCCGTTCCAGCTGATACTACCGGAACAATCAATATTATTCGTCAACGCGTAGCTTCCGGCTAAATCCAAATTTATATCCTGCAACGCTTGGCAGTGGGTAATCGTTGTTTGTGCATTGGCGCGAGTGGCTAACAAAAAGATGCACAAGGCAAGAAGTAGCCTGCACGTCATCTTGGGAGTCGTAAGGCACTTTTCCTTTAAATTCAAATACAAGAAAAACTGTGACATCCTCTTTTGTAGAAACCCTGCTCTTTCTAGGTTTCTAATATCGTGGCGTAACATCGATAGGTAAGTTTTTGCCCAAAAACTTACCTCTGCCTGTGACAGCATAGGTAAAGATACCGAGAATACGTTGATCTTTTTAGGTAACTTACTTGCAAATTTTTTAAGCTCAAGGATGGCGCTGACGTTATGGTTCAGCGTGTGTATTTTTGCATGCCTTATAGATTTTGTTATGGCGCAGATCCTGATTACTAACTGCGTTGAGTTACAAAATATGAGAAGCAATTTGACAGAAAGCTATGGACTGGCTAGTCACATCAACTGTTCGGGTTCAGAACTCTGGAATGGCGGCTTAGGCTTTGAACCTATTGGCGATAATCAAGCCCCTTTCACAGGTTCTCTAGATGGACAAGGATACACCGTATACAACCTGTCCATTAACCGTCCTCATGAAAGTGAAGTGGCCCTTTTTGGGTACCTATCAGTGACGGCGTATCTTCACTCTATCTGCTTAGATTTAGTCAATGTGCGCGGTGATGAAAAAGTAGGCAGTCTTGCAGGTCATAATGAGGGATTCATTGCGAATAGTAATATTACTGGCAGAATCATGGGTGGATATCAGGTTGGCGGCGCAGTTGGCATTAACCTGGGTGTAGTAATGGAAGTGGGTGTACAGATAGAAGTAGCAGGTACTGTTCCCGGTTGGCGGGTCGGTGGGCTAGTCGGTCAAAATCAAGGAACGCTCACTCATTGCACTGCTGTTGGAGAAGTAATAGGCGCTATCTATGTGGGTGGCGCGGCGGGTATTAATTTTGAAATATTGGTTGCAATCTATACTCAAGGGAATACAAGCGGCACTGATCCTGGGGAGCAAATCGGTGGAATAGCAGGTAGCAATCCAGGTGATCTCATTGACTGTATCGCTTTTGGGAAAATCACAGGCAATTACGTAGTGGGGGGTGCAATAGGCAGCAATTTTGGCACAGTCGCTAAAACGCATACTCAGGTTGATGTGATTGGAACTGGATTTTCACTAGCGCTTGGTGGCTTGGCAGGAGAAAATCTTGGCTCCCTCACTGATTCTAGCGCGATCGGAAACGTGACAGGACATGACATCGTAGGGGGTGCAGTTGGTGTGAATCTTGGCGCATTATCTACCATCCACACGCAAGTAGATGTGATTGCAACCAACTTAGGCCAACAAGTCGGGGGACTCGTAGGAAATAATCAAGGAACACTTACTCACTCTACAGCAACAGGCGAAATTAAAGGGATCACTAATATTGGTGGTGCAGTAGGAGTTAATTCAGGCGTCTTGGCGATAATAAGCTTCCATGGAAATGTGTACGGTACTGACCAAGGATCAAACATTGGCGGACTGGTGGGGAATAATATTAACTCAGGTGATATCACTTTTAGTATTACAATAGCTAATATTAGAGGAAATACCTTTCTTGGCGGTTTTGTGGGGCTGAACGCAGGTACACTTTTCGGTAACCACGCCCATGGCAACATCACTTGTGCAGACACTGGAGAAAACATCGGTGGCTTCTCCGGTGTGAACAGGGGCACGATCACAAACTGCACGGCAACCAACACTCTCTTCAGTATAAGCCCTAATACTGGCGGGTTTGTGGGTGAAAACGCCTACACCGGCAGGCTACACAATACCTCTGCATCTGGCGAGGTTTCAAGCCTTGCAGATAACACGGGTGGCTTAGTGGGACACAACCTTGGGCGAGTGAGTGACAGCCTAGCGACAGGTCATGTCTTTGGACAAAACCATGTAGGTGGTTTGATTGGCAACAATGCTCTTTCTGGTAGGGTGAACACCAGCTTTGCCAGTGGAGATGTCTCGGCCGAGGGGCGCCATGTGGGGGGATTGATTGGCAATCATGAAGGGTCACTTGAAAACAGTTATGCCTTAGGCATTGTGTCTGGCGCAGAAGTTGTTGGGGCATTGGTTGGCTACAACGACGGCAGCATGAAACACAGCTATGCCATTGGCTGCGTGACGGCTGAAGATCACACAGGTGGTTTTACAGGCTCGGGGCTCGATGAAGAAGATGTTGTTCAATGTTTTTGGAACCGTGACACCACCGGGCAACGTTACCCTGCTGGTCAAAAATATGACCGCGCTTTGCGTGCCTTTGGCAAATCGACTGACGACATGATGCGCTCTGGTACGTTTACAGGCTGGGATTTTGATGCTATTTGGGCCATTGCGCCAAAAGCAAGCTTTCCCTATTTGCAAGCGCTTGCACCTGCCGTATTACCCACCGCACCTGATATTGATTGCCCAATGGCGCCGCTGCCTTATTCACACTGGATGGATGAAGTCGTTTTCTTATTGGGCGCGTGGGCAGCCGCCCTGATCTTATGGCTGCTGTGGCAACGTTGGGAATTTAACCAGCGTCTGCACCAAGCTTTCGAAGCGAAAAACCTTTGGTTACCGCAAATGATGAGTAAGGGCGATACGCATTTGGTTAAACATATCATCAAGCAAAATCCTTCTTCACTACAAGATGCTGACATTCAAGGCTGCTTGCCGTTGGTACGTGCTGCACAAACTGGGCAAACCGCTCTTTTTCACAGCACGATAACAGCGCAACAAATTGCACTGGGTGATGATATCTATCAAGCGGTTTTGGACACCGCTCAATATTATCACTACCTACCACTGATCGCTTTGCTAAAAGCGCAACGCCCGGGAACATCTAGCACTTCTGGGATCGCGATAAAACCAGCCAGGGTGTCTCACCGCTCAGGGAGGCCAGCACTAGCCTCCGATGACAGCACGCCCTTACTGATTAGCAATTCAGCACCGCCTCTTCATGAAGCGGCTACAAGAGGTGATTATTTCGCCGCCTTCCGATTGCTCATGTTCGAAGATGCACAACCAAATATTGCCCATGGCCCCCAGGCCCAAACGCCGCTCATTGCTGCAGCCGCCAATGGGCACTTTAATATCGCGCGCTTGCTCATTGATTATGGTGCTTACCCATTTGTACGCGACGAGAAAGATAGAACCGCCATCCACCTTGCCATCACACAAGGTCAACGTATTGCTGCGAGGCGCCTCATAAAAGCCAGCATGTATGCCACATACTGGCCACTTAGCTTTGAAATTTATTTGGCAACCCTCCGAGAAAATACCGAGTCACTCACTGAGATTGACCTCAGCGGGCACGGTTTAGGTGATGCTGATTTTAAACGATTGATAGATGCGCTTGCCAATAATACACAGATCACCAAAGTAAACCTTGCTTGCAATAACATCACCTCCCTTGGTCTTCGCTACTGGGTAAAAAAATTGGCAACTCACCGCACCGTGGTAGAGCTGGATATTTCTTATAACCTACTCAGTGAAGATGGCATTGCCGCAGCAAAAACAACCTTAACATCAGAACCACCCATTGATATTAAACTTACCGGCAATAGCTTGCTAGCACCTGAACAGTGTAACGGGATGAGTTTTACAGCCACAGACACACCGACAATATTGGCACGCTGGAGCCGCAACTGGCAGCAAAGATTTTCTCTTGAAAAAATGATCAGTGCACAACGTTTTCACTTAAGTGCGTGGTTAGGATTTTTGCTGATGATGGCCAACCGGATAATCACAGGGTATTTAATACAAGATTTAGACAAACATAACCACACTCACTCACTGTGGAGCGCTATTACGTTTCTAGTGATCAGTTTTTGCATCGGCTTATTGTCTTTACGCTATGTCTATGGCACTTGGTTGCCGCGACAAACAAGTAACGGCATCAGCATGCTGTTTTTGCTGCCAGTCATCTCACCTGAAACTGCCACGCTGGTATGGCAAGTCAATTACCCTGATGTGACACTGATGCTGATGCGCTCCGCACAACTCATACTGGGAGAGTGCCCGCAATTTATTATTGCCTTGCTGTTTGGCATACAGGAGTCTTTTAACGCTATTGTGATCCTCAAGCTGATTTTTACTACATTCATGTGTTTATTGCACATTAATGACTGGCTTCTGAAAGGCACGACTCTCCTACCGCAGTTGAGGCCTTTTAAAGAACCGTCTGGGCGCCACTCTACTACTGTAGTCGCCATGCTCTAAGGTGCCTGCCACCCGCGCACAAAAAAAACGGCAGAAGAAAAGTTATGCATATAACTAAATGCAGCCAAGGCAGACGCCTCCCCTGAAGCTAAAAATGATATAATGCGTAATTAGTTTCTATTTATACCTTACTGGGTAAGCACTTGAGTAACACATCCCATCAAGCACCAAAAGCAACGGCTGAGCAAGTCATCCTCGTCGACGCAAGCGATCAGCCATGCGGCACGGAAGAAAAGCTAAAAGCCCATCACGAAGGCTTATTGCACCGTGCTTTTTCTGTTTTTGTATTGCGTGAGGTAAAGGGCAAAACAGAAACACTTTTGCAGCGTCGCCAGAAAGATAAATACCATTCGCCCGGTTTATGGACCAATACCTGTTGCAGTCATCCTCGCCCAGGCGAAGATACACTCGATGCTGCCCAGCGGCGCCTACAAGAAGAAATGGGGTTTACGGTGCCGGTAAAAGAAATCGGTGTGTTTCAGTATCGCGCTGAATTTGGCAATGGCTTGATTGAACATGAAATAGATCATGTGTGTGTGGGCGGCATTGGCAACCACGATCCAGAGACGCTCACCACCTGTTTTAATCCCGACGAAGTGGACGCCTGCCGCTGGCAAGCGCTGGATGATTTGCAGTCGGAAATCGAACAACACCCCGAGCGCTTTACGCCTTGGCTACACTCAGCTCTACAACTGGTTATTGGTTTTCTGGATAAGCCTAATACTGTCTGAACCGCAAAGAAAATAACCCCTCACCTCAACCCTCTCCCCTTCAAGATAATTCTGTAGGAATTTGCTGCTTGCCTCCAAAGCCTTGGTGCAGGGAGGCCCAAGGCGCTCGGAGAGAGCTCTTCACCCCTAAAGGGCACGGCACGCCGTGCCTCTACAATACGTATAGGAATTGAGAGATCCCCATGAATGCTTACTATACCTGCTGTGCCATCTGCCCCTAAATAAGGTCGCAGCCAGGCGGAGGGGAGTGTTTTTGCGCCGATTCGCGTGAGCGCGCAGCGCGGCAAGCGTGGCGCACAAAACAGCTCGCCGCAGCATGGCATTCCCACCAAATCACTAAATCACTAAATCACTAAATCACTAAACCACTAAACCACTAAACCAAAGCATCAGAATAGCAAGGAGCCGTTCTTTTTGGAGATCCTCCGCAAACGCCACAAAAATTCAGTTCGCTGGCTTCGTGCTTTCGCCCTAAAAGCGAAACTGCTATCATCACGCGTATGACGCACACAACCCCATCCCCCACCCCGCTCACTGCCCACGTTCCCATGCAAGTCATTGGTCCTATTAAGATTATTGGACCAGACGTGAATGACGACGTGCGCGTGCCGCTGGCAACGTTTGAATCACCGCTGTGGCCTTCTACCGGGCGCGGGGCGCGTGTGTCTCGCCTGGCGGGCGGCATTCAAGCGGTGGTGATAGACGATCGCATGACGCGCTCTGTATTATTTGAAGCCGACTCTGCGGCGGCCATACAAGAGGTCGTCAAATCGCTCCCGCAGCATGATGATACCTTGCGCGAGCTGGTCAGCAGCACCAGCCGTTTTGGTAAATTGCTCAATACACACACCCAAGTGGTGGGCAACCTACTCTACTTACGTTTTGAATTTTCAACGGGTGACGCCTCGGGTCATAACATGGTCACGCACGCAGCCGATCATTTAATGGCTTGGTTGCTGAACACCTACCCGCAGTTACAGTACGTTTCGATTTCAGGCAATTTTTGCACCGATAAAAAAGTCTCTGCCGTCAATGGTATTTTAGGGCGCGGCAAACACGTGGTTGCTGAAATCAACATTCCTCGCGCGTTGTGCATTGAACAGCTGCGCACCACACCTGAAAAAATTGTTGACCTGAACATTAAGAAAAATTTAATCGGCTCGATTATCGCCGGTGGTGTACGCAGTGCCAATGCGCATTTTGCCAATATGTTATTTGGTTTTTACTTGGCCACGGGTCAAGATGTTGCGAACATTGTAGAAGGCTCACAAGGCATTGTGCATGCACAAGTCAATAAAGAGGGCGGGCTTTATTTTTCGACAACCTTACCTAACATTATTGTAGGCACCATCGGCAATGGCAAAGATCTGGATTTTGTACGTGACAATTTAAAAATGATGGGATGTTTGGAAACTCGCCCCGTTGGTGATAATGCGCGTCGCCTTGCAGTGATCGCCGCTTCGACCGTACTGTGTTGCGAGCTCTCATTGCTAGCCGCACAAACGAATCCTGGCGAGCTCATGCAAAGCCATCTTAAATTTGAACGCGACAACGCTGACAGTCAATCTAAAGCAAAAGCACCGGCAACACATCCCGCCAAAGAGACGGCCCCGGCATGAAAGCCATCGCCCCTGGCAAATTAATCTTATCAGGCGAACACGCCGTCGTTTATGGCCAACCTGCACTGGCCATGGCCATCAACCGCTTTACGCATGCAACCATCGTGCCTCGGCATGAAAAAGACATTGCGTTTAACTTAAGAGGCTTGCGCTATCATGCCCGTCTCACCCACCAAGCACTTTCACATTTACGCGATCGTTTAAGCACACAATATAAAGCTTTTTTGCAAGGCCAATGCAGTATTCGTGATGTCCTAAAACAGCCTTTTGAATTACCTCAGTTTGCTTTAGCACAGTTATTAAAGCATTTAAAAATCGATGCGCACCCTGGTTTGCAAATTAGCATTGATTCTGACATTCCTATCGGCTCAGGGATGGGCTCTTCGGCCGCTACCATTATCAGTATTTTAAAAGCACTCACGCAATATTTTAAGCTGACACTTTCTACGGAAAAAATATTACAGATCGCTTTAGAAACAGAACAATTACAACATGGCCACTGCAGTGGTTTAGATTTAAATGTGGCCTTACAGGGTGGGTGCCTACACTTCCAAGCAGGCAACACCACTTCTCGCCCCTTGCCGGCTGTGCCGATGACACTGGTAGACTCTGGCACACCACAAAGCAACACCGGCGAGTGTGTTACTTGCGTGGCACCGCATTTTAAGCATAGCCAAATAGGGGATGATTTTGCAGCGGTGACACATTCACTCGATGAGGCATTGCAACAAAACAACTTGCGTGATGTACAACTTGCTATTCGTGAGAATCATCGTTTATTAGTGATGCTCGGCGTGGTACCTGAGCGTGTACAACAATTGGTGGCGGGTATTGAAGCCTGCGGCGGCGCCGCAAAAGTGTGCGGTGCCGGCAGTGTAACGGGCGATGCAGCGGGTGCCATTTTGGTCGTGGCACCGGATGAATTGCAACCAAGGCTCAGCGAACTGTATCAACGTTTTGCTTTTAGTGCTTCGCCTTTAATACCGCAGGCAGAAGGGGCGCTTGTAGTATAATACCCCCTCACCCCAACCCTCTCCCCCATAGGGGAGAGGGAGTTAGATCGATCATCATGCAAACATAAATAACAACACACTCACGCTTTATATAACCCGAATTATGCCTTCTTCAGCAAGCAGCAAATCAACGACAAGAAAATTGTTAAAGCACACCGCCTTTGCCCCGGGTAGCATGATGTTGCTTGGCGAACACGCTGTGCTGCATGGTGCGCCAGCCATTGTGTGTGCAATCACGCCTGGCATTGAAGTGCAATTAACGCCCCGTGATGATAATGTCATTAACATTATTTCTGATGGCTTTGGGGAATACCAAACCACACTCGAAACACTCGCCCCAGCGGCCCCTTTTCAATTTGTGCTTGCGAGCCTCACTCACTTTAAACAGCAATTGCCAACGGGGTGTGACTTGGCTATTCGTTCACAACATCCTGAAGCGATTGGGTTAGGATCTTCTGCCGCAGTGACCGTTGCAACGATTTCAACTATTACAAATTGGTTAAGCACAGAACAAACAGAGAGTAACGCGCCGCTTGACCGACACACTTTATTTCAAACCGCACTGGCGGTCGTACGAAGTGTGCAAAAAGTGGGGTCCGGTGCTGATGTCGCTGCCAGTGTTTTGGGTGGCACGGTATTTTACCAACTGTCGCCGCACACTATTCGTCATTATGATTGTGCACTGCCGCTTAACTTGATTTATTCAGGCTATAAAACCCCCACACCTGAAGTGATTGCACACGTTGAGAGACGGCGTGCTTTATTGCCTGCGCTTTATGATAAGTTATTTCTCACCATAGGCGATTGCGTTAAGCAAGCTGAAGCGGCTATTAAAGCAAAAGATTGGCCTACGCTTGGACATATTATGAATATCCATCATGGCCTGCATGAGGCGCTAGGCGTGAGTACGCCCACACTTGCAGCGATCACGCAACAATTGCGTCAATGCCCGGGTGTATTAGGTGCAAAAATTTCAGGGGCGGGCTTAGGCGATGGCGTGGTGGCGTTGGGACAACTGCCTGAGACTGTTAGCCATGATGATTTACCTGATGGTGCGCGGCTTGTGCCTATTCAATTGAGTGCTCGTGGTGTTGAGGTATATAGAAAAACACAAGGGGAGAGGGAGTAATCTGATAGGGTATGCTGTTTACCTTCTAGCATAAGAGAGAGGATTTTTTTAAAATTGAAAACATGAACTGCACGACTAGAGTAATATAACCTATTGTTAAGGGTGCATCTCACTCTAGCATGCCTCTTGTGACTAAAGAAGGTCGCGGCCAGGCGGAGGGGAGTGTTTTTGCGCCGATCCGCGATAGCGCGCAGTGCGGCAAGCGTGGCGCACAAAACAGCTCGCCGCAGCATGGCCTTTCCAGCAAACTAAACTTTAAAATGATAGATAGAGTGATAGAGAGGGTCAACATTTACAAAAAATAACGCGTATGAAACTATTATGAAACCATCTGACATTGTTAATCACATACTCAATAACAACGCCCCTCTGCCACAAAAGCAAAAAGGCCATGGCGCGGCGCCAGCCAATATTGCTTTAGTCAAATACTGGGGCAAGCGCGACAGCACGCTCAACTTGCCCATGACCAGCAGTTTTTCCCTGTCGCTTTCACAAGGTGCTGAAACAAAGGTGACCGCCAGTGAAACAGATCAAGATAGCTTTATTCTCAACGGAAAAGAAACGTCTCATAATATTTTTGCTGAGCGCCTGGCTGCTTTTTTAGATTTATTTCGTCCACACCCGCAATTTTATTTTCATGTGAGCACGCACAGCAGCGTGCCTATTTCTGCCGGGCTGGCCTCTTCTGCCGCGGGCTTTGCAGCCCTCGTGCTAGCGCTAGATGATTTTTTTGGCTGGCAATTAGATAAACGTTCACTTTCTGTGTTAGCACGTTTAGGCAGCGGCAGTGCTTGTCGCTCGCTTTGGCCAGGCTTTGTGGAATGGCAAGCAGGCAGCGACCTCAATGGCATGGATAGCCACGGCATACCACTTGATGTGAACTGGCCGGCGTTGCGTGTCACACCGCTTATCGTCAGCCGCGCCCCCAAACCCATTGATTCGCGCACCGCCATGATCCAAACACAAGCCAGCTCACCGCTTTATGCAAGCTGGCCTGATAAAGTGGCAAGTGATTTAACGTTGATGAAGCAGGCTATTGGGCAACAAGATTTTACACGGCTTGGTGAGATAGCCGAATCTAACGCGCTGGCCATGCATGCTTGCATGATGAGCGCTTGGCCACCTATCTGCTACCATCAACCGGCCACACTTGAGGCGATGCATCGCGTGTGGGCATTGCGCAAAGCAGGCAACCCTATTTACTTCACACAAGATGCCGGCCCTAATATTAAGCTGTTATATCTTGCGCCGCAGCAAGCGCATGTTGATCGGCTGATTAACGAACAAGCAGAGGTAGCTGTTTAAACCGTCTTTTGCTTCACGTTGACGGCCCCCATCGTCTCTGCCACTCCCGCATATTTCTTTTTAAGACTTGACCCTTAATTATTGTGTTTTTTTTAGCAGTAGTCGAAAAGTTTCCAGCCTTTCCGCTTCCTCTCACTCAAATAAAAAATCGCAAAGAGCAAAGGGAAAAGAGAAAATAAAAAAACGGGACAATACGCAACGCAAGCGCACCCGCCTATCGCTGGTTATTCTATATAGATAAATATATGTACACCGTGCAACCATCGCGCCACGCTTTCTCTAAAAAGACAAAAGAAAAACCTACCCACCTTCACTCACCTCTATTGACAAAGTGAACCATGCTCGTCTGGCCGCTTGCTGCAAGTGATCGATCTCCTCTCTTAGAAAAGCGCGATCAACTTCTGGCAACGTTTGTAAACCGCTTAAACACTTTTCAGCTGCCGCAATTCTTGCTGCTCGATTTTCAGGCGTTGCATCACGCAGTGCTTGAACCGCTACTTTAATCGTTTGGAGTCGATTGTAGTAACCCACTTGCGCGATGGCTTGCCGCAGGCGATACATATCGCCTGCCACAAAGGGCCAATCTTCTTTTGGCATCGCCTCCAGGCGCGCCAAACAGACCTTAGCGGCTTCCACTGCATCATCTTCCCCTGGCTTACACACGACTTGCTTTTTGGGGAGAAAAGCATTGATCACTCGCAGTGCTTTTTCTGCCGCCTGGTTTGCCCCTCCCACCCGATCATGAAATACTTTTAGCGCGGGAAACGCTTCACATGCTAGCTTGATATTTTTTCTTAAGCGGCTGAACGTTTCTTTTATTATTGCGGAAACGTCAGATGGTTGGCACTGCAGTATGACCACCGCATCGTAGCTGCCCAAGATGGTACCTTTTAGTTTATTAACCGCTTCAGAGGTGTTTTCTCCACTGTAACCCATCAGCTTATACTGATGACACAGCAGCATGCACTCAATGTCTCCTGAGTAGAGGCTGGCATACTCTAACTTGGCAAGCAACATGCCCACCGATGGGAAAGCTTTGAAAATCGCTTCCAGCATTTCTTGTAAAACAAGAAGTTCCCCATCAAGAAAACTATTCCTCTGTATATCAACACCCTTTTCTTTGAAGCACCCCTCGAGAGATCGCTTCTGTTTAGCAAGTTCTATGGCATGTATTTTTAATTCAGCTTCTTGTGTGGCAGATTGTCCTGATGTCAGCACCGTCGTTATCGTGTCGATTAGCTTCCAGGTGTGGTGGAGATGAGTGAGCAGATCGTGGTAAGCAACATGCTGTTCTTTGAGTGCAGTGACCGTAGCGGACACTGCCTCCTGCTCTCCGACAACACCCTCTAAGCACTCCACCATACGCGTGTACCAGTCTATAGATTGAAGAAAAATCTTCCGCACTGTTTCTACCGCTGTTTGTGCAAGTGGTTTTTTTTGGTGGGTTGATGTGGTCCCCTGGCTTTTCGCTGCTAATATGCACTCTATTTGACAAGGTTTAAAGCACAGGTCAACAAACATCTGAATGTGCTTTACCAAGAGCGACAAGTTGTTGAGCATTTCCCATACGCGCTTTCTGTTGTTCTCGCCATCCCCTTTTTCAGTGGCCAAAAGGCAGCCTACTTTCATGGATGCATTTGCACTCACCGTATGGACAATAGTAGGTGTCTGCAAGGTCATCATCCTTTCCAAAAATGAGGACTGTTCAGCAGGCCGGTACTCTGCAAACCGATTACCTTGCGCCACGTCTGTGCTGCCGCGCCGGCCTGATTTTCGTGCGGCTTGTACCGCTTGCTCGCCCATCACCAAACAGAGTGCTTCCTTTGCCACCCTAAAGTGAAACGATTGCTCTTCAAGCCTCACTTGGGCTTGGCACGCTGCTTCGCTAGCACGTGCCTTTTCGCGCTGCGCGCTGGCGCTTGCTATCGTTTGCTTTTTCTCGCCTAACAGCTTAGTCGCCAACGCTTGTATTTTCTCAATGGCTTGCGCGGCTTCGCTTTTTCTCTCCGGAAGATGCTGGATAGCCGCTGCTTCTTCTTTTTGTGCTTCCACTACTTTTTGAACTGCCTCTTCCTTTTCCTTGAGTGCTTGCTTGTACTTCTGCAGATAGTCAACCTCACCAGATTGCGCGGAGGTACTTTTTGATGCATTTTCTAGAAGCACTTCAAGCTGAGCCGGTTCTCCGCCTTCCCGCTGCAGAAACTGTGCTAGAGACTGTTCTGCCACCGTCAGTTTTTCTTCCCTCACCTTTAAATCATCAGCAAGCACGCTTTTCATTCCGAGCAGCCCGCGTGCTTTCCTCTCTACAGCAGCGGCTGCTTTGATACATTCTGCTTTGGCAGTTCCCACTGCCTTTTGTGCTTCAGCCACCTGACGCTCAATACCCTTTCGTCTCTCCTCAATACGCCTTTCTGCCTGATGTAAGCTGCGGATCGCCTCTTCCAATGCCGCTTCAGCAGCTTGCACCTCCCGACGTGCTTGGTTCACCCTCCTTTCTAAGCTAATTCGAAGTGGATGGCTTATCTTCTCTTTCAAGCGAAGCAGCATCTGCTTAACATTTTCTTTCGCCGCGGCCAGATATTCCCGCACGTACCTTGCTTCTTCTGGAGCCGATGAAGCCAGTATATCGGCATGCGCAAGAGCAACGCGTTTTCTTTCCAACTCAATGATGCGGTTCAGCAATTTTGCATGGTCAACGTCAGGGGTTCCATGCACGCTCTCAGCATCTTTGACTACTTCATTGCTCACCACTGCCAGCATCGACAGCTCAAACCAGCCATTCATGGCGGCCACTCTGTTTTTTGTTTGTGCCAGCGTATCTTTTGAAGCAAGACCGGCTTCCTCCGAAGGGGCGTTCTGCTGAGAAGCGATGAAGTCAAGCACCTCCTTCACCAAACCTAATGCACGCTGCAAGCTGGCGCGCACCTTGGCTTCTTGGGGCTCTTTTGTGTGCTGCGGTTTTTTTTGTGCAGCAACACCTTGTGTGTCTTCTGGCGCGTGTGGTCTTTCAAGCGCTTCAGCTTGCCACAAAAAAGCCTGACAACGCCTCTCTATCGCTTGCACAAAACACGCTAGCTGCTCGCGCAAGCTTGCCAATGTTGCTGCGCTTGTCTCCGCCGTTACGCGCTGAGAAACGCTGCCGCTGTGACTGCTGCGCCGAGCAGATGCTCGCTCACCTCCTGACGAGGGGCGACTCGTGGAGGCTGCTAGAAGCGGTACTTTTCCTTGCGCTTGGACAAGCGCCATTTTCAAGCGTATCTCTTGCTCTGTAAACGCCTCTGCAGTCAAACCAGTCGGTGCCGCTTTTTGTTTTTCCAGCACCCTCCTTAGCTGAGAAACGTCACCTGCGGCAGCCATGTTGTACCAAACCATCATCTCAGGGTTTTCTGCGTTCAGGCTGGCTAGCCTGCCTGCAAAATCAAAACCTTTTTCTTTGCTGAGCGCTTCTTCATCTTGATGGCACAACCCAATCAGCTCGGCGAGCCACGGCAAAATATCACCAGACACGCTCTCGTCGCTTTTTAGGGCTCCCCAGAAAACACTTGCTGCCGTGCGATACACTGTATGTTGTGCGCACAAATGTGGGTAATCCGGTTGCCTGTCTTCTTCGGTCGCGTTTTTGCAGTCTCTCGCAGCCACCCTGAAACGATGTGATGCGAACAGAAAGTGCTCTAACGACGCCTCATCGAATACTTCTCCGGCGCCGTCAGAGAAAATCCCCCCTCCTTTACCTCGTGGTCTGCTCATTGTGTTTTCGAAATTAGAAAAGTAAAAGAGACGAAAAAAGGGGCTTTCAGCCTTCTACATAGATGTAGTAACAGTGGAAGGTAAGTCTTCTGGGCACCTTCCATTTTTACACTTAAAGACCCGACCCCTTCTAAGTTGTTTTTAAAAAAAGCTTTTTAGAAAAGCTAACATTACAAACTGCTACATACAGTGGCGTTGGATACGGATGATGGCGTAAAGATCTTGAAAGAAAATCGACGCGACTGTTTTTGTTTAACGCCTTGGAGGCCTACTCAGTACCTTCAAAAGGTTTGTCTGGCTTCTGGGGTAGTTTCATTTCCTGCTTTTTTTCTTGCAATCGTGCAGCAATCGTTAATGACTTGTTTACCTCTTCTCTCAGCAACCCTTTAACATGCGCAAGTCGTTTTTCTTCCTTTTCTTTCCTGTCTTCCTGAGTGCTCGACTCATCCTCTGGCTCGTCTTGCGACCTGGCACACCATAAGCTATCCCGCGCAGCCGCTACTCTGTCGCTTAATTCAGAACTTTTTCTCTTCAGCGCACCATGATATTGAACCTCGGCTCCACACCGGGCCAAAAATGATTCGCATTCTTCGTTCTGTTGACATAAATTTACCCATGGTAGCAGCAAGGCAAACCAGGGCTGCACGCCCGCTATCGCCTGTTGCAGCCTTAACAATTCACTCGGCTGTGCTTCCACAAACTCAATGCTCAAACGGGTACCAATGTCAGGGCTTTTGCTTTTCTTTTTCTCATCGCGTTGCTTCGCCTCATAGCATGCCTGAAGAGAGGCAAGGTGAAACATCACCTGACTTATCAACTCAAGTGCTTGCTGCAGGCGGCCACGTGCTTCCTTATCTGCCTTCAATGACGCTGCTGACCATTTTAATTCATCACAAAGCGCGACGGTTGTTTGAATTAAGGAAGCAAGTTGGGCCTGTAAGGCTCCATAACGTTGCGTTGTTTCACGTTCAAGGAATCGCTCAGCCCTCGCCTCTTCTGTGAGTGATGCATTTGTGATGCGATCCTCTTGAGGGCTGCCTGTTTTTCTGTACTGTTGAATTGCAAATATCGAAGGGCTCCCTGTGGGAGAAATCTGCTTGGTGTGCTTTTGCCCTAAATATGCCTCAGGCTTTTCAGGGTCCAGCAACACTCCCCTTCCTGCTTCCTGGACAATGTGAAACGCTGCTGTCACTTGCACCAGCTGCTGCGCCAGTTGTTCACGCAGTTTATCTTGATTTGGCATGGCGGTTTCACGTGCTCGCAAACTTACTAACACACTGTCTGCTAAGGTTGAAACCCTGGCTGCCTGGCTTTTCAAGTGTTGCAAAAAAGGCAAGGCTTCTCCTGAAAGATTATATTTAAGAAGCGCTGCATGCAACTCTTTCTTTTTCGCTTCCACATGGCTTATCATTTCTCGAAGAGCCGCAAAACTGATTGCTGCTTGCGCGACAAGCCTCTCCCCTTCCGTTAACATTGCTTCAAGCTGACTTAAGACTTCCTTCAGGTAAACCACGTAATGCCAGAAAGCTATTTTCCTGTTTGTAGACACATCATTCAGCGCAGCCTTTATTTTTTGAGAAAACTCAGGTGCGCTTGTTTGACTGAGCTCTTGCTCTGCTTTTAGCGTGTCCTGCACCCCACGCGCCAGCGCCAGTGCACCGGTGAAGACTTGCCAGCGTTGCTCTGAGACGTGCTGGTTCTGCCATAATGCTTCCCAAGCCATGTCCACTGCAAGATTAAAAGCAACATAGTCTTTAAGCAGCTGCTCATGTGCGATCTCGCGTTCAACTAAGTAGCCATGCGCCTGTTCAATCGAAAGAATTTCCAGCCAACCTAACCCCTCACGCTCACCTAGATAAAAAGCATTCTTGTCTCTTGCTGCCGCACTCAAAGACATCCTCTCTTGCATTTTTTGTGTTGCTTTCCTCAATGCTGTTTCTGCACTTGCTAGCGACAACCCCGTTGAATCGACTACGGCTTCCTCTTCCTCTGCTTCAGGATCTTCTTCAACACCTTCCTCAAGGAAGAGGCTTCTCGCCGAAGCAGATGTAAAATCCTCCTCTTCCTCTATTCGATCAAATCCCAATACACTGACAACAAGGTGAACTGGGGCGTCTTCTGCCATCGAAATAAGTTAACAAACTTATTTTAGTGCAAGCACCTTCAAGAATAGATACAGTAACAACTGAAGGTAAGTTTTCTTAGAAATATCTTTTCAAGACCCGACCCCTTTTAGGGTGGTTTTTTTGAGACTTTTTACAAGCAATCTTCATTCCTTATTAGTCTTATGCAACAACACACTCGTCCATTAGACAATTATTGCTTCTCAGCCCCTTCTTCTCTTGGGCTGCCGGCACCATAGTTTTTAGGGTTTTCAGAAAACCGGGCAGCATGCTGAGCAAATGCTGCCAACTTGCTAAATTCTTCGCTGATTGCAGATGCTAGCTGCCAGATATAACTGCCTTTCTCCGGGGAAAATGTTGCGGCCAGCTTCTCTAGCATCGTTGAAGCACCGTCGCACTTGCCCTGGAGGTTTATTGCAGCCGCACTGATTTTCTCACTCTCACCCTGCCCCTCTTCCCCCGTTTTTCTAGACATGGTTGTTGTTTTGCCTATCGCCGTCACGGCAGCTTCAATAGCCTCCTGCATGTCAGTCAAAATTTCCTGAGCCGCATACACATCCCGGGCGGGTTGAATACGGTTCTCCAAAGCTACTCTTCCCTTCCATCCTTGCTTTGGGCTTTTTCTTCTGTGGAAGGCAGCCAGGTTGCCTGCCCCTTCTGTAAACAGCGCATCTGCTTTGGCGAGTGACCGTGAGAGGTCTTTTACTGTCTCCTCCTTCAGGCCATTATTTTTCTTCAACAAAGGATACAACACCTCAACACACTCTACTACGCTTTCCAATTTCTGTTCGAGTGCTTCTGGGCTGGTCTTGAGCTCTTCCTGTTCTCTCACCTGCCTGAAATCAGGATCGTCATCCTCTGATTGACGACCGAGGGACTCACGCAGTGCTTGAAGTGCGTCCTCGAGTGCTTGAGAGGCAGCGATAAACTGCCCCTCAGGGCTTGTCTTGCGCCACTCCTCCTCTTCTTCACGTCGTGTACGCAATTTCCCTAAGCAGATCTCAGCTTCTTCGAATGCTTTTTCTGCGGCTTTAGGTAGCGCTTCGTGCAAAGCGGTTTGCGCTTGATGGAAACGGTCACTGTCTGCTTCGGGCAGACCCAGCAACGCCTCTACGGCAGCAAGCTCTGGTGTGAGGTAGAGCATCTTGTGTTCGAGTTGCGCCTTCAAGCAGGCAACTTCCCCTTCTATTGCTTCTATTTGGCCATCAATGAGCCGCAGCGCAAGTGGATTGTGCTCTGGACTTGCGAGATCATTGAAAACCGTTTCACCTGAGGGTATATAGGCAACCAGCTGTTGTGTTGCGCTATGGATGGCAGCGGCAAACGGCAACGGTGCTTCTCTCAAATCAGACTGCGTTGATAGACACTGAGTCGCGATGCGCATCACCAAACGCCACGCATAGCTGCCGACAGTGATGTCTGGCTGCTGCGCGACAATATCAGTGATGATCGTTTGCGCTTCAGGGACAGTTGCTGCTGCGCGTTGTTTACCTTGAGTGACGACTGTTTGCGCTTCAGGGACGGCTGCCGCCGGGCCCTGCTTGCTTTGCGGAGGTGGCATTGCTTTTGCCTCACCAAGTCGGATGCTGCTGCCCACCGGGGTTGAAACATGGCCTTGCAGCTTGCTTAGCACCTCATGCCCTTTGCAGATCTTGCTCGCTAATTGCGTAGCTGCCTCCAGTGGGCTCTGAACGTCATCCCAGCGATCAGCTTGCTGCAGTGTTGCCCTCCCTTTCTCAAACAACGCAACGGCTTTCCCTAACAACGGCCACACCTTTTCTAGCATGGCGCCTGCTGTCTCGTTTCTATCTACCCGCTTATCAAACAAATCTGTTTCTTTGAGCAGAAGTGGATAAAAAACCTCAATGCGCTTGACAAGAATAGGCAGCTTCCTCTCCAGGAGAGACAGTGGATCCGCTAAGGTAGCGGCCTCTGCTGGCTGCACCCTTCCCGCTGTGCCGGCAGACTGCGAAGTGGCTATCACACTGGTCACTACACTCAGCAACCCCTGATAGGCCATCTCACACTTTTTCACTGATGTTGCATCAAACCACTCTTTTTCTCTTTTTTTCCTTGCACGCAACCCTTCTGGATCAGGCGCAGCAAAGTTCAAACATTCATTTGCACGTTGTTGTACCCCAGGCAAGTTGTTTCTCAAGGTTTGATACTCTGCAAGCCATGCTGTAAATTTCTGATCTGGCATCACCACGCTCAAGTCTGACAAACTTGAAATGGTTGAACCCAGAGGCAGTACTTTCTCTTGTGCCGCACATAACAACGTTGCTATTTTCTGCTCTTGAGGCTCAAGTTCAGCCGGCAAGATATGCTCTTCTCTTCCAAGCAATGCTTCACCCGCTTGTGTTTCCTGATGGAGTGATTGCACTATTTGAGTCACCTCTTCAGCAAGGGGCGCTGGGTCTAAAAAGCTCCACTCCAGTAAGCGCCTAGTCAGTTGCTCATGAAAACTTTCACTCACACCTTCAGCAAATGCTTTTTCCTTCTTTAGGTGTTGGTAAACGGCAGCTGCCTCGTCAAACGCGTTGCCGCAAGCGTTTTTCAGTGGCCCAAAAACCACTGCGCTCTTTTGGCACTGCGCGGCCACCTCGTTGACGACACCCAACAGCGCATCGAGCGACGTCAGTAGCGCTTGATGAGCGGCTTTGCGATCGGTAAATGTTTCTTTCTCTTCGGCTTTTGTTTTTTTGTCACGTCGGCCAGCTTGAAGCGTGGCAGAGTCCTCAGGATAGAGACCGCTTGCTCTCGACGCCGCTGCTGCCTCACGTTTTGCGTTGAGTGCTGCGACTGATTGGTTGACCTTTTCTCTGGCAATATCTTGCGCGAGTGCCATGCGGCTGAACTCTCGTAGTTGCTCTGGGGTAAGCCGAAGCGCAACGTTGAACGCGCCATCTAGGTCTGTTTGGGAAAGACGCCCCAGAACCGCTTTGAAGCGGTCCTGCTCAGCAGCTTCTTCCTCTGAGGGCACAGGCGCGCCCGTGTCTTTTTCCATGCTATCAGGGACTTAAGAGATTGAGAGAAATGTTTAAAACCCTTCCCTACAGATGGTGTAACAGGGGCGGGTAAGTTTCCTACGTTCCGAGGTCCCTATGAACGCATATGTTTCTTAGGAGAAAATGATTAATCCCCAAACAACAAGGATATTGATAAGGGCCAAAAAGACCGCGGCGGAACCCATGTCTTTGGCCTGTTCGGAGAGAGGGTGTTTCTCACGGCCAGCACGATCGACTGCTGACTCAATGGCTGAGTTGATTTGCTCAACAATGAGCACCAGCAGCAGTGAACCAATTAAAACAGCATATTCCAGGCCTGACTCCCCAACCCACAACGCCACGGGCGCTAAAATAACTAAACAGGCGAGCTCTAGGCGAAAGGCTTGTT
Source organism: Gammaproteobacteria bacterium (assembly GCA_021774255.1). GTDB lineage: Bacteria > Pseudomonadota > Gammaproteobacteria > JAJFJF01 > JAJFJF01 > JAJFJF01. The sequence goes on from JAJFJF010000024.1 coordinate 91,796, forward strand.
CTTTATGAAAAGTGACTTTTAAGCCGTTCCAGGAATAATGCGTTGCTTTAATCAGTCGCAGTAATGACTTAGGAAGAGAAAGGGGTGGACGACGCATAAAGTGGTACCTCCTGGTATCCAGTTAAGTGGCTGTGGGTTGCCAACGTAAATCCAGCTCACGGGCAGCACGCACTTCATCAAGCCGCTGCCGTGGCAATGTTTGTGGTGCGTCACGCAGTTTTTCGGGTGCGTTGGCGGCTTCCTGCAATATCATGACCATCGCCTCTGCAAAGGTGTCTAATATTTGTTTGCTTTCTGTTTCGGTCGGCTCAATCAATAAACACTCTGGGATCAATAACGGAAAATAAGTTGTCGGCGCATGAAAATCCGCATCGAGCAAGCGTTTGGCTACATCCATGGCGTTGACTTTAAATTTTTTCTCTTGTGGTGCAAACGTCACAATAAACTCGTGTGTGGCGCGTCGTGTGGGATAAGCCAACGTAAAGCCCGCTTCTTTGAGTTTCACCATTAAATAATTGGCATTGAGTGTCGCAAATTCTGCCACCCGGTGCATGCCTTCTTTTCCTAACAGCCGCACATACGCATAGGCACGCAAAATCACACCAGCATTGCCCATAAAAGCAGAGAGCTGGCCAATGCTCTCTGGGCAATCACTTTCTGTTTGAAAGCGGTAACCGGTTGCTTCCTCATGGAGCACACGCGGCATGGGTAAATAAGGCGTTAAACGTTCTGCCGTGGCCACTGGGCCGGCACCCGGACCACCGCCACCATGTGGGGTGGCAAAGGTTTTATGTAAGTTAAGATGAATAACATCGAAACCCATATCCCCGGGGCGCACTTTCCCTAAAATGGCATTTAAGTTTGCACCATCGTAGTACAGCAGCCCACCCGCTTGATGGATGATTTCAGCAACGGTTTTAATATTGCGCTCAAATACGCCGAGCGTCGACGGATTGGTTAACATGATCCCCGCGGTTTGCGGGCCCACGGCGGCTTTGAGTGCGTCTAGATCGATGTCGCCATCCGGGCCGGTGGGCAACTCTCTCACCTGGTAACCACACATCACTGCAGAGGCTGGGTTGGTGCCGTGTGCGGCATCGGGCACCAGCATTTCCGTGCGCGCGGTATCGCCTCGCGCGTCATGATACGCTTTGATCATGCGCACGCCGGCAAATTCACCTTGGGCACCGGCCATCGGTGTGAGTGACACGGCATGCATGCCCGTCACTTCTGCCAAAATAGTTTGCAACTCAAAGGCGCACTGCAAGTACCCTTGGCTTTGGGCGGGCAGCGCATAAGGGTGACGATTGGCAAAGCCTGGCAAGTTTGCAATTTTATGTGCGCTACGCGGGTTGTACTTCATGGTACAAGAACCCAGCGGGTAAAATTGCGTGTCGATGGAGAAATTTTTCTGTGATAGCCGCGTGTAATGGCGTACCACTTCTAACTCAGAAACTTCCGGCAAGCCGAGCGCACTTTGACGCAATAAATTTGTGGGAATATCTTTTGGTTCAGGGCTATTAGCAGGTGCCTGTGCAGTCGCGCACCGGCCGGGGTGGCTTTTTTCAAAAATTAACATTGCAACAAACCCTCCTCGAGTTCACTTGCAAACCGTGCAATATCGTCTGTTGTTTTTGTTTCCGTGGCGCAGACTAATAGTGCCTCACCTAATTCGGGATAGTGTTGAGTCAACCCTACGCCACCTTGTAATCCGCGTGCGCCAAGCTTACCCAAAACTGTTTCAACAGGTTTAGGCAAACGTATCACTGCTTCATGAAAATACGGGCGTGAAAAGACAAGCTCCACACCTTCAATCGCCGTTAAACGTGTGACGAGTTGGGCGGTGTTAGCATGGCTATTGCTTGCCACACGGCGTAATCCTTCTGGGCCTAACAGGCTCATATAGATCGTCGCCGCAGTGACCATCAAACCTTGGTTGGTGCAAATATTAGAGGTCGCTTTGGCACGACGAATATGTTGTTCGCGTGCTTGTAAGGTCAAGGTGTAACCCACTTCACCTGTTTTATCGAGGGTGCGCCCAACAACACGCCCTGGCATTTGCCGCACTAATGCTTTTTTACAACATAAAAAACCAAAATAAGGGCCGCCCGATGACAACGGCACGCCTAAAGGCTGGCCTTCACCACAAACAATATCGGCACCTTGTGCACCCCATTCACCCGGCGGCTTAATGAGCGCCATCGCCGTGGGATTCACCACGCCAATGACTAATGCATTTTGTGCATGCGCCCAATCGGTGAGCAAATCCACTTCTTCCAATCCACCAAAAAAATTGGGCTGCGGGATAATCAATGCCGTGAAAGCTTGACCAGAAAATGTTTCTAGTGCTTCCGGTACAATATTGCCGGCAGTCGTACAAAAGGGGAGCTCAACAATCTCAATACCTTGTGGGGTGAGTATGGCTTCCAATACTTTACGGTAAGCAGGGTGTACATTGCTTGGCAATAACACACGTTTTTCTTTGACGCGACGATTGGCGCGCACCGCCATCAGGGCCGCTTCGGCTAAGCCAGAGGCACCATCATAAAGTGAGGCATTGGAGACTTCCATGGCCATCAGGTTTGCGATCATCGATTGGTATTCATACAAAAGCTGCAAGCCGCCTTGGCTGGCTTCGGCTTGGTACGGCGTGTACGCGGTCATCCATTCGCCACGGCTCAGTAAGTCACCGACCGCAGCAGGGATGTGGTGTTCGTAGGCACCCGCGCCCATAAACGATAAATCATATTCATCTTGCCTGGCGCGAGCTTGCATGAGGCGCAACAGTGCCATTTCATTGAGCGCAGGCGGCGCATCAAATGAGGTCGCACGTAAACTGGCAGGAATTTCATCAAATAAACCTTCAATAGAGTGAACGCCTACCTTCGTCAGCATCTCTTCTATATCAGTAGCGGTATGAGGGATAAACGGCATATTTAGTGTGACTCGCCTTCTTCGACCTGTGCCGTATAGGCTTTGGCATCTAATAATTTATCAAGTTCGGTGTTATCGCTTAATTTTAAGCGAAATAACCAACCTTCCCCATAAGGATCGCGGTTGATTTGTTCTGGACTATCATTCAAGGCTTCATTGACCTCAACGACTTCACCGGTGACGGGGCTATAAATATCAGAAGCAGCTTTCACGGATTCCACCACACCTGCATCTCCCCCGGCAGTTAATTGCGCGCCCACTTCAGGCAAATCTACAAACACTAAATCGCCCAACAACGACTGCGCATTGTCAGTGATACCAATGGTAACAGTACCATCATCTTCACGAAGCCACTCATGAGACGCGGTGTATTTTAATTCATTAGGGATTTTACTCATTTTTTTTCCTCATCTTCTTTTAACTGCATCACTAATGGTTCAAAAACGGTTTGGCCGTTTCGTACAAAAGGGACTTTGACTAATTGCACTGCTTGTCGACGGCCCGCGCGTAATTCCACTTCGCATGCTTGAGATAACGGTAAGGGCACCCGTGCAAAACCAATGCCTTTTCCTAGCGTGGGTGAAAAACCGCCGCTGGTAATCTCGCCTTCATCGCCGTCTGCAAAAAATATTTTTTGGCCATCACGTAACACGCCTTTTCCATCAAGCAGTATGCCCACCAATTTTTTTTTCACACCACCTTCACGCTCTGTTTGCAACGCCCATCGACCAATAAATTCGCGATCTTCAGGCTGCCAAGCGATTGTCCACGCGAGGTTAGATTCTAGTGGCGTGGTGTTTTCATCCATGTCAGTGCCCGATAAATTTAAACCCGCTTCTAAGCGCAAAGTATCGCGTGCACCTAAACCACAAGGCTTCACACCTTTGCTTAACAATGCTTCCCAAAAATCAGCCGCGTCACTGGCGGGCAACATGATTTCAACACCGTCTTCCCCCGTATACCCTGTGCGAGCGATGAGCCAATTATTATGTTGTAAGCTATGGAAGGGTCTCAGCGCATTAATTTGCTCAGCGCAGTCAGGTAAAATTTGAGTCACTTTTGCGATGGCTTGTGGGCCTTGTACGGCCAAGATGGCTTGCCCTTCACACGCCTTTGTTGTGACATCAAAACCTTTCTTCTGCAATTTGACCCACGCTAACACGCGCAGGCGCGTCGCTGAATTAAAAATAATACGGTAATGCTCTGGCGCTAAGTAATAGACAATCAGATCATCTAAAATGCCACCGGCTTCCGTCAAGAGGCAGCTGTATAAAGCCCGCCCCGGTGTACGCAAGCGGCCGACATCATTGGCCAAAATAAAACGTAAATAATCTTCTGCGTCTGCACCCGTGATATCGACCCCTGTCATATGTGAAACATCAAACACCCCCGCGTCACGGCGCACAAAGTGGTGTTCTTCTAATTGCGAACCATAATGCAGCGGCATCTCCCAGCCAAAAAAATCAACGCATTTAGCGCCAGCAGCGATATGTTGTTGGTATAGCGGGGTTTTTTGTAGCATTGTTTTCCTAGCGTTCACGGGTTAGTTTCTTGGCTTGTATTATACGTATTAATAACAGTTTGCACACGATCTTCACAGCCTGGCAGCACAGAGGGTATCGCCAACAAAAAACAGTCAGTTAGCTGTATTTGTTGGGCGCTAACCCGCGCGCAAGCCGTGGCACGCGACCGGCTAAACCAAGCGTATAACGGGTAAGCGGCTGCTTAATAGGTGCTAAGTGATCGAACGCCAGCATCCCGAGGTTACGGCCTATCACAACGGGCGGCAAGGTGCTGGTGAAAAGGTACGCCAAGCCATGGGTAAACCAGCGGATGGCCGCTTGTTCTTGTTTGCGCCAGGCGTAGAAACGCTCGAGCACTGCAAAATCATCGATAGACTGAGATTGACGACAGGCGTCACTCAGCACTTCTGCTAGCACCGCCACATCGCGTAACCCTAAATTTAAACCCTGCCCTGCGATCGGATGCAAGGTATGCATGGCATTACCCAATAATACAACGCCCGGGCGAATTTGTTGCTTGGCTTTCACCTGAATGAGTGGGTACGTCATGCGGGGTGTCACGCTTTGAAAACGCCCTAAACGGTAACCAAAGCTTTGCTGTAATGCCGCTAAAAAATCAGCGTCTGAGAGTTGTTGGTAGTGTTCAAGCTGCCCACTTGGCACTGTCCACACCAATCCTGCACGCTGGCCGCCGCGCAAGGGCAATAATGCAACCGGGCCAGTGTCCGTAAAGCGCTCATACGCCACACCTTGATGGGGTAATGCGCAGTCCACAGTTGCCACCAGCGCACTTTCATCATAGTGATGCGCTTTGGCGTCGATGGATAGCAGCTCGCGCACTTTAGAGCGCCCACCATCGGCAGCAACAATTAAGGTGCTTGTTAGTGTTTGTTGGCCGTCGGCTGTTTGTAATGTTGCTTCATGGTTGCCGTCAGCTTGTTGCGTTAATGTTTGCAATGTCGCCGGGCGAAAAATAGTCAGGTTAGATAAGGTTTCTGCGCGCAGGCTAAGCGTGGCATTTAATTGTTCAGCCGGTACGACGTAACCTAATGCCGGCACCGCTTGCTCTTTTGCCGTCAGGCGCGTAATACCAAAGCGGCCGCGATTTGATACATGCACCATGCTCACCGGCTCGGCATGCGGGGCGATTTCATCCCACACATTCATTGCCGAAAACATTTGTTGAGCGCTGTGTGCCAGTGCGATGGCCCGTAGGTCTTTAGACTTCTCCCAAAACTCTACCTGTGGTGGCGAATTGCTTCGTTGATGTGTTGCTGGCTTGGGCGTGGCCTCAACTAACGCAACGCGCAACGGCAAAGATCCTAGCGCCAAGGCCAAGCTATTCCCGATGGCACCACCGCCAATGATGAGGATGTCGTAATGGTTTGTTTCGTGTGTTTGCATAATGCTTTGCCTGCCTACAATCCCCTCATCGTACCAGCAAGCATGCCTGTAGCGCAAAGCAGATAACTCTTTTGTAAACAATTAGTTATGGGTTAGCTTTTCTTTTCCACGCATATAAAGAAAACTTACCCCCTTATCTTTTCTTTTCAATTTTTACAAAGAAAAGACTCTGACTTCATGCAAGCTTCAATCTCATCAATCGTTTTAGGTGCGGCATGTGAAAGCACTTCATAGCCTGTTTCGGTGACCAACACATCGTCTTCAATGCGTATGCCAATATTTTGCCAAGGCGCGGGAACATCTGTGCCTAAATAAAGCCCAGGCTCGACAGTTAACACCATGCCGGGTTCGAATTTAATGGGCTGTTTATTTTCTTGGTAGGGGCCTACATCATGTACATCTAAGCCTAACCAGTGACCTGCACGGTGCATATAAAAAGGTTTATAGGCCTCAGCCTGCACTAACGCATCTACATTGCCTTCCAACAAACCTAATTCAATCAAACCTTCTGTTAATACTTTATTCACGATGCCATTAACGACTTCCCAAGTGGCACCTGGCTTCACGGCATCGATGCCAGCCAGCTGCGCGGCGAGCACGATTTCATACACTTTGCGCTGCGCTTCAGAAAATTCACCATTGACAGGATAAGTGCGTGTGACATCGGCGGCATAGTGGTTGTATTCAGCACCGGCATCGACCAATACCAAATCACCTGCTTTTAATTTTTGATTATTGGTGATGTAATGCAACACGCAGGCATTGCTGCCGCCCGCCACGATCGACGGGTAAGCTACATCGCGGCAGCCATGTTGCATCATTTCATGAAGGTATTCGCCTTCTAATTGGTATTCCCAGCAACCCGACTCACAACGCCGCATACCTCGGCTATGCGCTTTAGCCGTGATTGCACTGGCTTGGCGCAAACATTCAATTTCTGTTTCATCCTTAATTAATCGCATGCGATGCAACAATATGTCCAAGTTCACAAAACACTCCGTCGCACTCACCTGCTCAGTATGTGCATGCGCAGCCCGCCACCAATCGTGCACTTGCTCATCGAGCTCTGGCATGCTACCGGCCGGAAAATAAATCTTTTGCGCAGTTTCAAACCACTGCGGCAGCAATGTATTCATGTGATTAATATCAAATGATTCGTTTGCACCAAATTCTGTTTTTGCTTTTTCAAGACCGACCATTGGGCCTTCCCAGCGCTCTATTTTAGGATCGCGTTCGGGCAACAACAAAACAAACTCGCCTTCGGCTCGGCCAGGCATTAACACTAACAACGCCTCTGGAGCAGTAAAGCCCGTGAGATAATAAAAATCACTGTCTTGCCGGTAAGGATACGTCACATCACCATTACGGATGCTGATCGGTGCAGAGGGGATTAAGGCGAGGCTGCCCTCGCCCATTTGTGACATCAATTTCGCACGACGTTTTTGAAATACTTTATCCATTATCTTCAAACTTTCTCTTCAATATTTGTGTTGCTTTGAGCGGATCTTCTGCAGCACACACCGCAGAGACGACAGCCATGCCGGCTGCACCCGCTTCAAACAATGCTGGCATATTATCTTCGCTAATCCCACCAATAGCAATGACAGGCACATCCACTGCATCACACACAGCCCGCAGCCCGTCAACGCCTATTGGTGGCGTTGTTTTTTGTTTTGTTTGTGTGGGAAAGACATGGCCGGCGCCGATATAATTCACCCCCGCTTCACAGAGTGCCCTTGCCCTTTCAGACGTGCCTGCCGAGCCACCAATAATTTTACCCGGCCCTAACAATTTTCTCGCCGCACCAATGGGTAAATCATCTTGCCCTAAATGTACGCCATCGGCACCCACATCAAGCGCCAACTCCACATTATCATTAATAATAAACGGCTTTTTATAAGGCTGGCATAATTTTGCTATCGCTTTAGCCATTTGCCAACCCATTTCTGTATCACCGCTTTTATCACGCCATTGAATGACGTCTGCCCCACCCTGCAGAGCAAAGCCAGCTAATTCCACCGGGGAGTAAGCTGGGTGTAAGTCTGGTTGGATAATCACGTATAAGCCAGAAATAATCATTTAATACCTTTAACTTTTACCCTATTCATTCTCTTCAACACCAATAGGGCTTCAAAGAAGATAACCCCTCACCCCAACCCTCTCCCCTTAGAGTGGAGAGGGGGTAATTCTATCGCAACTTGCTACTTGCCTCCCGAAGCCTTGGCGCAGGGAGGCCCAAAGCACTCGAAATATATTTATCGCCCCTTCCCCCTTGGAGCATTTTTACTCTCATGAATGCTTACTATACCTGCTGTGCCATCTGTCCCTAAATAAGGTGGCGGCCATGCGGAGGGGAGTGTTTTTGCGCCGATTCGCGATAGCGCGCAGCGCGGCAAGCGTGGCGCACAAAACAGCTCGCCGCAGCATGGCTTTTCTACCAAACCAGGCCAAAACAAACTATGGCCATACTAAAGGCCTATATAGGTACGCAAAGAAAATAACCCCTCACCCCAACCCTCTCCCCTTAGAGTGGAGAGGGGGTAATTCTGTAGGAACTTGCTGCGTGCCTGCCGCAAAGCGAATAAACCGGCGCTTGAGCCAAGGCAAACGATTACATAACCACAAACCGTTATTGCGCAACCAACGCAAGCCCGCATCTTCATTGCTAAATAAACGCTTAAACCCTTCCATCACCCCAATCATTGCCCAATTATCGCCTTTGCGTGCACGTTCATAACGGCGTAACGTATTCAAACTACCTACATCACGCTGTTTCTCAATCGCCCGCGCAATCTGCCTCACCAAACACATTGCATCCGCAATACCACTGTTGACCCCTTGCCCAGCCAGCGGGTGAAACGTATGCGCGGCATCGCCCACCAAGGCCATGCGCGGTTTAATATATTGTTTGGCATGTTGCATATGCAAAGGAAACATCACACGCTCATCAGAAAGTGAAATATCACCCAAGCGTGCATCAAAATTTTCTGTGATCTGTTTATTGAATTTATCATCAGATAAATCCATCAACGATTGTGCGTAACCCGACTCAGCTGACCACACAATCGAGCAATAATGTGGATCATCTAATGGCAGTAGCGCCAGCGGGCCTTTGGGTAAAAAACGCTCCCATGCTGTCATGGCATGCGGTTTTTCAGTACGCACCGTGGCAACAATGGCTGCTTGCTCATAGGGCCAATGATGCACGTCAATATCGCATTGCCCCCGCAACCAAGAACGGCCGCCGTCTGCGCCAACGATAAGGGAGGCAGAAAATGTACGACCGTCAGCCAACGTCAGCATCGCGTTACCCGCATCAAATTGTACCTTCTCACAACGCATGGGTTGTATGATGTTAATATGCGAAAACGCTTGTAAGCGATCGTGCAGCGCTTTGATGATGACACGATTTTCAATGATATGCCCTAAATACGGGGCACCCACGTCCGCACTGTCAAAATGAACCGCACCAAAACCGGAGCCATCCCACACATGCATATCGGTATACGGGCTCACTCTCTGCCCGTAAATCACCTGCCAGACATTGAACGATTCAAATACTTTTTGTGATGCTGGCGTAATCGCACTGACACGCCGTTCGTATTGTTTACCCGGCCAGCTCGGCGCGTCAGCCGCATCAATAATTATCAACGGTACATTAGTCTCAGCCAAGGCATTGGCCACGGTCAACCCCACCATGCCCGCGCCAATAATGATAATGGGATCTTGTGTTGAGGGATTTAGTCTATTCAAAATTTTTACCTAAGCCATTCTGAAAAATTATCCATAAATTTCATTAAATTTATAGGGTTTTTATGCACACCCAATCATTATGAACATTTTAATTGACTGATATTCAATATATTTTATCGATCGCGCAGCGCGTAAACCGCCATGCGCACATATTCTACCAATTCAGCGTAGGCAAATTCATCGGCTTCTTCATTTTCACCCTCGCAGATGGCTTTGCTAATATCACTGAGATCACTTAAAATTTCGGCGACTTCCTCATTTAAATCGTCTACCTGCAAGCCAGCCAATCCTAAGCCTGATAAAAACCCTTGGCACCATAAGCCTAACGCTTCAACACGTTGTGACAAATCGACCTCATCATCGGGTAAGAGCAGTCGCAACTCATATTCATTGCTGACGATCTGTTGGTGTGTAATGTCGCCAACTTCGCGCAGCAATCGTTCCATGGGCGCAATATCGATCGCTTCATCGCCCCCGGCTTGCTCTAAGGCTTCTAAATAAGGGGCGACCCAGCCGTAAAGATCGGTTTCAGGATCCATCACTAACTGGCCGCAAAGTTGCGCATGCAGTTCCGCGGCACCTAACGGGGCATCGACTGCGACAAGGGCTTTTGTAATTTCATCGTAATCTAATAACATTTTTTATCCTCAAAAAGTATCAATCGGATCGACGTCTAATGCCCAACGCACGCGTCGCGCAGATTTAAGCGTTTCTAAATGCGGTGCCCAAGAGCTCAATAATTGATGCAGTGCCCCACGCTGTGGTGCTTGCAATAATAATTGCGCGCGGTAACGCCCTGCACGACGCGCCATGGGGGAGACAATCGGGCCAAGCAACTCAACACCACTCTTTTTTAATGCCACGGCAGCTTGCTTTGCTTCCTGTAAAAAATCCATGGGCATTTTTTCTTGGTGCCCTTCTGCATGCAACAACGCCAAATGTGCGAACGGGGGCAAACAGCTTGCTTGGCGCTGCGCCAGCAAGGTGCCTGCATATTTTTCATAACCGTGCGCTAACAACTCCCGCAATAAAGGATGCTCAGGGTGGTGTGTTTGGATCAATACTTCGCCCAAACGCTCGGCCCGCCCTGCGCGACCCGCCACTTGCACAATCAGCTGGCCCAAACGTTCACTCGCACGGAAATCAGCACTGAGTAATCCACCATCAGCATCCAGAATCGCGGCCAACGTTACTTGCGGAAAGTGATGACCTTTGGCCAACATTTGTGTGCCCACCAAAATACGATTTTCACCGGCATGAATGCTATCAATTAATCCTTCCATTGCGCCTTTGCGTTGTGTGGTATCGCGATCAATACGCGCAATGCCAATATCCGGAAAATGCTGCTGCAAGGCTTCTTCTAAGCGTTCTGTACCCACCCCCAGCAAACTTAAATCTGTTTGTTCGCAACCCGGACAATGACGCGGCACCGCTTGCTGCGCATCGCAGTGATGACAATGTAAATGCTTAGGCGCATGATGCAAAATCAAACGCGCATCACAGCGACGACATTCTGCTGCCCAACCACACATATGGCACATTAATACCGGCGCATAACCGCGTCGATTTAAAAAGATAAGCACTTGGCCTTCATTTTCTAAGTGCGTGCGCATTTTGCCAAGCAGCTGGTTAGACAAACCCTCTTCTAAACGTTGCCCACGAATATCAATCATACTCACTTGCGGCGGCACGGCGTCCCCTGCACGCTCTGGCAGTGATAGCGGTATATAACGTTTGCGCGTCACGTTTTGCAAGCTTTCGAGCGATGGCGTTGCGGTGCCCAATATAACGGGCACGTTTGCCATTTGTCCGCGCACCACTGCCAAGTCACGTGCCGAATAGCGTAATCCTGATTGTTGTTTAAAAGAACCATCATGTTCTTCATCAACTATCACCACGCCTAGCGTTGGCATCGGCGTAAACACCGCCGAGCGTGTGCCGATCACAATGGCTGCTTTATTTTGTGCGGCTTGTAGCCAAGCACGTAAGCGTGCCGGATTGGTTAAACCAGAGTGCAGTGCCACAATCGGCACTTTAAAACGCTGCTCAAATCGTGCAATCGTTTGCGGCGTTAAACTGATTTCAGGCACCAGCACCAAGGCTTGTTTACCTTGCGCTAAGTTATCGGCAATCACCCGTAAATACACTTCTGTTTTACCACTGCCCGTGATGCCACTTAATAAAAAGACCGACGCGGCTTTGCTTTTCTCACGTATTTTTTTGAGCGTGTCTTCTTGATGTGCATTTAATGTGACAGGCGACGCCAAGATTTCATTGCTACCCTCTGGCAGCTTTGCTAATTTTTTTTGCGCATTTTCCAAGGCATTGCCGGGTTTACGCAAACTCACTGGCAAGCTGCTCAGTAAAACTTCACCAATAGAATAGTGGTAGTAATCACTTACCCACTTGGCTAACGCCATGATTTCATCTGGCAAGAGTGGTGCAGCGTCCAGTACTGCCAACACCGCTTTAAGCTTATCGACAGGCACATCGGTTTGGGAGCGTACTTCCCATAACAACCCAATCACTTCACGCCGACCAAATGGCACGCGCACACGCATGCCGGGTTGAAGTGGCACCTTGCTGCTTTCACTGCCTTCACTACCCTCACTCGGCGGCAAATAATCAAACAGTCGCCGCAAAGGGGAGGCGATGGCTATGCGTAAAATATTAGGCATGGGATCGGGTTTATTTCAGAAAGTTCTACTATACTGTATTAATATCTTTGCCACTAAGCTTGTATCTCTTACTTACGGGGCATTGAAAACAAAAAAGGAATTTTTTAATTAAAAACAACACGTTAACATCAAAGGACTGATGCCATGCAACTCAATCACCAAAAATCACCACTGGAAACCATTCTACTGTTATTAGCCGGATTTGCGTTAATTGCGACAATTATACTGATGTTTTAATCCGTTTCTCCGTATAATTCAGGTATGCTAAAAATTGCTACCTGGAATGTTAATTCAATTAGAGTTAGGTTGCCGCAAGTACTTGATTGGCTAGCGCAGGCCCAGCCCGATATGCTTGCCCTGCAAGAAACAAAAACAATTGATCCCGATTTTCCCATCGACGCCATCACGGATGCAGGCTACCACGCAAGTTATGCTGGCCAGAAAACCTATAATGGTGTGGCTATCCTCAGTCGCGAACCTGCAACAGACGTTATCACAGCATTACCTGATTTAGACGATCCTCAACGCCGTATACTCGGTGCGACGATTAATGGCGTACGTGTGTTAAATGTCTATGTGCCGAATGGCGAAAGCACCGACTCACCCAAGTTTGCTTACAAGCTCAATTGGCTCGAAAAACTGCACGCTTATGCCAAACAGCAGTTAGCGCAATATCCTGCTGTCGTCTTGTTGGGCGATTTTAATATCGCACCAGACGATCGGGACCTTTACGATCCTGAAAAGTGGGCCGGCAAAGTACTCGCCAGCGACGAAGAGCGTAACTTATTAAAAAAAATAATGAAAATGGGGTTTGTTGATACTTTCCGGCAGTTTGAACAAGCAGAAGAAAGTTATAGTTGGTGGGATTACCGCATGGCAAGTTTTCGACGAAACTTAGGTCTGCGCATCGACTTAGTGCTCGCAAGCCAAGCACTGGCAAAACACTGCACGGCCTGTGAAATTGATAAAACCCCACGCGCTTGGGAGCGCCCTTCCGATCACACACCTGTGTTTGCAATATTTGACAATAGCCACCTAGAATCGCTATCTTTAGGCTCGAGTGGCTAAAAACAATTGGCAAACTCAATTTAAATCGCTAAACTCGTTGTTTTACAATAGTAATAAAAGGAAAGTAGTTATGCCTAGAGGAAGTATCAAGTGGTTCAATAACCGTAAAGGATTTGGTTTTATCGAAGCAGAAGATGGTGGTGATGATGTGTTTGTACACTACTCTGCCATCAATATGGAAGGATATAAAACCTTAGAACGTGGCCAGCCTGTTAGCTACGATCAGGAAGACAATCCCAACGGTAAAGGCAAGCAAGCTGTGAATGTTGTCATTCTTGAAGGTGAAAGCAGTACAGCGGACTCTGCTAATAAAACCGATACTGAAGAAGGTAGTTAATTCCCCTAGCTTTTAGGGAGCTCACTGCTCAACGCCTTTTTTAATTTGCTGTGCTTCGCTCGGCTGCATCTGTTGCGCTTGGCGTCGCGTTGCTTGACCGCTAATAACGAGGTTCATATCGTAATGAGTGATATACAATCTACTACCGACGACAATTTTTCCACTGATGTGCTTGAAAGCGACCTGCCTGTCTTGGTCGATTTCTGGGCGCCTTGGTGCAATCCTTGCAAACAACTGATGCCTATTCTTGAAGAAGTAAATGAGGCTTACAGCAGTAAACTTAAAATGGTTAAACTCAATATTGATGATAACCCTGAAATGCCCAAAAAATATGGCGTTCGTGGTATCCCCACACTGCTGTTATTTAAAAAAGGTGAAGTAGAAGGTACCAAAGTCGGCTCGGCTTCTAAATCACAACTGACTGTTTTCCTCGAAGAAAACGGTGTCTCTGCATAATATTACCCCATCCCTTCCCTTTCTTCTTAACGGAGGGAGGGAAAACCCTATTTAGCCTAATGTTTCATTAAAAAATATTCATACCAGAGGATAATAGACAGCCAGCACATTCTTTATGGCATTTTTTAATCGCGTGTGCTATCTTTGTTGATAGCAGGTCTTGGTGACCTGGTTCCTACTTCATCGAGATTAGTTCCACTTTTAGATTTAACCCACTTTTTAACTTTAAAACTTTAATTACCTATTACCCATACCCACTTTCATTGGCCCGATCTCGGTCCTGTTTCTGAAAACCATAACAACCACCTTAAACCACACTTATGAAACTCACTGAACTAAAAAAGAAAAATCCTACCGAACTCATGGAAATTGCCCAATCAATGGGCCTCGAAAACACAGCGCGTTCTCGCAAACAAGATCTTATTTTTGCCATCTTAAAATCACATGCATCACAAGGTGAGCAAATTTTTGGCGACGGTGTACTTGAAATTTTACAGGATGGTTTTGGATTCCTGCGTTCAGCAGACAGTTCTTATTTGGCAGGCCCTGATGACATTTATGTCTCACCCAGCCAGATCCGCCGCTTTAGTTTACGCACGGGTGATACGGTGTCCGGTACGATTCGCCCCCCGAAAGAGAGCGAACGTTATTTCGCACTACTCAAAGTAAGCGAAATTAATTTCGAAGCCCCCGAACAAGCGCGTTCAAAAATACTTTTTGAAAATTTAACACCGCTTTTTGCATCCGAACGTCTCAACATGCAATGTGGTAATGGCAGCACGGAAGATATCACTGCCCGTGTGATCGATTTAGTGTCTCCCTTTGGTAAAGGGCAACGTGGTTTGATCGTCTCGCCTCCGAAAGCGGGTAAGACAATGATGCTGCAAAATATTGCGCACTCTATTGCCCAAAATCATCCTGATGCGCACTTGATGGTGCTCCTTATCGACGAACGCCCAGAAGAAGTGACCGAAATGTCTCGCTCGGTGCGCGGCGAAGTGGTGGCCAGTACCTTTGACGAGCCCGCTAGTCGCCATGTGCAAGTGGCCGAAATGGTGATCGAAAAAGCAAAACGTTTGGTCGAGCACAAAGTGGATGTGGTGATTTTGCTGGATTCCATCACCCGTTTAGCACGTGCGTATAACACCGTGATCCCGTCTTCTGGGAAAGTATTAACCGGTGGTGTAGACGCCAATGCTTTACACCGCCCTAAACGCTTCTTCGGTGCTGCACGTAACTTAGAAGAAGGCGGCAGCCTGACCATCATTGCCACGGCACTGGTTGAAACCGGCTCGAAAATGGATGATGTTATTTACGAAGAATTTAAAGGCACGGGTAACATGGAACTCCACCTTGATCGTCGTATTGCTGAAAAACGTGTTTACCCTGCCATTAATATTAACCGTTCAGGTACCCGTCGCGAAGAGTTGCTCACCACGCAAGATGAGCTGCAGAAGATTTGGATCTTACGCAAACTCTTAAACCCAATGGACGAAATTGCTGCAATGGAATTTTTAATCGAACGTTTGCGTAACACCAAAACAAACGACGAATTCTTTGATGCGATGAAGCGCTAAAAAAAGCAAGCACGCTTCACCCACCTATCACCTTCTCTCCCTTCCAAGGGAGAGAATATAAACTGACAAAAATAATACCTGCTGTTGCCATTTGTGCTCTGAAAGCGCTATACTTTTTATATCCCCCCCATAAATAATCGGTTTTCTTTTGAATGATGGTAAAAGGGGATAGCATGCCTACACACGCAGAGACCGCAGCGATGTCAAATTTAGCTTTTGATACATTAGCTTACGTTAAAAAACTCAGAACAGCCGGGGTGCCTGATCAACAAGCAGAGGCACATGCAGAGGCCATTGCTGATGTGGTAGGTGAAAAGCTTGCGACAAAACAAGATATCTTTATCTTAAAACAAGATCTGGTTACTCTAGAGTCTCGTTTAGAATCTCGTATTGTGCTAAAATTGGGCGCTATTGTCATAGGCTCAGCTGCTATATTGGGGATTGTACTTTCGATACTCGAATTTACAGTCAACTGATCAGCTTTTACCGGCACGAATTAAGCCACCTAAGCCTGCCTCTTCAATTGCCTTATCTAAATATTCACGCACTTGTGCGGTATTATCCATTTTTTTCACATCCGCTAACAAGGCTTTCGCTTTTTTGCGCGTAAAGTTGCGGATCACCCATTTTATTCTGGGCAAACCCGTTGCATTCATGCTTAAGGTATCAAAGCCCATGGCCAGTAATAATATCGCCGCGGCCGGATCGCCGGCCAACTCACCGCAAATACTCACGGGTTTGCCTTTCGCGTGCGCTGCTTCGACAATTTTTTCCAGTGCTTCAATCACAGCAGGGTGCAAGGCATCATATAAATTACTCACCCGTGCATTATTACGATCAACGGCTAATAAATACTGCGTTAAATCATTGCTGCCCACTGATAAGAAATCAACACGCTCGGCTAAGGCACCGGCCAAATATACAGCCGCAGGCACTTCAATCATCACGCCCACTTTGGGTTTCGCTAAACCAGGGTGTTTGTCTGCCACCTCTGTATACGCTTGATGCACTAAACGCAAGGCTTCATCCACCTCATACAGATTGGAAATCATCGGCAGCATGATGTGTAAATTATTTAAATCGACACTCGCACGAATGATGGCACGCAATTGGATTAAAAATATTTCGGGATGATCTAAGGTCACACGAATACCGCGCCACCCTAAGAAAGGATTATCTTCCTCAATTGGGAAATAGGGCAAGGCTTTATCACCACCAATATCCAACGTGCGGATCGTCACCGGGTGCGGCGCAAACGCTTCCAAGACTTGGCGATAAATTGCACGCTGCTCATCTTCCCCCGGAAAGCGATCATGCAGCATAAAAGGCACTTCCGTGCGATACAGGCCCACCCCTTCTGCGCCCACTTCCAGTGCGGGCGTGATATCGGCCACCAACCCGGTATTCACACACAGCGACACACGTTGCCCATCAGGAGTTTCAGCCGGCAAATCACGCAGTTTCTTTAGGGCATCGGATAGTTCGCGTTCTTCTTCTGCGAGGCGCTGGTATTCTTGACGCAGGTAAGCCGCCGGTTCAACAAAAATATGCCCATGATAGCCATCGACAATCACCTCTTTACCATCGATATTAGGCAAGGAGCGACTCTCTGCCCCCATGATAGCCGGCACCCCCAACGCGCGTGCAATAATGGCGGTATGTGAATTGCTTGATCCTTTGAGTGAAATCAACCCCGCTAAACGTTTAACGGGCACTTCAGCTAACGTTGCAGCCGTGATTTCTTCGCCGACTAAAATAGTATTGTCTGGATAATCCGGAACAGTGCGTGATTGCGCGCGCAGGTGCGCTAAGATCCGCCGCCCCAAGTCGCGTACATCAATAGCGCGTTCGCGTATGTATTCATCTTCAACGGATTGGATATGCTGCTCATGGCGTTTAATGACGCGGCGCAATGCCCCCGGCGCCCAATTATTTTGACGAATTTCTTTGATGACTTCTTTGGCTAAGCTGCGACTGTCTAGAATTTGTATGTACACGTTAAAGAGTGCTTGCTCTTCACGTGGCAGCGTGGTTTCAAGTCGCCCACGCAAGGTGACAATATCACTGCGCGCAGCTTTAATGGCAGTACGATACGCTTCAATTTCGGCATCGATATCATCCACTGCGCGATCGGGCACACTCTCTAAATCAGCAAGCGGGTAACTGACCACGGCCGTGCCAATGCCCACCCCCAATGAAGCAGGTGTTCCTACCCAACGCTCCGCCTGAATATCGTCTGGTGAGGTCACGCCTGGAATACTGCCAGTGGCTTGCGCATGGGCCACACCGCCGGCAAGCTGTGCTGATAGCGTGACTAAAAAAGCTTCTTCGGCTTCATCATAACGCCGCGGTTCATGCTGTTGTACCACCAGCACCCCGAGTACTTTACGTTGATGAATGATGGGCACACCTAAAAACGCATGGTAGCGTTCTTCACCGGTCTCTGGGAAATAACGGTAATGCTCATGTTTAGCCGCATCGGCCAGATTAATAGGCTCTTCACGTTGTGCGACCAGACCGGTCAAGCCTTCACCGGGCGCTACACGCACCTTGCCTACTGCCTCTTCGCGAAACCCTTCGGCTGCCAGCAAGACATAGCCACCCTGCTTGCGATCACGTAAATACACCGAACACGAATCGGTATTCATGGCCTCACGCACACGCTGCACCATGATTTCCATCGCTTCACGAAAGCCGCGCGCATTATTGACCTCTTCCACAATGCGCTGCAGTGTTTTTAACATGGTAGCTTGCTTGACCATTTATCCGTGTGTCCGTGTTATTTCTAATATTTCAGTTTACAGATAACTGGCACTATCGCGCTATCACGCTGTTTTCTCTAAACTTGCTTATCGTATTGCCTTTCAGCAAAAGAGGAGCCCTCTTTAAAGCATAGCGCCATTACACTATAAATACCTACTCCTACCTTAGTATTTTCTAATTTTTTATAAAACGGCCGCTAAGCCACTGTTTACTACTTCGCACAAATTATCCAACCTGCTGCTCGTCAGAATATTGGATCACTTTGTCGACGGGCTTGCGTGAATGCGGGAACAAAATCGGCTCAAATAAAACGAGCGCTTGTTGGTACACCTCACGCTTAAAATTCACGACTTGCTTCACCGGTTCCCAATAATCTACCCAGCGCCACTGAATAAACTCCGGTGTTGCGGAATGGCTTAATTGGATGCTGTCGTCTTCTGTCAGCAACCGCAGCAAAAACCACTTTTGTTTTTGGCCAATACACAGCGGCTTTTGCTTTTTACGCACCAACGGCTTGGGCAGGCGGTAGTATAGCCAATCTTGCGTTTCCGCGAGGAGCGCGACCTGCTCAGGCATCAGCCCCACCTCTTCATGCAACTCACGATACATGGCTTCAGTCGGTGTCTCACCGTTTTGCACACCGCCTTGTGGAAATTGCCAGGCACCTTTTTGGCGAATGCGTTCCGCCCAAAATAGCTGCTGCTGGCCATTGCAGAGAATCATCCCCACATTGGCGCGAAAACCTTTTTCATCAATCACAACAAATAACCTCATTTATGTTGATTCCATTGTTTCATAAGTCGCCAGGCGCGACAAACGAAAGCCCTGCCACAAACCGCTTCGCTTTCTATTTGCGAATAAGTTATTCGATAAACTTATTATTGTGCGGCTATTCCTGTCGCTATTGCCGCACAGTAGCGAGTGGCTGAGCAAAAAACAGTTATTTGACAAACTTATTTTGTTCGGTTTTTTTTGACCTCAAGCATGCTGTCTGGGACAAGAAATCTGTCTCAATGCTGCACTATTCACTGTCTTCCTCGTCGTCCTCATCGTCAGGCGGCGGTATCGAGCTTGCCTCCGAAATCTGATCAAAAACATAAATGTGGCGCGTCGCGCCATCGGGGGTTTCAACATAGTGCCGATAATGCTCTCTGCGCCAGTAAAGCAGATACAATGCCGCGCCATAGGCCTCTATTGCGCTTGCGAACGCTGGCACAGAGCCAAGTACTCTCGCGTTTGACTTGCCTGCATCAATCACTGAGAAAAGTGCCTGCTCAAACCGTACAATCGCTTGGTTTTCTGCTTGCTGGCGCTCAACACGTTTTTCTGGGCCTGGGTTGGAGAGGTCGTCGAGCCTATCTTGACGCTCTGCTGTTTTCTTTTTGGCAACTTGTGTGCCAGCTTGCTCTTCAACCGCCTTTCTTTTCGTCTCAAATGCAGCACGTACCGTGTCAGACAAAATGATTATCTCAGGTTGGGCTTGGGGCTTTTTGCCACGAAGATCGGGGTGGTAACCTACTCCCTTTTTCAAAGAGACAAGCGCTTCAAGCGCCGCAACACGCGCTTGGGCTGTTTGGTAAAAGCCTTGATTCGTAGCGATGTATTCATAAATGGTTTGCTTGTCGCGAGCCTCAATATTCGGACAACCCTTGAGGTGTAGCGCCTGAACGACGACCCCCACCATCGTGAAGCTAGCAGCCAAATTGGCTGCAGCGATGCTATCAATTTGTGTCCCGGAAAAGTTGAGGATCTTCAGATTCGCGGCCGCTTCAATCAGCTGACCAAACAGTTGTGCACACTCCCCCCCTTCTATTTTGCCCAAAGGATTGTTGCTGAGGTCAAGATGCTCCAAGGTGCCCTTGTGATTTTTCATGTCCGGCTTGTTAGGCCGTGGCGCCACCACCAATGGCACAAGATAGTCCGCCAGATTATTGCTTTTGATCCGGTCGCCGCTCAAGTTCAGCTTCTTCAGCGAGCACTGGCACAGCACATCAAGCAATGTCTTCAGCACGGCGTCATCACTCAGATCACTATGGGTCATCTCAAACTCTTCCAACACCAACTGCTTGCCCGCCCCTTGCGCTTCACGGAAGATAGCCACCAGCTTCTCAACCGCCGCCTTGGTGAAGCTCTTCAGCGCCATCTTCCGGTACGTGCTCAGATTGTCGTGAAGGGGCGCCCACTCCTTTGACTCCTTTTGACCCCGTGCCTCGACCTGCGGGCAGTTCAGCTCAAAAGCAATGGGGGCCCCTTGCATGACTGTTCTGGCTAGTCCTGCTGTCACTTGTGCAACAAGAGAGGCATGCGCTGCTGTTGTTCTGCCTCCTGAGCCGGCAGCGCCCCCCCCACCAGGGCTACTCGCCGCGGCGGCTGCCGCGGCGGCTTTCGAAGCATCTGCCTGAGCCTTGTCTTTGTCTGCACCGCTGAACATGCTCCAAGGCGCCAGGTTATCCCAGAAACCAGGCTCTTTTTTTTTCGGGGCCGCTACTTGTTTGCCTGTTAAGGTAGCGATAAGCGCTCTTACTAAAGGTGAGCGATGAGCACGGCCTGCTATGAGGTCCCCCGTTTTGGGCGACTTGTAGTCTCCTTTGGTTTGCTGCGTCAAAAGTGCACCTTCGCTGTAGGCCCAACCATCTGAGGCAACGACTGGATCGGGGGGAAAGTTACTCGTCAGGGGGCAGATGAGTAACAGTCTAATCTTCTCAAGCTTGGCCGCTATGTCATCATGTGTTTGCTGAAGCGCTGTGCGGGTGGCCTGCTCTTTACGCAGCGCTTCTCTGACTTCTTGAAGTTCTCCTTGAAGCTCGAGGATAATCCCATCAAGGGCCGCCTCCCGCGCCTGCTCGCTACCATCGTCTGATCCGGAAGACATCTTTTTACCAAAACAAAACACAACTCCTCATATAAAGTAGCGTAACATTGACATGTATGTTTGCCGGTCCGGAAGGTGTCAATGAAAATGAGACATCTTTTTTGAATTTAATGTAGTAAACCACCTGTAGGGGCACGGCGTGCCGTGTCCTTTCTGAGGCGAACTATTATCTCCTAGATGGGCACGGCACGCCGTGCCCCTACAACTGGGCTCCTGTTCATAGAAAAAACACTGAAACTCAAAATGTAATCTATTGATTTTCCAATTAAATACCCTTTGAATTGGCTAGAAAGACAATATAAGATGCTGACTGCTATGCGCATTTGGATAGCAGCGTACTGATTAGAAACTTTATAACTGAAAAAAGGAAGTCATTATGAGTAAAGAAAAGAAACCCACTTTAACCCCATTGGCAGCCGCTTTGGGCGCCACCTTGGCCATCAGCTTATCGGCTGCCCCTATGGCGAATGCTGACACCGGCACGCTTTTTGCGGCTGAGCCTGCTAGCAAGCACGTGTCTCTCGTGGGCGGTGGTAGCGGTAAAGAAAAAGAAGGTGATTGTGGCCATGATATGGATGGCGACTGCGCTGACGGCATGGATGCAGACTGTGCTGACGACATGGATGCAGATTGTGCTGACGACGGCGACGATGAAGGCACCTGTGGTGAAGGTTCTTGTGGTACAAACATGTAAAAATGTTTGTTTTTTCTCCCCAACTTCCATTAAGTTCCCCCTCTCCCCTCCAAGGGGAGAGGGCCGGGGTGAGGGGTTATTACCTCCGCCATCTCTCCCTTGAGGAACGGTCATCACATAGCAATGTCACATGACCACCACTATTTCATCAGCACGACAACATATTCACGGCGCAGGGATCGGTCTGCGTAGCCAGCTTTTTGCAGCGCTCCAAGAAACACCCACTGACGCACCCCAACCTGATTTTTTAGAAATTGCGCCCGAAAACTGGTTAGCGCGCGGTGGCAAGCGACCTAAAACCTGGGCCTACTTTCGTGAGCGCTACCCTTTTGTTTGTCATGGCTTGTCTTTGTCGCTCGGTGCACCTGCACCGTTAGATGAAAATTTTATTTTACAGGTTAAACAATTTTTAGATGACAATGGCATTGAGATCTACACCGAACACTTAAGTTACTGCGGTGACGAAGGCCATCTGCACGATTTATTACCCATTCCTTTTACGGAAGAAGCGGTGCACTATGTTGCTAAGCGCATTCGCCGTACACAAGACTTGCTCGAGCGCCGTATTGGCATTGAAAATGTTTCTTCTTATTGTGCACCCGGCAAAGAAATGGAAGAAACCGATTTTATTAACGCGGTGCTCGCAGAAGCTGACTGCGACTTGATGCTGGATGTGAACAATATTTATGTGAATAGTGTCAATCATGGTTTTG
Source organism: Gammaproteobacteria bacterium (assembly GCA_021774255.1). Taxonomy (GTDB): domain Bacteria; phylum Pseudomonadota; class Gammaproteobacteria; order JAJFJF01; family JAJFJF01; genus JAJFJF01. The sequence continues at coordinate 114,568 of JAJFJF010000024.1, forward strand.
ATGCCAGCGAGTTTTTATCGGCACTGCAACCAAAAGGCATTGCTTACATCCATATGGCAGGGCATGCGCAAAAGCAGCCTGATTTAATCATCGATTCGCATGGCGCGGATATTATTGACCCTGTTTGGGCGTTACTCAAGCAAGCCTACACACGCTTTGGCAATGTGCCCACCATCATCGAGCGTGATTTTAATATTCCGCCGCTGGCAGAATTAATGAAAGAAGTCACGCAAGTGAAAGCACTGCAGGCGCAAATGGCTGGCACAGCCACCAGCACAACACAACAACCAGCGGAGTCAGTTTATGTCTGAGACCGCGCTCCCCGCTTTTCAAAAAGTACAACGTGCTTTTTTAGATTATTTGCGCAACCCTGAAAAGGCGCCGCCGCTGGATGATATCCCGCTGGATAGACTCAACCTTTATCGACGCCTCACTTACAACAGTACAAGTGAATTTATCAGCAATGCCCTGCCTACTTTTCGAAAACTGTTGAGTCAAGCACGTTGGCAGGCACTCACTCAAGATTTTTTCAGCATGCCTCGTATGCACAGCCCTTTGTCTCAGGATATTGCCGGCGCGTTTATCACTTATCTACAAGAAAACTACCAAGCGGAAGCAGATGACCCAGCTTGCCTGCTAGAAGTCGCCCACTTTGAATGGACACAATACGCCTTGCGTGCTGATGTGGCAGAAGTGGATTGGGAGGCACAACCTGCCCTTATTGATCCGCTTAATACGGTGTTTGCGCTATCACCACTGGCCCGGCCTTTTGGCTATCGCTTTCCTGTGCATCAGATGACTGTTGAGAATTGTCAGAACGCACCACCGGAAGCACCGACCTATTTAGTCGCTGCCCGCAATCGTGATGACAAAGTCACCACCACTGCGCTGAATGCCGTGACTGCGCGTTTAATTCAATTGCTGACTGGGCAAGCACAACGTGGCGAGCAGCTCTTAAAACAAATTGCCGCTGAATTGCAGCAAGATACTGATAGGGTACTTCAAGAAGGCGCCAGCATGTTGCACACGCTGTACGACAAAGATATCCTTATCACCGATCAATCCTCAACCTAAAACCTATATCACCAAGAAGGAGCTTATCCACCATGAAAACCTGTTCTAGAAAAATGTTAAAAATGCTTGATGCCACGCGGTGTGTCGATTTTTTAGGGCCGCTTGCCTTGCGGCTTTTTTTAGTCGTCCCTCTTTGGCATGCTGGTACACGCAAGCTACAAAATTTAGACGGCACGATTAATTTTTTCACAGACATTGGTCTCCCATTACCGACGCTGATGGCGTATGTTGCAGCACTGCTTGAAACATTCGGTGCGATTGCACTGTTATTTGGTTTAGGGGTGCGCTTTATCAGTATTCCACTGATGATCGTGATGTTGGTTGCTACCTTCAGTGTACATTGGCAAAACGGCTGGTATGCCATTGCCCCGGCGGCGTCTGCTGGCGGCGAACGTATTGCTGAGCTGTCTACCTGGCTGGAAACAAACCACCCCGAACAGCATACCCTGGCCACCGAGTTTGGTCGCTTAGTGCTGCTCAATAACGGTGTGCAGTTTGCGGTGACTTATTTTGTGATGTTATTAGTGCTGTTCTTTATCGGTGCCGGTAAATACGTGAGTATTGATTACTGGATCCGTAAGCATTTGATTGCTAACGAGACAAATGGGTATGCGTCTGGGCAGTCTTATTAGCCACCTATTCGAAAAGGGCGGCCCCGAAGTGGCCGCCCTTATTCATTTCCCTTTTTCTGCTTCATCTTATCTTTCACCTCACTTTGCGTTATACTTCCAGCTCATGATTTTTGATGTTTTCTGGATAGTATGACAAAACAATACAAAGCAGTTTCGTTAATCTCCGGTGGATTAGACTCCATGCTGGCAACCCAGCTTGTTCTTGCGCAAGGGATCCATGTGGAAGGCATTAACTTCTTCACGGGTTTTTGTGTGGAAGGTCACACGCACGCTATTCGCAAGCACGATAAAAATAAAGTAAAACGCAATAATGCATTATGGGTGGCTGAGCAGCTGGGCATCAAATTGCATATTATTGACATTGTCGAAGAATATAAAAATGTTGTGCTGAACCCGAAACACGGTTATGGCCAACATGTGAATCCTTGCTTGGATTGTAAAATCTTCATGGTCGGCAAAGCCAAAGCCTGGATGGAAGCACAAGGTTTTGACTTTATTATCACCGGTGAAGTCATTGGCCAACGCCCCATGTCGCAACTGGCCAAAAGAATGCCCATTGTGGCCGCTGAATCAGGCGCAGACGATCGTTTGCTTCGCCCCTTATGCGCCCAAAACCTTGCGCCCACCTTACCAGAGCGTGAAGGCTGGATCGATCGCGCGCAACTTAAAGATTTCTCCGGCCGCAGTCGCAAACCGCAAATGGCCTTGGCAAAATCGTTTGCCATCGATGATTACGCGCAACCCGCAGGCGGTTGCTGCTTCTTAACCGATAAAAATTACGCCACCAAATTACAAGATCTATGGCAGGCTCGCAAAAAACGCGACTACGAGCTCGATGATATTATGTTACTCAAAGTCGGGCGCCATTTGCGCCCCACCGAAAATTTTAAATTGATTATCGGCCGGGAAGAAGGCGAGAACAATTATCTATCTGGCTACCGCAAACAATTCACCAGCATGCGAGTGCTTGATCATGAAGGGCCGCTTGCCCTGGTAGACGGCACCCCCACCGCCGAAGAGCTGCATTTAGCCGCTCGGATCACCGCACGCTTTAGCCAAGGCCGTGATGCGCAAAATGTTGAAGTGGGGATCACCACCGACTCTGGCAGCGCCCACACCTTAAATGTGCAGCCCCTTCCTGCTGATGAGCTTCCAAAGGCATGGTATGTATGAGTGATCACGAACTCGATGCCCGCAACTTGCTTTGCCCGATGCCGGTGATCCGGGTGCAAAATAAAGTGAATCAGCTGCAAGCGGGTGATATATTGACGGTGTATTGTACCGATCCGGGCGTGAAGCAAGATATTCCCGCGTGGTGCCGTATCAATGGGCACGCTTTAGTCGGCGAGCCCGAAGAGCGAGATAATGACATTATTCTCACACTTCGGGTGGGTGATTAAGGCTTATTGTTTAACGACTACTTACGCAGCTGAAATAAGCCCAGCAGGCAAAAGCCAACAAAAAATAAGAATGCCCAGCCAGGCATACTGAGGCCAAACAATTCCCATTGCACTTCCGCACACTCACCCGAGCGCATAAAGATTAACTCTATCGCCTCTTGTAAAGGGAAAGTGGATACCAAATAATCAAAACCTGGCCCGCAAGCAGGTGCTTGCCCGGGCGGCAAACCTTGTAACCAAATCTGGCGACCGGCTGAAATAACACCGCTAAAGGCGAAAAAGGTGGTTAAACCGCCGTATATAAAACGCCCCCACCCGGCGGGATGGTGTATTGCTGCTATCAAGGCGGTGAGCCCCACCAGCAAGAAAGACAAGCGCTGCAACACACACAATGGGCAGGGCAGCAAATCCATGACATATTCAAAATAATAGCCTGCCCCTAGCAATAAGGCACAAACGATGGCGATATAATAATAAAAAGCGCGACGTGAGAATATTCCATTGGCGTGAGACATATTTTCTCCTAAAATAAGTGGCTTGCTTACTGTTTACCTAGTTGATTTTCCTGATGCTCAATATTGTCTTATTTGAACCCGAAATTCCACCCAATACGGGGAATATTATGCGCTTATGTGCCAATACAGGCCATGCGCTGCATTTAATTGAGCCGCTGGGCTTTGCGCTAGACGATAAACAGCTTCGGCGAGCGGGCCTAGACTACCGTGAATTTGCGAATGTGAAACGGCATGCCCGTTTTGAGGCTTTTTTGCGTGACGTTAAGCCACGCCGCGTGGTTGCCTGCTCAACCAAAGGCACGACTTGCTACACCGCACCGCAGTATCAGCCGGGCGATGCGTTGCTCTTCGGGCCAGAAACGCGAGGCTTACCAATGGATTTGCTCGCCACACTGCCAACCAGCGATGTGGTGCGTATTCCAATGCAAGCGGATAGTCGTAGTTTGAATTTGTCTAATGCGGTGGCGATTGTGGCCTTTGAAGCCTGGAGACAATTAGGGTTTATTCAGCCGTCGGCGGGCGCATCAGCAGCGCAGTCACGGCATCGCGCGGCGTGATGTCTTGATATAAAATTTCATACACCTGCATCAGGATGGGCATTTCCACCGCATATTGCTCGCTCAATGCTTTGGCTTGCGCCGCGTTGCCACGTCCTTCCACGACTTGCCCTATCGCCTTGAGTGCTGCGTCAACCGTTTCACCTCGCCCTAAGGCTAAACCAAAACGTCGATTGCGTGATTGATTGTCTGTGCACGTCAATACTAAATCACCTAAGCCGGCTAACCCCATAAACGTATCGGATTGCGCACCCATTGCCTGCCCCAAATGCATAATTTCATTTAGCCCACGCGTCACCAAGGCACAACGCGCATTGGCGCCAAGCTCAAGGCCATCGCTAATGCCTGTTGCAATGGCTAATACATTTTTTAAAGCACCACCCAATTGCACACCGATGATATCGTCATTACGATAAACACGGAAATGTGGGCTATGAAAACGTTGTGATAAGCTTTCCGCAAACGCCGCATCTGTGCTTGCCAGCGCCAATGCAGACGGTTTGCCGGCAGCGACTTCTGCTGCAAAAGTCGGCCCTGATAACACAGCAACAGGAGTGCTTTCGCCTAATACTTCATAAACAACCGTATGCAGTAACTGATTGCTTGTGGGATCTAAGCCTTTTGTGGCCCATGCAATACGCACATGGCTAGGCAATAAGGGTTTGAGAGTATTCAGCACTTCACGAAAAGCATGACTGGGCACCACCAACAAGATATCACGCACATCTTGTAAACTTTTTTCAAGCTCTGTGTAAACGGTAAGTGACTCAGGAAAATCAATGCCCGGAAGATAATGTGCATTGCAGCGCGTACGCGCCATGTCGGCTTGCAGTTCTATTTCATTGCCCCAAAGACGCGTGGGCACATTATTACGCGCAAGTGAAATAGCGAGCGCGGTTCCCCAAGAACCTGCGCCTATCACCGTCATGGCGTCATGTGTTAAAGCATTTTTCACGGTACAAGTCAGTGTGTTGTGGGCGGGGTTGCCTTTCCTGCTTCCGCCTGGCCTTTTTTATACTGCTCGTAAATCGCATCAAAATTAATCGGCGCCAAATGCAATTGTGGAAAACTGCCGCGACTCACGGCATCCGCAATCACCGCACGTGCATACGGAAATAAAATATTAGGGCAAAACGTGCCTAAAGTATGGCGCAAGGTTTCATCGTCTAACCCTTTAATGGTAAAGAGCCCGGCTTGTTGTACTTCGACGACAAATGCGCTTTTATCACCAATTTGTACTTTGGCAGTAAGCGTTAATACCACTTCGTGGAGGTCTTCTTTTATTTGCTGTGTTTTGGTTGCCACATCCAGGCTCAACTCTGGCTTCCAGTTTTCTTCAAAAATCGCAGGCGCGTCTGGTGCTTCAAAAGAAAGATCTTTCACATAAATACGCTGAATAGCAAAATTCGCTGCTTTACCATTTGGCGCCGCTTTATCGTCGTTGCCTTTTTCAGTCTGGGTTTCGTCTGTCATATTTTTAATCTTTGGTTACAGGAAAATTATCTGTCATCCAGCCTTGCATACCGCCGGCTAAAAAGTTCACTTGCACAAACCCTTTTTTACGTAATTGCTTACCCACATTGGCGGACTGCATGCCATTGGCACACACAATAATAAAATGCTTGCCTTGGTATTTTTTAAGGGCTTTTTCAGGATCAGATAACACTTGGCTCATGGGGATATGCACCGCCCCTAAAATATGACCGCTCTCAAAAGCAGGACGATCGCGAATATCCACCACTGTGGTGTTTTCGCGGTTCATGAGCATGACCGTTTGTTGTGCGGTTAAACGCGATGCACTGCGCTGACGCGCACGTGTTTCACTAAAAATAACAACCGCCAAGGTCAGGATAAAGGCAAGGCTGAGCAGCCAGTTTTGAGCAATAAAATCAGGTAAACTATTCATCGCGCTATTATCCCATAGCGCTCAATAAGAAACAATCAGTGAGGCTTTGTCTGGGACATATCGCTAGCAATTGGCATGCCATCCGTTTGCGCGAGCAGGCGGCGCCAAGCATATCGACTGTTGGTTTGCTGCCAGATTTCTTGAACAAGCAGGGGCGGTAAGCTTACTTCTCCATGAATATCACGCGTGGCCTGCAGAATATCCATTAACTTCACAAAATGTTGACAGAGATCAACGTAGGGGAAGGTCTCGCGGTTGTCTAGGTGCGCCAGTGTATCGTAGGCGCTCTGCCCTAAACCAACATAATACCCCACGCTGACGTGCCGACGCTGTGCCTGGTTGGGGAATAAACCGGATACCAGCAAGCACTTGTCACCCACATCACGCAGCCGTTCTTCACGCTGTTCATGGGGTGCTTGCATGCCTTCGATAAATTCCAGTGCTAACACACTGTTTATCAAGTCAGGCGCTTCCATAAAGCGCATGAGCAAACGCACTAAATAATACTCTAGCGATTCGTTGAGCGGTTGCTCACACGCTTGCTGTGCTTCGTTGATAAGCAGCTGCCACTGCGCGACGGCAGTGGGCTGCGTGACTATTTTTCCCATGACGCGTCCTTGCGTAGGTTGAGATTAACTTATTTTAAATATAGCACAAGGAATGAACTCAGGCCGAGAAAATAAGTCGTTCATTTTATTGGTATTATTCTAATTTGCTGCTGGAGCTAACTAACCCCACACCCCAACCCTCTCCCCATGAAGGGGAGAGGGAGTCATCTATATAAGACCTGTTGCTGGCCCACACTGTCCTGCTTGCCTCCCGAAGCCTTGGCGCAGGGAGGCCCAGGGCGCTCGAAGACATGCTTCTCGGTCCTCTCCCCTTGAAGGGGAGAGGGGGCCATTTTTTAGGATTGTTAGCACCTGCAGTAAAATACAAATTACATTAGGTTCTTTCATTCAAAATTAGAAATTGTCCCCGCAGCTCATCAGGAAGGGGAGCTCAACGCAATCTCAGCAAAATCGGGCAGCCAAGGAGCTTGTGGATAGGTTGTTGCCATAAAGAACGGATTTTTAAGGTTTGCTTGGCGGTTATAGCGCAGCGGCGTTAAGTCGGCTGACAGTAAAACGCCGCCGGCCTCCTGTAAAATACATTGGGCTGCCGCCGTATCCCACTCCATCGTCGGACCAAAACCTGGGTAGATATCGGCTTGGCCATCGGCCACCAAACAGCTTTTGATCGCGCTGCCCACTACTTTAATCTCATGCTCTGGTAAGCGTGCCCGCAAAGCTTGTAAGCGCTTATTCCCTAACCAGCGACCGCAGACCAAGACAGGCGCTTGCGATGTGAGATTTGCGTTCGTATGAATGGCTTCGGGTGTGCCACCGACACGGCATTTAAAAGCACCCTCCCCTTGGACTGCAAAATAAGTGATTTGCCAAGCAGGAATATGTATCACGCCTAAAACGGGTTGGTGCGCATGGATCAAGGCAATGCTCACGCAATAATGCTCTGTGCCGGCAACAAATTCTTTGGTGCCGTCGAGCGGGTCTACCAGCCAATAATCTTGCCAGTGCTCGCGCTGCGCAAAAGGAATATCTTCCTCTTCTTCTGACAATAATGGATAGTTTGGCGTTACATCAGCTAGCGCCGCTTTAATTAAATCATGAGAGGCAATGTCTGCCGACGTCACGGGGGTGCCATCTGATTTTTTTTCAACGGTAAACCCTTGCTCGACTGCCGCTAAAATAGCGTTACCAGCTTGTTCACTCAATGGAATAACAGATTGCAATAATGAGGGTATTATTGTCATATCGCTTAGGCTCCTGCCGCGGGTTCTTCCAATTTTTTAATACGTTCTCGTGGGAAGCAGCAGGTAAACGTGCTGCCCTCCCCTAATATACTATGGATCTCTAAATGACCATCGTGACGCAATAATACGTGCTTTACAATGGCTAACCCCAAGCCGGTGCCACCCGTGGTACGTGAACGCGCCGTATCAGCACGATAAAAGCGCTCTGTTAAACGTGGTAGATGTTTGGGTGCGATCCCCGGGCCATTATCTTCCACTTCAAAATAAATACCGTTCTCATCATCAAACCAACGAATTTGTATCGTGCTTTCCGGCGGGCTATAACGCAATGCATTAATCACCAAATTAGAGAAGGCACTGCGCAATTCATCCGGTTTACCATGCAAGCCAAGCTTACTCTTCACATCCAGTGTCACATGATGCGCGGATGCTTTGGCTAGCATTTGTGCTTCATTGTAAATGTCTGCCAGCAACTCAGGGATATTCACCTCTTCTTGTTGTTCTTCACTCAACTGGTGTGTTTCCAAGCGTGAGAGCAATAAGAGATCGCCAACTAAACGTGTCATCCGTGCCGTTTGTTGGTGCATTTGTGCAAACACGGGTTGCCATGTTTCTAAATCAGGCTGTTCTAATAAGGTATCTAGATAGCCATAGATCACGGTAAGCGGTGTGCGCATCTCATGCGACACATTCCCCACAAAATCACGACGCATTTGCTCTAGCTTTTGCAAATGCGTGATGTCGCGCGCCACCAGCAGATAATAAGCTTCACCGTAAGCCACCACGCGTATTGACAAGGTGATTTTTTTATCGGCTGGCGAAGTCATTTCTAAGGGCTCGTCATACTCTTGGCGCAACAAATAGCGCTTGAGTTTTGGGATCTGCAATAAGGAAGAAGGGGGCTTATAATCCCCCGAGTAATGCACGCCTAACAAACTCGCTGCCGCGTTGTTACACCACACGGCTTCATTTTCTAAATTTAAAATCACCACCGCATCGGGAAAGGCATCGATCGCTTGCCGAAATTCAACAATGGTTGAACGCAGGCGCGCACCACGTCGGATTAAATACCGCCACTGCCAAGCAAACCAAATAAGGTAGGCAACAGAACTGAGGCAAAGCCCCATCAACAAATAACCTAACTGCCAGGCCACACTCACCACCACCGCCAGTATGCAGGTCAGAACAATCAGCTGCCAAAGGGGGGTTTTAATCATGTTGATGGCTGCTCTGAAAAACGATACCCCACGCCGCGCACCGTTTGAATCATGTTTTGGCAACCCACCGGTGCAAGTACTTTACGCAAACGACGAATATGGACATCAATCGTACGTTCTTCCAAGTAAACATTATGCCCCCACACTTGATCTAATAATTGCGAGCGCGTGTACACGCGATCTGGATGCGACATAAAAAAGTGCAAAATACGATACTCGGTTGGGCCCATGGTTAATTCTGTTTCGCCTGCCCTGACGCGATGGCTTTCTGGCTCTAAACACAACGCACCCACCTGGATGTGTTCTTGCTCTGCGTCGGGCCCGCTGCGCCGTAATACAGCGTTAATACGCGCCACTAACTCGCGAGGCGAAAACGGTTTGATAATATAATCATCGGCACCCGTTTCTAGGCCTTTTACCTTATGGTTCTCTTCTGCCTTGGCGGTGAGCATGATGATGGGAATTTGCTTGGTTTCGGGTGAGCGTTTTAAACGTCGCGTCCATTCTAAACCACTGGCGCCTGGCAACATCCAATCAACCAACACTAAATCAGGTGCCTGCGCGGCAAGTTGCTTGCTCGCGGCTTGCGTTTCTTCCGCTTCCAGGCACTCAAACCCTGCCAGCGTTAAGGTCATTTTTATCATGCTGCGGATCGCGGATTCATCTTCGACGATTAAAATTGTTTTTTTAGTCACCCCAATACTCCATTATTGATAAGACAATGCAAACCCAACAAATATGACCGCACCGACCCAATGGCTATTTAAAAAAGCACGAAAGCAGCCTTCCGGCTCGTGATGCCGTATTAAGAAAGCCTGATACCCACATAATATCAGGCCAATAAATAAACTGGCATAGTAAATCACGCCCAATATTAAAGCGTACCCTAACCACCCCAGTAAGCCCAACATCACGACCTGCAAACCAATGGCAATCGGCCCAGCAAAACGACCAAATAAAATAGCGGTAGAACGCACGCCTACTTTTTTATCGTCCTCTTTGTCGACCATTGCGTAAATCGTATCGTAAGCAATGGGCCACAGTATCGCAATACCAAACAAAACCCATGCAATCGATGGCACGGTATCTAACTGTGCAGAAAATGCCATGAGGACACCCCATGAAAAAGCAATGCCTAAAAAAGCTTGTGGCCAATCGACATAACGTTTCATAAAGGGATACAACATCGTAATAAACAACGCAAACACGGCAAGCAACCATGTGAGTTTATTTAACATCAACACCAAGCCTAAACACATTGCACACAGTGCCATAAATAATCCCAGTGCTTCGGTTGTTGACACCGTGCCTGCGGCGAGTGGGCGTGTGCGCGTACGAGCGACATGGCCATCAATATGGCGATCGGCAATATCATTGATGACGCAACCCGCGGAGCGCGTCAAGATCACGCCCAACAAAAAGATAATTAAAATTTTCGTGTCGGGCACACCTTGCGCAGCAATCCACAAAGCCCATAAGGTTGGCCAAAGCAAGAGAAAAAAACCAATAGGCTTATCCCAACGCATTAAACGCAGGTAGGCTGAAAATTTTGTTGTGTGTATTGTCAGTACGTTAGTGGTCATCGTGCACAAGCTCGCCAAACGAAAGGTTAGTCAACGCAGGTAAAAAACATTCATTCACCAGCAAGGGTTTATTTTCTAAATTAAATAAAGAACTGCGCGCCCAAAGAGACGGCATGCTCATTTTTGCTTGTGCGTCCAAGTGCGCAGTGGCTTTATTAAAATAGGCGTGTGATGGCGCAAGTGTGTTAACTTTCATGTTGGCGCGCTTTGCATTTGATTGCGTAAACAAGACCTCACCCAGAGAGGTATTTCCCAATGCAGATAAATCATAGCCCACCCCTGTTAATGTGCTAGCAGGCACCAAGGTGCGCGCAAACACATACACACATTTCAGGCAGCTTAATTGTACTTCACGCACCCACACTTTGGTATCTTCTTGTAAATCCAATGCTTTCTTTTCGAAGGCGTATGGCAAGCTCCATCCTTCGTTGCAAACAATCACTTCAATGGGTGTTGTCAAGGCTTTTTGCAGCTGGCGAGTCAGTGATCCTCGATAATATAACCAAGGCGCAAGCGCCGCAGGAGGCACTGCCCTTTTGCAATTTTCACTTGCGAGTTGATGCGTTTCCACCGATACTATTACCTATGAAGACTGTTAATTCGTTTACCAATCATTTTCTCATTGCCATGCCCAGTTTGCAGGACCCGAACTTTCATCATTCGGTGACGTACATCTGTGAACACAATGCGGATGGCGCCATGGGCATTGTCATCAATCGCCCCATTTCCATCACATTAGGCGATGTGTTAGAGCATATGGAGATACACTATGACCGCACGGTAACCTCTGATCAACCTATTCTAGCAGGTGGCCCTGCGCAACCCGACCGCGGCTTTGTGTTGCACCCCCCGGGCGAGCGCTGGGAGTCTACCTTGCAAATCAGTGAAGCCGTCTCCATCACCACGTCACAGGATATTCTACAAGCCATCAGTCAGCAAGCCGGCCCCCATGATGTGATTGTCGCACTTGGCTACGCCGGGTGGGAAGAAGGCCAATTAGAGCAAGAACTTAAAGACAATGTCTGGCTTAGCACCCCGGCAACCACTGATATTTTATTCGACGTGCCCTTTGAACAACGTTGGCGCGCAGCCGCCGCCGGCCTTGGCGTTAATTTAGATAATTTGTCGAGTCAAATTGGGCATGCCTAGAGGGCGGCCACTTCGGGGCCGCCCCTACAACCAATTAAAAATATTTTTGAATGTTAAACAATAAGCCTGACCCCATCAGGTTCCTAAAAATGTTCATACCCACGTGTCTCGATAAGGCTCGTCTCTCCGTCGGGTGTGATGCCTCTTAAACCAGCCTCATTATAGATCACCCCAATACAACAGTAAGGGCAATCCAAATCAGCAAATGCCTTTGCTAAGGCCTCGCGTTTAGCAAGCGGCGCCGTAAAACACAGTTCGTAGTCATCACCCGCATGCAACGCCAGTTCAATGCGCTCTTCTGGTGAAACGGCTGCGGCTAATTGAGCAGAAACAGGTAAGGCTGCTAAGGTGATGCATGCACCCACCTGGCTTTGCTGCACAATATGCCCTAAATCAGCGGCAAGCCCGTCTGAAATATCAATTGCGGCACTGGCAATATTGCGCAACGCCATGCCCGCCGCAACGCGAGGCACCGGCCGATTGAGCTGAGTGGTTTGCGTCTCGCTTGGTGCTCGTCCTTCACTTAAAGCACGTAATGCTAGCCCTGCTGCCCCTAAATAGCCGGTGACATAAATTTCATCACCTGCTTTAGCGCGCGTGCGCGTCAAAGCTTCACCCTGTGGCACAAACCCTTGCACGCTGACCGTGACCGTAAGCGGTCCTTGTGTGGTGTCACCTCCGATCAATTGCACGTTGTGCTGCGCCGCCAACTCAAAAAAGCCTTGGCAAAAAGCGTGCAGCCATGTTTCATCGGCATTTGGTAACGTGATGGCAAGGCTTGCCCAGGCAGGCGTGGCGCCCATCGCCGCCAAATCGCTTAAATTCACGGCAAGGGCTTTATAGCCTATGTCTTCGGGGGACGTGTTTTCAGGGAAATGGACGCCTGCAACCAGCGTGTCTGTCGCCACCACCAGCTGCTGTTTCTCTGGCACAGTGACAACCGCTGCGTCGTCACCTATTCCAAGTATCACATCCGGCCGTTTGATATTTTGCTTTTCAAAAAATGACTGGATTAATTGATGTTCTCGCATAATAACCCCTCACCCCAGCCCTCTCCCCTTAAAGGGGAGAGGGAGTAATATTGTAGGAACTGCTACTGACACTGCACTACCCCTATTTCGCTGGCAAGCCGCCCTGAGCTTTCCCTGTCCAGAGATGCTCCTCACCCCCTTACTTTCATAAATGCTGACTATACCCGCCATAATGCTCGTTCCTAGATAAGGTGGCAGCCAGGCGGAGGGGAGTGTTTTTGCGCCGATTCGCGTGAGCGCGCAGCGCGGCAAGCGTGGCGCACAAAACAGCTCGCCGCAGCATGGCATTCCCACTAAACCACTAAACCACTAAACCACTAAACCACTAAACCACTAAACCACTAAACCACTAAACCACTAAACCATTAAATCACTAAATCACTAAATCACTAAATCACTAAATCACTAAACCACTAAATCACTAAATCACTAAACCAAAGCATACAATGGCATTTCACCCTAAATAAGGCAGCACTTCTACCAAGCTATCAAGCCAAACTTATCTACTGCTCAACTTAGTATTCACTGCATCCAATACGGCATTAATGTATTTAAAACCTTCTTCGGCACCGAATAATTTAGCCAATTCTAAAGCTTCGTTAATCACAACACGATAAGGAATATCAGAGCATTCCATGAGTTCAAAACACCCCAATCGTAAAATCGTGAGTTCGATCGGATCAATGTCTGATAATTTTCGATCTAAATGCGGCGAAAGTGTTTCGTCTAATTTATCCAGCGCAGTGGGCACACCGTACAATAGCTTTTGAAAAAAAGGCACATCAATTTGTGCGGCTTCATTATCAATTAAAAACTGTCTTTCAATTTTACTGATATCATCTTGAGAAATCGCCCATTGATATAAAGCTTGCAGCGCTAAATAGCGTGCTTGGCGACGACGATTTTGCCCAGGCTTACTCATCTTTTGGCTCACTTTCTGAGCATGCCTGCATGATATTAATCATATCGAGCGCGGCCTGTGCGGCATCGACACCTTTGTCAGATTTGCCGCCTGCGCGTGCCATGGCTTGTTCAACTGTATCCGTTGTTAATACACCAAAAATAACCGGCACATCAGTATTCAATCCTGCTTGCATCACACCATGCGCGCAAGCACTGGACACATAATCAAAGTGCGCGGTTTCACCCCGTATCACGACACCCAATGCAATCACCGCATCGTGATGATCGGTGAGCTGTTGTGCAACTAACGGCAACTCAAATGCGCCTGGCACGCGCAGTGTGGTGATATTGCTTTCCGTAATACCTTTGTCGAGTAATGTTTTGTGCGCGCTGGCTAATAATTTATCCACCACCGATGGATTAAATTCTGCTGCAACAATCCCAATACGTATATCTTTTTTCATAGATCACCTAAATTAAAATTAAGCAAGAAACTCTTCCACTGCTTGTACAGCCGCTTCTTGTGGTGTCTCGGCGGTGGCATGAGCCGGCGGCGCAATATAATCTACCACTTCTAAACCAAAACCTGATAACGCATGGATCTTTTTCGGCGCACTGAGCACGCGCATTTTCCGCACGCCTAAATCGGCTAAAATGCGAGAGCCGGCACCAATGGTACGCAAATCAGGTGGGAGTGTTTTTGAAGCGGTGGTGGCCGGTTGCTGAGAGGCTTGAATGCGCTGCAATAGCTGGCTTGATGACGGTTGCTGTGCCAGCACCACCACCACGCCGTTTTGGGCGTCAGCAATGTGTTGCATGGCATCATGTAATCGCCAAACGGGCGCGCCTGCCTGTTTGACATGCAATAGATCATTCAGCGTATCTGGGTAATGCACACGCACAGGAGTGGGTGTTTCAGCGTTTATCTCCCCTTTCACGAGTGCTAAATGCATTTGATCATCAATGGCATCTAAATACGACACTAATTGAAATGTACCAAATGGCGTTTCAACGTCACGTGTATCGACGCGCTTAACGGTTTCTTCATGCATCGTGCGATACTGAATTAAGTCTGCAATCGTGCCAATTTTTAAGCCGTGTTTTTTCGCAAGCTTTTCTAACTGTGGGCGGCGCGCCATGGTGCCATCTTCGTTTAAGATTTCCACAATGGCGGCGGCCGGTTCAAAGCCCGCTAAACGTGCTAAATCGCAGCCCGCTTCGGTGTGGCCTGCGCGTGATAACACGCCACCTGGGCGTGCCATGATGGGGAAAATATGGCCCGGCTGAATCAGATCATCCGGCCGCGCCTCTGCCGTCACGGCCGTTTGGATCGTCACCGCGCGATCGGCTGCTGAAATACCGGTCGTCACGCCTTCGCGTGCTTCAATCGAAACCGTAAAGTTAGTGCGTTGCAAAGAATAATGATGATGGCTGACCATTAACGATAAGCCCAACTGTTTGCAGCGCGCTTCCGTGAGCGTTAAACACACCAAGCCCCGCCCAAAACGCGTCATAAAGTTCACATCTTCGGGGCGCACGCAACTGGCCGCCATGATCAGATCGCCTTCGTTTTCGCGATCCTCATCGTCCATCAAGATTAC
This sequence comes from Gammaproteobacteria bacterium, assembly GCA_021774255.1. GTDB lineage: Bacteria > Pseudomonadota > Gammaproteobacteria > JAJFJF01 > JAJFJF01 > JAJFJF01. The sequence continues at coordinate 129,946 of JAJFJF010000024.1, forward strand.
CATTTTACCTTGACGGATATCGTCAATAATGTCTTCTATTTTATTCAGTGCCATATTCAAAAAATTCACTGTTTGATTGTTTTACCAATTGCGCAAGATAGCGCGCGATTAAATCGATTTCGATATTCACTCGCTGCCCGACTTGATACGTTCCAATGATGGTCACCTGCGCCGTATGCGGCACAATATTCACCGTCACTTTATTGTGTGTTACCTCATTAACCGTGAGGCTGACGCCGTCAATACAAATAGAACCTTTGGGCGCAATCAAAGGCAGCAGTTTATTGGGCACAGAGATGGTTAATTGTTGCGAGCCGCCCACCGGCACGATGCTCTCCACATGGCCCACGCCATCCACATGACCGCTCACCAAATGCCCATCAAGTGGGTCGCCCATGCGCAACGCGGGTTCTAAATTCACCGGCTGATCTACCGCGAGGTGCTGTAGACTGGTGCAATCCAGTGTGGCTTGCGAGACATCCACACTGAAGCCATCTTCATGCGAAGTGACCACCGTCAGGCAAACACCGTTGACGGCAATGCTGGCACCGATCGAAGCTTGTGCAAATGCGGCATCGTCACTGCTAATGCGGAAGCGCTGATCGGCTTGCTGGCCGCCTGCGCTCTTGCTGTCACCCAGGCTCTCCACCCGCCCAAGTGCTTGAATAATGCCACTAAACAATGCTGCTTTTCTCTAAATTAGTTGAAAACCTAAGCTGCCTGCATGATACCAACTCTTTAAGCATTTTTCAGGAAAAACACACCCGGCCTTGTTATGCAACTAACATATTGAATAATAATTGATTTTCTAGGCGAGCCGCCTAAAATGGGAAGCGGTGTTTTTGAACCCCTCACCCCTCCCTACGCTAAAGCTTCGGGAGGCAAGCCAAGAGAGAGGGAACGCCGTAACCGCTCACGGGGGTACTCAAACATTTGTAGGGGCGGCCCCCTGTGGCCGCCCGAGGCAACTTACGGGAAAACCTAACCCTAAAGAGATCGTTGCCTCTTACCCACAACCTATAAAAAGATCTTCTAGCGTCAACGTTGCATCAATTAAATCTTCTGACCAAATATTTTTTTTCAAGCCCAATGTGGTCACCATCGCCCAATTAACTTGTTTTGATGTTGAAATATGTTTCTCAAATACATCCATTTTATTAATGAGATTTTTTGCATCAGCTTTTGTAAGCAAAAATTGTTTTCCGCTGTATTTGATTTCACACAAGGTAATCACGCCATCTTCACGGTCAAATAGAAGATCAACTTGAGCCCCTGTTTCATCCTGCTTCTTTTTCTCAGGCAAATATCGCCAGGTACCCGCATGACAAATTGTCTTATTTAACTTCAATGCACGTCGAATAGGTTCAATATGTTTATAGCAAACACTTTCAAAAGCATAACCGGCCCAACTATGCCATGCAGGTGTTTTTGCAACTTGCTGCCAATAGTCTGGCTGAGTCCATTCGCCCTGCGCAGGAAGCTTGTCTATCCAGTTCAGATAAAATAGTGTGTATTCGTCTGTTACACGATAGTAATGACCTCGTGTCTTGCGGCTATAAGGAATAAAACGCTGAATAAATCCGGAGGCTTCTAATTCTTGCAACCAGGTATTCAGCCTACCCCCTGAGTGCTTGCCTATTTTCTCGCCTAAAGTGCCACTTGAAATTCCATGACGGTTTTTCGCAATCGCACGGACGATGGCCAAGCTCATTTCAGCATTATCAAATAATGAAGCAAATAATTTTGAGAATTCTTTGTAAAGCAAGCCTTCTACTTGAAAGCAAATATCATTGATATTTTGTGCGACTGATTTTGAGCGTTTTATCTGTTTTAAGTAATGTGGCACGCCACCCATTACCATATAAATATCTAATATTTGCTTATCATTAAATTTTGCACCTTTACTTTTAAGGAATTTTTTGGTTTCAGCAAGTGTAAAAGGCCTGAGCAACAGCGTACGTGTAATTCGATTATACAGTCCGCCTTTTGCATTAATAAGGTTGTCTAATATCCATGACGCGGCCGATCCACACACAATTAATTTTAAATTAGGCAACCGGCTCCAGTATGTGTTCCAAAAATAATCCAAGTTTTGAATGAGACCCGAGCGCTTTGTCGCTAGCCAGGGCAGTTCATCCAGGAAGACTGTTATTTTTTTTGTTCTAGGAAGCTTTTCCAGTTCTTGTGTTAGCAATCTAAAAGCATCATTCCAGCTACTAGGCACTTGAAGTGGGATGGCGTTATAAAAAGTATCACTTATTTTTTGAGTGAAATTTCTTAATTGATCATCCATGCTGCCATCTTTCAAGCCAGTAAATTCAATATAGATACCTTTCTTGCTAAAAAACTCTCGCACTAAATAAGTTTTTCCCACACGTCGTCGACCATAGAGTGCGACAAATTCTGCTTCCTTTGCCTCCCATATTAATTGCAAAAAGTTAATTTCTTTCTCTCTGCCTATTAGATTCCGCATACCAACCTCGAGATATCGCCTTTTATAAAAAATTATAATCGGCGATATCTATATTGTCAAAAGAGATATCGCCCTTTATAAAAAATTATAATCGGCGATATTGCTTTTCCCTCACCCAGTCGGCAGAAACAGAATAAAAGCAGCATGCCAAAAGGGGGCTTATAAAAACCTTATAAATCAATATATTATATCTCAGCTCCTCAAAAGCATGAAGATTGCACTCAGGATTTCTCTTTTCTTCTGCTTCTCTCTTGCAGGTGTATTTCTGCTTTACCCAACTACTATCTTGAATAATAATTGATTTTCTAAGTATTCTGCTTAAAATGAGAAGCGTCTCACCATGACGGCGCAGGCTCTCACAACACACCAAGCTCACCACGCTTGGCGCTTTTTTATTTAAAACTCCAACTGGGCAGACAGCCGAAACTGACGTGGCGTGCCGACGGTCACATTGGTTTCGCGGTAAGATTGGAAATAACTTTCATCAAAAATATTTTCAACGAGCAAACGCACGGTTAAGTGGTACTCGCCAAGTGGCCGACGGTAGCTGGCGCCGGCATCGATACGCGTATAAGGATCTAACACAAAACTATTTTGCGCATCGCCTTTGCGCTCGCTCTCATAAAACACACCGGCATTCACGCTTACACCTTGTGACCAAGTAAACGGTAACTGATAATAACTCCATAAGCTTGCACTGAAGACAGGCGCGCCCGGGGGACGATTGCCTTCAACATTCGGATCAGTATCTTCTGTAATGCGTGCATCCAACAACATCAGCGAGCTAAAGATCTGCCAGCCGGGTAGTAAGCGACCGATCACACTTGCCTCAAGCCCTTTATGCAATTGTTCACCGCGCTGCACGACTTCAAATTCACCGTCATCGATTTCTTCTTGCATGGGAATATCACGCACTTTGATATAAAATAGCGCCAGGCTCGTGGCTAGCCGCCCTTGCATCCACTCGCCTTTTAAGCCTACTTCAAATTGCTCGCCTGTTGTTGGTTTTAACGCATCGCCTTTATTGACCACATCGTCTGTCACGGGCGCATTGGGTTCAAAGCTTTGCGCAAAGTTGCCGTACAGTGAGACAAACGACCAAGGGTGAAAAACGATGCCTGCTTTACCGACCACGCTGTCACTATCATAATGTGACACATCAGGTGTGCTGGCCGCAAAATAATCATAACGGCCGCCGACGATCACTTCCCAATATTTACCCACACTCATCACATCTTGTGCATACACCCCCAGACGGTGTTCTTGATTGTTTTCACTGGGTTTATAAGTAAAATGGATATCGCTTAACGCAATAAAATCGATAGGCTGATAAATATTGTAGTGATTAGGATCGGTATAACGCTGCGACTCCGTTTGGTCATGATCAATAAAGATATAATTGCTGCCGAACAATAATTGATGCTCCGTGCCTAGCCAGCTACGCTCGGTAAAGAGATCGGCTTGTGTGGTATAAAGCTGCCAACGATCATCGCGATGCTGGTATTGATACGTAAAATCGCCTGAGTCATTATCAATTTGTGTCACAAAAGAGATTAACCGCTCTCGCGAATAATATTGATACGCGCCGCTTGCTTCTAGAAACCAAAGCGGCGTGAGCGCCCAATCGAGCTGCACACTACCCAAGATCGATTCCACATCGTTTGTTGTCCAATCAGGATTAAGCTGTGTGCTACGCGATAAATCTGCCACTTTGCCATTGATGGCCACCAGGCCTGTGTCTTGTGGTTGTTCGTTGCGATCAAGATTCAAATCAAAACGTAAGCGTGCCGTATCCGATACAGCCCAGGTGGCAGCGGTTGTCGCCACCGCGCGCTCCACAAAAACATGATCGCGAAAGCTATCAGACTCAAGATAAACAACATTAGTACGAAAATGCGCACGTTCACCCGGATCAAGTGGCCCGCTGGCATCCACATGGGCACGATAATAATCCCAACTGCCTATTCCCAAATCAATTGAGTAATAAGGAAAAGGGGTCGGCTGTTTGGTGACAAAATTAATCGTCGCGCCCGGTGCGCCTTGCCCGTACAACACGGCTGCAGGTCCTTTTAATACTTCGACGCGCTCTAATGCTTCAATAGGCGGCACAGCAAAATTACGAAACACGCGTCCATTAAATAAAAAATTGCCGGTGCCATCTAAAACAAAACCACGGGCGTTAAATATTTCATGTGCACCAAAATGTCCTTGGTTTGTGATGCTGGCATCGTTTTTTAACACATCGCCGACGGTGTCGGCTTGTTGCTCTTCAATGAGTTCTTCGGGGATCACGGTGATCGACTGTGGCGTGTCGATGAGAGGCAAGTCGCTCTTGGTGGCCGTGGTGGCGCTGGTGGCATTGAGATCGATGGCATCGGCATTGACGTGGATGGTGTCGAAGGTAAAGACCACCTCTTCCGCAGTTGCGTAACTCATTAAAAAGTGAGTGCTTACTCCGATCAGAGTCAGTGCGCGCAGAACGCTTTGGTTAAATAGATTTTTTTTGGACTCAATTCGCACTTATTTTACTACGACAAGAAAATGATGACTCAATAATTACTGTTTGCAAATATAAACGAGAATCATTATTATTTGAAGCAGTTTTTTGAAATTGCGTAAACGCTCGTCTGATCTAATCCCCTCTCCCCCCATGGGGGGAGAGGGTTAGGGTGAGGGGGTAGATGGTTCTGCTAGCAAACTAAAATAGGATCGCAAAGAAAAGAACCCCTAGAATCCGAGGGCAAAGCAAACGCTTACATATTTAATGAATTAACCTTGAGAAGTTTATTGTGCAGAAGGTAAATCACTACGGCATGGCTATTGCCTTAGGACTCTCTTTATCTGTACACACAGCAGTTCTATGGTGGCATCTGCATTCTCCCCGGGTACAAGCACCATTGCTATCGGGGCAACAAGCGGTATCGATTAAATTAGAAACGGAAGACATCGATGAAACAGATCCCTTTAACGACACATTCGAGTTGCCAGCAAACAGAGTCACCACCACCGCTGACGACGCGCCGCGACAATTGTCAACACTGTTTGATGAAGAAGATTTGCTTGAAGCAATCACAAAGCCGGCGCCAAGAGAGCAGCTCTTAGAAACTGAGCAAAGTGCAGTTGAAAACGATATACGTTTGACAAAGCCGCCCGTGCCGCCTGCCTACCCGCAACAGGCGCGGCGCTTGGGCCAAGAAGGTACGGTAATGCTGGCGGTACAAATTGAACCCTCAGGGCATGTGACGGACATCCAGCTTGCCAGCTCATCGAGTTTTGTTTTACTGGACGAGGCCGCGATTGAGGCGGTGGCGCAATGGGAATTTGCTGCTTTCGCGCAAACAGACACACACAGTATTTGGGTACACATCCCCATTGAATTTTCATTAAGGAGTTAAAGGTTATTCCTATGTTCGCTGAATTATTACAAACCAGTTTTATCATGTGGCCGCTATTACTTTCTTCTGTGGTGGCTGCTGCCATTATTGTGGAACGTTTTTGGGCACTGCGGCAAAATGCGCTACTGCCTACAAAGCTTATTCAGCGTTTAGCAGACTGGGTACAAAGCCACAAAAATTATGCCACTCCCCTGCCCTACCATAAAGTCAATTCCTCGCTGGCACGTGTGTTGCATGCGCTTGAATATTATCCTGCTAAAAACCTAAACGATTTAAAAGCACATGCAAAAGAATGTTGCCGTGATGAAGTCTTAAAATGGGAACGTTATTTAAATACGCTGGGGTCCATTGCATTGATCACCCCTTTATTAGGCTTATTAGGCACGGTTATCGGGATGATTAAAGTGTTTAGCGTATTGATGCAAGGTGGTATTGGGCAGCCGGAATTGCTTGCTGGTGGTATTTCTGAGGCTTTGGTCACCACGGCGCTGGGTTTATCAATTGCCATTCCAAGTATGCTATGCCATCGCCATTTTCAACGACGCATTGAAGAAATGGAAATTGCTTTAGCAAAACACGTTAGTCATATTGTGGCGCGATTAATCCCACGGCAGCATCACGTTGCTTCTGAACACGACCGCAGTGTGTCTATGAAAACCCATACCCTGGCAGCTTAAGATAATGGCAACGATGGCAAAAAAGCGCGAGCTTTTAAAACTGGACATGACGCCACTTATCGATGTGGTGTTATTGCTTTTGATCTTTTTTATGCTCTCGACCAATTTTGTTAATGAAAGGTTATTAGAAATTAGTTTGCCAAAAATATCTGATACCCTTGAAGCAGCACAGAACGTTGATGACATTATTATTGCCGTTGATGCACAAGGCCAATACAGCGTGAATGAATTGATGCTGGAAGACAACAGCGCCGCTGTGTTGCAGCAGGTTATTGTAAATGTCAGCGATAATGATACCTCCCTGCCCTTGACCATCGCTGGCGATGCCGAGGCACCTCATCAGGCTATCGTGACGGTATTAGAGGTCGCAGGTCGGCTTGGATTTGCGCACGTTAATATAGCAGCGGCTCATCAGCAATGAACTCAAAAGAATTCCTCCCTCTCTCCTTGAATATGACTCTATTTTATTGCTAGAGCCAATTACCCCCCTCACCCTAACCCTAACCCTCTCCCCCTGAAGGGGGAGAGGGAACAATATGTCTGGATAAAAACTTACCCATCAACGTTACGCTACTTAATAAGAAAACCGTAAATCACAAGCCAAAAAAACTCAGATGGACTTCAGGTTGTATTTCTTGGTTTTCTTTTTACTGCTCTGCCGCCATGCTGCAGCTTTCACAACAAACGACCCTGACTTTCAGCCAGCTTGGAATATTTCAACTTTTGCCGCCACCGATGTGGGCAGCTTTATTGACCCGCAAGACAACACAACCTACGTAGTGCATGCCAACTTTGAACCAGACAAACCTTGTACAGTCCATCGTTTTGAGCAAGGCGATTGGGAGCACCAACAAGATCTCTTCGTCAGCGGCGCTTACGGGCTCGACTTGATTTGGTTTAACGGCAAACTCTGGCTCGCCATCACGCCTTTTTATGCCGGCCAAACCTACACCCTCGAAACAAAAGTATTTGTTTGGGCTACGGGCAGCAAACAGTTTCTGCCACAACAGTCCATCCAAACTATCGGCGCGTACTCACCCACTTTCTTTGTGATGAACAACACGCTTCATGTGGGCGTTGCGTTTAACCGAGAAAGTCCAACTGATTTTGATTTGACATCGATGATTTATCGGCTCAACGCCACTGAGTACTTCTTACCTTTTCAGGCAATCGATACCTTAGGTGCCAGCCACTTTGAATACCTCGAAATAGACGGCATCGCGTACTTGTTTCTCACCCAGGAGTTTGATGGCAGCAGCACCCATGTGGACTCCGTGTTGCTTCACTTTAACGGTACGCTGTTTGTTCCCCGCCAGTCACTGCCCACCATGGGTGCCATGCGCGCCACGCACTTCCAAATAGGTGTGTTTCATTTCCTGGCCATTGCCAATCGTTTGAGTTTTACTGGCGGTGAAAGTGATTTTGAAATCGACTCGGATCTCTATCTCTGGGATCGCAACGAAACACAGTTTGCTTTCTTCCAAGCCTTGCCGACTCTTGGCAATAATGGCTGGGTATACTTTACCCAATCGGGTGAACACTTTTTGCTGCCTGCCAATGAGCGCGACAATGATGGCTACCTGGTGGACTCTATTTTGTACAAATGGATAGACGTTGAAACAGGTTTTGTACCCATTGACGCCCTGCCTGCTGTTGGCGTGCGCGCTTGGGTGCATACGCTTATTGGCGAGATGGCATTGCTGGCCAGTGCTTTTTACACCGAGGGTGTCACGACATCCCTTCTGTCTTTGATCTACCGCGACGAAAACACGCTCCCAACGACAAGTTTTTCACCCAGCGAAAGTGATGCCCCCACCGCAAGCATGACACCTACCCTACAACCTGACTCTAGCTCTGGAGAAAGCGGTGAGTATGACCTCTATATTATTATCGGTGCCCTTGCCGCTGTCGCTTTGATCTGCTCCCTATTAGCAGCATGCCGCTACTACCGAAGAAAAGCTAAGGAAGAAGAAGACGAAGAAAGACAAGCATTATTAGCCGCAGCTGAAAGAGGCGGTAAAACCGCAGCAAGAAGAGACGTTGAGGACGCTACTGATAGAGCAGCAGGCAAACTCCACTCTGCTACAGAAGACTTCAATGCAGCACAAGCTAGACTGAAACATGAACAAGAGCAGGCGGCCATAAAAGCCGCGGCTGCTCAAGCTGCGTTGACTGCCGCAGCCAGGAAAAACCAACTGCAGGCAGATGAATTAAGCAGGCAAAACCGTACCATCCAAGCTGAATCAGAAAGATTAGTGACGGCAGCTGCCGAGGCAGCTGCTGCGTCGGCGGCGGCTGCCGCTTATGCTAAACAAGTTGCAAGAGAAGCAGGGAGAAGTTTTGAAGAACAAGTAAGTGACGCACTTGGCGGAGGAAAACTTGAGTTGCAGCTTTCACTAGTAGCCCCATTTGCTGATCAAGATGATGACGACGACGCTGAATTACCAATGTTTCCAGCTCAGAAGCTGTCCCCCATATTACCTTATGATACGCCATCTCAAGAAAGACGTGATGGCGAGGATGACGGCGAGAACGACGGTGATGATGTGGCGGGTGAATCACCAATAACAACACTTTCAAGTGCATCATCCGGTGATCTATCATCTGGGGAACAAAGTGACAGCGACGGCAACGAAGACGGTGATGAAGATGCCGATGAAGATGGCGATGAAGACGACGAGGAGGACGATGATGCCTCGGCACCTGACGAGGACTAATTTCTAGCTTGAATCCAAGTTTAAAAAAACCACAAAAACTCAGCTTGCTTGATAACTATATTTCTATGCTCAGTCTCTTCCAAGCAAACAACACCTTCTGTCTCTACTGCGCCTCGACTTTCAACCTAAATAAATTCACACACGCGCCAAAACAAAGAAACAAAGCGTCACAAAACCTCACCACTAATTCACACAGCCCTGAAACGCATCCCCTGCATTACGCTGCCAATCGTTACCTGCGCAGTTATCATAAAAATCGCGCAGATCCCAACTGCTATTCAGGGAAGCAACATTATCATGGATGCGGTTATCGCGATCGTAGGGGTCGTTGCTACCGATTGAGAAAATACCATTACCTGTATTACTGCTGGTAGTGTTGTCACTGACGTCATTATTGGTACCATCGATCATGATGCCGTGAAAATCATTATTGGAAGCAATATTGTTTGCAACTGTGTTTCCATTGCCCTGAATAAGTATACCATATGCGCCACTGCCCTCAGGATCATCATTATATTTTGAACGATTAAATAGTATGGTGTTGTTGACGCTATTATTGGCTAACCAAAAACCGGTGCCTTTATTTTCTTGTGACACATTATTAAATAAATAAGCGCCCGCGGTTTGTTCAAGATAAAAACCCACACCGTTTTCATGCGCTTCATTTGAATACAGTAGATTAGAATAGCTTGCTAGCCCTTCAAGGTGTGCTTCCGCATTGATGGCACGCACGTGCTCCGCAATGCCTTCTGGATCGGCTTCCACATCATACTGGCCGCTCATTTCTGTGATGCCTTCTACCCTAAACCCAGCCACTGCATTATCTCTAGCCACACTGTCTATGATTTGATTGCCGCTGCTGCTCACTAAAAAGCCAATACCGCGACTGTTTTCACTGACACCGTTACCGTTTTCGGTCATCACCACATTGCGCACTGTATGTTGCCCTTCGCCTGCAAGTTCCATCCCCACACCGCAGCCACGCACGGAACCGCTGTCGCCTATCACCGTGTTACCTTCCCCGACCACTAATACACCGGTACCTAAATAGCTTGGTTGATCAGGTGGCATCGCGACAGGATCTAAACACGTTAAAGTTTTGCCATTTAAACGCAGCTCCGCATCACTGCGCAGCGTTAATGCCGCTTCGCCATGAGAGACCGGGCAAGCAAGATCTTGACTTAATATATAAAGGGATCCGCCATCTAGCGACTGATTACAGAACTCCGTACTATCAATATGAATAACACGTCGATCGTCTGCATTTGCGATGGCTGTTGTGAAGCAGAGCGCAAGCGCGCTCAGCAATAATCCTTTTGCTTTAAATACGTTCATTGCACACTCCTTGTGCACAGGTTGCCCTGTAAAATTTGCCCTACATTGAAGTAGGCCTATCTTAGAAAGTGTAGGAAATAATATGAGGATTTCAAGCTCGAAGTGAGGTTATTTTTCTCCCCCAGGCAAGCTACTGAAGCATAAAGAAATAAATACAGAGCCTTTCCAGAAAAATCCAGATACCCCTCATTTCTTCACTATTATTTCACTACAAACAAAAGCAACATAAGAAAAACCAGCGCAATACCACCCCCAACCATAATACCTCCTAGTTTAATAATCAGATCTTGGCTAAGTATCTTCATCTCCAATTTAAACTCGCGGCGGAATGCTTCGCTTTCCTTAGTAAAATTCTGTCGTGCTAAAATAAGTTCTTTGTTCAGGCTTCCCTGTAACGAAACAATACGATTGGCAAGCTCTTCTCGTCGAAAGGAAATATTTTGATTTAATAAGGCAAGGTCTTCTTGGGTAGATAATTTATCTTCGTTCATATCAATCAGCACCTTTAAAAATAATTAGAGGAACAATTCTGATACTAACTTCTTTTATTAAAAAATGTAACCTCTTATCGTCATTAAATACTCATAGAGACTAAGCAATTTTTTCTCCCTCACGATCAGAAAGATGAACAAGCGTTTTAAGGGCGCGTACGTGCGGAGAGTAGTTGTCGTTCAGGCTGTTGACGCCCGCCGAGCCTCGCAGGGTGTCAAGGATTAGGCCCGAAAGGGGGCGTGCATTGGATGCACGCCCGCGTACCCGAGCCACGGAGGGCGAGTGTACGCGCCCCGCAGACAACCGAGAAGTGAGGACGCGCGCTTCGCGCGCGCCAGGCAACTCCAGCCTTGAACGGCAAGCTGCTCGTAGCACGTCAACAGCCCGAAAAACTACCTTCTAAAACCCCGTATACACCAATCATCACCCACCGGCGTGACTGACTTAATCACCCATTCAATTTTATTTTCTAGCTTTTCTAAACCGGGCAAATGAAATAAACCACGCGCGCTATCACCTAAAATACTTGGTGCCATATAAATAAGTAATTCATCAATTAAATTCGCTTGTAGCATGGCGCCCGAAAGCGTAGGGCCAGCTTCTAATAAGACTTCATTTATTTCTTGTTTGCCTAAATAATCCATCAATGCAGCTAAATCTACTTGAGCTTGTTCACCCGCACCTGGCAAGTGCATGAATGTTGCTTTTGGATAAAGTGATGCGTCTTTTGATTTTGCATTGGCATTAGCAGTGGCAATGAAAACTGGCACATCATCACTAAACAAACGCGCATCTTGTGGTGTACGTAATTGGCTGTCAACAATCACGCGCCAAGGTGCGTGATACGGCAAAGGATTTTGCGATTGCAACAGGCCATGCGTTTGTAATGTTTGTGCTGCGGCTAATTCATCCGGCCGAATATTAAGCTTGGGGTTATCAACCAGCACGGTGCCCACACCGGTTAAAATTGCGCTGCTGCGCGCGCGCCAGTATTGCACATCTTGTCGCGCGGCGGTGCCTGTGATCCATTTGCTTTCACCTGATGCCATTGCGGTGCGGCCATCGAGGCTCATGCCTAATTTAGCACGCACCCAGGGGCGGCCCGTTTCCATGCGGTGCACAAAGCCGATATTTAATTGTCGTGCCGCTTTTTCTAACAAACCCACTTCGACGTCAATACCTGCCTGCTGCAACTTTGCTAGACCCTGCCCCGCCACTTGCGGATTCGGATCTTGCATCGCCACCACCACTTTTTTAATGCCCGCGGCAATCAACGCCTCCACACACGGTGGCGTGCGACCATGATAAGAACACGGCTCAAGCGATAAATAACAGGTTGCACCACGTGCACGCTTTCCTGCCTGTTTTAAGGCATTGATTTCAGCATGTGGTTCACCGGCTGCTTGATGCCAGCCTTCTCCAACCACTTCGCCATCGTTCACCAACACACAACCCACGCGCGGATTCGGATCCGTCGTAAAAAGACCTTGCTCGGCAAGGATAAGCGCACGCGTCATCAGCTGCATGGCACTTGTTGTTTGCTGTTCAATCAAAGTAGAAGACATATTCAGGTATGGTGTTGTATCGCGCGCTTAATTGACTAACCGCACGCTACTCAACAGGATTTTTTTCTAAGCGGGCAATTTCATCACGAAATTCATTGATATCTTGAAAGCTGCGGTAAACAGACGCAAAGCGTACATACGCCACTTGATCTAACTCACGTAATTCTTCCATTACCCAGTCGCCCAATGTGCGGGAAGGCACTTCACGCTCGCCACTGGCGCGCACGCGATGAAAAAGATGGCTGATGGCAATTTCGACTTGCTCGGCACTGACTGGCCGTTTCTCGAGTGCTCGCTGCAAACCGGCGCGCAATTTCTCTTCATTGAAAGGCACGCGCGTGCCATCGTTTTTGATAATGGTCGGCAATGATAATTCTGCACGCTCGTACGTGGTAAAACGCTCTTCACAATCAAGGCACTCTCGACGGCGGCGGACTTGGTAGCCTTCACCCACTAAACGGGAGTCTATGACTTTGGTATCAATCGCGCGACAAAATGGACAATGCATAATAAATTATCTTTTGGGTGGCGCCTTATGCTTGTTGGTACACAGGAAAGCGTGCACATAATGCCAGCGCTTCTTTTTTCACGCGCGCAAGGGTGTCTTCATTTTCAAGGTCGTCTAAGATATCGGCTATCCACGTCGCGACTTGCTTGGCTTCAGCCAGTTTAAAGCCACGCGTGGTGATTGCTGGCGTGCCCATCCGCAAACCGCTTGTGACAAACGGTGAGCGGGGGTCGTTTGGCACGCTGTTTTTATTCACCGTGATGTTCGCGCGGCCCAATGCGGCATCGGCATCTTTGCCGGTAATATCTTTATCGATGAGATCAATTAAAAATAAATGATTGTCTGTGCCGTCAGACACAATATTATAACCGCGCGCTTTTAACACACTCACCATCTCACGTGCATTATCGAGCACTTGCTGTTGATAGGTTTTAAACTCAGGAGACAACGCTTCTTTAAACGCCACCGCTTTGGCCGCAATCACATGCATCAACGGGCCGCCCTGATTGCCAGGAAACACGGCTGAATTTAATTTCTTTTCAAGTTCAGGATTAGACTTGGCTAAAATCAACCCACTGCGTGGGCCACGTAATGTTTTGTGTGTGGTGGTGGTACATACGTCGGCAATTTGCACAGGTGATGGGTATAAACCCACCGCAATCAAGCCCGCCACATGTGCCATATCCGCTAACATATAGGCACCCACTTCATCAGCAATCTCACGTAAACGCTGCCAATCTACTTTAAGGGAATACGCTGAGAAACCGGTAACTAATAATTTTGGTTTGTGTTCGCGGGCCAAGTCGCGTACTTGATCGTAATCAATTTCGCCCGTTTCTGGTTTTAAACCATACTGCACAGCGTTGTATAACTTGCCGGAAAAATTAACGGATGAACCATGTGTTAAGTGCCCACCATGAGCCAAGCTCATGCCTAAAATGGTATCACCTGGTTCCACCAGCGCCATATACGCCGCCGTGTTGGCTTGTGAACCCGAGTGGGGCTGCACATTCACATAATCTGCACCAAACAATTCTTTTGCACGCGCAATAGCAAGCTTTTCTGCCTGATCAACATATTCGCAACCACCGTAATAGCGCTTATCTGGGTAGCCTTCGGCATATTTGTTAGTGAGCACAGAACCTTGCGCTTCCATCACGCGCGGGCTGGCATAATTTTCTGAAGCGATCAGCTCGATATGTTCTTCTTGCCGGCGCTTTTCACCTTCCATCGCGGCCCACAAGTCGTCATCAAATCCAGCAATCGTCATTTTATCGTTATACATCTAGCGCTTACCTCATACCGTGTAGTGTAATTTACCTATAAATGATGCCCTGTATTTTACCTGTATTACTCAAACTGCACAATGAAAGCTGTTGTTCTAGCTCTCTGACTGTGCTTCCAGATAGGCCACCCATTCTGCAAGCAATGTCTGCTGTTCGGGGTCCAGCTCGCCCGCTCGGGCCAGCGCGTCGGCCTCCGCCAAAGCTTGTTGCGGCGTGATATGCACGACGCCTCGGTAATCACGCACATGCTCGGTATGGCCTTGTGTGATCATCGCCAGGTAATCATCAAATTCTGCTGCCAAGGCTTCCGGTAATTCTGTTTGATAATGCCGCCCCATGACGCGCAGCGCCCGCGTGCGCAATCCTGGATGAGTGAATTGTTCCAGATAACCCAGCTTATCTTTCGAGCTGGCCGCATGAAATTTTTGGCACAGCGCCTCTTCTTGCCGCGAGGGAAAGCCACTTTGGTAAAGCGCGGCATCTACATCTAAATGCGCCACGTCTGGATACACATCTTGCTGATAATAATGTGTGATCGCTTTGAGTATGTCCGGGTTGGCTTTTAAATACGCCAAATTATCATTTACTAATGCCGCACGCGCTTCACTTAGGCGCAAAAAACGATCGTGCGGTGGCAATAAAAAAGGCGGCTCGCCTGGTTTTTTCTTAATCACCCACGTGGTGTCTTTGACATCATCTGGGGAGGTCTGCTGCAATTTTTCTTGATCAAGCCGCAGCCACAAAGTCTGGTTTTTATAGTGTTGATGGCCGCCTAAACCCAGCACCGGGCACTGATAGGCTGCATCCGCCCCAAACTTTCCGTCTAGCATTAATCCATAAAGATAATCTTGCGTGCCAGTGGTAATAGGCGCCGGCAAACTGCCCATGCGATCTAAATCCGTTTGCTTGTCAAAGTACGCCGCAATGTAATCCCACACTTTAGTTTCTTGCTTGAGCTGCTTGGCAAGCGCCACTGTGGCTTCTACATCTACCATGGCATTATGGGCATGGCCGTCCGCCAAATGATTGGCTGCATTTAAATCTTCTAATTTTAGCGAAGGTTTGTCATGGCGCGTGGGCCATTGCAGCACATCAGGTTTATACAAACAATAAAACAATACCAAAGGATAAATATCCATGCGGCCACAGCGATTGGCATATTGATGGGTGTAAGGCGGCAGCAGGTTGCGATAAAAACCAAAACGCAAAAATTCATCGTCAAAACCCAAGGTGTTATACCCGAGACTGATGGTGCCTGGCGTATTAAGCAGAGCATGAATTTGTGCCATGGCGTCACACTCGTTTTCGCCTTGCTTGATAACGGACAACGGCACCCGATGCACCACCATCGCACCGGGCGAAGGGATCACATCCGGGTTGAGTTTAATAATGATCTCATCACGCGATAACTCATTGAGATCGAGATCGGTACGAATAGCCGCAAATTGCAGTACTTGGTCGAAGCACTTGCTGAGCCCGGAGGTTTCAATATCGTAAAATAAATATGTTGATGATTTCATTTTGAGGATTGCCGTAAAAACTACCGCTTCTTTGTTGTTCTTCGCTGTTCTTCACTCAGCAACCACGTTACTATATACCCGTGCTGAGCTGATGTATAACCCTATTGATGTCATGTCAACCGAAGTAAACACCTCTGAAAATCTTGCGACACGGGCCACCACGCCACTGACCGCGCTTGAGCAACATATTTTACAACATCAAACCGCTATCGAAGCGTGGTTTGAGCAGCAATGGGAAAACATCCCCGCCCCTTTTTATTCCTCTGTTGATTTGCGCAACGCGCATTTTAAACTCAGCCCCATTGACACCAACCTTTTCCCGGCGGGTTTTAATAACTTAGGCACCGTTGATACAGCACGCTGCCGCGAGGCCGTGCAAGCGGCGCTCACACGCTTGGGGGTAAACGGCAAGCAGGTTTTAATCCTCCCTGAAGATCACACGCGCAATCGTTTTTATTTGCAAAATGTGTTTGACCTGCAGCACATACTCATCAATGCCGGTTTAAGCGTGCGTGTGGGTTCATTACGAGAAGATGTGACAGCACCGCAGACGCTGACGATCCCTTCGGGTGATGAATTACAGTTAGAACCTGTCACGCGCGTGGGTGATCAATTACAGCTGAACGATTTCACGCCAGACATTATTCTGCTCAACAATGACCTCACCTCTGGCATACCGCCCCTCTTGCAAGATCTGACACAAGCCGTGTTACCGCCACCGACCATGGGCTGGCATCACCGCCGCAAATCTACTCATTTTACTTTTTATCAGCAAGCGGCCGATGCATTAGGCGAGCTGATTGATTTAGATCCTTGGTTACTGGCGCCTTTATTCCGTGATTGTGGTGATATTGATTTTATGCACCGTGAAGGGGAGGATTGCCTTATCATTAATTCTGATAAAGTGTTTCATGATGTTGAACAAAAATATCAGCAATACGACATCCATCAAAAGCCTTTTGTTTTTATTAAAGCCGATGCCGGCACCTACGGCATGGGCGTGATGCCGGTTTATGACCCGCAAACCATTCGCACACTGAACCGTAAACAACGTACCCGCATGTCGGCGTCAAAAGGCAAGCAAAGTTTAAACCGCGCCATTATTCAAGAGGGTGTGATGACGGCTGAAATGTGGGGCGATAAACAAGGCGTGGCCGAACCCGTGATTTACTTGATCGGCGGCCGTGTGATTGGCGGTTTTTATCGTATTCACGAAGAACGCGGCAGCACAGACAATCTTAATGCCCCGGGCATGACCTTTGTGCCCATGCGCACAGCTGATAATGCCAATAGGGCCAATATTCACCCCGATCGTTTTTATGTTTACGGCGTGATAGCGCGTCTTGCGACTTTAGCCGCCAGTTATGAAATACGAGATCAAGTATAACCAACCCTTCAATGAGGAACACTTTGATGAATAAACAGCTCGGTGTCATCATGGATCCCATCGCGACAATCACGCGAGACAAAGACACAACCTACGCCATGATGTTAGAAGCCATGACGCGCGGCTGGGCAATTCATTATATGCGGCCGCATGATTTATTTTTACAAGATGGCACGGCGCGCGCGCACACGCGTGCACTCACCCTTTACCCCGAAAGAGAAGACGATTGGTATAAGCTTGATGCGCCAACGACTGTACCGCTGGGCGATCTCGATGTCATTCTGATGCGACAAGATCCGCCCTTTAACATGGAGTATATTTACACAACCTATTTGCTTGAGTTTGCCGAGAAAGCAGGCGCATGGGTGATTAACAAACCCCAAAGCTTACGTGACGCCAACGAAAAAGTATTTGCGAATTATTTTCCTGATCTGATCCCCCCCTCTTTAATCACACGCAATCAATCAAGTGTGCTTGAATTTATTGACACACATGGTACCGCCGTTTTAAAGCCGTTAAATGGCATGCATGGTAAGTCGGTATTCAAAGCGTCCCAAGATGATTCAAACCTCAATGTGATTTTAGAAACCCTCATGGCCTCTGGCACACAAACCATCATGGCGCAGCGTTTTATTCCTGACGTCACGCAGGGTGATAAGCGTATTATTTTGATCAACGGTGAGCCTGTTCCTTACGGACTGCTGCGCGTACCACAAGGCGGTGATTTTCGCGCGAATCTTGCCGCCGGTGGCATAGGCCAAGCCGTTGAAATCAATGCGCGCGACCGTGAGATTTGCAAAACAATCGGGCCAACATTACGCAAAAAAGGGCTCGACTTTGTGGGCATTGATGTTATTGGTGATTATGTGACTGAAATCAATGTGACCAGCCCGACCTGTGTGCGTGAAATCGATGCCGCCTTTGATGTGAATATTAGCCAGCAGTTTTTTGATTTTATTGAAAAACGACTAACCGCTTCAACCATTATTGAGTAACGGACTTTATGAAATCTATTTATATTGCTTTTATTTTTATGGTGAGCTTTTCGCTGGCCGCGTGTAAAAAAACACCTGACGATCAGCAGCTTTATCATGACCAAATCATTACATTTGGCACAGTCGTTGATATCAGTTTTTATGGTATTGACCGCCAAGAAGCACGCACCCTCACACAAGTATTAACCACACAATTTGATTACATGAATGAGGCCTGGCATGCGTGGCACCCTGGCGTGCTTGCGGAAGTGAATGAGCAGCTTGCTACGGGCGAGCCTTTTATTGCTGATGAAGGGATTGTTGATTTAATTGTGCAAGCCAAAACCTTGTACCAAAACACCCACGGCTACTATAACCCGACGATTGGCCAATTAATTGAACTATGGCAATTCAATCAATTTAGTGAACGCCGCCCCGTACGCCCACCACTTAACAACGCGATTGTCGAAATAGTGGATCAGCACCCCAGCATGGACGATATCCGTGTAGAAGGGCGCGAGCTACAAAGCAGCAACCCCACTGTCTTGTTAGATTTCGGCGGTTTCGCCAAAGGGTATGCCATTGATCGCGTGATTGAGTATTTAAAAAGCCAGGGCGTCGAAAATGCGATGATCAATGCCGGTGGTGATTTGCGTGCCATTGGGCGTGCGCAGCATCGTCGCCCTTGGATGATTGCCATTCAAAACCCCAATACCACCTTGCCCTTTGCAGTACTGCCTATTCAGGGTGATGAAAGCGTGTTTACCTCTGGTGATTACGCGCGTTACTTTACCTACCGCGACAAACATTATCATCATATTATTGACCCGCGCACAGGTTACCCAACCCGCCATCCTATTCGCTCTGCGACCGTGCTCCACGATAATGGCGCCGAAGCCGATGCCGCTGCTACCGCGTTAATGGTGACCGGCTTAGAAGATTGGCATGCTGTTGCCGAGGGGATGGGGATTGCTCATATCTTGCTCATCGATGACGAAAATAACGTCTATATGACACCTGACATGCAAAAGCGGATCACGCTGCTTTACTCGCCTGCGCCTAATATTATTATTTTGGAATAAACTTACCTCCGATTGTTACGCTATTTAAGAAGAAAAGTGTTTTTGCAACAGCCAAAAGTTAGCTGTATTACAACATTACTCTATTTGACTTGAATATACAGTAGCCATGTCGGAAGAAGAAGGAGGAGGACTACAAGGATTTTCCTTTAAGAAGCGCTCAGAAAACGACGGAGCGCGGCAGCGAGAGGAAAAAGAGCGCAGGAAACAAGAAGAAGCAGCTGCTACTACCTCCTCCCCCCCCGCTAGCAGCCTACCTCCAGCGGCTGCCGCTCAAGGACCACCCAGCACTCCCTCAGAAGAAGAAGCGGCCGCTAGGCTGAGTACCCTCACATGGCCTGCATTGGAAGACGCGGCGATGCGACAGCTAGCGACAACCACAGTAGCAGATGGTGACACACCACTTGATGACAAATACCCATTTCGACTGGGTGACGTTGCCGTCACCACGCCGTGGGCAACACAATGGGCACAGGGCAGCCGCGGAAGACGATTGAGCGGAAAAGGTATCGGCCTTCTTTTGCCTGCTGCTATCCCTAGACGGCGTGATAAGTCTGCCTCCTCTGCAGCACTTGAGCAGTTGACGTGGAAAAATCTACTGGCGCCTATTTTTAGCAAGACGCAAAAAGACAATCCTGCCTGCATCATCGTGACCGCAGTGAATATTGCCTCCCAGTTGGGCTCTCCCCTCCCGAGCACAGAGCAAGCACACACATTGCTGCTACTTGTGGACACAAAAGTACCGCCTCGCAGATTTCGTGTTTTTCTGATTCACTTTGCTGAGAAGGATTCAACAACTATCACAAATACGATCATGGGAGAAACGCTGCTCAGCAAAAACCTGAACCCATCAGATATCCCTGCCATGACGTTTCCTAACACAAGATCTGATGCTGCCCGACTAGGGCTAGCGGCTACAGACATTTGGCGAACACTTCACACCATTGTCAGTGCGCTTTTTGTCAATCTGCCTGAGCAGGATGCACTTCCTGTACAATTGTATTGCTGCAAGCCTACCGCGATCCCGCTCGAAAAACGCCTGCTGGCGCTTGTGACCTATTTGGCGGGCAGCACGGAATTTATGAGCCGGATTTTGCTTGCCCAGACAACGGCTGCGCTTGAAGCAACCGTTGCCCGCCTAGTGAGCGATGATGCAACGCAGTGGACGCGTTCAAAAGATGGCAGCATCAAGCATGCCCCCTACTGGCGTCATGTGTGCACCGTAGCGACATTGATGCCAGATCTTCCCGGGCTTGCTCTGTTAGTGCCCACCCAAAGCTTTTCTCCCACACCTTCGCTGGATGTACTGATTGATAAGTGGTTTAGCAGTCAACCCTCATCACGTGACTTGCCCGAGCGCACCAACCGCACCGCTGTGCTCGCTGCATTGTGGCTCGACAAACTCGCAGAGGTAGCAACTGCACAGGGAGCTTGCTTTGGCTTACCCGGCCAGCGCGCGGCAAGCCCGCCACAGCATCAACAGAAACTAGCCGGTGAAGTAGCGGGCCTTATTGCCGTACTCAAAAATTGTGCCACGACAGCAAACCGAGAACAAGGGGCTACCTTTATGACGAGCTTAAGCGCAGAGCAACTTCGCGAGGCGGAAGACACTGCCAGCTGGCTCGCCCGGGTGACCGTCAAGCTCACACTCTTTAACATGCCACTTGAAGAAAAACAGGCCTTGATTTGCCGCACCGCTCTTACCCTGGACCCTCATCAATATCAACTTTTCTTTTTCTTGTGTACACAGATCGCTGCAGAGCAGCTTGCACAGGCGGAAGCGCAAAACAATATTCTGCGGAGGAGTATCGCAGACATTGCAAGAGCACGAAACAATATAGCAGAATCAGGGAAAAGACTTGCAGCACTGCAGCCTCAGGCACAAGCACAAGCAGCGATAGAAGAGGCCCAGCGAAAAGGCAACGACCCACCTGTTAGCGCAACAAACACTTTTAATGCAACAGCCATGGCAAAAGAAAAGAAAACTGTCGAACAAGCTGACGACATTGTTTGCAAGATGCAAACTCTACTTATAAAGCTAAAAGAAGTCATTGGCACCACTCACGACCATCCATTAGCACTGTTTGTCACGGCGCTGACCGACATTAACATCGCACAGATCAGAGCACAATTAATGATCCAAAGTATTGGCAGCGCTGCCTCTAGAAAAACCGCACCTGAAGAAGACAATACCCCTAATGGTTCTGCAGAAATAAAAGCACTCCGAACAGCCATTGCCAGCATAGCGCCTGATTCCATTGTTCAGAAGTTAGTTATTGCAAAATACGAATTGCTGACACTTAATACCCAGCTCAGAGAACTGATCCAGCTACAAGAAACCATCAGGCAAGATGACCCCACTATCCAGTGCTGGCAAACGTGGTACAGAGCCTTTCAGAAGGAAACCTTTGACGCGAGCTTGCCTTCGGGTACAACTGTTTTGCCTGGCTCGCCCCTTTCCGTTACCACTAAAAAAACAGGAGAAGGCGGCTACGCGGTCACACATGGTGATGTGAAGAAGTATGTACTGCAGGGCGAGTGGCGAGTATTTGTGCACTTGATTGAAAAAGAGATACATCGCAAATACCAGGTGTCTGCCTGGCAGCGTTTCGCTAACAGCGTTCCTCGTACAAACTCAGCGGGCTTTGGCACCAACGCAAGTGCGCTTGTTTTTTCAGAAGTGGTGAGCAATCCACCGTCTCTTACGCAGGAGGCGGCGGAAGGAACATGGCGTACATGCCTTCAAGGCAGCTCTCAATGGCAATCAAGTGTCACCGTCACCGCTATCTTGCCTTGCTACGATAGTTTGGAGGGGCACCGTAATATTGATGAACCTGTGTGGGCGTGGATGATCACCGTCATGCCACACACACCCGCCTCTTCTGTCAGTGCTTGCTTGATCATTTGCGGCACACAGGCTCACTATACTCACTTTCCGTCTTGGCAAATGAAGTTTAATGGCTTTGCTATAAAAGATGAGGTCAATTTCACCGCGCAAGATAATTCTCATGGTGGCTTGGAAGAGCACAGCTTTTGCAGTGTCTATGGCACGCTGGCACGCGCGCTTGGGAAAGTGCTTTCTGAAGACAAACACTTGAATGTACCCACGGAGGATAGCTTTGCGTTTGTGCTGCCTGTTTGTTTCTTGTACGCACCTGAACCCGATGCTTTCTGCAACACGTTAGGAAGCTACTTGGCTACAAGCAGCACCCTCCACCAGAGCTTGTCTACTCCAGAAGCATTCGAGGCGCTCCAAAAAGCACTGCAATCGCGTCTTTCGCATTGAATGTAAGCGACATCAAAACACGTGCGCTTGCACAGATTTTGCACATAACCGCTATGATTAATATCCGTTTGCTCCTGCGTGAGCAAAAAAAAACAAACACAACAGTGTTATGTAACTAACATATTAAATAATCATTGATTTTCTAGGCAAGCAACCTAAAATGGGACCCGTTTTTTTTAGTCCCGCGCCCTGAAGGCGATGCATTACTATAATAATAGGCTGGTTTTTTTAAGGATGCTTGCGTCTCATCACTAACTGATTAGGTATGCCTGACCCTGGAAAGCACGCTTTTTCAAAACAGGGAATAATCCCCTGTCGTTTAGATTTCTTTCCCCTACTCCTCTGGCCGGCAAATCACACCACATAATTTGCTACCGATCAAAGAAACAAGGCGGCGGATCTCCTGGGTCACTAGGGCCATCTTCAAACTCAACAAGGCGCTCACTTGACAACCCAGAAGGTTCTCCGTGTGTTGAGCTCACCTCTTGAAACTGTGCTTGGTGGCGGCGCAGTCGCCATCGTTTTTTTCGGAAATCAAA
Organism: Gammaproteobacteria bacterium; assembly: GCA_021774255.1. GTDB lineage: Bacteria > Pseudomonadota > Gammaproteobacteria > JAJFJF01 > JAJFJF01 > JAJFJF01. Next base: position 153,179 of record JAJFJF010000024.1, read on the forward strand.
TGTGCGCACCTTTCCGGGCCTGTCGCTATTTGCGGTGATGGTCCAAGTATCAAATAGCGAATCGTTCAATAGTTTTTGATGCAGTGAATCAAAGGAAGGGAGCATGGCTTCAATTTCCCATCTTGCATAGCCTATACTTCCCCCCTTGCCGTACTCATCTGCAAGTATTTTTTTGAGTGAATTGTACAGATGGGTGGCCACGTCAAGAAGAAAGGCTTCGATCCGTTCTACCATCTCTTTATCAGAACGAGCAAAACGTTCATTCCAAGACCACCCTGCTTTGCTTTGGCTATCGCCTTTGCTTTCAGACGTGCCTTTCAAAAGCAGATCTCTTGCTTGTATAGTCACCCGAAAGCAGAGATCATCGATGTCTTCCTGGTCTGAATCTGAGAGCAGCGAAGAGCTGTCTGATGCGGAGTCTGATGGATTTGATCCTGGGTACCTCCCTTCTGAGTAGAGCTGCGCTAGCACTGCTCGTGCTACCTGCTCAGCCAAGCAGCCCAGGACGCCTTCAAGCTTTCCCAGTCCAACTGCCTGCCGCTGATCAACAGTAAAATAGTGGACTTCTGAATACCTTCGGTTCAGTTTTCTCCATGCTTTTTCTGCTTTTGAAGCAGAGGTAAGTGCTGGGCCGTCGCTCATTGCTTCAGTTTTTGCACTGTTTCTTTATATATAGAGTAACATTAGGGTGTAAAATGAGATGTGGGCGTTCACGGGACGGGTAATCCCTTGCTACACATGGCAGTATTATTTGTAGGGGCAGCCCCGAAGTGGCTGCCCGGGCGGCCACTTTGGGGCCCTTGCTACAGGTGGTTGAGATAACCTTGAAAACGACCCCTGTCGTGAGCCCTTACGATTCAATAAAACTAATAATGGCGTCTGTCATCTCTTTTGTGCCGATCTTTCTAGCGCCTTCGGTCAAGATATCAGCGGTACGGTAACCCGCCTCTAAAGCCTGCCGCACTGCATTTTCAATCGCGCTTGCTGCATCATGCATTTCAAAAGAATAGCGCAACATCATCGCCAGCGATAAAATCTGCCCAATGGGGTTGGCACAATTTTTGCCGGCGATGTCAGGGGCGGAACCGCCTGAGGGTTCATATAGGCCAAAACCGCTGGCATTTAAACTGGCGGAAGGCATCAGGCCTAAGCTGCCGGGGATGGCGCTGGCTGCATCGGATAAAATATCACCGAATAGATTGGCGGTCACCATCACATCAAACTGCCCGGGGTTTAATATTAATTGCATGGCGCAATTATCGACCAGCATATGCTCTAACGTGACATCGGGGTACTGCTTACCCACTTCCGACACAATTTCTCGCCATAATTTTGAGGTGGCCATGACATTGGCTTTATCAACCGACGTGACTTTACCGCGACGGTGCTTCGCCGCTTGAAAGGCTTGGTGGGCAGCGATGGCAATCTGATCTTCATCGTATTCGGCAGAGTCAAACGCATGGCGCTTATTATTTTCTTGATATTGTTTGTGCTCACCAAAATAAATATCGCCCACCAACTCTCTGATGATCAATATATCGGTGCCGTTACCGATCACACTGTCTTTGAGTGGCGAGATTGCGGTTAAGGCAGGGTATAACTTCACTGGCCGTAAATTCACATTTAATTGAAAGGTTTTGCGTAAAGCGAGGATAGAATTGGTTTCGCAGTTTTTCCATTTTGGCAAATGCGCTTGATCAATTGGGCCGCCCACTGAACCAAATAGGATCGCATCGGCTGCTTCACAGATTTTTTTAGTTTCTTCTGGGAAGTGAGATTCAAATTTTTCAAAAGCCGCGCCGCCGATTGCAGCAGGTGTCACCTCAAAAATTTTATCTTTATCGACAGCCTCTAGCACACGCTGTGCCTGTGCCATGATGTCAGGACCAATGCCGTCGCCCGGCAGTACCGCTACTTTTTTACTCACGCACCCTCTCCTGCATTATGTTTTTGATGCTGATTCAATACAGACAAAATTGTGCTTTGCATGTGCCTGCTTATGTTGCTTAATTTCTTCAAAATGATCTAACAAATAATCTAGCTCATTGAGCCCATTGACAAAGCAATGCTTGTGAAATGGCTCAATGTCAAAATCAAAGGTATTATCGCTTGTTTTTAGGCGCTGGTTCTCGATATCGATCTCAATGTGATAACCGCCTGCGTCAGCATGGGTGAGTAAACTATTTATCACCTCACTAGGCTGTTCAATTAAGATCAAGCCATTTTCAGCCGCATTATTAAAAAAGATATCGGCAAAAGAGGTGGCGATAATCGCTTGAATGCCAGCACCCCTTAATGCCCAGACAGCATGTTCTCGTGAGGAGCCGCACCCAAAATTCTCTTTTGTGACTAATACAGTAGCGCCTTTAAATTTTTCTTGATTAAAAGGAAAGGCAGGATCTTCATCACGCAAACGACGAAACACATTCTCGCCATAGCCTTCTTTAGTGATGCTGGTGAGATATTGTGCCGGAATAATAAGATCGGTATCTACATTATCTAAGTGTAATGGGATAACGGCGCCTGAAATGTGAGTAATTTTTTCCATCAACATGCCTCAAAGATATTTTTTAGCCGATACAATTTTGCCTTCGATCGCGCTCGCTGCTACCGTGGCAGGAGACGCCAGGTGCGTATAACTCCCCACACCTTGCCTGCCTACAAAATTGCGATTTGTGCCACTGATGCAGCGCTTGCCTTTGGGTACCCTGTCGTCGTTCATGCCAAGGCACAGTGAACAGCCCGGCATACGAAAACTTGCGCCAGCCGCCGTGAATATTTTATCTAGCCCCTCTTCTTTTGCTTGCGTGAGCACCGCCTCTGAGCCGGGCACAATGTACATCGTGATATCAGGATGCACTTTCCGGCCTTTCAATATATTTGCGACAATTCTTAAATCTTCAATGCGCCCATTGGTGCAGGACCCGACAAATGCCCAATCAAGGGGCACATTTTCAATCGGGGCCCCTTCCGTGAGCTGTATGTACTCCAGCGCTTTTTCAGCCATGATTTTTTTGTTATCCGGTAACGAATCAATCGTTGGAATGGCTTCATTAATTTGAATAGCTTGTTCAGGGTTTGTTCCCCAGGAAACCATGGGGCCGAGCGCGGAAACATCGATGACTATTTTCTCATCATAGTGGGCATTGTCATCACTTTTCAATGACTCCCAATAGTGAACAGCATCATTCCATGCATCACCTTTTGGCGCAAAGGGTCGGCCTTTAATATAGTCATACGTGGTTTCATCCGGTGCAACGAGACCCGCCACAGCACCACATTCGATGCTCATATTACAGACCGTCATGCGTTCTTCCATTGACATCGCCCGGATGGCCTCGCCGGTGTATTCGATCACATGCCCCGTCGCCCCACCGATACCGATTTCTGCAATCAGCTTCATGATAGCGTCTTTTGCATAAACGCCTGGATTAAAATGCCCTTTAAATTCCACATGCATGGTTTTAGGTCGCTGAAACAAGAGGCAACCTGTTGCCATCACATGCCCTAACACGGAGGTGCCTATCCCAAACGCTAATGCGCCAAAGGCACCGTGCGTTGCCGTGTGTGAATCACCGCAGACAATGGTCATGCCCGGCTGAGTTACCCCTAATTCAGGGCCAATCACATGCACGATCCCTTGATGTTGACTGTCAAAGTCGTAAAAACGCACACCAAATTTTTCGGCGTTTTCTCGCAGGGCTTCCACCTGCCTTTTGGCTAGCTTATCAAAAATGACTTCTCTGTTTTGACGTGTCGGCACACTGTGATCAATGGTGGCAAGAAAACGCGTTGGCTCATACAAACTTAATCCCCGTTGCTCAAGGGCTTGAAAGGCTTGCGCTGACGTCACTTCATGTAATAACGTAAAATCAATTGCAAACACAGCAGGGTGTGCTTCTTTCTGCTCAACAATGTGCGTCTCTATGATTTTGTCGATTATATTTTTTCCACTCATCACATTACTCTCTTTTTAAGCGGTTGCCGCTGCACTTTCAGTATTTATCATATAATGCTTTTCGATATAAGCTTGATTTGCAGCATCCACCAAGGCTTTCAGTGCGGATACTTCAATATCGTGATCTTCACCCACGCCGGTAAAGTGCTTCCCGCCGTATGACACAATAATAGTACTTTGACTTTTAGAAGCAACACCTTCTTCTAGCGATTCGCTTTTATAGGTTTCAATTGCGATCCCTACTAAATGCTCGCCGATGGCTTTACTCAGCGCCGCCAGGGCAGAATCATCACCTTGGTAGGTGGCATCAAAACGGTCAGGATGATCAAAAAACTTACCCTCAAGTTGCAGGCCAATTTCGTTGTCTTTTCGCACATAATTGAATTGCGTGATTTTCATTGGGGTGCGGTAATCAAAGTACGCTGTCATCAGCTCAGTATCGGTGACGCCTTTGCGCCTGTCTTGGAAAAAGTCTTTAATATGCTGCGCAATAGCTTGCTTTTCTTTATCATCGCATTGGTACCCGCTTGTCTCAATGATTTGTTTGGCATGATTGCCGCCACTGAGCGGGCCAAAAATAAATGAAATGTCCTTGCCCACCTCAGCCGGGTCAAACGGCTGGTAAGCACACGGATTTTTGATAATGGCATTGGTATGACCGCCCGATGAATGTTTTGCAGCATTTTCACCGCTAATCGGCCAGTGCGGTTGCCGCGGCAACATGTGCTCAGACACAAAATCAGAAATCACTTGCAGATTATCTGGCTTGGCCTTTGTATAAAACGACCGCTCTGTGACATTATTCTCACCAAAATGTTTGATATACATAATGCACTGCTCGAGCGACACATTACCGGCACGCTCCCCAATGCCATTAAAGCACCCTTCTATTTGGGTGGCGGGCCCATGAAACACGGCATTCATGGTGTTATCGAGCGCCAGCCCAAAATCATTATGGCAATGTGCAGACCACGTAATGTCTTTATCCGGAAATTCCTCACGGATAATGGCCGCATGCTTTTTCATTTTCTCAACAAAATAATCCTCGCCTTCTAAGCGGCACGCGCCCCCAATGGTATCGGGGCAATTAATGATCGTTGCCCCCGCAGACACCACTGATCGTATGGTGTCTGTGACAAAATCAAAATTATCACCCATACGGGAATAGCCTTCTGGACTAAACTCCACAGCAAGGCCCGCATCGGCGGCTCGCTTTACCAACCGATAAAGATCTTCAAGCATTTTATCTTTTTGATCCGCATAGCTTCCCAGCGAGGCCTGCATCAGGTTAGGGTCGACTGGCAGATAGACATGCAGCATGGCTTTGTTGCCTGCAATCGCAGGCGCAAGCGCCTCAATCGTCATATCCACCTGTTGCTCACGCAGTTGGCACAGCCCGGCGACAATCGGGCTATTCGTATCATCGGCAAATTCTTCTGCGATGAGTTTCACGATTTTAAAATCTAATTGACTGGCCGAGGGAAACCCTGCCTCGACAATATCGATGCCTACCCGTTTGGCAAGCCGAGCATATTCAAGATTATTTTCCAGTGTCATCCCGGCGCCCGGGCACTGCTGCCCATCACGCAGCGTGGTATCAAAAATTTTAACCTGTTGTTTGCTCATTTGGTTTTCTCCCAAAACATTTTGCTTTGTATACTAATCATCGGTGACACACCCCTTCGAGGCGGATGACACATTTTTAATATATCTACGAAGCGTGCCTTGCATCACCTTATCAGGTGGTGCTTGCCACGTTTCCTTTCGTGTTGCCAGTTCCTCGCTCGTGAGGGCAACGGAAAGGGTATTTTTCTGTGCGTCAATTGTGATCACATCACCCTTCCTAATAAATGCGATGGGCCCACCCGCTTGCGCCTCTGGCGTAATGTGGCCGACGATGAAACCATGCGACCCGCCCGAAAAACGGCCATCTGTGATCAACGCCACCTCTTTGCCCATGCCCGCACCCATCACCAGTGAGGTCGGTTGTAACATTTCCGGCATACCCGGGCCGCCTTTAGGCCCTTCGTACCGGATCACAATCACATCCCCTTTTTTGATTTCACCCTTCTCAAAGGCCGCGGCCATGGCTTCTTCAGAATCAAATACATTAGCCGGGCCAGAAAAATACTCCCCTTCTTTGCCGGTGATTTTTGCGACAGCGCCTTCAGGCGCTAAATTGCCTAACAGTATCTGTAAATGCCCTGTTTGTTTAATCGGGTTATCGAGACGGTGAATGATTTTATGTTTATCTGATAACGCGGGCACATCACGCAAGTTCTCAGCAATGGTTTTGCCTGTCACCGTCATGCAATCTCCTTGGATGAGATTGTGTGCTAATAATAATTTCATCACAGCAGGGGTGCCACCGGCTTGATGTAAATCTGCCATCACGTATTCCCCGCTGGGTTTGAGATTGGCTAATAATGGCGTGCAATCACTGATTTTCTGAAAATCGTGAATGTCTAACGGCACCTCTACCGCGCGCGCCATGGCGATCAAGTGTAATACAGCATTGGTTGAACCGCCTAATGCCATTATCAAGGTGACTGCATTTTCAAAAGCGGTACGCGTCATGATATCGCGCGGCTTGAGATCTAGTTCAAGCAAATGGCGTATGGCAGCGCCCGCTGCTAGACATTCAGCAATCTTGTTGGGATCGGTTGCAGGCGTCGATGAACTATACGGCAACGACATGCCCATGGCTTCAATCGCACAGGCCATGGTGTTTGCGGTATACATGCCCCCACACGCACCGGCACCCGGGCACGCTTTGCGAATAATGTCTTTTCGTGTTGCTTCGCTAATCTCACCCGCTAAGCATTGACCATAGCTTTGAAACGCTGACACCACATCAATATTGTGATGATCAATACAACCCGGCTGAATGGTGCCACCAAAAATCATTAAGCCGGGTCGGTTTAAACGACCCAATGCGATCATTGAGCCCGGCATATTTTTATCGCAACCTGGAATAGCAATACACGCATCATACCAATGGGCTGACATGACGGTTTCAATCGAGTCTGCAATGAGATCACGCGACTGTAAAGAATAACTCATGCCTTCCGTGCCCATGGCGATCCCGTCACTGACACCGATGGTATTAAAACGCATGCCGATGAGATCACTTTCTTGAACGCCTTTTTTTACTTGCTCGGCTAATGCAAGCAAATGCATATTGCAAGGATTGCCTTCATACCACATGCTGGCAATGCCCACTTGCGCCTTACCCATGTCATGCTCAGATAGCCCTGTGCCATAGAGCATGGCTTGGGATGCACCCTGAGATTTGCGCTGCGTTAAGCGCCGACTGTATTGATTAAGTATTTTTTTCATATTTGCGCAAATCCATTATAAGCACCTTCATCTGTATCTTCAAATATCTCAAAAGAAGTGGGCACCCTTGCTTTATCCGTCAGGATATCACTATCATACCATTGATTAAATGCCTGTTCGCACGGGTCGATAGTGGGTGGTTTGATGGCCGCGTTGAGCACAACACTCGGCTCTTTTAAGCCATCACCACTTAACACGCACACCACCTTTTTCCCCGTGAACTGACCACGTTCCCGTGTTTTCATTAAATAAGCCACCGTTGCAGCAGAAGCCGTTTCAACAAACAAGCCCTCTTCTCTGGAAAGCAGATATTGTGCGGCTAAAATTTCTTGATCGCTAACAGCACCTGCCTCGCCTCCTGTATCGTATATGGCAGCCAGTGCTTTCACGCCATCGACAGGATCAGGCACCGCTATTGCTGAAGCCAGCGTATCACAGGTTTTTAATGGCTCGATACCCGCGGCCTTTTTTTCATAGCTATTCACAACCGCGCGCGCACCTTGCGCCTGCACACCGACTAACGTGGGCGGCTTGTCTACCAACCCTAATTGATGATATTCCTTAAACCCTTTTGCGTAAGCCGCCATATTCGTACCACACCCCATCGGCACCACCACGACCTCTGGTGCTTGGTATAATAATTGATCAACCATTTCAAAGGCAGCTGTTTTTTGACCCTCCACTCTAAATGCATAATCACCTGCCAAGTAAAAACCCTTTTCTTTAGCGATTGAGTAAGCCAGATTGGCGGCATCATTATAACTTCCCTTCACCTGCACTATTTGCCCACCAAACGATATAACTTGCGCTAATTTAGAAAGCGGCACGCCTTCAGGCACAATCACAAAACAAGGCATGTTGGCTGCTGCGGCATAACAGGCACAAGAGGCCGCCATATTCCCTGTGGAAGCAAGCACAACGGCTTTTGCACCTAACTCTTTTGCGACAGTCATTTCGACAGCAGAACCGCGATCTTTAAAAGAGCCGGTTGGATTTTTCCCCTCTACTTTAAAATACAAATCAAGTCCAAGACGCTGCCCCACATATTTGCTTTTCACCAACGGCGTCGCATGCTCTTTGAGTGAAACAAAATTTACCGGCGCGTTGACAGGCATCAAAGGCAAATACTTTGATAAGCAAGGTGGTGTCGACATGAAATGATCGATATTGATCGATCTTTTAATGATATCGATATTCATCTCCACTTCCCACGGTGAATCAACGCCTGCAAAAACCAAATCACCAGCTTGAACAGGCTGTTTTGAAGTAAAATCAACTAATCGATACATATCAATATCACCTTGCTTATTGCGTCAACGCGCGCCCTTATGTTTCTGGCCTTAATTTTCTAACGGCGCGCCCGACTTGCCATACCTCTCGCTCACCCATTGCTTGCAATTCTTTGTCAAGCCGCTTTTTATAATCAGGCGCACTGTTTTCCATGATCACGCGCGCGGCCTCTTCTCCACTCGCCACACTTTTATATAAACTTTTAAATACAGGCACTGTCGCTTTTTTAAATCGTGGCAGCCAGTCCAATGCGCCCCGCTGCGCCGTGGTAGAGCAATTGCTATACATCCAGTCCATCCCGTTTTCAGCAACCAGTGGCACCAAGCTTTGTGTCAGCTCTTCTACGGTTTCGTTAAAGGCTTCACTTGGAGAATGCCCATTTTCTCTGAGCACTTCATATTGCGCTTCAATGATGCCCGCCAGCGCGCCCATGAGCACGCCTCTTTCACCGGTTAAATCGCTGTACACTTCTTTCTTAAAGGTCGTCTCAAATAAATAACCCGACCCCACGCCGACGCCATACGCCAATGCTTTTTGCTGCGCATTGCCCGACACATCTTGCTCCACGGCATAGCTTGCATTGATGCCTTTATTTTGCAAAAACAACTTTCTCACACTGCGCCCAGAGCCTTTTGGTGCAACCAATACCACGTCAACATGGTCTGGCAGCACCATGCCGGTTTGCTGACGATAGGTCACTGCAAACCCATGGGAAAAACAGAGCGTTTTCCCTTTTGTTAGATATTTTTTAACAGTGGGCCATACGGCTATTTGCCCTGCATCGGATAACAAGTAGCAAAGAAACGTGCCTTTTTCACACGCTTTTTCCAATGAGAAAAGATTGACCCCGGGCTCCCAGCCATCTACCATCGCTTTATCCCATGAGGCCGATCCTTCTCGTTGCCCGACAATGACATTAAAACCGCTGTCTTTTAAATTCAATGCTTGCGCAGGCCCTTGCACGCCATATCCTAATACGGCGATCACTTCATCTTTCAAGGTCTCGCGCGCCTTGCTTAAGGTAAACGCCTTGCGTGTGACTACATTTTCTTTCATTTCACCAAACTTTACTTCACTCATTGTTTCCATCCTCTTTTAGTCTAAAATTATGAATACCTGCTTTTCACTTCCTCTGGTTTTCTTTCCAACGCAATCTGATGGCTCACCTGAATATCAACCAACTCGATAATACGTTTTAACTGCTTCACTAATTTTGTGATCGCCTCCGCATCAGAATGAATAATGATATTGAAGTGCGAAGTGCCCCTGCGCTGCGTTTCACAGACATTCAACTGTTCAATATTAATTCGATTCCGAGAAAAAACCGTACTAATGCGTTGCAATACCCGCAACGTGTTTTCCGTTGTCAATGACAGTATGTAAATTGTATTCATCCTCTTATCCTCTTCATGAAAGCCGTGTTTCACTGACAGATGCACCAGATGGCACCATCGGAAAAATGTTTTCCTGAGTCTGCACAGCGACTTCTAGTAAATAAGCACCCGGCGTATTTAAAAAAACATCCATCGCACTCGACAGTTGCCCACGTGCCGTGACTTTGCTGGCACGGAGTCCGTAGGCATGGGCTATCGCGACAAAATCAGGGTTCTCTAATGCTGTAAACGCATACCGCTTCTCAAAAAACAACTCTTGCCACTGCCGCACCATCCCGAGATAGCTATTGTTTAATATTATTATTTTGAGCGGCAGCTTCTCTTGCGCCACCACCGCGAGTTCTTGGATATTCATCTGGATCCCGCCATCTCCAGCAATGGCCACCACGTCTCGCTGCATGGCTCCCAGCTTGGCACCGATCGCAGCTGGCAGTGCGAACCCCATCGTCCCTAAACCACCTGACGTAATATGCGAATTTGGCTGATCAAATTGATAGTACCGTGCCGCCACCATTTGGTGCTGCCCCACATCCGTGATAAGTAATGCCTTACCTTCTGTTTTCTCCGACAGCATATGCACCACTTCTGCCATTTTGATTTGCCCCTCATGTGGGTGTATTTCGTCTTGGATAACACGCTCATATTCCAGCTTATAATGACTGGAAAACTGTTGATGCCACTGGCTGTGTTGATGATGCGCAACATGCGGCAGTAATGCCTGCAATGCCTGTTTGGCATCGGCCTCTATTGCCACGCAACTGGCTACATTTTTGTCAATTTCTGCCTGATCGATATCGATATGGATCACTTTTGCCTGTTTAATATACTCTTTAAGATTGCCGGTCACTCTGTCATCAAAGCGCATCCCTACCGCCAAGATCACATCGGCTTCATTGCTCAGCATGTTTGCCGCATAATTACCATGCATCCCCAGCATCCCTTTAAAAAGACGGTGCCCACTTGGGAAGGCTGAGAGCCCCAGCAAGGTGCTTGCCACGGGCATATCGGCTTTTTCGGCAAGTTGTTTTAATGCCGCTTGTGCCCCCGAAATCAACACACCATGCCCCACCAACAAGTAAGGTTTTTTGGCTTGATTAATAAGCGCTGCCGCTTGCTTGATAGCCTCATCCGGCACAGCCTGCCGCTGCATTTTCTTTTTAGCGGCAACATCATCTGGCTGCCTGTACGCAAAACATTCGACTTGCGCGTCTTTCGTGATGTCGAGTAACACCGGACCCGGTCTGCCACTGGCGGCGACGCGAAACGCTTTTGCAATGGCTGCAGGGATCTCTTTGGCACACGTGATCTGATAATTCCATTTTGTCACGGGCACCGTCATGCCGATGATATCCGCCTCTTGAAACGCATCGGTTCCCAGATAATCTGTGGCCACTTGACCGACGATACAGACAACGGGCACCGAATCTAACATCGCATCGGCAATGCCCGTGATTAAATTAGTGGCGCCGGGGCCTGAGGTGGCAATGCACACCCCTACCTTCCCCGTGGCGCGCGCATACCCTACCGCCGCATGAATCGCACCCTGCTCATGCCGAACCAGCACATGGCGCAGTTTTTCTTTCATGCTATAAAGGGCATCATACGTTGGCATAATAGCGCCCCCTGGATACCCAAAAAGTAGCTCAACACCTTGATTAGCCAGTGAATATAGGATGGCTTTCGCACCGTTTATATTCATTTCTTTTACCTTGTTCCTGTTTTCATTTTGCAAAAAAAAACCCGCGACTCTTGCGAGGCGCGGGTTTTGTTGATTAACCTTGTCTAACACTAATGCATAGACGTGCGCCTTCTGGTGGAGACCACCAAAATCACTAAGCTAATCAAGCTGATGTTACGGGTTATGTTTCTACACATGTCTAAAATGTCTCTCGATAGACGGATAATTTGAATTAAGCTTAGCACAGCCACATGCACGTGTAAATATGACACGTGAAACAATTTTAACTATTCAATCATTCTATGATAAGTTATCGATGCTATTCAGATAGATATCTTTTGCTCAACAGATGAACACCATCATGATTAAAAAACTGCATATTCATAAATTCGGCGGCAGCAGTCTGGCCGATGCGAGCCGCTTTCGCGCAATTAGCAAACTGATCTCAGGCCAACACGAGATCATTGTTGTGTCCGCCACAGCGGGCACGACGAAATCATTGCAGGCCGTACTCGATATTGCGGTAACGGGCAACGCCTATGCCGATCAGCTTGCCGCTCTTTGCACCCACCATGAAGGTATTATGGGTGAGTTATTAGAGCAAGCACATACCCACACGCTCCTGGCGCAGCTCAAAGTGGATTGCGCTGTCATTCATAATATTGCCGAAACCGCTGCGCGGGTGCGCGCTTATTCTAAAGCCATGCAAGATTTGGTGTTGAGCTTTGGGGAGTTATGGTCAGCACAAATTTTAGCTGCGTTTTTAGAACAAGCGCACTATGTGGATGCAAAAGAGATTATCCATACCTATTTCTATAAAAACCAGCTCACCATTGATTGGAAGAAAAGCGAAGCGGCTTTACACGCTTTTTTGCAAACCCATAATGGTCGCACTGTTGTGATCCCTGGCTTTACTGCCAATGATGAAAATAACTGCCGCACCACGTTAGGATTAAACGGCAGTGATTTTTCTGCCGCGATTGTGGCGAAATTAGCGGACGCGGAGCAATTAACCATTTGGAAAGACGTCGATGGCATTTTCAGCGCCGATCCACGTAAAGTACCCTCGGCTTTTGTGTTAAATGAGCTCTCTTACAAAGAGGCTTCGGAGCTCGCTTATTTCGGTGCCGGCGTGCTCCACCCTCGCGCCATTGCCCCTGCTATTGAGCGTCATATCCCGATCGTTATCCGTAATAGCTACGCGCCCGAAAAACCCGGCACACGCATTACCCATGCCACCCCACAAGCGTCCTTTAGTATTCGCGGGATCAGCAGCATGGATGATATTGCGTTGATCAACGTCGAAGGCACAGGCTTGGCGGGCGTGGCGGGCTTTGCTTCTCGCGTATTTGATTTAATGCGACAGCACACTATTTCTGTGATTTTAATTTCACAAGCAAGCTCAGAGCATTCTATTTGTTTTGCCGTGCCCAAAGCGCAAGCCCGTGCTGCGCAAAAAGCGCTCGCCGAACACCTGGCGTTTGAAATTGCACAAAAACAAGTGGAAAACATTTCGGTTGATAGCGATTGCGGTATCCTCGCCATCGTGGGGGAAGGCATGGTGGGCGCACGCGGTATTTTGAATAAGCTCAGCCAAAGCCTTGCCCATGCCAATATCAATGTGCGTGCTATCGCGCAGGGCTCCTCCGAACGAAATATCTCGATTGTCATCCAGCAAGCTGATATTAACCGTGCGTTACGCGCCGTACACGGGGGCTTTCATTTATCCAATAAAACCCTGTCTATCGGTTTAATCGGCCCCGGTCTGGTTGGGCAAACTTTGCTGAAACAACTGGCCAGCACGCGAGAAAAATTGTCTGAAGAATATGGCATCAATTTATATTTACGCGGCGTCGCTAATTCAAAAACCATGTTACTACAACATCAGCACATTGATTTTGATGATGCGGTAGCCGCGTTAGCAAGTAGCGACCAGCAAACTGATTTAACTGCATTTATGCAGCATATCGCCGCCGAAGATATTCCGCATGCAGTGATTATTGATTGTACTGCCAGCCAAGTGGTCGCTGACCATTATTTACAGTTTGCCCAGCACGGCGTGCATGTGATCACGCCTAACAAACGCGCGAACTCGGGCGACATTGATTATTATCAACAATTACACGCACTGACACGCACCCGCCCGCCCTATTATTTATATGAAACCACCGTGTGTGCGGGCTTGCCGGTGATTAAAACCTTACAAGATCTCTTGCAAACCGGTGATGAGGTGATCAGCATTGAAGGGATGGTCTCTGGCACGTTGGGTTATATCTTTCATGCCTTATTACAGGGTGAGGCGTTTTCTGCCATTATTAAACAGGCCAAATCCTTAGGCTACACCGAGCCCGATCCGCGCGATGATTTATCAGGCATGGACGTGGCCCGCAAAATGGTCTGCTTAGCACGCGAGCTTGGGTTTCATACCACATTAGATGAAGTTAACGTCCATAATCTTATCCCAGAGCCGTTACGCGACGGCACGATAGATGCCTTTCTAGACGGCTTGCCCGAATACGATGCGCAGATGGAGACTATCGTGCAAGAAGCTATCCAACATAATCAACGGCTAGGTTACATTGGCAGCATTGATAGCACGGGACAAGTAAACGTTGGTATTAAAACGTTTGATAATGATCACCCTTTCTCACGCTTAAAAGGGGCAGACAGCATGATGATTTTCCGCACCCAGCGCTATCACACGGAGCCCCTGGTGATCCAAGGCCCAGGTGCCGGCGCGGATGTCACGGCAGCGGGTATATTTGCTGACTTATTGCGACTGGTTTCAATGGTAGCTTAAAGATGCTCAAGAAAAACATAAAAACACTCACGGCTTTTGCGCCGGCCACCTGTGCCAATGTTGCGGTGGGCTTTGATTTACTGGGTTTTGCCATTAAGGGTGTGGGTGATACCGTGATGCTGACTCGGCGTGATGATAAACAGGTTGTGATTACACAGATCGATTGCGATGAGACCTTGCCGATGGCCGCAGATGAAAATACTGCATCTGCGGTGGTGAAATATCTTTGTGATGATTTGCAATTAGCGTCTGGCTTTTCATTGCATATTAAAAAAGGCTTGCCATTGAGCGCAGGCATGGGCGGCTCGGCGGCTTCTGCCGTGGCGGCGCTGGTCGCGTGCAATGCTTTTTTAGAAAAGCCTTTGCCTTTAACGGTACTTGCTCGTTACGCATTACAAGGTGAACAAGTCGCAGTGGGGCAGGCGCACAGTGATAATGTTATTCCTTGTTTATTTGGTGGCTTAACACTGACGCATTCATTAGACCCGATTGGCGTCATCAACTTACCCATCCCCGATGTGTATGCCGTGATTGTTCACCCCCATTTAAAGCTAGAAACAAAAAAAGCGCGGGCAGCACTGCCCGAATACATAAAGCTTGTCGATCACATTACGCAATCGGCTTATACCGCAACCTTTATTGCCGCGCTTTATCAACATGATTTATCATTGTTGCAGCAATCGTTAGTGGATATGCTGATTGAACCGCATCGTGCGCCGCTCGTCACCGGATTTGATGATGTCAAAAATGCGGCACTGAAAGCCGGTGCCTTGGGCGCCTCACTGTCGGGCTCTGGCCCCAGTGTGTTCGCTTTGGCAAGAAATAAAAATGAAGCGGATACAATAGCCGCGAGTATGCAAGCGGCTTTTGAGCAGCACAATGTTGCCAGTGATCAGTGGATTTCAAACATTAACCCGCGCGGCGCTTATTTAGTAGACGAGACATAAACGATGCAATACCACAGTACGCGAGAAAACACACCGCCCTGCCCTTTTTCAGATGCTCTGCGGGCGGGCTTGGCAGCCGATGGTGGTTTGTATGTGCCTGATAGCTTCCCGCAGATTGATCTTGATACCTTGCGTGAGGCTCATTATGTCGAAACTGCGACTCAATTACTCACACCTTATTTTACTGACGATATTTTGTTACCCGATCTTAGCGCCATTTGCTCGCAGGCGTTTAATTTCCCTGTGCCGCTCAACAAAATTAATGACAATACGTATTTACTGGAACTTTTCCATGGGCCCACGCTGGCTTTTAAAGATTTTGGCGCACGCTTCTTAGCCGAATGTTTAAATCGTCTGTCGACAGATACGAAAACAACATTGATGATTGCAACGTCTGGCGACACGGGCTCGGCCGTCGCCGCCGCGTTTCATGGTAAAGAAAATATTCAGGTGGTTATTTTGTATCCTGAAGGCAAAATTTCAGACAGGCAAGCCCATCAAATCACCTGTTGGGGCGATAATATTTTAGCGCTTGCAATCGATGGCACCTTTGATGATTGCCAACATCTCGTGAAGTCTACGTTTACCGACGCCAACTGGCAAGACTACACTCGCTTAAGCACCGCCAACAGCATTAACATCGGCCGCTTGCTGCCGCAAATGACTTATTATGCTTTTAGTAGTTTGCAGTTTTTGAATAGCCAAGGTGAAAAGCCTGGGTTTATTGTGCCCTCTGGTAACTTTGGTAATGTGACGGCAGCCTTTTGGGCCAAAGCGATGGGCTTTCCTATTCGCGACATTGCGGTGGCCACCAATGCTAACACCGTGGTGCCCGACTATTTAGCGACCGGCCACTACGCGCCACGCGCAAGCGTTGAAACACTGGCCAATGCCATGGACGTGGGCAAACCCAGTAACTTTGAGCGCTTGCAATATTTATTCCCTGCATTAGACACAATGCGCGCGCACATGCCGGCGACGGCTGTTTCTGATCACGATATTACCGCCACCATTAAACACTGGTATCAAACCTACAATAAGATTATCTGCCCCCATACCGCGACGGCGTGCTTTGCCCGCGAGCAATTATCTGATCAACCTTGGGTCGCGGTGGCGACTGCCGATGCAAGCAAATTCGCGAATGTGATTGAACCCATGATTGGCGCGCCTGTGCCCGTGCCTTCCCAATTGGCTGCTTTGCTGGCGAAACCTACTCATCTGACTTCCGTCAAAAACGACGCAAGTGCTGTTTTAGCGACGGTGAAGGCTTATTTTGGGTAATCAATCGCTAGAAGCCTAATTCAAAAAATCCTCCAAAATTTGAATTAGCACTTCAATAATCCGGGGGAACATTATGTTAAACTAGATTGCGCTTTTTAGCGCCATCAACCCACAGCCTTGCTCAATCAAAATGGAAAAGATTTAATGCCGTGCCTGCTTAACAATAACCTTTTGATTTTATTGAAATATTAAACTTCTCTTTGAGCTAAACCCTCGCATTATTGCATCTGAAACCTATTTTATCGGCATGTTATAGTTGATTTATCAGCAATTTATCGGCATACTTAAAATAATAATAATGCCGATAAAATGCTTATATCATGCCGACAAATTTCAAGCCCATTTATACAATCAATTCGAACATAGCAAAGTATCTGATGCGGATTGAGGCGGCTAGAGAGAAAGTAAACCTGCTGCCAATCAACCCGACGGTACTGGCCTCTTTAAGAGAAACAGCGAAGTTATATACCACGCACTACTCCACTATGATTGAGGGTAATAAGCTTAATCCAGAAGAAGTCAAAGAGGTGATTAAACTAGAAGGGCACTTTCCTGGCAGAGCGCGCGATGAACACGAAGTCAGAGGTTACTATGCAGCGCTTGCCCAACTGGAGCAATATGCCGCCCAAGCACATCCTGTTACTGAAAGAGTCATTCAAACACTGCATGCCCTGGTAATGAGTGACGGGCGCGCTCGGGCAAAACCCACAGCTTATCGTGATGGTCAAAATGTTATTCGAAGTGGCAGCACCGGTGCCATTGTCTACATGCCGCCGGAGTCAAAGGATGTGTCTGGCCTCATGCGCAATATGGTGTCTTGGATAAAAGAAAATGAGGATGAACTGCCTTCACCCATCGTTGCCGCCATAAGTCATTATCAGTTTGCAACCATCCACCCCTACTACGACGGCAATGGCCGTACGGCAAGGTTGCTGGCAACACTCATTTTACACCTTGGCGGATATGATTTAAAAGGCTTGTATTCCTTAGAAGAATATTACGCAAAAAATTTATTAGCTTATTACCGTGCTATTAGCATAGGCTCATCACATAATTATTATTTTGGTCGTGCAGAAAGCGACATCACTGATTGGGTAGAATATTTTACAGAAGGAATGGCATTTGCTTTTGAAAAAGTGATCGATCAAATGACCGCATCACATGATAAAGGCCAAAAAGATCATACTACTCTCATGCGCAGATTAGATCCTAAACAGCGTAGAGCACTTGAATTGTTCAGAGAATACGATGTTGTTACGAGTAAACAAATTGGCGAACTTTTTGGCTTTCAACCACGCACGAGCTCTGCGCTCTGTAAAAAATGGGTTGACGCTGGGTTTCTTGACATCGCTGACAGCAGTTTAAAGTCAAGAACGTATAGACTGGCTAATGAGTTTAAAAAGTTGTTGGGTGTTTAGTATTGGATTCTTTACACCAAAATACTGGGTATTGAGGAAAAGGATCAACATCCTATTAGTTGATTAATATTTATGTAATCACTAATAACACTACTTGTTAAGCGAAAAATCATCAACATTGACTAGCCTCATATCATCAGTAAACTTATTGCTATAAATATTATGTTAAATTGAGTTGTTTTTTTTAAAAAGCAGCGTTCTCTCACTTAATACTACCTTTACTTTGCCTATGGTGGACATGCTTTAGCTTGTAGTCGCGGTTTGTCTTCTTTATTACGCACCCTCTTCTCTTTTTATGAATGACTTTGCAGGATGCTTTCTTTGCCAGTCGCTTGTGCCGCTGCCGCTCTTTTGCTAGCACCGCTCTTTGAATGCTTGAAATATTTGGTGCTTTTTCTGGTGCTACTTGATACTACCCTTAATTGGCACCAGTGGTGTGTGCTACATCATCACTTTTGTTTGATTAGGCTCTGTCCCTTATCTTCTGCTTTTCTTTCTCCCGCTTCCTCTGCTTGATGGTTTTACCCTTGGGCGGCTTGGAACCATGGGACTTGGGCCCCTGAGGCTTCTTGGGAGGTGGCGGCGGGGACTCAACCGGCGGCGCGCCAGATCCAGAGGAACTGTCCGGTGGGGGCGCTCCATCAGAGGAGTGTTCTGATCGCTTCTGCAGCTCCGCCCGCGCCTTCTTTCTCGTCTCGGCCGCTTGATCCTCCGCCTTCTTCCGGTTCCTGTTCTGCCGCGATTTCGGGATCCAATGCTGAGCCGCCAGATGATTAGCTCGCTGGTGCTTCCGCCTAATCTTGTCTCCCGCTGAATCAGGAACCACCGGAGGCGGATAATAAACCACTGTCGGCAGGGGCGCGCTGTCACTTGTGGGCGGCTCGGCACCAGGTGAGCCGGGCTCATCTGCAGGCGATGCATCAACATTGGAGTCGGGCTTCGGACGCTCTGGCGCTTCAACTCCAGGAGCAGTGTCTGCGGGCGGCGGCGTAGTATCCACCGTAGGCAAGGTATCGGTCGAGGGCGGCTCGGCACCACCCGATCCAGCGTCATCTCCAGAGGAAGTGTCCGGTGGGGACGCGCCGTCGCTCGGCGGCGGCCCATCATCGCTGGATGGCGGGGAACCTCCTCCGGACGCAGATCCATCCTCTGAGGACGAGTCCCCTCCGGCGCCCTGTTCGGGTTTGGAGTCCTGGGGAGGCTGACCCACAGGCTCGGTGTTGCCAGTGTTGCCCCCGTTGCCCTGGTTTTCAGCAATCGCCGTCACAGCCGTCGCAACGGTTTCAGTGGCGCTGGCCTGTCTCGCAGCCGCAGCAGCCTGCTTTGCAGCCGAAACAGTCTGCGCAACATTGCAAATGCCGCTGATAAGGGAAGCCGCAATGGCGGTAAGTGCCTGAAAAATTTTCAGCGCAGCTCCTGCCTCGCACCAAAAGTCTCGTGCAAGCTGCAGAAAGCCCTGATCGGTGCGAATGACGTGTACCATTGTCGCAGCCTGATCTTGCATTTTTTGCTTCTTAGCAAGCTCGTGCGTCACGGCAACCAGCTCCGGCAAGGTCAGCTTCTTGTCTGGGTCATACAATGTCTTTTCCTCCAACTCATCTACGATGATCTCAAGCAGGTGCTGGCAATCAAACAACGGCTTGGTGGTATTTTTGTCAACCTGCGAGGCCGGCGGTGGGAGCACAAAGCAGGCAATCGCGTTCAAGAGCAAAATCAGGTTACGCACGATAGGCGCGTGCTTCTCATTGCTTGACGGATCGCGCACCGCAAGGATCTGTGCAAGCTCATCGAGCTGCTTTTTTTCTTCTGCCACGCCATCTTCCAGACGCCCCGTGTCAGCCTTTACAGCAGCTAGACTCTGGCGTATGCGCCGCCGTTGCTCTCTTCTCCCTGCACGGCTCCGGCCAGTTGGCGGAGGTGCAGCCTGTGGAGGTGCAGCAGCAGGCGCACGGCCACCACCACTGGCAGGTACTTGCGCGGCCGGTGGCCATGCAGGGCGCGACGCGGCTGGCGTGGCATGTTCGCCTTCTGCCCCAAAGAGCGCTTGCGCCAACGCGATGAAAGCGTCTTGCGAAGCCAGCAGTGCTTGGTTTTGCAAGCGACCGGAGGCAACCATTCTGGCGGCGCTTGCTACAAGCGCTTCTTCGTTGAGCAGCGGTGACGCCAAGCACACAAGCTGGCACGTTAGCTGGATCTCAGGAATCTTGCTGAACACAGGATTGATAATCGCTTCCAATGCGTCAGGCGCTTGCGTCACTTCACCCTGCCCACGGATCAAAAGCACTCGCTGCTTGCCTTGATCGAGACAGTTGCGCAGCATGAAACAGTAGGCTTCTTCATCTTCGTGGATAATGTGGATAATGAGGCCATCGTTGCGCTTCCTTCCGCCCCCAGAAGGGGCGTCTGGCTGCTGCCGTATCGCGGGGTCAAAGACCTTCGCAACCACGTAAGCCAAGCGCTGCTTTTCAGCGTCAAAATCATCTTCACTGGGTGACAAATCCAAAGAGTCAGCAATGAGTAACTCTGCATGTTCTTTCTCTGCCTGTGTTGGTGTTTCCCCTGCTTGAGGGAGCCAGTACACCACAAGCTCCTCAAACACTTTCCGGAGACGCATTCGAGGATCTGCCTGAGGTTGTGGTTCAGCCATGTTGATTGCTTTGTAAGGGATTGATAATGAAGGGAACTAGGACAAACGTCGATCAGAAGTCAGAGTAGTTCTCTAGATATAGAGTAACATTGGGGTGTAAATCTTGAATTTACACGTCGATGTTGCTCCATATATTGTGAACACTCTTCAAATCTGAAAAATAAAAGTACTTTTTCACATCATTCTGAAACATCAACATGCCTGGTGAAGACGCCCGTGATATTCTGATTGCCCAGCTTCAAGCCCTGATTGCCCAGCTTGAGGGAAGGGTTGCTGAGCTCGAAGCTGCCCTGGCTGAGCGCGACGCTGACCTGGCTGAGGCCGATGATTTCCAGGACAGCACCGAGGCTGAGCTTGAAGAGCTTCGGGAACGGAACCGCGAGCTTGTGGCTGAGCTGGCTGCACAGCGGACGCAAACTTCTTCGCTCCAGTCTCACGAGGTAGCCAAGCTTATCCTCCGCGACAAGGCTGGCAACATCCTCAGGGATCGCACTATCCGACTCAAAAAGAAGATCGGTGTCAGCACAGCAGTGACTGTGGCTACTGCTGGCTTGGGGGGCATCGCTGCACCCTTCATCTGCTGGGCCTTTGAGCGGGGCTTTCGCGAGAAGCAAGTGGTCGGCCCTTTGCTTCTGGATCTCGGGATCTACAAGAAGAAAGGCTGGTTCACTGCTGCGGAAGTCGAGGCGATCACCCTGCTGCTGAAGCAGTTCCAAGTGGTCTGGGGGTCGGAGCTCGGCAGGATGAAGAAGAAGAAGACCCACAACAAGTACCTGCAGCATGCCGACTTCCTGAAGGAGTTGGACAAGTTGCTTGGCTTTGCTCCGGCTACTGCTGCGACGCCTGCTCGCCGGGCCGTGGCGGCGGCCTGAACAAGCAGCAGCCAAAACATGATTTCCTTCAGGCAGACTTTTCAATGTTTTTAGTGCTGACTTTTTTTGTTTTCGATCTCAACACTGAAAGTACAAGTTGAAGTACCTACTGATCCCGCTGAGAAACGAGTACGCTCGTGATACAAGATTGAGGTCCTCTTTTGCAGGTTTTTTTAAAAGGGATAATTTTAAGTTAGCTTAATGACATTTTGTTGTGTAAACGTGGTCCTGAATGTTAAACAATGAACCTGCCCCCCCAGGGCACACTGAAAAGGGGCAGCTACCGCGCGCGGACTACTCGCCCTCGGCTTCGCCTCTCCATGACTCACAGCGTTGGAGGGGGAGCTATCCTTTTAAGGTTAAAGAATAGAGACAGAAGCGACGATATTTTAATTATTTTGCGCTGAACAAATTGGGGTTTTATTCGTATCTAGCCAGAAATTTACCTGCCATGTCATATCATTTGGCTTCCATGCAAGGCTCATAGCCTGCCCTGTACGCTCATCAATGCAAGGGGTTTCATAACTAATAGCATCAGAGTAGACGAAAATAGGAATGTCGCCTGTAATAGGAATATCTTCCCCCGTTAACGTTGCGCTATCACCGCTGTTTAACGTGGGGGTGTGGGGATAGCCATACGGCATCGCATCAACAATAAAATAGACGGAGTTGTCATGGTAGGCATCATTGCGGAATATTAAATTGCTATTTTTAGTTGGCATCAGCGGTAACGCACAGATGCTGGTATCTGATAGTGACAAGCTGTTGCAAGCCGTTGTACCGAGTAAATTAGCAGAGGGCCAATCTGGGTCGGTATCACTCACAAGCTCATTGTTTTTATGCATGCTCCACAACATGAAGCCATCGGTTTCTGATCTGTTTTTTATAATGTCTGCTAAAGATTCAACTTTTTCTGTGGTCCAACGGTGATCACCCCACGCTTCAGGCGCAACTTGCATGCCCATCGCAATAACACCATCATAGTAGTGTCTGAATGCTTCATATGCTTCGTTGACATCATAGCTCGTGCCAGCATCATACGACATGACATTGATCATATCGATATCATCTAAACTGGGTTGAATTTGATGTAAAAAACCAGTCCATTCACTGCCCATCGGTTGACTGTGCTCCCACTGATCGCGGCCATATGCCGCCACATGCATAACAGCCATCGTCAGTATTTTGTCTGCTGCTAACGCCTGACGCAGATCTTTTGTGACTGCATTCACAAGCGCTGCATCAGGTGGTGCTTGCTCGTAGTCGATATCGATACCGTCTAAGCCAAGATCTTCTACTAATTGACTTAAGTCTATGGGGCGTAAATTTTGCCATTCATGATAGGTGGCCCCTCCCACAGCAAGCAGTACTTTTAATGCCGGATTATTTTCTTTTGCCTTTTTGATGGCTTCTTTTAGTTGGTTGCCAGAATAAGGCAGGTTTAAGCCTGTACAGGTTAAGTCTACATTTCCGTGATAGCTTGCATTGGGTTTTGCAAAGGCAAGCGCAAGGTGGGAGACATAGGCAGGTAAGTTTTCAATATCTTGGGCCGTACTTTCCCCCTGCCAACTTTCATAATAAACAACCATGGGTTGTACTGCAGCAGCTTGGAAGGAAAGGACCAATCCGAATAGGAGCGAGGAAAAGCGCATCATAATACTATTACCTTGGTGGGTAAATTTAATGTATTTTAGCATAGCACTCCATGGTTATTTCCACAATAGAATGACCTGCTTTGCCGGGGGGAGAAACCGGGAATATTCAGATGGCGGAGCGCTCACTTCAAGTACACAGGGCGATGGATGGATCGCCCTGTTTATTGCATTACCTTAGGCTATGCCTGTGGTGGTGCGGGGAAAATCATTTCAATGGTGCCGTCGGGTTGTGGGTTAATCACAATGCCATCGGCGCCTTCATAATAAGGGGTCACGATGGGGTATTTGAGATACACATCGGCGGTGTTGTCATTGGCCGTTAGGTTCAAGGGTGAAGGCACTGCAGATAAGATATCTAAGTGCTCTAGTGATTGCGCGTTACCATCTGAGTCGGTGTACACCACGGTTGCATTTTCACCGAGCAAGACTTGCACATCGTACAAGGTATCGTCGTCATAAGGATTGGGAATAGTCAGCCCTGATAAATCACCTAAGGTGACCGTCAATGTTGAGGCTTCTGGATCATGCAGCGTGCCATCCATCCCCAATGCATCATCGTAAGCAAACGCGTAAATATATTGCTCGCCATCAAAATTGTGTAAGGCTTTGGCGTACACGTCATGCCATGGACCGGTGTTGTCAGGGGCATTCAAGAGTGGATTATCTTGGTAGTAAAGCCCCGCTTCTTTTTTAGACAGAAAATACGCTTTGTCGATAACCGTGTTGTCGGGTGCGGGGAGTAAACCGACTTCAAAGGCCGAGGTCAGTTGGCGCACAATGATCGCTTTGGGCGTGTTATTCACATGCGAAAACTCATCATCATCGCCTGCAAAAAATGGTCTGGAAGAAGTGGGCTTACCAATGCGCACGATATAAGAATTCTCTCCAGCATTATTGGTGAATACAAACTCGCCGTCTTCCACGCGGCCTGAAAATTCATAATTTTCAAGGTCGGGCGCGTCGTCATTATATTCTAACTCGCTGGCATTAATTCTTAAGGTATTGGTTTCGTAGTATTCCCATAGGGTATCAATATAATCAATGCCGTATGTTGCTTCATCTTTTAAGTAATCGTCATCAAAATGATGCACTGGGTTCACATTCTCCAGCATGGCTTTACCCGGTGACATAAAACGCAGTAAGGTGGGATCTTCACCCGGCTTGTCTTTATCATCGAGACTAATAAATAATTTTTGCCACTCTTGATTGTCCGTGTGATCAAACTCACTGACCGCTTCATTTAATTTTTCAAAAATATCTTGGCGCGGCTCATAAAAACCAGACGCTTTTAATTCAGTACCGTTTTGATTGTCTTGCTCAATGCGGATGGGGAAGGAAAAGAAGTCAACGGCCGTTGGGTTCGTCCAAGAACCCGTGTTATCAAACGTAAATTCAATTTTATCGTAAATTTTATAGTAGTTGACATCACGTAATTTAAAGCCATCGGGGCTCAAGATTTTATTTTCCTCATCAATATAGAGTTCCATTGGATAATCAATGGAAAAATACATGCGCCCTGCTTCAATTTTTGGCAGGAGGATGGTGTGAATATCTGCTAACGAATAATTGTACGCCGTCATATCATCACCAAAACTTACTTCATCACAACTCGCCAACCCGGTTGCCGCGTCCACCCCTATCAAGCAATCTTTTTTGGTGACCAGATCCATGCCTTTAATCACAAAATAAATGCGTGCATCGTCCAACCCTGTTTCATTGACAAGGTGAATAGGCATTTGTTGACTGGAGAATGCGTGACTACTGATAGCGATAAATAAGGTGCTCGCCGATAACATACTGAGGGTTTTTTGCTTCATAAAAATCTCCTGCGTGATGTGTGTGATGGGGGCTGGATCAACCTTGCTACGTTGATTGATGTTAGACACATTACCAAAATAAAAAGGGAAATAGGAGGAAAATAACGGAAAAATAAGGCTCAATTCGACTATCTCAATGTAATAAAAAGTAATCTTTCTACGCTTTTTCCTCGGTGAAGCAGGGACAATGAGATGAATAAGTAGATCGTACAGGTGGATGGGCAGCACAATACGGCAAAAAATAATAAAGTTAACTAGCATAAAATCAGCGGTTTTAAAAAACGCGGATTCAATGAGTCGTGCGATTATGGAATGCATGTAAACGGCAGCATTGCTTGGAGTGTCTTCCTAAGATTTTCCCAGGTGGCTTGGTTGCGTTGTGCCGGATCTTTAGCAAGCGCGAGCTGGCCTGCCAATGCGCGGCTAAGCTTGCTTTGAAAATCTTGCGGATCAGGTGCCTTCATAAAATACACAGGCACCTGCAAGGCAGTTTGATCGCTCTCTAGCATGTCTTTGTTGGCAAGCGCTTGCGCCAGCGCAATCACAATATGTGAATAGCTTGCGCACAGTACCTCCTGATAGGCAAAGGCACCCTGCGCTGCGCTGCTGCCTGAGCCTGGGGAGCTGGCTTGTGGCGCCGCTTCACCAAAAGTAACCGTCGCGTTTGGCATACTGAACTTGTTGTTAGTGGTAAGATCAATATTCAATGACGCTGAGCGTTGGTTCAGTTGTTCAAAGTCTGCTTCATGCCCACAAATAAACAGGCAACAAGTCGTCGTCGACGTGTTTGTCTTAGCTGAAAAACGGTGCGTGGTCACAACCCATGCCCACTTCTTTTCCACTTTTTTCGCCAGAAGCTGAGGCAGCCGCTTGTTTGATGCCGGGATCCCCGTCACAGTGATTTTATTGGCGGGAAGGCGCCGTGCGAGAGACGCCTCCCAGCGGTCTTGCATAGACTTTATTCTGCCGCGTATTTGCTTGCGCGTCTCTGGGGTTAATCCATAAAGATAATCATCGTCGCAAGCAAGCAGAGGCAAAAACTGAATGCGAGAGGCTTCTGCCTGTTTGTTTAAAGCAGCGGCGGCTTCTTCCAGCCTCTTTTCTTGCGCTTCTTCTTCTAAACGATAAGCCAACATTTCCAAATCATGAATAAACGGCAACCATGTTTGACCTTTGATATAATCAACAATGTTACTGCGCACGACGGTACTTTTTTGTGTATCAGGATCGAGTGTTACACTCAAAGACGATGTTGAAGCACTTGATGCGCCTATTTCTTTTTTAAGGATCGCTAATCTTGTTTTCAAGAAAAATCGACGCAAGCCCTTCAAAGAAAAGAAATCTGAGGACTCGCTTTCAAGCGCTTCTAGATCGTGGATAAGGGAGGCTGTTTCTCTTTCAAGCCCTTCTGGCTGAGCTTCTGGATCTTGGATAAGGGAGGCTTTTTCTTTCGCTGACGCAGAGGCTAACGATTTTGATGGCACCTGTGCCTCACGCATACTAAATTGTACTTTCGAGAAAGTGTTCTGCCAACCTTGCCATAACATAAAGTCAGGCGATGCTTTTTCAGCATCAGAGAGCTGCTTGATCAGTGCCATTCTCTGTGGAACGATTGTTTCAATCACCAGCGTAGCAGACACGATGCTTTGTACTTTTTGAATATTCCCCCGAAGCGCATCAAACCCTGGCGTATCATCTTGAGCAGGCAAGTGCTCTAAAATGGCCGCAAGCACATCAGAAACGGTTGGCTTGGCCGTCTCTGTAGCAGGCTTTCCTTTCTGAGGTGAGCTCAAAGCACCTGCTGCACTATCGACAGCAGACGCTAACATTTCTTTTAGCGATGAAGCTGGCGTTGTAGAGGGTGAACCAAAAAAATTAGAGATAGCATCACCGATCCCTGCTTTTGCCTGTGCAGCAAGTGTGGCCAATGGCTCAAGGAGCGCGCGCACTGCAGCATGAGTACCCTCTTCAGGATGATGTTTAGGATTTTCATGACTTACCCGTTTATGCAGTGCAACAAGTGCTGTTGCGACGCCAATAAGCGGTGTTTCATCATCCCGTGGATCTGAGTGTTCGTCTTCTTTTTTAGGTGCCGCTGCTTCTTTTTCTGCATCGAGTACTCTTTCGGCAGCAGCAAGATCGTCTCTCACCCTCTGTAGCTGCTCGGTGAGCTGAGCCAACGCAGGGTATCTTTCTTTGGCCTGTCTAAACAGCGCTTCGCTGAGCAGTTGACACGCCAAGAAAAAGAGGCGAACTTGATGAAGATGGCGATGATTGAGCTTTGTTGATAACACCAGCTGTATTTTTTCGTTGAGTGAAAGTTTTCTAAACGCCACTTCAAAAATAAGCCGAGAAATTTCTTGTGCGGTTGTTTCTGCAGCATCCAGATCGACAACAAGATTTTCAACGGCACCTGGCACCAGGGAGCGCGCTCTTTTTGATACTTCTGCAATACGCGCATTGATGGCTCGTAAGACACCTATGATTTTGTCTTCCATTTTTTTGACCTCTGGGTCAAGCGGAGGTGTTTGTTCTTCTTTTTCTTTTGGCAGTTTCACGCCTGTCAGTGCTTCAATTTTAGCTTGTTGATCAGGCCACAATTGAAGAAAAAGCGTGACGAAATTTTCATCGTCAGGCAACTTGCTCCCTGGCGATTTGGCTTGTTTCTCTCGCTTCCATTCCTGAATGAGCAAGAACAGTTCAAGCCAATTCTCGGCGACCATGCCCAAAACGGGGATCCCGCGAGACAAGTGTGCTTCCGAAAACATGTAATTCGATACAGGCGGCTTTTGTGTTGGATCATAAGGCCTTTGAAGGTATGTCAGAGACGCCTGCCAGTTGGGATCATGCCGCATGCCTGTGCTATGAGGTAAAAACCAATCCGTGTAAGGAGAACAAAGCCGTGCGCCCAGGTCTTTGCTGGCCTCGGAAATCGCATTCATCTGCATTTTGTTGAGGAAGCAGCTGCTTTGCAAATACAGCAATAGATTGAGCAAGTATTGATGGGTAGGTGCATTTTCTGCATCCATTTTAGGAAGGTAATACAGATCAATACCAAATTGGTATTTGTCGCCATATTTTTGATTATATGCCGCAACAAATTCTTCACAAGCAGATGAGCAAGCGGGCCAAGCTGGATGACGCTTTACTTCTTCAGAGAGCTCTGAAGAAGAAGACAACGTAAACGACAGTGGTTGAACAGCATCGCTATCATCGTTTGGGCCGGCACCAAAATGGTAGACAAATAGACGAGGGTTACCTTTTACGACATGTGCTGAGACGTAAAGCGAGTAGTTGATTGTTTTTGCCGCGCCTTCACCAATAGACTGTTTTGCGAGCGTGACCCCGAGCCATAGAGTATTGGGGTCAACACGCATAGGAAAGTCTTCGAGCAGTTGCCTCCATTGTGAACGATCAAAAATGTAAGAAGAATCCCATAGGTTGGTAACGAAAATAGAGCCCTCTACAAAAAAGGGAAGACGTGTCTGCCATTCTGACGCTTCCCAGCCTGCAAACTCAGCAAGCGCGAAAGACGGAGGTGAGGGCCCATTACCAGCCACGCCCTTGAATACAGTGCTATCCAGTTTGAGTTTAAAAATTCAAAATGCTTTTTTAAAGAAAGTGCCTGTGCTTTCTAGATAAAATAGCGTAACAACGAGAGGTAAGTTTATTGTGTTTTTTGATCACTCACTCAAGCAAGCTAGGCGGCAGGATGAGTGACGATTATTAATTGGAGCTGGCGATAGGAGTCGAACCTACGACCTGCTGATTACAAATCAGCTGCTCTACCAACTGAGCTACGCCAGCTTAATGGGAATGAAAGCGGGATTTGAATGTTTAATTCTAGTGAATACGAGGGCTTAACGCAATTTTGCTGACTGGCAGGATAGGCTTATTAGAGAATTAAATATTTTTTCAATAAAAACAACAGGTTATCTGTTTTTGGGATGCAGGCATCGCACGCCATCACCAATATGCCTAGGGGAAAAATCTATTCAGGGCTTGTTTTTCTAACCTTCACTAGCTCACCGCTATAAAACCGCTGCTGCTCGCCAGAGGGCAGCGCTAAAATCAAGCCGCCTTGGGCATCGACTCCCACCGCGCGCCCTTGCACACTGTGGCTGGCGGTGCTGATCGTCACCTTTTCCCCTGCCAGCGCATCGATGCTTGACCACTGGGGTGCAAACGCAGCAAAACCTTGTTGCTGAAATTGTTGCAACGCAGAAACAAGGTGCTCTACCAAGAGGCTGGCCACGATGTTACGCCGACAAGGTTGCCCGATGACCGTGTTTAAATCGACCCAAGGCTGCGTCACCGCTGCTCCCACATCTGACGGCATGGCAATATTTAAACCGATGCCTATTACAACTTTTTGCGCGCCTGTGTTGGATTGCCGCAGCTCAATTAAAATGCCGCCGAGTTTTTTGTCAGACCATAATATATCGTTTGGCCATTTTAATTGAATGTCTTGCGCGCCGTATATTTTTAGTGCATCGGCTACTGCCACACCTATCGCTAAACTTAAACCGGTGAGTGGCGCGCCGTGTTTTTCCCATAAACAAGAAAGGGAAAGGTATACATGTTTTGCAAAAGGCGAATGCCATTTTCGCCCTTGCCGGCCACGCCCCTGGGTTTGGTACTCAGCAAAACAGACATGGTAGCCTTCTTGTGAAGTAATCGGTTGATCAAGAAGATATTGATTGGTAGATGGCAGTGAGGGGTGGATCGAAAACGCCGCAATGCTTTCTCGAATAGCGGGAGAAAGCGATTGCTGAATGCACTCTGCATTTAATAACTCAAGTGGCTCGGGCAGTTGTATGGTATTGTCAGCCGATTGTGATACCGATATACCGTAATGCATGAGCTCCTCCAACCAACAACTCACATCTGATTCAGAAACCGTTAAGCGCTCGGTTAAAGCGGGCAATTCAAAACGTTCACCTGTAGAAAGGCATTCAAGGAGCTGTGTTAGCTTGATGTGCATTCGAGTAAGGAGTGACTAAAATGTTATTCTGACATAGCAGCTGTCGTCGGTAGAACTACCGTATATTATACCCTATTTATCTTCTCGCGTTGTCTCCAAATGTAAGCGTGCACGGGGGAGTTCTCAATCTTGAGTACGTGTTTGTAGGAGCAACACCGAAGTTGCTGCCCGGCCGACAACTTCGGTGCCGCCCCTACAGATTTTTTGCCGCTGCAGCCTTCTTAAAATAATGAGTGCGCCCCTCTTCAACTCTTTTTTAAGTGTTTATCCTATTTTTAAAACCTTATTTTTAGAGTTAATCATCCGACTTGGATTATGTCTAAATTTGACGTAGGTCATGTTATTATGACGACTATGAAAACAAATATTTTCACCACCATTTTCACCACAGCCCTTCTTTTATTTTGGAGTACCCAACCCATGGCACTACC
Source organism: Gammaproteobacteria bacterium (assembly GCA_021774255.1). Taxonomy (GTDB): domain Bacteria; phylum Pseudomonadota; class Gammaproteobacteria; order JAJFJF01; family JAJFJF01; genus JAJFJF01. Next base: position 183,690 of record JAJFJF010000024.1, read on the forward strand.
TCAAGGTTTTGTTTATCTCAATGATGTTGATGCAAGCATCCTACAAGAGATGAAATATTTAACGGATGATAATTTTTTAGGCCGCCCTGTTAAAGGTTATGTAGCACCGCGCTGTATTTTGACCGCACCTGCGGCAGCGGCGCTGGCAAAGATTCAAAAGCAAATGAACGCACAAGGTTTGAGCTTAAAAGTATTTGATTGTTATCGCCCGCAAATCGCTGTGGATGATTTTGTTGCATGGAGCGAAGACGAATGCGAGAAAATGAAAACGCGTTACTACCCAAACATAACGAAAAAAGAATTTTTTACCTTGGGTTACGCCAGTGAACGTTCATCACACACGCGCGGCAGTGCCGTTGATTTAACGCTGGTAAGGCTTGATAAAGGCAGTGAGGTGAGTGAATTGGATATGGGCGGCATTTTTGATTTTATGGATCCCCTCTCGCATCCTGATAATAAAAATATTTCTGCTGAGGCTTATGAGAACCGGATGATGCTGCGTAGTGTGATGCTTGAAAATGGTTTTGAGCCGATTGAAACCGAGTGGTGGCATTTTACGCTAGTGGATGAGCCTTTTCCGGAGACTTATTTTAATTTTGTGGTTGAGTGAATGATGGAAGGACCGGGCAGGGTTTTGTGTAGGGGCGAGCGGCGCTCGCCCAGCAGGATTGCGTAGCGCCGAAAGTGTCCTACTTTCACGGTATAAAAAAACCCTAATAGCACTAGACTATTAGGGTTTGGAATCAATGCCTGGCAGTGTCCTACTTTCACATGGGGGTGAGCCGGTTAACAGGCGAAGCACTGCTTCGCCCCGGCGAACGCCCGGGCCACGGAGGGGCCGGGCAGGGTTTCAAGCGTAGCAGGATTGCGTAGCGCAGAAACCAGGGGCCTCCCATAAAAAAACCCTAGCAATACTATATTACTAGGGTTTGGAATCAATGCCTGGCAGTGTCCTACTTTCACATGGGGGTGAGCCGGTTAACAGGCGAAGCACTGCTTCGCCCCGGCGAACGCCCGGGCCACGGAGGGGCCGGGCAGGGTTTCA
>JAJFJF010000025.1 GCA_021774255.1 Gammaproteobacteria bacterium
TTATTTATTTTGGATAAAATTTTACTATCCTTTTGTTTTTGTTTTTATCTCTAATATTAAAATATTATTCTCCCTCTCCCCTTCACGGGGAGTGGGTTGGGGTGAGGGGTTATTTTCTTTGCGTTCCTATATAGGCCTCTAGTATGGTCATAGTTTGGTTTGGCCTGGTTTAGTGGCAATGCCATGCTGCGGCGAGCTGTTTTGTGCGCCACGCTTGCCGCGCTGCGCGCTCACGCGGATCGGCGCAAAAACACTCCCCTCCGCATGGCTGCGACCTTATTTAGGGACAAGTGCATAACAGGTATAACAAGCATTCACGGGGGGTAGAATAGCTCCCTCTCCCCTCCAAGGGGGCGGGAGTACTCGCTAAAGGCGCATTATTCGTTTTTGGCTTTCTGCTCTAGCTCACGCAGTTTTGCATACCGCAAAAAAACGGTCAGCGAAGCAATCTTGGCAATGCATAGGCCTTCATAGCCATCTAAAAAGCCTAAACGAAGTAGGTAAGTGCGGAAAAAAGTGAAACCTGTTTTGGCCAGTTGCACCATAAAGGAGTATTTTTTGCCGCGGTCAAATAAGCCTTGTGCAGCTAAATCGCTATAACGGTTCATTTTAGCGAGGTGTTGTTTGATATTATCGATGGTGTAGTGAAAACAATGCCCGGGCAGGGTGTTGATTTTTTGTGGGCTATTGAGGTGGAGCGACTCGTGTACGTAATCACCCACCCATTTTGCCTCATGACGGTTAAACAAGCGAAGCACTTTGTCGGGGTACCAATCACCGTGTTTAATCCATTTGCCACAGTAATTGTTGAGACGATTTATTTTATAAAAACCTAATGGTTGCTTTGCTTTTAATTCAAGGATCGCGTTTCTTAATTTTTCTGATAAGGCTTCATCAGAATCAAGTGATAACACCCAGTCATATTTTGCTTGGGCAGCCGCAAAGTTTTTTGCATCGGCATACCCATGCCATTGGCGCTGAATAAAATTAATATTATCTTGCTGACAAAGTGTGGCGGTTTCATCAGTGGAATAGGCATCGACCACCACGATATCGTCGGTGATACCGGTCAGTGAGTTTAAACATTTTTTGAGAACAGGCGCTTTATTGTGCGTGACAATGGCGACAGATAATCTATTTTGCTGTGATGTGTTCATGTTGTTTTAAATCGGTGTATTGGTGAATGGCGGCCATTAAGTAGGCGATCATTACCACATAACTTGCCACCATAATATTGCGAGAAAAGAGTGTTTCTGTCAGGCCAAAAATTAAATAACCCACACAAATAATAATGCCAGCAAAGCCTAATAAGCGACGCTCGTCTGTCTCTCGCCTGGCTTGGTTAAAGGTCAGCAAGGGCAATACAAAAATAGCCAATAAAAAGGCAAAACCAAATAAGCCGCGTTGTGCAAGAATACGCAAAAATTCGTTGTGGGGATGGCTATATTTCGCGGGGGTAAAATGCATTTCACCCCGTTCTTTTTGTGCTTGCATGTGAGGTTGGTAGCCGCCTTCGCCTACGCCTAATAGCGGTGCTTCACGAAACATACGCCAGCTGCCTTTCCACATTTCAAAACGGGCCCCCATACTGGTTCTTTTTACTTTGTTGTTGTCTTCAGGTGCCTGCCAATAATCCATGGCTTCGTTGATTGCTGTTTGTGCACGGGATGAAATGTTTGTGGCGGGTAATTGGTAAAGAAAGACGCCGGCCAATATTAGCGCAAGCAGTAAACTGATTTTTTGTAACCCGGTGAAATGAGGCCGTAAATAAAAATAGGTGACGACTGCCAAGACAGGCAACGCGAGCCAGGCGCCGCGTGTGCCAGAAGCAAAACCAGCAAAGAGGCCTAAGCCTACAATCAATAGCAGCACCACTTGTAAAAGACGCGTCTCTTTGACTTGGGTATATGCCAAGGCTGCTAAGGCAGAAAATAAAATCGACCATTGCCCAAACGTGAGCTCACCGTAAGGGCCTGCAACACGTCCGCCGCTATAAGTCACAAAGCCTGTTTGCCAGGTGATGGCGAGTATCGCTGAGAGCCCGGCGAGCAAGGCACCTAAAATGAAACTACGTACTAAGGTTTGCTGCGATAAATCGATTTGCCGAAAGAGAAAATAGATGGGAATAAAGGCAAACATCCGCAAGGGGGTTTCTAATTCACGCCAGCCTGCGCGGCTGAAGTCGCCTAGCATCCAAGAGAGGAGGGCCGACAGTGGGAAGAGCGCAAAGCAGAGCATCAACCATTTTTCTTGATGAGACAAGTCACGGATGGCCAGGGCAGCCGTTTTACTAGCCGGGAGTGTATAGAGCAGTACGCACACGCCCACCCCCGCGAGCACAAACAAGATGATCGACCCTGCATGCGGCACAATCAGCGCAAGTGCTGGAAAGAGCAGTAATAGGGGCATTAGCAGTGAGCGTAGTGACATGGGCGCATTATACCAGCTAAGCGGACGCTTGTTGATGAGGGGAAGATATTAAGCTTAATTTGTAATGCATTGATTTTAATCATAAAAACCAATTGCACATCCATTTACACCCCATTCAATTGCTCAGAGATAGGAGGATATTGCCGCGAAGACTCTTGGGGCCAGGGAAAACAGAATATTTTATTAAAATACAAAGGGTTATGATTCTTTGACAGGATGGCTACTTCTCAGGGGAAAAGTTTGGCGGTGTCCTGAACGGTGAGGCCGATGATTTTGGTATAATACGGCGCTGGGAAGCAAGTAATGAATCAAATCCGAGTTGGCTTTTTATTAACAAACTCTAAAGCGCATGTGTACCATATTGCGCCGATTGCCTTTGCGCTATCAATGGATGCGCGTTTTGCGGTACAGCTGTTTATCTCAACGGCAGGCAATGCGCAAATTGTGAGCGAGCTGGCGACGCATTATCCTGATCACTGCTGCCAATTTGTGTCAATGCAGCCTGGTTTTTTGCATAGGCTGGGGTTGCTGTTTAAAAAGCGTGCTTTCCCCAAGGAAGCCAGTGTACAGCGCCACCATTTAAAAGACTTTCTGGCATGTGATGCGTTAGTGACAAGCGACCAAAATTTAAAATATATTTTATCAAAAGATAAGCATCATAAAATAAAAAAGATTTGCACGCGCCATGGTGCAGGCGATCGCGCGTATGGTTTTTCATCGCGCCTTAAAGATTTTGATTTAGTGTTAACGGCGGGTGAACCGATTCTTGAGCGCATGATCACTGCCGGTGTGATTGGGCGCGAGCAGGGGCGAGTGGTCGGCTATCCAAAATTTGATGTTACCTTGAAATCACCCGTTAAAAAGTTGTTTGATAACGACCGGCCTGTTGTGCTTTATAACCCACACTTTGAGGCGGGGCTGTCGTCATGGCCGGTGTGGGGAGAGAGAATTTTAAAGTATTTTTACGAGTCGGTACGCTATAACTTGATTTTTGCGCCGCATATTAATTTGTTTGCAAAAAACAAATGGGAACCTCCCCAACAATATCTTACTGCCCCGCATATGCATATTGATATCGACAGTGTTGCATTGTGTGATATGACGTATACGCGTGCGGCCGATATTTATGTGGGAGACGTGAGCAGCCAAGTGTATGAGTTTTTGGTTCAGCCTCGCCCTTGCGTGTTTTTAAATGCAGATCAGGCTCAATGGCGGGGTAATGATAATTATCAAATGTGGCGATTGGGTGATGTATTGGAAAACAAAGGCCAAGCAAAAATGGAAGAGGGTTTGGATAAGTTGTTAGCATCTGCCGTCACACAACATAAGCACTATAAAGCTTTGCAAGAAGCGTCTGTGGAAAGGCTTTTCTCTCAAACAGATGTGCCTGCTAGCAAACGTGCTGCTGAGACAATAGTTGATTTTTTACTTTCTGAGAAAACAAAATGAAATACATACCTTGGTATGCCGCATGGTTTCAACATGCATTATCTCGCGTGGTGGGCTGGGTGATGTATTGTAAGCAAACGCAGATAAAGCGCTTGTTGATTAAGCTCATTGTCCGAAAATATAAAATCAATATGGAAGAAGTATTGGAACCTGATATTAATAATTACCAGCACTTTAATGATTTTTTTACGCGACGCCTGAAACCCGACGCGCGACCCATTGTTTCAGAGCCCGATGCCGTGGCATGCCCGGCAGATGGTTGTGTCAGTGAAATAGGGCATATTGAACAGGGACGTTTACTGCAAGCAAAAGGTATGGACTATTCTGCCCAAACGCTGCTGGGGGGGGACTCACAGCGTGCGGCACCTTTTAAGAATGGCCAATTTGCATGTTTTTATTTATCCCCTAAAGATTATCATCGTGTGCATATGCCACTCAGTGGCGAGCTGAAAGAAATGATCCACGTGCCTGGCAATTTATTTTCAGTCAGTACGCGCTCAGCACAAAAAGTGCCGCAACTCTTTGCCCGCAACGAGCGAGTGGTGAGTATTTTTGAAACGGAAAGCGGCCCCATGGCTGTGGTGATGGTCGGGGCGATGTTGGTGGCCAGTATTTCCACCGCGTGGGCAGGTATTGTGGCGCCCCCGCATTTATCACGTGGCAAAATTGTGGTAGAGAAAACAACCCCTATCTGTTTGCAACGTGGCGAAGAAATGGGCAGCTTTCAGTTTGGTTCAACAGTGATCGTGTTGTTTGGTCAAGAAAAAGTGACCTGGTCAGAAAAACTTAACTCAGGCAGTATCGTGAAGATGGGAGAGCGGATCGGTAAAACTCATGACCTGCGCGATATTACTTACACCCAACGCCAGCATCAACAAACGATCGAGTCCTAGCGCCACCCCTGCACAAGCGGGCATGCCGTGTTGCAGTGCCGCTAATAATTTTGTATCAATGGGGATGCCTGCCGCACCTAATTGCTCGCGTTTTGCTAAGTCGTCAGTAAAACGTTTCTCCTGCTCTACGGGGTCATTGAGTTCATGGTAACCATTGGCTAACTCAATGCCATTCACAAACACCTCAAAGCGCTCTGCTACGGGTGGGGTATCAGGCCGAATGCGCGCAAGGGCCGCTTGTGAAGCAGGGAAGTCATATAGAAAAGTGGGTTTGCCGTGACCTAAGCCTGGCCCAATCACATGGCCAAACAAAAAATCTAGCCAATCATCACGCTGTTCGAAATGGATAGTCGCATCTGTTTGTTGCGCGGCGTGGGATAATGCTTCGACCGTTGCCGTGTGAGGGTTGAGATGTAATGTATTCTCAAAGGCTTGGCTGTAAGAAACGCGCTCGCCTGCGGGCACGCCTAAAATAAGCTGCAGTAAGCTATCGACTTCATCCATTAAAGTATGATGATCAAAACCCACGCGGTACCACTCGAGCATGGTAAATTCGGGGTGATGCTGCTTGCCCGCTTCACCTTGACGAAAAGCTTTGGTGATCTCAAAAATATCGCCGCTGCCTGCCGCGAGCAAACGCTTCATGGCATATTCAGGGGAGGTTTGTAGAAACCCCAGCGTTTGTTGGTTAGTAGGGTCAACGCAAGTGAAACTGTTTAGATAAGGATCGCTGACGGTGTGCTCGCAGATGAGCGGCGTTTCCACTTCCAATACATTGCGCTGCGCAAAAAAGGTGCGGATCTGCTGAATGATTTGTGCACGCTGTTTTAGCGCGGCAATAGAAGCACTCGGTTGCCAAGCAGTCATCGCAATCGTCTCATCACGTTGCACTAGGCCCGTGAAACATATTCACCGGTGCGCGTATCGACTTTAATGACTTCATCAATTTGCACAAATAAGGGCACACGTACGACTGCGCCTGTTTCTAGAGTAGCTGGTTTAGAGCCGCCACCGCTGGTGTCACCCTTCACGCCAGGGTCGGTGTCGGTTACTTTGAGTGTCACAAAATTAGGAGGGGTAATCGATAAAGGCTGGCCGTTCCATAAGGTCACCATGCAGCGGTCTTCTTCTTTCAACCATTGTTTGGTGTCACCCACGGCAGTTTCATCAGCGGCAAATTGTTCGTAAGTGTCTGTCACCATAAAATGCCATTCAGTCGAGTCGTTATAGAGATATTGCATTTCTGTTTCTATCACATCAGCTGCTTCAACTGATTCACCTGATTTAAAAGTACGCTCTATGACTCGCCCCGTTTTTAAATTACGCACCCTCACGCGACTGAAGGCTTGCCCCTTGCCGGGTTTGACAAATTCGTTTTCAACGATATTGTAGGGGTCGTTGTCCAACATAATTTTGAGACCACTTTTGAATTCGCTGGTATTATAACGGGCCATGATTTCCTCATTCACTGTATGACAAGTAAGGTAGTCTATGATAGCGCAAAATGATGTGAGATGGGAGCGCCCTTGGCAGACCGTGCTCAAAGAGGTTATCTCGTCTCCCGAAGAGTTACTTGAAGCACTTGACCTTAATCCACAGGAATGGTTGGCGCCAGCACGCCGTGCCAGTGAACTATTTTCTTTGCGCGTACCACGCGGTTTTGTGGCACGCATGCAGCCAGGCGATCCAAACGATCCGCTATTACGTCAAGTACTGCCCTTGGATGCCGAGCATATTGAAACGCCTGGGTATCAAGCTGATCCGGTCAATGAAGCGGCCGTTAACCCTGTGCCAGGTTTGATCCACAAATACCGCGGTCGCGTGCTGCTGACCTTGACGAGTGCTTGCGCGGTGAATTGCCGATTTTGTTTTCGTCGCCATTTTCCTTATCAAGATAATCAATTAAGCCGACGTGCGCTGGGCCCCATCTTAGACTATATTCAAGCCGATTCTAATATTCATGAAGTGATTTTAAGTGGTGGCGATCCATTAGTGGCAAACGATAACACCTTGCAATCGATCGTCACAGCATTGGCTGCTATCCCGCATGTTACTACCTTGCGCTTACACACGCGTTTGCCTATTGTATTACCTGAACGTATCACAACAGAACTATTAAACGTGCTCACAGCAACGCGGTTAAAACCCGTTATAGTCTTACACAGTAATCATGCGCAAGAATGGGATAATGCTGTTGCACAGGCAATGCAGGCTTTACGTGCACGCGGTGTTGTCTTGCTCAATCAATCTGTTTTGCTAAAGGGTGTGAATGATTCTGCTGCGGCGCTCATTAATTTAAGTGAGACTTTGTTGCATCACGGTGTGGTACCGTATTATTTGCATTTATTAGATAAAGTGCAGGGTGCCGCGCATTTTGATGTAGCAGAAGAAAAAGGTCAGGCGCTTATTGCTGAGATGACAAAGCAACTGCCCGGTTATTTAGTGCCACGCTTAGTGCGTGAAGTCGCAGGGTTGCCGGCTAAGCAGCTTGTGTCCGTATAGCGATGGGCTGTCTGATCAAACACCTGCGAAATGCAGCACTAACCGCACGACACCAAATATAATTAATACAAAGCAAATCACAAAAATAATCGCGACGATAAGGTATTGCGAGGGTTTGCCGTGCGTAAAATCGCGCTCACGCGCTTTGTGGCTTTGTACACCCAGCATCGCGGCTAGCACGCTTTGGATCACTTGCCACAGTGTGGGCTGTTTAGCTACTTGATAATACATTTTTGATGATAGGTGCTAACTGTTCCAATGCAAGACTGCGTTCATCAATAGTAGATGTTTGAACGGTCACATGGCCCAATTTACGCCCTGGGCGCGGTGTTTTGCCATAATCATGGTAGTGCGTGTTTGGTACGGCCTGCACCTGATCGGCAGGAGGCATTTCACCAATGGTATTGAGCATGGCGCTGTATCCGATGGCCGCCGTGTTACCTAATGGTAAACCACACACGGCACGCACATGGTTTTCAAATTGGCTAGTGTGCGCGCCTTCAATCGTCCAGTGGCCAGAATTGTGTACGCGCGGGGCAATTTCATTCACCAGTAATTGCCCGTCCTTGACGAAAAATTCAATGGTGAGCACACCGATATAATTGAGCTGCTTTATTAACTTTGTTGCAATGTCTTGTGCTTGTTCTTGCAGTGTTGGCGCGTCAAAAGGGGCAAGTGATAAACACAAAATGCCTGACGCGTGTTGATTTTCAACGAGGGGATAAAAAACAATTTTCTCATCCGCTGTGCCTTTGACTGCAATCAGCGAGACTTCGTATTCAAATGCCACAAAATCTTCAACAATAAGCGCCTTGTCGCCGAGTGCCTCCCATGCACGCGCAATATCGTCTTCTTTTTTTAATCTAAATTGCCCTTTGCCATCGTATCCTTCGCGACGGGTTTTGACGACGAGTGGCAAGCCTAATTTTTTGCTTGCGTCGAGTAAATTGGTTTGACTATCGACAGCAACAAAATCAGGCACGGGGATCGCAAGGTCTACCATGGCTTGCTTTTCGAGTAAGCGATCTTGCGCGGTGGCGAGTGCTTTCCGATCGGGGTACACCGTACAGCGCTGCCTTAACCAGTCGACAATTTCTAAGGGAATGTTTTCCCATTCATACGTGATCACATCGACTTGATTAACAAATTGGTCCAGCGGGCCACCTGCACTAAAGTCAGGCGCACTAAAATCAATTTCAATGATAGGGCTAACTCGGCTGGCCGGGCAGTCAGGCGCATCCGCCAGGCAGAGCGTTTCGATAGCATGCTCATTTGATAAGGCTTGTGCGGCTTCACAGATCATTTGTGCAAGTTGCCCGCCGCCTAAGATCCCGAGTCTGATGGTCATGTTGTTATGAACGGCGTGGATCTAAATTGCTTAAGATAGCTTGCGTTTGTTTTTCGCGGTAGTTGGAAATGGCCTCACGATGCGCGGGGTATTTATTCCCTAAAATGCTGGCTGCCAATAATGCCGCATTGATTGCGCCGGCTTTACCAATCGATAAAGTCCCGACGGGAATGCCGCCTGGCATTTGCGCAATGGAAAGGAGTGAATCTAAACCACTTAAGGCCTGAGATTGCATAGGCACACCCAAAATAGGCAGGGGTGTTTTTGCAGCCAACATACCGGGCAAATGCGCTGCGCCACCGGCACCTGCAATAATGACTTCTAGCCCACGTGTGATCGCCGTTTCAGCGTATTCAAATAAAAGATCAGGGGTGCGGTGAGCCGAGACAACTTGGGCTTCGTAAGGTATTGCCAAAGAATCCAATGTCTTAGCAGTGTGCTCCAGTGTGGGCCAGTCAGAGGTAGAGCCCATCACTAGGCCGACAAGCGGTTTCTCATTCATGATTTCATCATCCATTCGTGAAGGAAACGACTCATTATGCGGGTCTGAAAGATCGAAAGCAAGCGAGCTTTTTGTATCGAATTCCGTCTATCTTTGGGGTGAACTCAAAAAAGAGTTAATTTACTGACATTTTTATCAGGGAAGCGGTTAAATTAAATAAACAGTTAAAATTGTATCTTAATTGTAACTTACACGCGGGTGTTACCCTACTCTGTTAGATTTCCTTTCCTACAGCAGAACGAAATCGAATACAAAACGAGAAGATGAACGCTATTTGTGTTTTTGTGGCGCTTTGTTTGTTGAGTTTGAATGTTCTGGTGCAGAGCGTGCCGTTCAATGTGACCCGCCCTGTGCCCAAGGTCTCCGTTACTTCCGTGCCTTCGTACCCCGAGGCCGTGCATGCGCTAGCCGCTCAACTGGGCTATGTTCGGCCGATCGCCTTGCTGGACCAGATTTTTAGTGGAGAAGAGCTTCGTGCTGCTTTGAGTGAAACCGGCCAGCTGCCGGTCCCGCAAGCCGATGACCCTCGCTTGCTTGCTCTGCAGTCGACACTTGATGCCGCCGGCGACGAAGCGCAGTTGCCACCGCCTTTTGTGCGTGCGAGGCAGCACCTTACTCTTGGGGTGCAGGCCGAAATGGAAGCTGTCTTTGAAGCGTTGTCCGATGATGAGAAAGTCGTCCTTTGGAAAGACTACCGCTTTGGCTGGTTGGATGATCCGCAGTGGCGCAACTTTTTGGAGTTCAAGTTGTTCAAGGCTGAGCTTCAAGACGGTACGCGCGACGCTTGCTTCTTTGTGGTGGAGGCGCGCTTCATTCGCGTACTCTTGCTCAGTGGCTCGCCCAGCGAGGCACAGCCGCATGCGTTGTTCTCCGTGTTCAACCCCTTGTCGCTGCAGTACGAGGTGCTTCAAACCGTGTTGGGTGATTTTGTACGCTGCGAACACTTCATTGAGCAAGCGTTGCCCTCAGCCTTGCCGACGTGGTTTGTGGTGTTGATCAGTCAGAATAATGAAGACTCGAAGGTCTACAAGTGGGTGCGTTTCACGGGTCCGTTTGATCTGCATCAGACATTGCCGGATGCTGACTTTGGTACAGATGCAGAAGTGGCGCAGTCTTGGCGCGAGACCTTCATGTGCGTCTCACGCAACCCGGCGGATAACACAGACAGCAATGGTGTGTTGTACCGTTGGGCAAGCGGCTTGTTCAGTGTGCACGCAATGCATGACACCCGCAATGGTTTTGGCTGCGCGGTGATCCAAGTGGCGCCTTTTATTGGCGAGTACGCGGGTGAGAAGCCTGCCCCCGAAAACACGCACCTGGAAGTTGCCTTTTTTGTTGCCTGGACGGAGATCGAAGACTTTGACTTGGGCCCGCCGGACATAAACTTGATCGGGACGGTTGATGTCTGTCGCTTCACGGTGACACCGGGAGAGAACTGCTTCCAAACAATTGATGTCATCTCGCCGTTTGATGCGTTGTTTGTGGTGCAAGGGCTGTTTTGGCAGCGCCGCTTGTTCTTGTTGGTGGCACAGGCTTACGACGTGACAGGCTCTATTTCGACGGTGGATTCGCCGCTGTTTAAGTTTGACAGAGCTTTTGGACAATATGGTGAGTTTGATGATGAGCCGTACCAGCTTTTTGCGGGGATTGGCTTGCGTCGTGTGCAGAAGTACCACCCGGGCCCGGCTAAGCTTCGCCCGTTCCTGACGCTGTCGAACTTTGATAACTTTGACGACGAGACGGTGACGCGCAGTGATAGCCAGAGTCGTAGCCAGAGCGGGAGTCAAAGTCACTCTGATCAGACTCTCAGCCAGACTCAGAGCAGTAGCCCTAGCCGGAGTAAGAGTCTGAGCGGTAGTCAGAGCTCGACAATGACGCAAAGCCCTAGCCAGAGCGGAAGCCACAGTTCGACTCAGAGCTTGTCCTACAGTTTGAGTCGTAGCCCTAGCCAAAGTGCGAGCCGTAGTCCAATTCGTAGCCCAAGCCAAAATGCGAGTCGTAGCCCAATGCCTAGCCAAAGTGCGAGTCGTAGTCCAATTCGTAGCCCAAGCCAAAATGCGAGCCGTAGCCCAATTCGTAGCCCAAGCCAAAGTGTGAGTCGTAGCCCAAGCCGTAGCCCAAGTCGTAGCCCAAGCCACAGCGTATCGGATTGCATCTTCACCTGCGAGCAGCTTCAGGACATGAACCTTGATCTGGGTGCCGACTACTGCTTGGGCAGGAATATTGAGTGTGCTGCGACATGTGACGGGACTTCTATTTGGGGCCCGGAGGGCTTTGTCCCTGTGGGCACTGAGGGCATGGAGTTTACCGGCAGTCTGGATGGGGGTGGTTTTCAAATCCGCGACTTGTGTATGAACTACACTAACGACGATCATATCGGCCTGTTTGGCGATACGTTGGGGGCCAGTATTATAGATGTTCGTCTTTTCAATGCAGATATTGTCGGTGCTTCGTTTGTGGGTGGTTTGGTCGGAGGCAGTCCAACTGGCTCGGTTACCATCACCGGTAGCAGGATTGAAAGCAGCAGCTTGACTGCGGGTACTGATTTCCTGGGAGGATTGGTGGGGCAATCTGTGTTGACAATGACAGCTTGTATCGGCTCGATAAATACCCTGAATGGAGAGTGCTTCATCGGTGGTCTCGTGGGAGCGGCTGGTATTGGAAGCGCAATGATTCAGGAGTCCTCAAATTTCGCTGGGACAGTCACCAGTACGGGTGCCAACACCTGCCCTACCGGCGGTTTAGTTGGGTTTTCTGTGGCGCCTGTGAGCATGTGCTCTTCTTTAGCTACCATTTCTGCCACGGGTTCCCGCACCGGTGGTTTGATCGGTGAAGCCAGAGAGCAAGTCCAAAATAGCTTCGCTTCGGGTGAGGTTAACGCGTTGACCAGTGCAGGGGGGTTGATTGGGCTCGCCGATGATGACGCCGATATTGAATACTGCTACGCAGGAGGTGATGTCACAGGTACTGTCAATGTAGGCGGGCTAGTGGGGACCCTTCGGGGCGGGATCACGATCACGCAAACGTTTGCTAAGGGTGATGTTGAGGGTGACAACTTTGTGGGTGGCCTCTTTGGCGTGAATGACGATGCTAGCGCTGTTATTGTGGATGAATCTCACTCTACAGGCTCAGTGACAGGCATCAGTAACACAGGTGGTTTTGGTGGTGGATTGCTGGGTGCTGCCGATATTACCACGAGCTACTGGGATACCCAGACCAGTGGGCAGGGTAGTTGTGTTGGCTCTGGCGCACCCTCAGATTGCACGGGTGAGACGACAGCCAATATGCAATTAACCGTCACTTTTGTAGGTTGGTCCATCAGTTTGGGCGCATCCCTTCTGCCTTGGTGTTTGGATCCTGAACCTTCGCTGATGTACCCTCGTTTGCAATATCTCCAAAGTTGTGCGTGCCCTAAATCACTTGTAAAGGGAGCGGCTGATCCCCCCGGCATGCTGGCAAGCAACACGCGAGTGTCGTCTCGGGTGATGGTTTGGGACAATGCCCTTCGCGCCTTTGAGGAGTTTCAAACGCTGCCGCTGGGTGCGGGGACGACCTGCAACACGATCACAAACGCCGCGCCGGCGTTATCGCCGCTTTTGTACCAATGCAATAGCTTTGATAGCGTCACAGACAGCAGTGTGGTGAACGACTATACCTTCTTGATGGGCGTGACTTACCGGGCTACCAACGAAACGCAGCCACTGCCTTTGGCCATGGCTGCTTAAAGGCCAACAAACTTTAAAAGTAAAAGATCTAGTGTAAAAAAACGCTCATACACATTTAGTGTTAAAAGAGAAAGCAAAAAGGCTTCGGGCTTTTTGTGAGTTTATTGTGAGCAAAAAAAATCTTAAATAAGAGTATGTTAAATAACATACAATAAGCGCTACTGATTCGGCCTTTGGATCTTGATGTGCGTAGGGAGGGTTATCTGTGCTCATAAATTGAATATATGCTCTGTGTTAAGTGGCCCAAGAGAGGGAATAGTGTTTAAATTATAAGTTTGTCAAATAACATATTTCTGATTTACAGAAAATTTGCTTGCAGAAAAGATAAGGCATCGGGCATCGTGAGCAATTTGAGATGCTTTGCGGCACTTTTTGCTATAATCGCTCCTTACCATCTGGTTTCTAGTAAATTAATTCGTTTTGAGTTGGAGTAATACCGATGCCCATTTATGAGTATCAATGTAAAGCGTGTGGACATCACTTAGAAACCCTCCAAAAAATAAGTGATGCGCCACTCACATTATGTCCCGTCTGTCAGGAAAATGAGCTGACAAAATTAGTGTCTGCTGCTGGCTTCCGTTTAAAAGGAAGCGGCTGGTATGAGACGGATTTTAAATCAGGCCAAAAGAAAAACCTTGTTGGAGAGGGCTCAACAAAATCGAGTGATACAAAAGCCTCCTCAAGCCCATCTGATAAGAAAGGATCAGATGCTGCTGGCAGTAAAAACAAATCAACCTAAAAAGTGTGAGAGTCAATGAGTCAAACAAATTCTGAGCGTAGTCATTATTGTGGCGAGATGTCACTGCAGCAAATTGATCAGACTGTCACGGTGTGTGGTTGGGTGCATCGGCGTCGGGATCATGGTGGTGTGATTTTTATTGATTTGCGTGATCGCGAAGGCTTAGTGCAAATTGTATTTAATCCTGAACAAAAAGATATATTTGCCTTGGCAGAAAGTGTACGTAGTGAATATGTATTACAAGTGACGGGCACAGTGCGTCACCGGCCAGAAGGCACCGTGAATGCAGATTTGCCCACGGGGCAAATTGAAATTGTGGCGGAGAGCCTCACAGTATTAAATCGCGCAGAAACACCGCCGTTTCCGCTAGATGACTTTCATGATGTGGGTGAAGATATTCGTTTGCGTTATCGCTATTTGGACTTGCGTCGCCCTGAAATGCAAGAACGGTTTCGTCTGCGTTCGCGCATTATTCATTTGATCCGTGAATACATGGACACGCATGGGTTTTTAGATGTTGAAACCCCGATGTTGACCAAAGCGACGCCCGAAGGCGCGCGCGATTATTTAGTGCCCAGCCGGAACTATCCTGGTTCGTTTTATGCCTTACCGCAATCGCCGCAATTGTTTAAACAGTTGCTGATGATGAGCGGGATTGATCGCTACTATCAAGTGGTGCGTTGCTTCCGTGATGAAGACTTGCGTGCCGATCGCCAACCGGAATTTACCCAGCTGGATATTGAAACCTCTTTTATGAATGAGGCCGGCATTCAATCCATTGTTGAAAACTTAATGCGCGATTTATTTGCGCAAGTGTTAAGTGTTGAGTTTCCCGATCCTTTTCCACACATGACGTACGCTGAAGCGATGCAGCGTTTTGGGAGTGACCGCCCAGATTTACGGATACCGCTTGAATTGGTGGATGTGGCGGATTTGCTTGCAGAGGTTGATTTTAAAGTATTCTCAGGGCCGGCTAACGATCCAAAAGGGCGCGTGGCCGCGTTGCGCTTGCCTGCTGGCAGTGAATTGTCGCGCAAAGAAATTGATGGCTATACAGAGTTTGTGAAAATTTACGGTGCCAAAGGCTTGGCGTATATTAAAGTCAATGATCGTGCAGCAGGGCGAGATGGTTTACAGTCACCCATTTTAAAATTCTTACCAGACAACGTCATTGATGAAATGCTGATCCGCTTAAAAGCGCAAGATAATGATGTTATCTTTTTCGGTGCCGACACGGCAGACATTGTTACCGAATCGCTTGGCGCATTGCGTGTGAAGTTGGGGCAAGATCGCAATTTATATACTTGTGAATGGGCGCCACTGTGGGTGGTCGACTTCCCTATGTTTCTTTGGGATGCTGATGGCGAACGTTGGGAGCCATTGCATCACCCCTTTACGGCACCCGCGACCAGCGATATTGATGAACTTAAAAATAACCCCGGGCAATGCCTCTCACGTGCCTATGATATGGTGATTAATGGCGTTGAGTTAGGCGGCGGTTCTGTGCGTATTCATGATACCGCCATGCAACGCGCGGTGTTTGATTTGCTCGGTATTGGTGAGGCGGAAGCCAAAGAAAAATTCGGCTTCTTACTCGAAGCCTTAAAATACGGTTGCCCCCCACACGGCGGGATCGCCTTTGGCCTCGATCGCATTACCATGATGATGACCAATACCCAATCAATTCGAGACGTGATCGCTTTCCCCAAAACCCAAACGGCCAGTTGCCCGCTGACCAGTGCACCTTCACCAGTGGACGATGCGCAGTTACGGGAGCTGGGGGTGAAGTTGCGGGCAAGAGCGGCAGAGGCGGTTGAATAGCAGGAGAAATAAATCCTTTCTTCTATAAGCAGAAAATAAGGAAAGAAATAGAAAAGGTGATTTCATTAGTGAATTATTTTTTGGTACGAACATCTCCCTCTCCCCTCTAAGGGGAGAGAGGATCAATTAGTGATGAAAGGAACCGATAGTGAAATGTAGTTTGTCTATTGGCCTAACCGAGTATTTTTTCTGCCTGCAAGGCACAGCGCGGAGCGAGCGCTGTAACACACAGCAGGCGGGAAAAAGACGAAGGTTAGGCGAGCAGCGCGAGGGCGCTGCAACGGCAGCATAAACGGAAAAGGCGAAGGTTAAGATGGCAGGGCATAGCAAATGGGCAAATATTCAACATAGAAAAAAGGCCCAAGACGCAAAGCGCGGAAAATTATTCACGAAACTCATTCGAGAGATCACGGTAGCGGCCCGCATGGGCGGCGGCGATCCGGATGCTAATCCACGGCTACGAGCGGCGGTCGATAAAGGCCTCGCAGGTAACATGACGCGCGATACGATTGATCGCGCTATCAAGCGCGGTGCCGGTGGGTTAGATGGCGACAATATGGAAGAAGTGCGTTATGAAGGGTATGGCACAGAAGGCACCGCGGTCATTGTCGATTGCTTAACCGATAACCGCAACCGCACGGTCGCAGAAGTGCGTCATGCTTTTACAAAACACGGCGGCAACTTGGGTACGAGTGGTTCGGTTGCTTATTTATTTAGCCATGTTGGCTTATTAAGTTTCTCGCCGGGCAGTGACGAAGAAAAAATCATGGAAGCCGCTATCGAAGCGGGTGCAGATGATGTCGTGACCAATGACGATGGATCTATTGATGTGACGACGTCTGTCGAAACTTTCAGTGCGATCAAAGAGGCAATGACAGCAGCAGCGCTTACACCCGATAATGCAGAAACGACATGGGTGGCCTCAACCAGTGTTGCCATGGACGAAGAGGGCGCTGAAAAAATCATGCGTTTGGTTGATAAGCTGGAAGATTTGGATGATGTGCAAGCCGTGTATACCAACGCTGATATTCCGGATGACATATTAGCGCAGTTATCTTAATGGCATTGATATTAGGCATTGATCCGGGTTCACGTGTGACGGGTTTTGGTGTGATCCACGTTGAAGGGCGAGTGCATCGTTATGTGGCCTGCGGTACCATCAAAGCCACGGCTGAGAAGTTTGCCGATCGCCTAGCCACTATTTTTCGCGGCGTCACGGAAGTCATTAACGAATACCGCCCTGAGTTGATGGCAATTGAGCAAGTGTTTATGCATCAAAATGCCAGTGCGGCCTTAAAACTCGGGCAGGCGCGCGGTGCGGCTATTGTGGCGGGTGTCAATCAAGCACTGCCCGTACACGAATATTCGCCTCGCTCTATTAAGCAAGCCGTGGTAGGGCATGGCGGTGCAGACAAAGCGCAAGTGCAACATATGATGAAAGCCTTATTAAGTATTCATGAGCCTATGGCAGAAGACGCTGCAGATGCATTAGCGGTGGCGTTGTGTCATAGTCACACGGCGCAGGGTTTGGCCGCATTATATAAAGCATGTAAAACAGGGTAATGTAAAAATGATTGGTTATTTGCGCGGTAAAATTTTAGAGAAACGTCCACCGATTGTGTTGGTAGATGTGGGCGGCATCGGTTATGAAGTCCAAGTACCGATGACCACGTTTTATCACTTACCCGAAGTGGATCAAGAAACCAGTTTACGCATTCATTTTGTGGTACGCGAAGATGCACAGTTATTGTACGGCTTTATTAATGAAAACGATCGCGAGCTGTTTCGTGCGCTAATTAAAGTGAGTGGCGTGGGTCCAAAGTTAGCGCTTACTATACTTTCTGGCATGAACAGTGTGGAGTTTTCTGCTTGCGTGCAAACGAATGATGTTTCTCACTTGGTGCGCCTCCCGGGTATTGGCAAAAAAACAGCCGAGCGTTTGCTGGTTGAAATGCGTGATCGCTTACCGGAAGCACAACTCAGTACCGCGCCCTCACCCTCAATGGGTGGCACGATGGTTTCGCACGCGCCCAGTCCCGTGAACGATGCCATCAGCGCCCTGATTGCCTTAGGCTACAAACCCCAAGAAGCCCGCCGTGCCATCAGCCGCTTACCCGCCGAAGGCATCAACAGCGAAACTCTTATCCGCCAGGCTTTACAGGCCGATGCGGCAAGAGCATTGTAAGTAAGCGCTCACCTCCCCATTTCTATATGTGTTGTTGTAGCCCCCCGTGGCTGCCCGGGTGATCTTATAGTTGCTTAGGCTTACCTTCCCAATAGCCAAACGCTTACATTTTTTTATTTCACACTCTGTTATTCTTTGATTTCCTCCCCTGACGTTTTTGGTCGGCAAGTAAGTGCGTGGGCACCCGCTCCACGATCATTTCATTAATGGGAGGAAAATCACCATGAAGTCTTATGTTCATCTTTTATGTTTGAGTTTGTTGTGTATTTCAAGCAGTGCGATAGCAGAAAAAAAGCTGTGTTTTAATGAAAATGCAGTTGATCCTACTCAGCAGCGCGTCACGCCGGGCATGTATAATCCTTGGTATTTTGAAATTGATAGCGAGGTGTACCATGTTTATGTCCATAAAGCAGACACCGCCAATGTGTGCAAGTGGAATGGCCGAAAGTATGTCTGGTATCAATGGCTCGATAAAGAGGACCCTTGGGCGGCACATCATTCCATGATGGGCGTGGGGCAGCATTATTTAAGTATCGTCAGCGAAGACGGTGGTTCACGTGAGTATGAGTGGGACTACGACTTAAAAACTTTCCTGCCTTTCTAGTTATTTCGTTTCTACATTTCATAGGAATTTTTGCAGCTGCCTCCTCCTTTTATTAGGAGGGGGGCTGTAAATTTGATTTGCAATATATAGCATAGGTGCTATAATGATAAATAAGAAATGTACAGTTGAGCTTTTGGATCACCGCGTAGAAGCGGAATTTAATAAATTAGCTAAAGATATGAAAGCAAACTGTTTACGAATTATAGAACTTGTTGAAAAGCTTGGGCCTCAGGCAGTGGGCATGCCTTTTGTGAGGCCGTTAGTCGATAAGTTGTGGGAAATTCGTTTTCGAGGGAAGGGTGGAATAGCACGTGCTATTTATCAGGTAATAGGCGTGAATAGACTGGTTATCCTTCATATTTTTGTTAAAAAGCGTCAAATAACGCCTAGGCACGCGATTAACTTGGCTAGGAAACGCATAGGAGTAATTGAAATATGACTCTCTCTTTTGAAAAAATTAAAGCAAAAGCATTACGCGACCCAAATGTTAAGGCCGAATATGATGCGTTAGAAGAAACCTATAAAATTATTGAGGCATTGATCACGGCGCGTAATCGAGTGGGGTTATCGCAAGAAGAAGTGGCTAAAAATCTGGGCACCACACAGTCTGCGGTGGCGCGCTTAGAAAGCGGTCGCGTTACGCCCACACTAAAAACTTTATTTAAGTATGCGCGTGCGACGGGGCTTGAACTTGTGATTGGTTTCAAGCCAACTAAACGTAAAACAGCTTAGTGAGTATTGATAAATTAGATATATATAAAGGTAAGCAAATATTTAATTGTTGCTAGTTAACTAGCATAAACTGGGTTGTTTTATTTTTAAGGCGTGTAGCCTTGGTAGCGAGCAGGTGTGTTGCCTCAATACTCGATTTACAAATAGTGCTATTACTAGAAACAAATGATCTTGCGACTATTCACATTTTTATAGTGCTATTGTTTGGCATTTGACAGCACGTTTACTGATTAGCTTTGTTACCCATGCTCTTTAACGGTATCTCACGCTGCTCACTCTCATTGCTATCTTGCGCGCCTTCCACAGCTTCTTCAGTCCTTCTTTTCCCCAAAAAATTGGATCAAGAAGTGGCGAACAGGGTTGTCTTCCCATGGGCCAGGATCATCAGCTTCTTCAGCAGCGAAAGGAAAGTCAGTGCTCACCTTGCCCCATGTCTCCTGAAGCGCAAGATGCTTGAACCCGGCTGTGAGAAAGCTGTTTTCGGCGTCCTCATCAAACACAGTGGGGATCCCAAATGTCAGTGCAACGGTGTTGTTGGGGGTGAGGCCCTTAAACAAGGTGAGTGGGCTGATCTTAGCCTCAGGGTTGTGTGCTGGGGTGGCGAGCTCATGAATAAGCCAAGGCCCAATTAGAAGCGCTTGGCTGGCTGCAAAACCTTCACCAAATGAAAAGACCCGGTGCATGCCTGTCTTGAGCTGCGGTTGTACCTTGGAAAGCTGCCTGTAAAAGCTAGGAAGGGTGGGATTCAAAGCCGCTGCAAAGTCGTAATCAGTCGAACCTGCCAATCCAAATGCTTGCTGGGTGTCAAACTTTCCAGTGGGGGGGCCATCACAGGGATCCCGATCAGACAGCTGGTTATGATAGACGACAAAGCAGGTGTCATTGTAAGGAATAAAAAAACCAGCCAGCTCAGCTGGATTGCCATCGCTAGGGGCCTGCCAAAAATGAATAGCTGAAAACAAGTCACGATCGCCTGGGTACGCAGCAAGCTGATGCATGCGTTCAAGTCTCTTCGTGTCTTCCTCTGAAGGGGAGCTAGCAACTGCCAGTGGCTTCGAGAAGATCCACCCCATGATCCGCAGTGCACCACGAGACCAAGGCAGCCCTGCATCAAAATAGGCATGCACCGAGAGCAGCGCATACTGAAAGGCATTTTTCTCGCTTTCAACCTTAGAGGGGTCGCGCAGAAAACGGGCGAAATGTACACCCGCCAGCAAGCCGTAGCACTGTGCGACGATGGGTTTTTCTTCTCTTCCCCGAAAGCACTTTTTCCCTGGGTCATCCAATTGATCTTCGATGCGCTTGGCTGTGCCAACGAGGCATTCATCGGCGTGCGCTCTTTGGTCTTCAAAGCAAATTTTGATGTGGTCGGGCGTGTAGCGGAACATCGGCGCGTATCCCAAACCTGCGGCAGTGTTGATGCATACCAGTGCAACCAGGCAGCAGGCAAGTAGCAAACGGCGCGTCATCATTTTGATGGCGTGGCGGAATACAAAGTATTTAATGCAAAATGAAATCGTTTACAAAAACAGGAAAGGTTGTATTTATGAAACTGATTTCTCTTTATATAGTGTAACAGGTGAAGGGAGTTTTTTTAGGATCACTGTATTATAAGGCGTAAGCGTTCATGGGGGCTTGTCAAAAATGAAAGGGCAAAGCGGTGCTTTGCTTATTAACCGGTTTGCCTCCTACAACACATAGCAAAATATGGAAGTATCCTGTGAACGATTACAAAAAACTTACCTTCCACTGTTACACTACATGATCATGAAGAGCTTAAGTTAATTGCGTTTACGTTACGAAGTTAACTTACTTTTTACTTTGGGTGTCGGTTTTGCATCATGGCCGAAAAGGGTTCTGTGACGGAAATAGAGCTGCAACCACTGAGTGTCGTGAACCGACAACATCCCTATTTATTGGGAGACGAGCATTACCTGAGCACAATTGAAACATGCATCGCGTCTTTTGAAAAAACACTGGGGTGCTTTCGCTTTTGGAAAGCCGCAAAAGCGAAGCACTGTTGTGAGGCTTTCAAGAAAACGATTGCGACGCTAAAGCGGCAAGGGAAATGGACAGTGATTAGCGATCTGGTATTGAGCGAGAAAGTGAGTACTTGCTTAGCGCAAGGGGATGTGCCGCAAACGACTTCCCTCTACAATACACTACTGGATGCGCAGTTCTGTTTTTTGTTGCCCAGGCTTGCGCAGGCAGACGTGTCAGGCTGCGACCATGATTTGCGTGAGGCCATCCAACGTGAACAAAACAAACTCCTCCATCAGCTTGTTTATGGCATGTCGTATTATGTTGCAGACTTTGGTGATAATCTGCCTCCCGCGTTTTGCAAAGAGCAGCTTGTTTCCCTGTCAGAGAGCAAGCCACGTTCATCGCAGCCGGTGTTTGCGCATGTCTATCAGTGCCGCGTTTATGATTTATTGTGCGAATATACAGATCTCTTTTCACTGAGAAATGCGCCAGGCAACGTCGACACCATCGAAATGCACTGTGTGAAATGCTTGCGGGCATTTTGTGAAGATGTTGTGGCGCAGGGCCAAGAAGCGGTTTTTTTACTGGCGATGTTTATTCATATCTGGGTAGAGGGTAAACCGCTGCGGGGCATGCGAGAGGCATTGACCACAACACACCCCGCTAGCCGCTTACTGCCTGATCCCAAAGGGGTGCCCCTGCCTATTCATTCTGTATTGCATGAGCAGTTGATGTTGCTTCAACAGCGATACTTGTTGCCTGCTTTAACTTTTATCCAGCAACGGTCAGAGCGGTATGTCTCGGGTGTGGCACGTGCGTGGGTGGATGAGTTGATAAAAACCATCACGGCATTTTTTATCATGCGTCCGATAGGGTATTTTGCAGGCCCACACGCCCTGCCTGGGCGCAGTTTGTTGCATGATCCGAAGCCACCGCAACCTTTTTCGATGCCCGAATTGATTAGCTTGCCCATGCAGGGGGAGCGCTTTGCAAACAGCATCCATGCGGTATTGTGTTGCGGCTACCCGCCCTTGCTTTGCCGGAAAAGCTTGCTGCTTTTTTTAGAAGGGCCCGCTTTACTGGGGGGCGCGCACAAGTTTGGTTGGGAATGGAATGTGGCCTTGAGCCAATTGCTGCGTGCTTGGCTCAGTATTTATGCAGGCAAAGAAGAAGCATACTACCAAATACAGTTGCGGCGATACCGACCGCACCTGAAACCATGCACACGACTATGGCGTGCCTTAAACAAGATGTTGTGTGATGAGATCTTGAAACATGGGCTAGCACCCGCAATCTTGCTTGCGCAGAAACGTGGAAGTGCTGCGACCAGGCTTGATATCACAAGGCGTTTTCAGCGAGAAGCGTATATTATTCGCACGGCTGAAAATCAGCGGCTTGAAGCGATGGGTTCGCCTTTTCGTGTATAAATAAACAATAAGTTGTCTCTTGGATGTTATCTACCTCCCCCCGTATCCTTTGATGATACTTTTATCTTTTTATTATCTTCCCCCCCCCTTTTTTTTATTGCTGCGCATGCAGGCCACAGGCGAGATCCGTCTGCTGCATGTGCTTGTTCAAAAAAAATGTCAATTTGAGTAAGTGAAGTAACTGTGAGTGCGCTCTTTAAATGGTGATGGACGTCACAGGAAGGCGTCCTGACAAATAGGAAGGCAGCATATTGGTGCCGGAGTAGGGAGCTCTCTGTGAGCGTCCTGGATCGAGAGCCTAATAGTAAGCGCAGCCCTGGTTTGGCTGTCTTAGTTAGATCCCACGCAGTAAGTCGTTGATATTTGTTTTGCTGCGCGTGGCCGCGTCAACTTGCTTGACGATCACCGCGCAATACAAATTATATTTGCCATTGTCTGCAGGCAGAGAGCCGGGGACGACCACCGCGCCAGCGGGCACGCGGCCGTAGGTGATGGTATCGGTTTTGCGATCATAAATACGCGTGCTCTGACCAATGTAAACGCCCATTGAAATCACCGCGCCTTCTTCCACAACCACACCCTCAACAATTTCAGAGCGGGCGCCAATAAAACAATTGTCTTCAATAATCGTGGGGTTCGCTTGCAGCGGCTCCAGGACGCCGCCAATACCGACGCCACCCGATAGATGCACGTTTTTGCCAATTTGCGCGCACGAACCCACCGTGGCCCAGGTATCGATCATGGCACCGCTATCCACATAAGCACCGATGTTCACATACGACGGCATCAATACACTGTTGGGGGCAATGTAGCTTCCTTTTCGGGCGCACGCCGGCGGCACAACGCGTATGTTACTGGCTTGAAAATCAGCCAAGTCATAATCGGCAAATTTGGAAGGGACTTTGTCGTAGTATTGGGTAGCGGGAGTGGTGATCTGTTGATTTTCTTCAATACGAAAATAGAGCAGCACGGCTTTTTTAAGCCATTGGTGTACAACCCACTCGCCATTGACCTTTTCAGCGACACGGCGCTCGCCTCTGTCAAGCTGGTCGATGGTGTCTAATATGGCTGATTTGACGTCGGCCTCGACGGCGCCAGGCGTGATGTGGTGGCGGTCTTCAAAGGCCGCCTCGATGATGTGTTGATAAGAGGATGACATTGTTCTCACTTTGCCTGATAAAATGCTTGTATTGTACTGGAAATTTCATCAATATGTTATTGTTACAATCTTATCTGCTTTCGACGACTGTGTGAATCACAATATGATAAAACCTCATTTAAAACACTTAAAACGCATTGCGCTGGTCATTGGGCTGCTGCTGCTCGTGTGGCTTATTTTCCGTGGCTTTCAGTATTTAGGAGGCGGTGCCGGGAAAGAGGCAGAAGATTCAGTCTTTCATACGCCTGTTGAGGTGGTGACCGTGCGTCTGGGTGATATCCCGGTACAAGTGCGTGCTTTTGGTAGCTTGGTGGCAGTGGACGCGGGCGAGGTCAGTGCAGAGATTGCTGGTCAAATCGACAACATTCTATTTGAAGAAGGGCAATTTGTAGAGCAAGGCGCCCTATTAATTCATTTAGACAGTGCCATTTATGAGGCCAATTTAAAATCGGCTGAAGCAGAAGCGGCTTTGAGTCTGGTGAATTATGAGCGCACCTCACAGTTGGTGGAGCGAGGCGCGCAATCACAAGAAAATTTAGATATTGCCGCAGCGGAACTGGCCAGTCGGGAAGCCGACGTGGCGATTCGACAAGCAGAGCTTAATAAAACCAGTTTAGTGGCGCCTTTTGAGGGTCACTTGGGCGCGCGACGTATTAGCCTGGGGAATTATGTGGCGCCGGGCGATCCGTTGGTCAGCATTGTTAACCAAAAGATATTAAAAATTGATTACAGTGTGCCAGAGTATTATTTACGTCGTTTAGCCGTTGGGCAAACGGTTGAGCTCACAACTTCTGCTTTCCCAAATCAAGTATTTACAGGCACAGTTGATTTTATCGCGCCGATGGTCAGCGAAGCCACGCGCAGTATTACCATTCGTGCGTTGGTGTCGAATGAAGAAGAGGTTTTATCGCCGGGTTTATCGGTGCAAGTGACGCATGCGTTAGGGCGTGTAGACCAGGCGTTGCTGCTACCAGAAGAAGCGTTGGTGGCCACCTTAGAAGGGCAAATTGTGTACCGTGTTGTCAATGATCGCGCGGTGTCCACGCGCGTGATGGTGGGCAGCCGTGTTGATGGGGTGGCGCAAATTACAGACGGGCTTGAACGTGGCGATAGGGTGGTTATCGGCGGCCAACAAAAAATTCGCGATGGCAGCATGGTCGAGATCATCCCTTCAGCACCCATGGCCATGTTGCCTGATCAGGAATAAAAGCAGTAGAGTAAATCATTTATGAAAATCACTGACGTTTGCATACAACGCCCAGTTTTATCGATTGTGCTCAGCCTTGTCTTGATTTTGGTCGGGCTGATTTCATACGATCGTATGTCAGTGCGTCAATTTCCCCGCAGTGATGAGCCGATTGCACAAATTACCACGACCTATTTAGGTGCCAGTGCTGCACTCATTGAATCGCAAGTCACGACCCGCATCGAAGATGCGCTAGCCGGTATTGAAGGCATTGATCTCATGCGTTCTAGCAGTCGCGATGGTGTGAGCCGCGTGACGGTTGAATTTGTGGCGGGTTATGATTTCAGCGAAGGCTTGAATGATATGCGTGATCGCTTAGGTGCTATCCGCAGTGAATTGCCTATTGATGCCGATCCACCCGAATTAGTCAAAGCTGATTCTGACGCGGAATCTATTTTGTTTATGTCGGTGTCTGATCCGAATCGCTCTGCCATGGAAGTAACCGATTACGTTGATCGCTTTATCAAGGCGGATATTGAACAAATCGAAGGCGTGGCGCAAGTCGTTATCTACGGTGAACGAAAATATGCGATGCGTGTTTGGTTAGACCCGGCACGGATGGCTGCACGGGGTGTCACGGTCGATGATATGCGCACGAGTCTCCTGGAACAGCATGCGGAGTTACCGGGTGGTGAAATAAAAAGTTTAGCGCGCACTTACTCCGTTGAACCGAGTACCACGCTTAATAGTCGGGAAGAATTTAATAATGTGGTGATCCGCAACGAAGAAGGCTATTTGGTGCGTTTTGGTGATGTGGCCGATGTGGCGGTCGGCCCCGAAAACACCGATGGTGCCATGCGACGTAATGGGCAGTTAACCATTGGCTTGGGTGTCATCCCACAAAGTACGGCAAATCCCGTTGAGGTCGCGCATGGCGTCAAGAATGCCTTAGATCGTATTCAGCGTTCTCTGCCAGCCGGCATGGAGCTCATGCTCAATTACGATAAGTCTATTTTTATCGAAGAATCGATTAAACGTGTTTATGTCACGCTTGCTGAAGCGACGATTTTGGTTATTTTAGTGGTGTTTCTGTTTTTGGGCACCTTGCGTGCAACGGCGATCCCGATTGTCACCATTCCTGTTTGTTTGATCAGTGTGTTTGGATTGATGTTGGCGCTGGGTTACACCATCAACAATTTAACCTTGCTTGCGCTGGTGTTGGCGATCGGCATGGTGGTCGATGACGCCATTGTGGTGCTTGAAAATGTGCACCGGCACATTGAACGTGGCATGAAGCCGATGCAAGCGGCCTTTAAAGGCAGTCGTGAGATTGCGTTTGCGATTATTGCCATGACACTCACATTGGTGGCGGTGTATGCGCCGATTGGTTTTAGCACAGGCTTCACGGGCGATCTCTTGCGTGAATTTGCGTATACCTTAGGTGGTGCCGTTTTAATTTCAGGTTTTGTTGCATTAACACTCACACCCACCATGTGCGCACGCATGTTAACGGCAGGAAAAGGTAGTCGTTATGTGCGAGGCTTAGATCGCACATTTGCAAAACTTTATGCGGACTATACGCGTGTGCTGCGTTTCTTTTTAAACAAGCGTTACATTGTGGTGCTCACATTGCTTATTTTAGCATACGTCGCTTATGCTTTATTTAAGAGCATTCCTTCTGAGCTTGCCCCCGGGGAAGATCAAGGCGCAATTTTAGGCACAATAACCGGGCCGACGGATGCCAGTTTTAATTATGTTGATAGGTATACACGCGAAGTGGAGAAAATTTACGCCGCCGTGCCAGAAAGTGATGGTTATATTGCGGCAGGCGGCTATCCTCGTACGAACCAGGCTTTTTCAGTATTACTGTTGAAGCCATGGAATGAGCGTGAGCGTACGCAGCAAGATATTGTAAAAGAGTTAGGGCCAGTAATGGGCGCTATTCCGGGTGTGATTGCCTTTCCTATTAACCTAAATCCTTTATCACGCAGTGGCAGCGGGAAACCATTGACGATTATTTTAAAAGTATCGGGTACGTATATAGAGCTTGATGCCATACTTGATCGCATGATGGCGCTCATGGAGGAAAACGCAAATATATTGAATATTGAGCGTTCGCTTAAACTTGATAGCACGCAAGTGCATGTTGAGATTGATCGTGACTTGGCGGCCGATTTAGGGGTGACGATTGAAGACATTAACATGACCTTAGCGACCATGTTAGGGGGCAGCCGCGTCACCGAATTTGAGTACGATGGCAAGTTATACGATGTCATTTTACAAGTGCCAGAAGAAGCGCAGCAGAATATTGAGATTATTGAGCAGCTTTATGTGTCATCAGAAGACAATGACACCATTATTCCGCTTTCAAGTTTAGTGACGATTACTGAAATAGTGGGGCCGAATGAATTACCGCACCATGAACGTATGCGTTCATCAGCTATCACTGCCAACCTTGCGCCCGGGTACACAATTGGTGAAGCCGTTGAATATTTAGAGCAACTTGCCGCAGAGCATCTGCCTGACAATGTGCAGTATGCGTGGGGCGGTGATACAAAGCGTTTCTTAGAGGCCAGCGGCAGCTTAGCGGTGATTTTCTTGTTAGCGCTTGTGTTTATTTATTTAGTGTTAGCCGCACAATTTGAAAGTTTTGTTGATCCCTTTATTATTTTATTGACGGTGCCTTTGTCGATTGCAGGTGCATTGTTTGCGCTAAAAATGACGGGCGGCACGCTGAACATCTACAGCCAGATTGGATTGATTACCTTGATAGGCTTGATCACCAAGCACGGCATTCTCATCACGGAGTTTGCGAATCAATTGCGCGATCAAGGTAAAACGATGATAGATGCCGTGATTGAAGCAGCAATCTTACGTTTGCGGCCTATCCTCATGACCACGGGCGCCATGGTATTAGGTGCCATGCCTTTGGCGCTCTCGACTGGTCCAGGGGCCGTGGGCCGCCAACAAATTGGTTGGGTGATTGTAGGTGGCATGACCTTTGGCACCTTGTTTACGCTGGTGGTCATTCCCGTGGCCTATTCACTGCTGGCCCGTCGCAAACGCACGAAGATTGTGGTTTATGATGAGAAGGCTGAGGGTGAGGCTGCAGCGGCGGCTGGTACGAATTAGGTTTTTGTTTATTTCCGATTTTAAAAGAATAGCTCCCTCTCTTCCTAGGGGAGAGCTTTGCTATGATTTTTCAGTATCATGCTTTGGTTTCGTGGAAAGGCCATGCTGCGGCGAGCTGTTTTGTGCGCCACGCTTGCCGCGCTGCGCGCTCACGCGAATCGGCGCAAAAACACTCCCCTCCGCATGGCGACCACTTTATCTAGGGGCGAGTGTTATGGCAGGTATAATAAACAGGTAAGCGTTTAGCCTACCCCCGATTTTAAAAGAATAGCTCCCTCTCCCCCCATGGGGGGAGAGGGCTGGGGTGAGGGGTTATTTTCTTTAGAATGCTCGTTTATTTCTCTTCTTCGCGTAGGGTGAGGATCTCACACCCATCACTTGTCACCAACAAGGTATGCTCCCACTGCGCTGAAAGCTTGCGATCTTTTGTCACCACCGTCCAACCATCGGGCAGCAACTTCACATGCCGTTTGCCAGCATTGACCATCGGCTCAATGGTAAACGTCATACCCGGCTCCAGCACTTCGCGCGTGCCAGGTTTGCCAAAATGCAGCACTTGCGGATCTTCGTGAAATTGTCGGCCAATGCCGTGCCCGCAATACTCATGCACGACAGAAAAGCGATTTTTACCGGCGTACTGTTCAATGGCATGGCCAATATCCCCCAGGTGCACGCCCGGTTTCACCATTTCAATACCCAGCATGAGGCACTCATGGGCAACCTTCGTCAGCCGCTGCGCGATCACATTGGGCTTGCCTACCAAAAACATCTTGCTGGTATCACCATGAAAGCCATCTTTAATCACCGTGACATCGATATTCAAGATATCGCCTGATTTTAGCGTGCGTGCGCCGGGGATCCCGTGGCACACCTGATGATTTAAGGTGGTGCAAATAGATTTGGGGAAGCCACGGTAATTGAGCGGGGCAGGAATAGCCTGCTGCACATCGACAATATAATCATGGCAAATTTGGTTGAGCGCATCCGTGGTGACGCCTACTTTCACATGCGGGGTAATCATGGTCAATACCTCAGCGGCCAATCGCCCGGCAACTCGCATTTTATTGATTTCTAAGTCATTTTTTATGTGAATCGTCATAATATCTTTTGAGGATCAGCACAGCGCTAAGGGCCTCTTGCGTACAAGCGCACTGGTGTCTAAGGGCTAGTTATGGTATAAAGCGCGCGACCAATTAGCAAATACTGCGTTGGTGAAGAGACTAGAAAAATAAATCCACACGCCTTGCTGGCTATTATATGGCCAACATCTGCAGCGCGGGTGCCTCAATTTGAGGTCGTTGCGATGATAGGCGGAGGCTGAACCCAAACAGGAGAACAACATGACAGCGACGACCATGCGAGATATGCTCGCAGCGGGTGTCCACTTCGGGCATCGTACCCGCTTTTGGAACCCAAAAATGGCGCCTTATATCTATGGCGCACGTAACGAACTTCATATTATTAACCTTGATAAAACCTTACCGAGCTACCAGGAAGCGCTTAATTTTATGCTGAGCGTGGCGGCGAAAAACGGCAAAGTGCTGTTTGTGGGCACCAAGCGTGCTGCGCGTGCCACCATTCGTGAAGAAGCACAACGTTGTGGCATGCCATATGTTGATCACCGTTGGTTGGGCGGCATGTTGACCAACTACAAAACCGTGCGCCTATCGATTAAGCGATTAAAAGACTTACTCGAGATGGAAGAAAACGGCACGATGGATAAATTCCCCAAAAAAGAAGCCTTAAGCTTGCGACGTGAACGCGAGAAGCTAGAGCGTAGCTTAGGTGGCATCAAAGACATTGGCAGCTTACCGGATGCATTATTTGTCGTGGATGTGGGTGCTGAAAAGATTGCGGTGCAAGAAGCCAGAAAATTAAAAATCCCCGTGGTGGGCATTGTGGATACAAACAATGATCCTGACGGTGTGGATTATGTGATCCCCGGCAATGATGATGCCATCCGTGCGATCAAGTTGTACGTAAAAGGGATTGCCGATGCCATTATCGATTTGAAACTGGCAGAGCGTCCCATTCTGAATGCTGAAGGTAGCGATGAATATTTGGAAGTAGATAATCAAGGCAGTTCAAGGCCAAATAAAGCTAACGCGCCATCATCAGAGTAATTTTGTTTTCTAAGGCGCTCGCTTGCGCCTTATATTTTAGTATCTTAAAAGAGGGTATGTGATGGCAATCGCAGCAACATTAGTCAAAGAATTACGTGAACGCACCGGCGCAGGCATGATGGAGTGCAAAAAAGCATTGGTGGAAGCCAATGGTGATATTGAGCTGGCGCTTGAAAACATGCGCAAAGCGGGCCAAGCCAAAGCAGATAAAAAAGCGGGCCGTGTGGCGGCGGAAGGTTTGGTCGGTGTGTATACCGAGAGCAACATGGCGTCGATTGTTGAAATCAACAGTGAAACTGACTTTGTTGCACGTAATGATGACTTTAAAGCATTTGTCGATGTCATTGCGGGCCGTGTATTGCAGACCAAGGTCACAGAAGTCGCCGCGC
Organism: Gammaproteobacteria bacterium; assembly: GCA_021774255.1. Classification (GTDB taxonomy): domain Bacteria; phylum Pseudomonadota; class Gammaproteobacteria; order JAJFJF01; family JAJFJF01; genus JAJFJF01. The sequence goes on from JAJFJF010000025.1 coordinate 30,330, forward strand.
TACTTGAGCAGCCATTGCAAAATGGTGCAGACGAAACCATTGAAGCCGCGCGTCAAGAACTGGTGACTAAAATTGGTGAAAATATTAGTTTGCGTCGTGCAGATATGTTAATTGCTGCTGAGGGCGGCCATGTAGCAAGCTACATTCATGGTGGCCGCATTGGTGTCATCGTCCAACTTGATGGCGGTGATGAAGCACTCGCCAAAGATTTAGCCATGCACATTGCAGCCAGTCGGCCACAAGTGGTGAACCCTGAAGAGGTGCCCGCCGATTTAATCGAAAAAGAAAAAGAAATATTCAGCGCCCAAGCGGCACAGAGTGGTAAGCCTGCCGAGATTATCGAGAAGATGGTCGATGGCCGTATTAAAAAATTCTTGAATGAAGTGAGCCTTGTTGGCCAACCCTACATTAAAGATCCAAACCAAACCGTGGGCGCCTTACTCAAAGAAACCAAGGCGAAGGTTGCTAAGTTTGTTCGCTTTGAAGTGGGCGAAGGGATTGAAAAACAAGAAACCGATTTTGCTGAAGAAGTCATGGCACAAGCACAAGGGGTGTAACATAATATGACGGGATCGCGTAAGCCAATCTACCGACGTGTGTTACTGAAATTAAGCGGTGAGGCACTGATGGGCAATAAGGTCTCGGGTATTGATCCTGCCATGTTAGATCGTATGGCAACGGAGATCGGCACGCTAAAAGCGATGGATATCCAAGTGGGTTTAGTGATCGGTGGCGGCAACTTGTTTCGGGGTGCAAGCCTGTCCGATGCCGGTTTAAGTCGCGTGACAGGTGATCACATGGGCATGTTGGCCACGGTCATGAATGCACTGGCCATGCGTGATGCCTTAGAACGTGCCAATTTGCCCACGCGCATTATGTCAGCGGTCCCCATGAGTGGTTTGGTGGATCATCATGATCGCCGCAAAGCACTGCACCACCTTGAGCAAAACCGTGTGGTGATCTTTGCAGCCGGCACGGGTAATCCTTTCTTTACCACAGATTCGACAGCCGCTTTGCGCGGTATTGAAATCGACGCCGATATCGTATTAAAAGCGACGAAGGTGGACGGTGTGTATTCTGCTGATCCACTTAAAGATCCCAATGCGACGCGCTACCAACATTTAAGTTATGACGAAACATTACAACGTGGACTCAATGTCATGGATTTAACAGCCATTTGTTTATGCCGTGACCATGGTATGGGCTTGCGTGTGTTTAATATGAATAAGCCTGGGGCCTTGATCAGTGTCGTTTGTGGCCACGAAGAAGGCACCTCAATTGATGGAGAGTGCACATGAGCACAATGGATGAGATTAGAAATGATGCAAAAACCCGCATGGGAAAAAGTATCGATGCGCTAGAGCAGTCGCTTTCCAAGATACGTACGGGTAGAGCGCAAACGAGTTTATTAGATCAAATCGTTGTGCCTTACTATGGTAATGACACGCCGATTAATCAAGTGGCGAATGTTGCTGTCGCAGACTCCCGTACCCTGACCGTCACCCCTTGGGAAAAAAATATTGCACCGGCCGTTGAAAAAGCCATCCGCAATTCAGACCTAGGATTAAACCCTGTTTCCGCAGGGGATATTATACGCATTCCATTGCCAGCATTGACAGAAGAGCGCCGTAAAGATTTAGTCAAATTAGCACGTGCTGAAGCAGAGAGTTCACGTGTGACCGTGCGTAATACGCGTCGGGATGCCATTTCCCAACTAAAAGCGCTGCTGAAAGAAAAACAGATAGGCGAAGACGATGAGCGTCGTGAGCAGGAAGCGATCCAAAAGCTCACGGATCAACATATTGCGAAGATGGATGAAATGCTAGCGGCGAAAGAAACCGACCTAATGGCCATCTAGCATGTCTGAGACTGCGCTATCCGAACAGTCATTTTCACGCACCCCACACCATCTTGCGATTATCATGGATGGGAATGGCCGTTGGGCTAAAAAACGCTATTTACCCCGTATTGCAGGTCACCGTGCAGGCGTAGAAGCCGTGCGCCAAGTGGTGAAAGATGCTGCACAGGTAGGCGTGAAAGTACTCACCTTATTTGCCTTTGGCAGAGAAAACTGGCAGCGGCCCGAGCCAGAAGTCACCGGCTTGCTCGATCTTTTTTTGACCACCTTAAAAAGCGAAGTGGATAATTTGCATAAAAATAATGTGCAGCTACGCATTATTGGCGATCGCTCCCGCTTCGATGACAAGCTACAGCAGCAAATTATACGCGCTGAAAAACTCACCCAACAGAATGATGGCCTTGTGTTGGTCATCGCTGTTAATTACAGTGGTCGTTGGGATATCACACAGGCGTGCGCGCGTTTAGTGGAACGCGCCACTGAAAAAGAGCACAAGTGTGATGCGGTGACCTCTGACGCAATACGTGCCGAGCTGGCCTTGGCAGAGTTACCTGATCCTGACTTGTTTATTCGTACCAGTGGCGAGCAGCGTATTAGCAATTTCTTAGTATGGCATTTGGCGTACACGGAGCTTTATTTCACAGAACTTTTATGGCCAGACTTTAATACCGATGCCTTGGCTGACGCACTGACGTTTTTTGAAACACGCGAACGCCGCTTTGGCCGCACCAGCGAGCAAGTAAAACAAGCCGAGTCTAACCAACATGCTTAAGCAACGCATTTTAACCGCTATTCCGCTGATTGTTGTTGCCGTTGCTATTTTAATTTTCGCTCCCCCGATGCTATTGGCTGTGGTCACGGCTGCACTTTTATTATTAGCCGCGTGGGAATGGACAACCATTATCGGTATTAAAAAGCAGGAACTGCGCGCGGCTTATTTAGTGGCGACAGCACTGCTCATGGTAGCGAGTCTGCCGATGGCAAGTAGCGTAATATTGATCAGCATGGTGTTTTGGCTTGCTGCGTTATACAGCGTCTTGGTGTTCCCAAGATATAAAAAAGTCTGGGGGCAGCATAAATTGTTCCCCATCATCATTGGCTTTTTTGTGATCGTACCGTGTTGGCATGCGCTGAATGCAGTGAACGCATGGGATCCCTTTGGTTTGCTCTTTTTGTTGTGCATTATTTGGGCGTCTGATATTACTGCGTTTTTTATTGGGATCCGTTACGGCAATAAAAAATTACTCCCTGACGTTAGCCCAAAGAAAAGTTGGGCTGGCCTCTATGGGGCCTTGCTGGGCGGTTTGCTGATTGCGTTGTTCGGTGTGTGGTGGCTAGTGCCTGCCACACAGTGGTTAGGCCTCATTGTGTTGTCATTAGTGACCGTGTTGGCGGCTGTATTAGGGGATTTATTTGAAAGCCTGTGGAAGCGTATCGGACATGTCAAAGACAGCGGGTCTTTGTTGCCTGGGCACGGCGGCATATTAGACCGTGTAGATAGTATGACGGCCGCTGCACCGGTTTTTGCAGTTGGATTGCTATTATTTTAAGGTAAAGATCGTTTATGGCCACATTTCCTGAAATCTCAGGTCATCGCGGTGCCGCAGGGTTAGCGCCCGAAAACACCATCAAGAGTTGTTTGCAAGCTGTGGCGGCGGGTGCTGAGGCGATCGAGATCGATGTGGGCATGACACGCGATGGCGTGATTGTGGTGGGCCATGATCCCTGTTTAAGCCCGGCAATCACGCGCGATGCGAATGGGCAGTGGCTTAAAAAATCAAGCCGTCCCATTTGGAAAATGACTTTTGAAGAGCTGCAGCAGTTTGATGTCGGGCGCCTTAATCCTCATCATCCTTATGCCAAACTGTATCCAGAGCAACAGCCTGAGGATGGCGCGCGCGTACCGGCATTGATAGATATGATCAAAGCGGTGCAAGCAGCCAGCCCACGTCCTATCCGTTGGCAGCTTGAAATAAAAGTCCGCCCCTTTCATCCACACCACACCGCATCGCCGCGTGTTTTTGTGCCGAAGTTATTGGATCTCATTACAGAGAGGGAGCTTAACAGCCATGTTGAGATTTTATCATTTGATTGGCGCAATCAATTAGTGACTCACCATTTGGCACCGCATATTTGCACGGCATTTAGTAGCGTGCGCACTTACCGTGGTGTGGTGCCGCGTGTCATTGCGCGTTTGGGAGGCAAAGCTTGGTGTGCCCACTATCGTCATTTAAATAAAAAGGTGGTCAAGCTTGCACAAGCTTTGGGTTTAAAAGTGATTGCGTGGACGGTGGACGAAAAAGACGATATGCGCCGGTTAATTGATATGGAAGTCGATTGTATCGTCAGCAACCGCCCGGATCGCTTGCGGCAGCTGAAAGATAAGTTAATTGGTTAACTTATTTTTATGGTTTTTTTTGATCTGTGTTGAGGATTAGCCTCACGCAACAGGTCATTATTCAAAAATCTATCTAAAACCTAAAAATACAAGCAAGGCGCCTGCTCACCGGATGGCGGCAGGCGTATTATTGTCAGGGGGGTATGTAAACAACTGTTTACGCACAACACCAGCCGGCTTGTCTCAATTAGACAGCGCCCTCTCCGGGATCTCCTACAGGGCTCTTCAAAAGCAGTCCTCTTGTTTCTGTATCGCCATCATCTTCCTCTTCCTCCTCTTCCATGTCGTCAGACTTCGCGTTTAGCAGCGCTATCAAGCGCACAGTAAAAAACGCTGCTAGTACGAATAAGGAGACATTGAATCCCAAACGCCAATCTTCGCTCAACCAAAAGATAACGGCCTTATCCAGTAGCACCGCCGGGAACTGGCCAATACCCCCAAAAGTGAGCGCTAGCGAAAAGAGTAGGTTAGGGTCGTAGTACTCCTTCGGGAAGCGTTCTCGACAAAGCTTCATGATTGCCTGAAATACAAACATGCGCCACCACAGAAAGAGGATGACAGGAATATATTGTACTTCGTAGGCGTAGCACATGCCGGTATTGGTGAACACCACCCAAATACCGTTAGTGATTAAAATGCAAATGAACCATTGCACTGAAGAGAGGTATTTAAGTAGAAACCAGTTTACCAGGGCTGTTGATGCTGCCCCCCAAATGGGGGTTGCCCAACCAAAAAAATTGATGAGGTTGTCTACCGCCTCGCTGTTGTCTGTGCTCAGCTCCATCTGCTCTCGAAAGGGGACCATGTAAAAGTACATTTGCAGCACAAGCGTGGCGGTTGCATAGAGGATAGCTCTGAAGACAGGCGATTTTCTAAATTGGTCACGAAGCGTGCCACAGGTAAGTCGGATGTCGCGTCTTAATTGTTCTGTTTTTTCAGTGGGCTGCGATGCTTTCTTCGGCGTGGCTATTTTTGCAAACAAGACAGAGTCGACAGTAACAATCAAACTAAAGATGAGGAAAAGAAGTTGCATGTCTTTCTTGCTTGCATCATTTTCTTCATAAATGTATCGGAATAACCTGAAAATGAGCGAAGAAAGATCGTGCATGGTAAACACCAATATTTGAATACGATCACTAAACGCTTCATCTTCGAAGTCATTGCAAAATTCTAAAAACACAAGAAGATGACCTGCACCCGCGATACCGGTGAGGGTGAAACAAATCACCAGTACGTAGTAGTTTGACGAAAAGTAAAAAGGCAAACCAAAAAAGAGCAACCAGCTTACGCCACACACATTTGTCCAGGTGCGCCTCCCCCAGACGCGGATCATGATGCCATGGAAGAGTCCGAACACATTGACCCCCATGGATGCCCAAAAGAGCATGTCGTTGATGAGTTGGTCTTGCTTTTCGCAAGGGTAGATTCCCCCTGGGCATGCAGACTTGAAGTAACCCAGCAGTCGCAGGATTTCTTTGAGCTGGGAATGCCCAAATATCGTACCGGTTGTCAGGAAGCACGAGAAGGCCAGCCAGCCCATCCACAGGCCAAACCGTAGCCATGCCCAGAAGCCTGATGGCCTGGGGGAAGCCGGGGGAGAGGCTGGGTTGGGGTGGCGAACGAGGCGCTTCGTGCTGTTGGGAGAAGAGCCGGGCGGGGGTGGGTCTCCTGTGGGATCTTGTACTGTTGTCACAACAACTTCAATTTGGCCACTGCTGCTGCTCGTGCCAGTGCTGCCATATGGTGGTGCCCTGCTTCTGCTAGGGCTGCCATGTGGCGATTTCGCCCCTCCAGTCTTCTTCCCTCTCTTGGGGCTAGCGTGCGGCGAGTCTCCTAGAGTGGTGGTGGTGGGTAGCGGTTCGTCTCTGCCCATGGCAGAGAAGAATCAAAATAGGAAGGGTGCTACTGTTCCTCTTGTCAGGGGAAAGCTTACAAGGTTAACTGTATTTTTCGCTTATCAAGGGAAAAATCACAATGATGACGGTATCTTTTTTTTCTTATCTTCTGAGTATATAGGGTAACAGTGGCGGGTAAATTTTTAAGAAGGCAAATGAAGACGGTCTCATTTTGAGCTTTATCTTAGCGGGGCTAAGATGCTTCGCTTGAAGGTTTTTTATCAACACCGTAGAGCTTGGCATAAACACCTTGCGCGGCAATGAGTTTCTCATGTGAGCCTTGCTCAATAATCTGGCCGCCATCAAACACATACGCGCGGTCAGCTTGCTTCACGGCGCTCAAGCGGTGCGCAATAATAAGCGTGGTACGCCCCTTTAAAAACCGCTGCATGGCAAAGTGTACTTTCTCTTCTGTGTGGGTATCTAGCGATGAGGTTGCTTCATCCAGGATCACGACTTTCGGGTTGGCCAGTACCATGCGTGCAATCGCTAAGCGCTGGCGCTGCCCACCCGACAAGCGCACGCCATGCTGGCCGATAATGGTATTAAGTTGTTCCGGCAAATTTTTCACAAAATCATCGAGCGCTGCGACATGCAAGGCGTGCCAGCAGGCTTCATCGGTGTGTGCATTACCCAATGTCATGTTCATGCGTACGCTGTCATTAAACAAGGCAGGGTGCTGTAGCACGGTAGCGACATGTTGTCGTACAACGTCCATACCGATTTTATTGACGGGCACATTATCGAAATAGACCCTACCTGAGTGAGGTGGGTACAGCCCCAATAGAATTTGCACTAACGTTGTTTTGCCGCCGCCGCTCGCGCCCACCAGTGCAACTTTTTCACCGGGATGAATCGTTAGCGAAATATCATTGAGGATCCAGGGGCCTTCTTTATAGCGGAAGCAGAGGTCTTCCAGACGGACTTCGACGGTCGTTTTGTTTTCAAAAGGATCAAGTTGTTTAGGGTATTGGGGTTCTTGTTGTAATTGAAATAATGTGTTCAAACGGGAGAGTGCACCGGTGGCGCTGTGGTAGGCGTACTGTATATTGAGCACTTCTTGCACGGGGGTCATCATAAACCACAAGTAACCAAACACAGCAAACATTTGGCCGATGCTTAAATCAGAGAACACCACCATCAGCATGGCCACCGCACGAAAGATATCAAAGCCCACGAGAAAGATGGTAAAAGATAAACGGTTAGCGGCTTCGCTTTTCCATTTAAAGGCAGTGGCGTAGTCACGCACCGCACGTGCGGTGGCGCGTACGCGGCCCAAAAAGAAACGTTCACGATTGCTTGCACGCACTTGTTGGATGGCGTCTAAGGTTTCATTCAGTGCCTGTTGAAATAATTCAAACGCAGTATTTTCTTTTTGTTTGAGAACAGTGACTTTACGGCCCAGCATGATCGTAAAATAAATGACGATCGGGTTCATGACTAAAATGAAGAGGGCGAGCTGCCAGTGCATCCACAATAAAATGCCAGCGACACCCACAATGGTGAGGATGGCGACAATAAAACGGCTTAATGATTGACCCAAAAAGCGATCGACTTCTTCCACATCGGTCACAAAATGTGAACTAATCGCGCCGGTGCCCATCGCTTCATATTCTGACATCGATACTTTTTTAACATGTTCTAGCATATCAGAGCGAATTTTATAAGTGATCCCTTTGGCAATGGACGTGAATTGTTGATCTTGCCAAACGCCTAAGCCTGTGCTCGTCAGGCGCAAGAAAACGGTGATCAAAAAGATGACAAAGATATATAAAAAAGGACCGTGCCAGTCAGCAGGCGTGAGTGCATTCATCATCGTAACGAAATGCGCGGGCTGGTTGAGCAATACTTCATCGACCATTAATGGCATGAGTAAGGGAACAGGCAAACTGGCTAAGGTGGCGAGTAGGGCAATGAGATTGGCAAATAATAACTTATCTTTATGCAGTAATATTCGCTGCTTTATAGCAGACCAGTCATACGGGGCGTGGAACACCTGCTCACTCATGGTTTCTTTTGTGGCGTCGCTTTTGAGTTGGCCTGTAGCACATCTTCAAAGGCAATCCCATAGATTTCCCACAAGGTAATAAACAAGGCGGCGACGATGGGGCCGATAATAAAGCCGGGCACACCAAAGAAAAAGAGCCCGCCTAATATCCCGAAAAAGATCAGTAGCTCATGCATCTTCACTTTTTTACCCACTAAAATGGGGCGCAAAATATTATCCAGTGTACCGATGATCGCACCACAAAATACGGCTAAGCCAATGGCTTTCAAGTAATAGCCATCGATGGCCAAGATAATCGCCGCGGGGATCCACACCAACATAATGCCAAGACCGGGGATAAAAGACAGTATCGCCATGATCAGTGCCCAGAAGGCGGCGCCGGGAATGCCCACTATCCAAAAGGCAATACCCGCCAGGGCCCCTTGAATAATCGCGATGATGGCCGTTCCCATAATGGTTGCGTGGGTCACAGAGGTGAATTTGCCCAATATGTTTTCTTTGTTCTCTTTTCCCAGTGGCACGTAGTACATTATTTTTTTAAGCAATACTTTGCCGTCCATTAAGAAGAAGAACATCGTATAAAGCATGATAAAGGTCAAAAATAAAAGATTGACCGTCATCACCGTGAGCGAAGAAAGATTATTGATCAAGAACCGACTAATAATGGCCACTGCCTCTCCGACTTTTTGATAAATCACATCACGATAGGGCGCAATCTGATCATAAAAAGAAGACTGCTGTAACCAGTCATTAAATAAATGCGGGGACGTGAGGTGGGCTTGTACCCACGGTGTGACGGATTCCCCAATACTGATGGCTTGTGCAGTAATTAAACCGATTAAGCCAATGAGTGGAATTAAAACAAGCAGCACGATTAAAAAGAGGGTCGTGAGTGAAGCCAGTACCTGCCGCCCACCAAACCAACGCGCAAAGCGGGCATACAAAGGGTAGGCTAATGCTGAGAAGATCCCTGCCATGAAAATAGTCATGAGAAAGGGGCGTAGCATGGAGAAAAAAACAGCTGAAATTAAGAGAACCAGTAATATCAGCATTACCTTATTGGCGTTTTGTGAATTCATGGGCAGGAGCCTTTGTTATCCTAACGAAAGAAGCCATGATTATAACGTTCGTCTGTGGTCGATACCAGCTTTCAAGCCTCAGGCGGTGTGTTAGGCAGCAGGCAGCGAAAGCCTGTGTGTTCCATGCTGGTGTCGGGTGAAGATTTCAGATGACAACGGTACGCTCAATGGGCGTTATAAATACAATTACGGTAATGTTGTCGTGGCGGCTATTAATATGAAGCTATAGTGGCTTAACCATAAGCATCGATAATGTGCTTTCGGGACGGTGAAAAATTAACAGCCGAATAAATAATATGTTCAACTTGGCTGGTGCCTGGATCAGGAATATATTGGTTTAAATAACCAAACTCCAGAGTGACAGTTTCGGTCATAGGAACCAGTACACCAATAAAGACTCTGTTGCGATCAAGCGTTTGGTTTCCCACCCAATCAGGGTGATTTAAATTAAAGAAAATTTCTTCTGTGATGATCGGGATCACTTTAGCGTGAATCATTTGCGGCAGTGTTAAAGTTAACTTTTGTCTGAAGCGCCAAGCCCAAGTTGCGCAATCTGTGTCTTTGCGCTCTTCAAGCCGGGTGCGAGTATCTAGTGTGAAGCGCGGGTGTTCAAACAGGGCCACACTTAATTGTTGAAATATCCGGTTTTCATAATCAAAGTGGCTTGTATCACCTTCGCGTGTGGGTCGCCATACATAGCCTAGCCAAACACTCACACGCTGATGGGTTTGATAGCCCAGCGCGGTGCGCACATCGGCTTGTTCAAATAAATATTCGCCACTGTCTTTAAAACGGGCTTGTAGATCGATCAGATAAAGAAAGCGATTAAAATCATCAAATTCAGTAGGTGCTTGGCTGGTGATATGCAGGCGATACCAAAACTTAAGAGATTCTTCGACATCATCAGCCTGTACAAGCGGGCTCCCAGTGAGAAAGCATAAGGCTAAAAGGGCAGATAGGCATGAAATGCGTAGTGGGAGAAGCATTAATTTAATATAGGGGATCAAAAAATGTATTATAACCTTGGAAACCTTTTCTTACGAAAAATGGCCGACAGCAGCCATTTTCTTGCCATATCTAATTTTCAATACATTGATTTTTAAGGGTATTTGTAAGCCATTATCCCCAATTGGTAAACAATCGAAAGGCCATCCACCATTTTCTCAATATTGATCCGGCTGAAATAGTGTGTGCTAATCCATTTTTTCAGAATCCCACAAAACAACAAACAGGTTGCCAAATTGATTATCTGATACAAACGAAATACCAAACTCTTTATGTTTGCGAAATAAAGTTTTCAAAGCATTCTATTCCAAAAAATATTATTTATGAAATGAATGAGAAGATAAGCCGACTTTCTCGCCCTAAAGGTTTTTCTATTCGACCTGTATTGATCCATGTAAACGGTGTGGAAGATGCAGTATTGGAGAGCAATTATTTTGTGAAAATAATTGATATTAGCAACCTGCTGACAGAGAGTTAATATGGCTTCTTTCTAATTGGCATGTTTTATGGTGGTGAGAGCGGCCAATTAGCGGTAAAAATTATAATAATGGGTGCGAGATAAGAAATGCGCTACACCGCAGAGGCGGCTTAAATTTGTTGGTTAAATAACTGTATTTGCTAGACATTTCTAAGTATCTGTCTATACTCATTTTATATACCAAAATATACCGAAAATAGATCGGGAAGGGTGATGGATAACAAAACACATGCCGACAGGGCCACATTAGAGGTGGCTTGGCCGCAGGATGACGCAATACAGATCACAGTAGGGGGCAATTGGAGCATCTATTCCAACTGTATCGATGCGGCTGCGATTTATCATCAGCTTGCGACGGCCTCACAAAAGCGATTGACCTTTGATACGCAAGATCTTAAACAATGGGATAGCAGCTTGCTGACCTTTCTGGCTAAAGTCAAAAGAAAGTGCCAGAAGTTTAATATCGAAGTGGATGACAGTGGATTACCTGAGGGAATGAAAAAGCTGTTAGTCTTAGGCGCGGTCGTGCCTAAAAATAACACGCCAAAGAAAAAGTGGTTGCCCTGGCTCGCACAAATCGGAGAGCAGTTTTTTGAAACACTGCGTTCGGGCAAAGCGTTATTAATTTTCATTGGTGAAACCTTTATCAACATCGGTAAGCTAATACGCGGCAAGGCATCTTTTCGTCACTCCGATTTTTGGTTAACTGTACAACAGTGTGGAGTAGGGGCACTGCCCATTGTCACTATCATTAGTTTCTTAGTGGGCACGATTTTAGCGTTTGTCGGCGCGATTCAGTTACAAAAATTTGGTGCCGGTATTTATGTGGCGAATCTGGTGGGTTTAGGGATGACGCGCGAAATGGGTGCGATGATGACGGCGATTGTGATGACGGGCCGCACGGGAGCCGCTTTCGCTGCGCAATTAGGCACCATGACCATTAACGAAGAAATTGATGCCTTAAAAACCTTTGGTTTTTCACCCATGGAGTTTTTAGTGTTGCCGCGTGTGCTGGCGCTCGTGCTCATGATGCCGCTGCTTTGTCTATATGCTAATTTTGTTGGGATCATTGGCGGCGCGGCCGTCAGTGGTGCGCTATTTGGTATTTCCTTTACGCAGTACTTTACACAGCTAAGTGGTGCCGTCAGCCTTGCTGATTTTGCGGTGGGGATGATTAAAAGTGTGATATTTGCGTTGCTTGTTGCGTTGGCCGGTTGCTTGCGCGGCATACAGTGTGGTCGTACGGCGGCAGCGGTGGGTTCGGCAGTGACGTCTGCGGTGGTCACCGGCATCGTATTGATCATTGTCTTTGACGCCATTTTCACCGTGATGTTTAACGCGATAGGCATGTAACATGTTATCAAAAGCTCCCCCCCATATTGAAGTGCGAAATTTAACCATGGCGTATGGTGATCGCATTATTCAAAAAGACGTTAATTTTACGATTGATCGTGGCCAGGTATTTGTGATCATGGGAGGCAGTGGCTGCGGTAAAAGCACCTTACTGCGTCATATGATTGGCCTCAACCTGCCGGCGCAGGGGGAAGTGCTTTATTCAGGTGAAGATTTTTGGAGTGCGTCACCTACGCGCCAAATGAACATGATAAAATTATTTGGCGTGCTGTACCAAGGCGGTGCGTTGTGGAGCTCGATGACCCTGGGCGAGAATATCGCACTCCCTCTACAGCAATATACAGATTTAACCGAAGAAACGATTCGCGAAATCGTGTCATTTAAGCTATCTTTAGTGGGATTAGCTGGGTTTGAGTCTTATCTTCCCGCTGAGCTCAGTGGGGGGATGCAAAAACGGGCAGGGCTTGCACGTGCGATGGCCTTAGACCCTGAAATTTTATTTTTTGATGAGCCTTCTGCGGGGCTCGATCCCATCAGCGCGGCTCACTTAGATGATCTCATACTGGAGTTATGTGATGAGTTGGGTACCACGGTGGTGGTGGTGACGCACGAGCTCGCCAGTATTTTTAAAATTGCTGACAATGCCATTTTTCTGGATGCGGAGTCCAAAACAGCGATTGCGCAAGGCAATCCCAATACATTGCTGGCTGAGTCGCAAGATCCAAGAGTACAACACTTTTTGCGGCGAGGTGAAACAGACGTCACCCTGGAAACAGTGAAAACAGGAGACCCCCATGGGTGAACAGACAAAATTAACCATGATTGGTGCCTTTGTATTGGGTGCGGTGGTCCTGTTCGTTGTCAGTATTTTGGTATTTGGCACCGGGAAGATCTTCAGCGAAAAAGAAAAATTTGTGTTGTATTTCGATGCGCCGGTCAGTGGATTAACCCAAGGCGCGCCGGTTAATTTTAGAGGGGTGCAGATTGGTCGGGTCATCAATGTGTTTGTGCGAGTGGATTATCAAGATACGACGGTGAGTACACCAGTGTATATTGAAATTGAGCCAGGCCGTATCGACAGCGCACATAAACCTGAACATCTTGTCGAAAAAGATTTTATTGACGTGCTCGTGGGGTTAGGGCTGCGAGCAAATTTAAAAATGGAAAGCATTATTACTGGGCAGTTAGCGGTCGAATTTGATTTTCATCCTGATACCCCGGTGGTATTACATGGCGAAGGGCAAGATAAGTACCCTGAAATTCCGACGATTGCATCAGGCTTTGAAAAACTCACGCAATCACTTGAAACATTGCCGATAGAAGAGATGATACAAACCGCTATTGATATGATGGGCAGTATCGAGCGCTTAACAAGCTCAGCGGAGCTTCAAGAAAGTGTCGTGGCCTTTCGGAATACCATGCAACGTATGGAGGTATTTCTTGTGAAAATGGATGGCATTGTGGATGAAAATTCAGAGTTCCGTTATCAGGTTGAAGAGATGTTGTTGCAGCTTGCTGAAGCGGCACGTTCCGTGGGGCTGCTCGCAGATTATCTCCAACAACATCCTGAAGCGATCGTACATGGGAAGCGATAAATAAAAGAGTGAAGTCATGAAAAATGTATTTAGGAAAGCTGGTTTATTAATTTGTATGAGTGCTTTATTAGTGGCGTGTGGCAGCTCACCCAACTCGCGCTTTTATGTGCTGAATTCAGACACCACGTTTGTCGATGGGCAAACCATCGAAACGCAATCCGCCACGGTGATTGGTGTGGGGCCAATAGTCTTTCCTTCCTATCTTGATCGGCCACAAATGGTCACACGGGTAGAAACCAACCAAGTGGATATCGATGAGTTTAATCGTTGGGCTGAACCGTTAGACAAAAATTTCACGAATGTTTTGGTACAAAATATTTCTTATCTAAGACCCGATGATCGCTTTATTACTTTCCCAACAGCCAGCAGGCAACAAATTGATTACCGTTTAACGATGCGAGTTGATCGCTTTGATGTAGATGCGTCAGGTAAAGCAACCTTAGTGGTGGATTGGCGAATTTCAGAAGTGGCTGACAGAACCATCAAAGCAGAAGGGCGCTCTACTTACACACAGCAAGCCGTGAGTGCTGACCCTGCCGATAAGGTCGCTGCCTTAAATGAAACGCTTAACGAACTCAGTCGTGAGATCGCGCTTTTTGTGATCCCCGCGCTAGATTAAAAACCATATATTTATAGTTTTTCTCTTGATTGTTGTATATTTTACAAAAATTTGAAATTATTTTTTATTTTCAGTGGCTTTTATTTTTAGTTGAGTGAACGTTAAAGCTGTTCATCATGCTCATACATTATATATAAGTTATGAAAATAACTCAAAAAATGCTCTTTTATTTTTAGGACTTTTTGTCCAAAGTCCAAACTTTCGCTCAAGGAAAAAGTTATTTAATCGACTTATTTTCAGCCGTTTTAAAAAGCTTGAAAAACAGGAACAGGCCCGTCTCTCAAAAGCCGAAAAAAATATTGTTAGATACGTTGTTGGGTGGATGTAGGGTTTTGTTTCCTACAAGCCGGTAGGCATGAGGGAGGCTTGAGAAGGCGCAGGAGAGCTCTCTTCATTGAGAAGGCGCATGACCAACGCTCTGCCGCCTCGGTGCATGCTGTAGATCGTCCAACACCAATCCCATTGATATTTAGCCTTAGCGGGATCGAAGCTTAAATCTCTAGCTGCTTTTATGCCTACCTTCACGAGGTACTCTGCTCGGTCTTCTGTAGGGAAGTCAGAGGATTGCATAGCGTCTCGCATGGCCGTTTCGACCTTTGGAAGATAGACCTCATGAATGATCTCATTAGCCTTCCCGGAGAGCTTCTGTTTCACTAGGTCACCTAATTCCCACAAAGGCTGGTACGCGCTGCACTGATCCTCCTCGTAGACATCAAGGCATTTGTAGCGGACAGCAGCTTGTTGGGCAGCCTGCATCAAACTTTCTTTGTCTTGTTCTGCATTATCAGCAGCTCCTAAAGACAGACGCGAGCAAGCCTCTTCCATCGCTTGTTCCAAGCGAGGCAGAAACACGTTGTAGGTTTGTTTGAAAACCTCACACTCACACCACAATCTCAATCCTGGCAAACCGGCGTAACGTGGAAGCACCTGGGTAAGCACGCTTTCGAGCTTTTCCTTGAAGACTGCAGCATCGTCACCCGGGTTTTCAGATATTTTTTTCCAGACAGCAAAAGGGAAGCAAACGCTCTTGGATTTTTTTTGGAGGTGAACAAAAAACTCAGTAAAAGAAGGCGCTGATTTGAGCTGGCTAGCAAGAGTCCAAAGCCCGTTGATGCATTCATCAAGGTTGAACCGCTTGTTATCATCACCAGGGATGACCTCCCAACCCCCAGCCGTCGCTTCTTCTTGTTCTTTGAGGAGATGCTCGCATGCAGCCGAAAGGATCTTCTTGATTGCTTTTCTCTCAGCAGCAACTTTTTCTGCAATCAGGTAGTTTTCGTAGTACACAAGCTTGGAGTTGGTTTCTTCATCCAGCTCATAGCCGATTTTCTGTGCTTCTTGCCTAACAGTGCCCATAATATCAGAAGCGCATTGGTCCACCGCTTCCACTACGAGCTTCTTCAAATGAGCAAAAACAGCGCTGTAAACAATTTCCTCGATTTTAGGCCATCGCTTTTCTTGCGGAAAAGCATTATCAGGTATGTTGGATTTTTGAAGCGTCTCTTTAGCTCTTTTCTCAAAAGCAGCAACCGTTTCGCCATCCTCAAGTTTCAATAGAAGCAGCGACCGGTAGAGGAGGGAGATTTCCTCCATTTGAGTACAAGCATCCTCTAATCGTAATTCTTCAAGATCAGATTCCATCACCACTAAAAACTTCTCTCAATCTTCTGAATATATGGTGTAACATTTGTATGTAAGTTGTATTGGTATCTGTTCAGGTGGGTCAAAAGTCTAGAAATTACATTAATCATCTAATTTTAAAAGCAAAAATACTTTTAGCTTAGTTGTAACCTAAAAATGTAAATTTTATCTCAAAAGGGCGGCCACAGGGAATGGTTACGTGGCAATCGTTTCTTGTTGTAACCTAAACTAGGTTCGAATCGAGCTTTTTAAGATCTGTTTTGTTCAATTTTTGAACAAAAAACTTCCCTACGAATAGATTGTAAGCATCTCATATCTTCTTGTTTTTTCTTGCTATAGTTAAAAGAAAGTGTCGGGTGTTTTTCGATGCATGTCATGCGTAAATGCGTTTTAGCGCGGTCACGAACATGATACGATTAGACTCCAAAACGCCTGATCCAGGATAAAAATTTTTGGTCGTTTCGAATATGAAATTAGTTTCTTTGAGAACATTCGCCTTTGTGCTGAGTTTTTCTTTGCTCAGTAGCTCACTATGGGCGCAAGAAGAAGGACTGCAAAGTAAGCGACTCTGGAATTTTCAAGACGTTGATATCATCACCGTGATTGGCGAAATCTCACGTGAAACCGGCAAAAATTTTATTATTGACCCGGCGGTGCGGGGCAACGTGACCATGGTGTCGGGTCACGAGATGGATGCCGAAGAGACCTACCAAGTTTTTTTATCACTCTTACAAATTTTGGGCTATGCCGCTGTACCGGGCCCGAATGTCATTAAAATTGTGCCGGAGGCCAATGCAAAACAACTGGGTTTGCCGGTCGGTACCGATTTCACACCCGGTTTAGGCGACGACATGGTTTTGCGCGTGGTGAAAGTGCATAACGTGGCGGCGGCGCAGCTATTGGCGGCCTTGCGTCCGTTGGTGCCGCAACAAGGGCATTTATCAGCTTACCCGCCTACCAATGTATTAATTATCGGCGACCGGGCAACCAACATTGATCGCCTTGTGCAAATTATTGAAAGCGTGGATCAAGAAAGCACAGAAGAAGTGGAGGTGATCCCCATCGAACATGCCACGGCAGCAGAGCTGGTGGCGTTGATCAGTTCGTTGGAAGCTGGCGGCGGTGGGCAGCAGCGTGAGCAAGTGCTCGCGCCACTGGTATTAGCGGCTGACGATCGTACAAACAGTGTGTTGTTGAGCGGTGATCCACAACGTCGCTTACGCGCGAAAGTATTGATTAAACATCTTGATACACCGATCAAAGGGACCGGTAATACCGAGGTGATTTATCTGAAGTATTTGCAAGCAGAAAGCATGGCGCAGATTTTAGATGGCCTGGCAAACGGTTATTCGACCGGTGCAGCCAGTTCGACCAGTTTACCTAGCCGCGGTATTAACCCCATTGGCGGCAGTGGTACCGGGTCAAGCCGCTATGGTGGCACCTCATCCTCCTCTAGCCAGTTTACGGGCTCAAGCAGCACGGGGGGCGGTACCACGGGTACTAACCGCACCACGGGGGCCACGGGTGGTGGCGCTACCACCGGCGCGACCGCGCGGGGTACCCGCACGAATCCTTTTGGGCAAGCCGCCACACAAGGTGAAGGCCCTGCTGTGGCCATTCAGTGGGAAGGCGACAGCAATGCGTTGGTGATCACGGCGCCGCCCGATATGATGCGTCAACTCAAAACGGTGATTGCCCAGTTAGATATACGTCGTGCCCAAGTGTTTCTTGAAGCGATGATTGTGGAAGTCAGTCTTGATTTGGCTTATCAATTAGGGATTGAGTGGGAAGTCAATAGCGGAGATTTTCGTGCCAGTAGCCGTTTTACTGGGGACGGTACGGGAGATGGCGATACGCCAGGGTTTGGGCAAAGAGGCTTAAATCTCGGTTATTTTAGTGGTGACTTTGATATTGTGTTAAATGCGTTGGCCACCAATACTGCAGCGAATGTCTTATCCACACCTTCGTTGGTGACACTTGATAATGAAGAAGCGGAAATTGCCGTTGGTCAAAATATTCCTATTCCTACCGGCACGCAGTCGAGTTTAGATAGCTCACCTGATAATGTGTTCACGACGTTTGAGCGCCGCGACGTGGGTGTGATTTTGCGTGTGCGTCCCCAGATCAATAATGCCGATACACTGCGCCTTGATATTGACCAAGAGGTTTCTACTGTTGTTGATCCTACAACCGTTAATTCAGAAGCGGGTGCGGTGACCAATGAACGTCGCATTGTGACCACCGTATTAGTCGATGACGGTGAAATTTTAGTGCTGGGTGGCTTAATCCAAGATGAATTGAATGACACCGTCAGCAAGGTGCCCTTTTTAGGCGATATCCCATTACTCGGGCGTTTATTCCGTTCCGATACACGAAGTTCAAGAAAAACGAATCTTTTAGTGTTTTTGCGCCCCGTTATTTTACGCACACCAGAAGATGGTATTCTTGCGAGTACAGGTAAATATTACAGTATGCGTCATCGACAAATACAGTATGAGAAATATGGCATGGCCGCACTGGAAACGGGCTCAGGCGTGCCCGTATTGCCTTATCGCGATGATTTGATTGAACTGCCCCCGCCGTTTCTGAAATTCGACAATTAATGCGGGTGTCTTATGGCTGCGCAAGATCCCCATCTCAATGACGACTATCCTGCTGAGGCAGAGCAAGCGCTCGTTGATGATAATATCGAAGCCAATAGTCCGCGGCGACTTTCCTATGGTTTTGCAAAACGCCATGGTGTTGTCATTAAAGCCATTGGTGATACGCAAGCGGTGATTGGGTACCGGCCAGGTATACAGCCCAGCACATTGGCCGAACTGCGCCGTTATCTGGGTGTGCCACTGAAACTTGAAGAAGTCAGCGACCCTGCCGATTTTGATCAATTGCTCACAGGCATTTATGAAACGGGCTCCAGTGAAGCCATGCAAGTTGTCGAAGGCATTGGTGACGACATGGATCTCGCGCGCTTAGCGCAAGAAGTGCCTGAAGCCGAAGAGTTGCTTGAAAGCCAAGATGATGCACCGATTATTCGCTTAATCAACGCGCTCTTTAGCCAAGCCATCAAAGAAAACGCGTCGGATATCCACATCGAATCATTTGAAAACCGCGTGGTGGTGCGTTTTCGCGTCGACGGTATTTTGCACGAAGTGTTGCAACCGCAGCGCGTGTTGGCGCCGCTACTGGTCTCGCGGATTAAAGTCATGGCAAAACTCGATATCGCTGAAAAACGTGTGCCACAAGATGGGCGTATTGCTTTGCGTATTGCAGGGCGCCCAGTCGATGTGCGGGTATCGACGATGCCATCTAGCCATGGCGAGCGCGTGGTGTTGCGTTTATTAGATAAGCAAGCAGGGCGTTTAGATTTATCGCACTTAGGCATGCCGCCCGCCACGTTAAAATTAATGGAAGAAGCGATTGCGCATCCTTATGGCATTATTTTGGTCACCGGGCCAACCGGTTCGGGTAAAACGACCTCACTTTATGCGGTGCTCACTGAACTCAACGAACCCACACGTAATATTTTAACGGTGGAAGATCCGGTGGAGTATTACCTTTCTGGGATCGGGCAAACACAGGTGAGTACGAAAGTGGGTATGACGTTTGCCCGGGGTTTACGTGCAATTTTGCGACAAGATCCCGATGTGGTGATGATCGGTGAGATCCGCGATTTAGAAACCGCTGAGATCGCGGTGCAAGCCAGTTTAACCGGTCACTTAGTCTTATCGACGTTGCATACCAACACGGCGATCGGTTCGGTGACCCGTTTGCACGATATGGGTGTGGAACCTTTTCTATTATCTTCCAGCTTGGTCGCGTTGATCGCGCAGCGTTTGGTGCGCTTATTGTGCGAACACTGCAAAGAAGTTTACGAACCTGATCCCGCAGAGTGTCGTGTGCTCAATATTCCAGAAGGCACACCGCCACCCACCCTTTATCACCCGGTAGGCTGTGATAAATGCAAAAATTTTGGTTACGCCGGGCGAACAGGTATTTATGAGGTTGTATTAATCGATGACCAAATGCGTCGCTTAATCCACGAAGGGGCCAGTGAACAGGCCATGACACAATACGCGCGCACTTTATCGCCCAGTATTCGCCAAGATGGGATGAAGCGCGTATTAGCAGGCAAAACAACATTAGAAGAAGTCTTGCGCGTGACGGAAGAAGGCATGCAACATGACAGCGTTTAGTTACACGGCACTGGATCAAAAAGGCAAGGAAAAAAAAGGTGTGCTTGAAGCCGATACGCCTAAGCAAGTGCGCCAACGCTTGCGTGAACAAGGCTTCAGCCCCATTAAAGTCGATATTGTCAAAGAGCAAGTGGGGCGGCGCGCAGGGAAAGGCAAAGCGTTAAAGCCGGGTCGCGCGGCGATGACGGTAAAAGAATTGGCGATGATGACGCGTCAATTAGCCACGTTGCTGCGGGCGGGGATGCCGCTGGATGCCACGTTGTCCGCGGTGTCAGAGCAAGCGGATAAACCTCGCATTAAAAGTTTGTTGTTAGCGGTACGTGCTCGCGTCATGGAAGGTATGCCATTATCTGCCGGCATGCGTCAGTTCCCACGCACTTTCTCAGACTATTATTGTGCGACGGTTTCAGCCGGTGAGCAGTCAGGGCATTTAGATCAAGTCTTAGAGCGCCTGGCGGATTACACCGAGCAGCAAATGATGATGCGTCAAAAAATCACGCAGGCCTCTATTTACCCTCTCATGATGACCGTGATTTCATTATTGATTGTGGTGTTTCTGTTGGTGTTTGTGGTGCCGCGTTTTGTCACGGTTTTTTCAGACACAGGCCAAGAGTTACCGGCGCTCACGCAAATGCTGATTGGTGTCAGTGATACTTTGCAAGCGTATGGTATTTATATGCTGGTCGCGTTATTGCTTGCGGGTATTATGTTTCGGCGCATGATGAAAAAAGAAGCCTTTCGCAGGCGTGTGCATTATTTTTTACTGCGCTTGCCCTTGATTGGTCATATGATTAAAACGGTGAACACGGCGCGTTTTGCACGTACCTTTGGCACGCTCACCGAAGCAGGCGAACCGGCGGTGGCGGCGATACAGCTCTCCGTGCAGGTGATCATGAATATGCCTATTCGCGAAGCGGTCATCGACGCAGCCAATCGGGTGCGTGAAGGGGCGAGTTTGCAACACTCACTTAAACAAACTGGTTATTTTTCACCCATGACGATCCACCTGATTGCCAGCGGTGAAGCCAGTGGTAAGCTCGATGAAATGCTCGGCCGTGCGGCGGATAACCAAGATCGCGAAACGGAAGGGTTGATTGGTACCTTACTCAGCTTATTTGAACCGGCACTGATTATCTTTATGGGAGGGGTTATCTTGATTATCGTCCTCGCCATTCTGCTGCCTATTTTCGAGTTGAATCAGGCAATAGGGTAATTGTAATTTTTTTGAAAGGGGCGATGTAAACGGGAAAAATAAGTTATAAAAATAACTATATTTTACTCTTTTTTTTCAAGAGGAAGAGGAGGCTATACAACACAAAGGGGCGAGTAGGGTGCGCATAGCAAATAGCTCATACAGAAGAAGCAGAGCGACTGGATTATTTTACAAAAAGCAGATTAATTAGCTCCAGGCCTAGGAGGAGGGATCCGGGGCAGTGACATGATGCAGCGGGGAGCCATGACGGCTGGGGCTATCTTTGCTACATTCTAAGTAGCGCACCAGGACAAGCATCGACAGAGTGGCTAATATCCATAATGCGACGTTGAACCACAAGCGATCTTCGTAGTTAAGATATTCCACTACCCATTTGTCTAAACCAACAGCGGGGGCTTGGCCTAACCCGCCGCACGTAATGATCAATGAAAACAAGAGGCCGGCTTCAGTTTCTGTGTATGTAATTTGGCAGAGCTTAAGGAGCGCCTGGAAGAAAAACATGCGCCAGTAAATGAAAATCATCATAGGGATCGCTTGAAACCAGTAAGGAAAGTAAGATCCGAGATTGGTGAACAGCATCCAACAAAAGTTGCAGGCAATGAGTAGCTTAAACCACCCTGCTGGCTTGAGACGTGACAGGGCGAGTCGATTAAGCCACCAAGTAGACAGCGCTCCCCAAATCGGCAACGCGTAGCCCCAAAATGTTAGCAGTTCATCAATCTGGTCTTCATTATTATCTGTTGCCATTTCCATTTGTTCTCGCAGTGGGCCCATATAAAAATACATCTGCAATACGTTTACCGCTGTCATGGGCATGAGTATTCGATACATGGGGTAGCTTTGGGCGGCCTTTTGCAGTAAAGCGAAAATGTCTTGGAGATCATGCTTGAGCGTTGCGAGCGTGCCATTTTCGTCTTTCTCTGGGAGGCTGTTCACACTGCTGTTTGAGTCACTGGTTGAGGTGTGATCACCCAGTAGAGGTGGATGGCCCGTCCGTCGGATTTGGGGGCTTCGCTTATGTTGGAAGGGAGGTGTGCCGTATAAGGCAAAGAGGATGCTGTGCAGTGCGACGAAGACTGAAAAGCATGCGAAAACGGTTTGCATTTCCCCTTTGCCGGCGTCTCGCTCATCGAAGTACACTTTGAAGAGCAAAAAGATAAAGGCACAAAAATCATGGATGGTAAACAGCAGCAAATTAATCGCGTCTTTTTGCCATTGTGGTTCAAAGTCGTCACAAAATCCCACGTAAGTGAAAAATTGACCTGAGCCAGCAATTGCCATGACGACGAAAGAAAAGGTCAACCAACTGTAGTCTGTTGAGTAGCTAAAGCTTGAGAACGCTAAGCCGAATAGAAAGCCGGTGACAATGGTCCATATGCGCCTTCCAAATAGCTTGAGCATGGTGCCGTGAAATATCCCGGCGAGGTTCACGCACATGCTGGCAATGAGCAGCATGTCATTCAGTAGTTGATCTTGTTCGTCGCAGGGGATCTCGTCTTTGCAGACATCGGAGAAATACTCTAAGTCCCGCAAAATCTCTTTGAGCTGTGCATGGCCAAAGATCGTGGCGATCGTCAGCCAAGAAGCAAACGCCAACCAAACGATCTGTGGGTTGTGACGTATCCATTTTAGGTAGCTCGGGGGGCTTCTGTCAGGGAGAAGGCTCGCCTTCTCCTCGTCAGACATTTTTTTTCCCGGATGGCTAGTTTTTTATATGTCAAAGTAGGTGCTCTCTAATAGTAGGGTAACAGGTGGGGGTAAATTTTATCAAAAGGGCTATTATGAGGCAGTTAGATGAGAATACTGCGCTGATTTTACTTTAAGTTATTGTTTTTTATATTTTAATTTTTTTTAAATATCTTTATGCTCTTTTTTTGTTATCCCTTATGTAATACAGTTCCTCTTGTTGTTTGTACGAATAATATTGAGGTATGAATTGCGCTCGTCGTATAATGGCTCGTAGTCAATGGATAGCAATGAATAGGATATGCACATGATGAACACACTCTCGCCTTCTCGTCGCGCTTTACGTAAACAACGTGGTTTTACCTTGATTGAGATCATGGTGGTGGTTGTGATTTTAGGTATCTTGGCTTCGCTGGTCGTGCCGCGTTTAATCAGCCGACCGGAAGAAGCGCGTATTGTTAAAGCGCAGCAAGATATTCGTGCCGTCGAAGCGGCTTTGCAGCTGTATCGTTTAGACAATGGTTTCTATCCTTCCCAAGAACAAGGCCTACAAGCGTTGGTGACGGCACCTACGAGTGCACCACTCCCGCGTCGATGGTCATCTGAAGGCTATTTGGCTTCTATTCCTGTTGATCCGTGGGGTAATGAATATCTTTATCTTAATCCGGGTTCACATTCCACAATTGATATCTATTCGCTTGGGCCAACTGGTGAAGAAGGTGGCGAGCCCATTGGTAATTGGCAGTAAAGCAAAATATCGGTAAAAAATACTGAAAATTACCTCTAGATGTTACTCTATATGAATAGAGATATTCCTTATACCCTTGAATCTTCAGTGTCTCTAAAAAACGCACTCTGAAAAATTTTATGGCAGGCGGACAGCTTGCATCCCGCCAGTTGGGTTCGCTTAGCGTCTCAGCCATGGGGCTGGGTTGCATGGGGATCACCGCCTTTATGGGCCCGGCGCTTTCTGAAGACAATACGTACCAACTCATCAAGGCTGCCGTTGAGGCAGGCATCACACTTTTTGACTCCGCAGACTGCTATGGCGCTGATGGCGCAAACGAGAAGCTGCTTGGCAAGGTATTAAAGCGCTTGATAGACGAGGGCGTCACCACGCGCGAGCAACTCCAGATCGTTTCAAAGTTTGCCGTGGTGGTGAAAGACGGACAGTTTGGTTTTGATATTTCGCCAGAGTACATAGACAAGGCAATTGATTCCTCGCTGGCCAACCTTGGCCTTGACTACATCGATCTTTACTTTGTGCATCGCATTCCTCACAAGGATGCCGATCTGGCCGCCTGCATGCGCAAGCTTAGCGCGCTTCAGAAGCGCGGCAAGATCCGCCACGTGGGTTTGTCGATGCCGACGGCCGAGCAGATCAGGCAGGCACATGCCATTTGCAAGCTTGCAGCCGTGCAGAACGAATTTTCACTCTTTACGCAGGACCCGCTGACCAACGGTGTGCTTGCGGTTTGCAAGGATCTGGGGATTGGCTTTATGCCTTACTCCCCCCTCTGCCGCGGTCTATTGACAGGCAAAGTCAACATGGAAGCTTTGAAAAAAGAGGCTGCGAGCGAGGGGCAGCTTGATGTGCGGGTTGGCATGACCCGCTTCGAGGGCGATCACTTTACGCGCAACACCGCGTTGGTTGACAAGCTCAAGCCAATGGCGAGCAAGAAAGACTGCACCTTGGCGCAGCTTGCGCTCGCGTGGTTGATGGCGCAGTACGATCAAGTGGTGCCCATCCCGGGCACCACCAAGATTGAGAGGCTGCAGGAAAACCTGGGTGCTTGTGACGTGCTTTTGAGCCAGACCGAGCTTCAGGAAATCAACAGGTTGATTAGTCCTGATCAGGTGTCGGGCGGTCGGTACTCGCCGCGCCCTGAGGCGGTGTGAAGCGCCTATGCCGTGAGAGAGGTGCCTTCTATCAAAGGGAGTCAGAAAAGAAAAAATCAAAGCAAAAGAAGGTAGCTTTTAAGAAAATGGCACTGAAAAAAATCCTTTGGGTGGTCTCAACCTTGAAGTGCAACACTGAAGGGTTAGTGTGAAGCATTATACAAGGTTGGGATCACCTCTCAAAAAAAGAGCTATTTTTAAGTTAGATTTATGACATAACTGTTTGCAGGAAGAGTCTTTTTTTGACTGCAAAAGAGGTGTCTCATTCTTTTCTCGGCGCTTTGAGACGAGTCCGGGAGATGTCCTTCTTCGATGCTACAGCATCCCTGCGATCGTCAGGGGCGTCCCTGCCCCTGACGGTCTCCTCACGACATGCTCCCTCCCTGTCTCGCGCCTATTTAGGCGCGAGACTCAAGTTCCTCAGACAACAAATCTGTTGCATTATTAAACTCTAGACAACGGCGAGGCCGTGAATTAATTTCTGATAATACTGCCTTAAGTTCTTTGTCACTTATTTTTTTAAAATCCGTTTTCCTTTTCGGAAAATATTGTCGCAACAATCCGTTGCTATTTTCATTCGTTCCACGTTCCCAAGAAGAATAAGGATGCGCAAAATACATCTTAGCGTCTAATGCTTCTGCAATTTCTTCGTAACCTGAAAACTCTTTACCTCGATCAAACGTGATACTTGAAATTAAATCTTTAACACTACTCAATGCAGAAATAATAGCGGCCGTCACACCTGCCTCAGACTTGTTAGGAAGTGTTTTAGCCCATATATAGCGTAGCTTTCTGTCAACAAGGGTCAGTAGCGCACTGCCTCGCTCCTTGCCAATCATTAAGTCTGCTTCCACG
>JAJFJF010000026.1 GCA_021774255.1 Gammaproteobacteria bacterium
CGTAAAGGTACGGCTGCCTTGGTCAGTCTCCCAGTAAATGGGCGAGGAGACTACGTTGGTTGGGTGGTACACCGCCCAAAAGAGATGGCGGATCCATTTGCTGTTGAAAGAGTCCCAGACGTTGCAGTAGTCGACGCCGCGGGCGTTGAGTCCTGTGAAGGTATCAACGATCGTGAAGTCGTTCACAGGTGTGCCACGACGGGCGAGGGGGGCCGGCTCGCTAACGGGCCGGCCGTAAGTCTGCAACAGCAGCAGTGAGAGCTGAAGCCACAGGAAAAAGCAGAGCCACAGGCTGGGCTTGCGGCGCGACATGGTTGTTAGTTCACAAAAACTTATTTTGCGTTGTAAAGAGTGCTCAGACACAGGAAAAACTGTTCAAAAATGCTTTTTTTCCCTTTCATAATTAATAGCGTAACATTGAGGTGTAAGTTTGTTTTTTTGACCGGTTTTTCATTTATCTTCATTTTTTCTTTATAGGATTTTCCCTAGGTGGGGTATTTTTGGGTGGATGTGGGTGAGTGCAGATACTTATGGGTGGTTAACAATTAATAAATAGTTATATTTGTAACTTGTTTTAAGGGCTTTTGTTTTTACAGTGATTTTGCTGTTGGGTTTAATGAGGGAGTGTTATTGTATATTAATGTAATTAAACTAACTTAAAAAGGTTCTTTTTTTTGACTTGCGAATTAACAATCCAAGTGCCAAGGTTTACTTTTTAGTGTGATTATTTCGCTCTTATTTCACTCTCGTTTTACTCAATTATAGAATTTTATAAAAAGACTCGCATACGTGAATCGGCGAATACTTCATTGCCCTTATGTGGCGTCGTCAGTACCAGGATGCTCTGGCGTCATGTCGGTGTCATCACTCCCGCCTCCTGCACTGTTTTTTCGCATGCTCTTCTTTCGCATCGGGACCGCAGCCATTTCGATGTCGGCCTCTTTCGTGTTTTGGCGACAACAACAGCAAAAATACCTAACAAGCTTCTCAAATATTCCTCTTCCCGCATCGGGTTCTTCTTCGTTTTTCTTAACATGCAAACGGTGTGATTCGAGCTTGTAGCCCCTAAAGTCCACCAAACAAAACTCATAGACACCCGCACTGTTGTGCATCGGTGTGCCCATTAAAAAGTGGTTGGGGTCACTTCCGTACTTAATCCAGCCGGGATTCTCCGTTTGCCGTCCGTTGCGAATAGTGACCAGCTTGTCAACATCCTGCGATGAAACCTCGATATCCTTGTTATGATACTGCTTACCGCCTATCACAACTGTTTGGTAGGTTTTTCGATAACGATACTTCATCAACGTATTCCATAGCCAGATACGTTTGACATAACAACCATAGATAGCAGACAAAGCACTGACGCCAACGATGAGGCTAGTGCCCACCATCTCAAGCAGCGAGACACCGACGACTGCCAGCACAAAGGTGCTGCAGGCTGAGCCTTCTTCATCGGCTGCACAGACTTGGATGGAGTGCGTGCGGTCAGCAAACGTATCCGTATCCGTGTTGGTGGGCGAGCCTGAAAACGTACGCGAAGGCGCGTCAAACTTCAACCAGCCAGGCAAAGGCTTATTGCCTGCTTGGGTGGCCGTGTACAGTAACGTATCGCCATCAGGATCGCTGAAAGTATTCGCTGGGATAGGATAGTCATAGCGGCTGTTCACATTCACACTCTGGCTCGGTAGATCGTTTAGCAGTATCGGTGGCTGATTGGCGGTGTTTTGAATCGTGAGCGTAAAGGTATCCAGAGCAAAACCACCTCGACCATCACTGACTCGCACGCTAATGCGAATGACTTCCGGTGCAGTGGGGATCCCCGAAAACGTTTGCGATTGGTCATCAAACGTTAGCCACGTGGGCAGTGGGCTAGCGCCTTCCAGGGTCGCCACATATGCCAGCGGATCACCATCGATGTCGTCAAAGGTATTGGTCGGAACTATAAACGTCCACAGTTCATTCACACTTGCCATTTGGTCCAAAATGTTTGCTGCGAGAAACGGTGGGTTGTTGGTAGTGAGATCTGAGACGGTAATCGTAAAGCTAACAGAGGCCGCCTCACCGTGTGGATCGGATGCAACCAGCAGCACGAATAAAAAGCCTTTGTCACCATTGCTCGGCGTGCCCAAGAAAGTGCGCCCGTTGCTACCTCCTAGCGTTAACCACGCTGGCAGCGGGTTGTTGTTAGTTTGAGTGGCGGTGTAGATCAGCGGCTCACCGTCTGGTTCATCAAAGAGCGTGTCTGGAAATGTATGCAGGAAGGGGTTTCCCACAATGGCTTCTTGATCATCGAGGGTGCCTTGAAGCGTGGGAAGCAGATTGGGTGACAACATAAAGTTATCACTCGCCTGGCCTCCGTGCCCATCGTGAGCGGTGATGTTTACTTGCAGTGATGCAGTTTGGCTGATAGGGATCGTGCCTGACAGCGTGCCGGTGGTGCTGTTAAAACTGAGCCACGTGGGTAGCGTGCTGCCGCCTGCAAGTGCAGCGGTGTAGGTGATCGTATCCCCCTCGCTGTCACTGAATGTGGTGCCCGCAGGGGTGAACACAAAAGACACGTTGGTAGGGAAACGCTGATCAGGAATGGGCTGCACAAGCGTGGGTGCTTGGTTATTGACGTTAAGCACGAAATGGCTACTACTGCAGAGCATCATATCATCACAAGCGGTCATGGTGAGGCTGTATTGCCTACGATCCTCCAGTCCTGGCCAACCTGAGAAGGTTTGGTTGCTCGGGAAAAATAGCAACCAGCCTGGCAGTGCAGCACCATGGGTTTGCGTGGCGCTGAAGGTGATTGCTTGGCTTGTGAAATCAAAAAAGGTATTCCCAGGCACGGTAAAAGCAAAAAACACATTGGCGAGGGTGTTTTGATCCACAATCGGGTTTTGGACAAGAGGTGGCGACACCATTTGGAGGATAGGCGAATGAGCCCCTTCCTCAATCCACCAGGTATCTGTGAAGTCCCAAGACACAAAGGTGGCTTGTTGGTGCATCGCCGAGGTGGTTTTGCCCGTGCCAGCGGCACTGGCAGCTTGCCCTGACGTTTGGGTGTTCCAATAGCCAGACGCCGTGCCTGCTTCTAAATGGCCCACGAAGCCACCTACCGCCGTTGTGCCTGACACGATGCCAGTAGAATAGCATTCGGAAATAGCGCCTGCGCTCATACCTGCAAAACCACCGATGCGATCCGTGCCGGAGACGGGGCCTGTCGCATAGCACTGGAAAATCGTGCCGGCAACAACTTCACCCACGAAACCGCCTACCGCTTCAGTGCCGGATGTGTCACTCATCGCATAGCTGTGTGACACGATGCCACTGTGCATGCTGCCAACGAGCCCCCCTGCGCGGGAAACGCTTCCTGACGTCGCCGTCACGCTGCCAATCGCGTAGGCATAAGTGATTGTGCCGCTGTGGCTACCTGCCAACCCACCCACTGTGTGTTGGCCGGATACGGTGGCATTGACGTGTGACAGCGTGAGGGTGCCGTTATTTGCGCCGACCAGACCGCCCACATCGTTTTGGCCAGACAGGGTGGCTGAAGCATAGCAGAGGCTAATTTGACCGCCGTCATTTCCGCCGACGAGTGCGCCCACGCCACTGTTGCCTGCTATGTTTGCTGAGATCATCCCCACATCAACAAGGTTCGCTGACGAAGACATGTAGCCAATCAAGGCGATATTGTTTTCTGTTGGGCGATTAATGGATAAGTCTGCAATGATTTTGCCTCGTCCCTCAAGGCTGCCAGAAAAAGGCGTGAGATTGCTTCCTATTGGTACAAAACCCATGCCGCCATTCCAGCTTGTGGTGTCCGAGCAGTCGATGTCATCTGTGAGGTGGTAAACACCGCGCAAATCACTTTGCATCGCTTGCAGTGCCGTGCAGTTGCTAATACCAACCGACACGCGCACATACAAGATGAATTCATCGCTGACACACTGCAAGCCAACACTGCAGGCTGTCACAATGAGCGTGTAATTACCTACATCGCTATTGTGCGGCGTGCCAGAGAGCGTCTGGTTTTGTGGGTGCAGCGCAAGCCAGGCAGGCAACGTGCTGTTGGGGGATAGCGCCAGCGAGTAGCTAAGCCCGGCATGACTCACATCTTCAAATGCAGTGGATAGCGGCAATGTGTAAGCAGCATTGCTCGCAATGCTGTGATCCGCAATGGGGTTTTTCAAAAAAGGGGCTGCCCAGCGAAGCGCGGGATAAGCATTTCCTTCGTGGATCCACCAGGTATGCGTAAAGTTCCACTGTGTGTAGGTTATTCCTTGAAACATCTCCGCCGTTGTTTTCCCGATCCCTTGTGGACTGGTTGGTTGACCGCTGGTTTCGGTGTTCCAGTAACTAGCATTGACGATTGTGGTACTGCCGCTTGTTCCGACTAATCCACCCGTGCTAAACCCTGAGACGGGACCTGTTGAATAGCTATCGACTATGACAGCGTTATCACCATTGTGATAACCTACTAAGCCGCCTGCCGAGTTTGTGCCAGCCACCGTTCCTGTCGCAAAGCTGTTGCGCACAAGTTTGTTGTTTGTGCCAACCAGTCCGCCAATTCTTCTGTCTGTTCCCAAAATGGTTGCGGATGAGAAGGATTCCGTCACCTCGCCGCCGATGTTTTGTCCAACGATGCCGCCTCCGTTTCTATCGAAGACTGAAACGGAGCCACTGCTACTGCAATAGCGGATGGGGCACGAGCTCATCCCGACTACTGCTCCCGCGTGAGCCCCTGCTGACACCCAGGCAGTGATGTGTGCATTTTCCACTATGCCCGGGCTAATACAGTGTCCAAGCAATCCAGCCACTTGTCCAAGGCCTGTGATATTAGCGTTTGTTAAACGTACATTCCGGAATTGACCCGTGGCGTAGCCAAACAAGCCAACGCGAGTCTCTGTCGGTCGATAGATGGAAAGGCCATCAATCGTATAGCCTTGGGCATCGAATGTACCTGTGTAGGGTGAAGACAGTGATCCGATTGGCTCAAACCCCGCACCGCCATTCCAATGTCGGGTATCTGCGCAATTGATATGAGCCACCAACTGGTGGGTTCCGGCAAGGTCACCCCTTATCTCCTGCAATTGCGTGCAGCTATGAATTGGGGTGAAGAAGGCTTGGGCGTGAGGGACGCAAGACAAGAGCAGTCCTAAAGCAAACAGCACGAGCAGCTTTGAAGCCATGTCTTTTTGTGCTTTACAGCCACTGAACGCTTACTGAAATTATGTAAAACAAAAAACAGGGTGGGTTGTGCAAATATTTGATTCTGTTTTCCAATAGTATAGCGTAACAGGGAGAGGTAAGTTTTTGTGCCATCGCTTACCCATCGCGGTAGTGCATCATATTGTCTGTAAATTGCGAGGGGATCTCGCTGAGAGTTTATTTTAAAGGAGTTTGAGAAGGGAGGGTTACGAGGAAGGAAGAGTAAGTCTCAAAAAGTCATATTTTTTAGGTGAAATAAAAAAGTCAGAAGAATAACTTATTATAAGGGGTTTTTAAAAAAGCCAACAGATATAAGCGGTTGCTCAGAAAAAAAATTTTAGTGTTGTGAGTGTGGCTGGTTGCACCAATGCAAACGCCGTTTTGTTTTGTGGGCTCACTTCGCCGCCGGCACCGTGTAGACCACAAAGGCCAACTCCAGCTGGAGAAGGATGGTCTGCGCAAGCGCACGGGCAGCCTCGTTGGGGGCCGAGGGCTCCTCGAAGTCGAGGTAAAGCCCCAGCTGGTTGAGGTACTCCAGGGCCTGGAGGTGCGTGTCGACGATGTCGCCATACTCCTCCCGCCGCATCGCTTGAATGCCCGACTCCCGGAGATCGCCCTTTTTGCGGAGCAGACTCGCGAGCGTACGACACTGCGCTTGGGCGGCCGTCGCGGTGGTCAAAGCATCGAGGAGCATGCTGCGGATCTTGCCAGGCAGCTCACCCCAGCTCTTCTCAGGAGGCAGGAGGTTGGGATCTTCACCCGCCAGCGCCGCCTCAAACTGCTTGATCAGATGCTGGATGTGCGGAGTCCAGGGCGTGTCTTTGTTCTTTGTGAGCTGTTCACGCAGGGCCACAAGCTGCCGCTGGAGGTTCTCGTAGAGCTTCAAGATCTCCTTTCCGTGCACGTCCGTCAGGGTCTCGAGGTTACCACCCGACTGGCTGATGGCGATGTGCGCCGTGAGCATCTTTTGGAAGCGCGCCAGGCTCAGTTGAACGTTGGTGAGTCCAAGCTGTGCATTGATCAGCAGAGCACGCAGTTCCTCAGAGAGGCGCTTGTTGACGGTGCGGATGACGATCTTGTCTCCCTGGTTCGGCGGGTCGCCCCCGGTAGCAGCGGTGCTGGTTTGGGCCTTGGCCGGGGCCGGCGTTGTCGCCGACGCGCTGGACGGACCGGTAGCCGGCGTGCATTGCTGCGCTGCAGGAGCAGTCGTTCCAGAGCCAGAGCCTTCGGTCGCCTGGGTGGGCTTGTGTGCGTCCATGAGCGCCTGCACCGGCGGGACCAGCTCGCTGGTGCCAGACGCGGCCGCTGCCGGAGCAGGGGGCTGGGTCGGCGTCGCAGCAGGTGCCGCTTGCTCGGTCTCGCTGGGCGGAACACCGCTCGGGCCAGCACCGTCACTGCCACCTCCCGGGGAGGCGGTAGCGCTCGGCGGGTCCTCCTCCCAACCAGAGCCGGGCACCAGCGTCTCCGTTCCGGGGGAGGTGGGGTCTCCGTCCCGCGAGCACTGGCTGCCAGCACGCTGCTCCGGGCGTGGCCACGTCTTGTCGTCTTGCCCCGGAGCCGGTCCAGTGTAGGTCGGCGACGTGGCAGAGGGATCCTCAGCGGCACGCTCGGCCGGCGAGTTGGGGTTGCGGAGGTTGATCAGCGTGAGCAGCATGCACTTGGCCATCCGTCCCTCCTTCTCACTCTCGAGGTTGAGCACGCACGCATTGTCCCAGGTCTCGTAGAGTGCCAACTGCTTGTCCAGGGTCGCGAGCAGGGTGCGGTAGTTGTGGTGAGTCGTACTGGTCGGGCTGGTGCAGCCGCGCAAAACACCTTCCGCAAACATCCTCGGCTGGCTCGGGGCGGGATCAGTGCCAAACACCTTGTCCAGGATCTGAAGGACGGTGGTGGGCAGACTCCCCTTGCCGTCCAGCGGGCAGACACAGTTGCCCATGAACTGGTTGGCGACAGCCTCCCAGTCGGTGGTGGCGTCGGCGGGCTCAAGCTTTGGGACAGCAGGTGCCTCGGGCGCTCCCTCCGTCGTCTCCTGCGCCTCCTGTGCCTTCTCCTTCACCGGGTAGAAGGCGTCGATCAGCGTGACCATCATCTGGTTGGCCATGGTGACTTCACTGCGCTCAAGGACCAGCTGCTTGGGGCTGTTGGCAGAGGTGGTGCAGCGCAGCCACGTTTGGTGGTGGATGCGAGCCAGAGCCGCCTGCGCTTTGTCTTCGTCCAGAGATCCCTCAAAGGAATCGCCAGACAGGTAGCGAGACGCAAAGTCTGCGTCGAAGCTGCCGTCTTCGGCGAGGCGCCGCAGGAGCGCGCGTGCCTTGTTCAGTGACTGGCGGTCAGTCGGGAGGGAGGTCGTTCCCTTTGTGCCCGTGAGCCAGCGGTATTGGCGGTCCCAGCCCTTGGCGCCCTTGGGGGGACCTTTGTAGGTCTCCGACTTGCTCATTCTTGCGTGCGGTTGCGTGGCTTTTCTTTGTTAGTTTGCGAGTGCCGTTGGGTTGCTTGAAACGGGAATTAGGGGGCGCAGCGTTATCTTTTGCCCTTCAGTACATATAGAGTAACATCCGGGTGTAAGTTTTGAATTTACTCGATTTAAGTGGTTTTTTCGGCTAATTTTGATGGATTTTCAGGCGGCGTCTCGAAGTAATGGCAAAAATATTGATAATTATTAGTTGGTTATGTTTTTTTCGGGTTTTTGGATTATGGCGTGTCAACAGCCGAAGCTGAGACAGTCGCGGCCTTATCAGTGCCCGCTGACAGTTTAGTTTCTAAATAGCGCGCGAGCTCTGCCACGGTGGGGTAATCGAAGATTTCCGTTACATCGATTTGATCCGGGTAGAGGGCATTTATTTTCTCATAGATTTGGGCAAGTTTGAGGGAGCTCGTGCCCATATCAAAGATATTGTCAGTTGCGGTGAGGGTTTGCTCGATATAGTCGTTGCAGATTGTCAATAAGGTTTGCTCGATATCTGAGCGCCCGTGTGGTGTGGGTGTCGTTGTCGTGAGCAATGGCTCCAGTGTGTTTAACACATCACTGTATTGGCCAGTTTGAAAGTTTTCGACTAACAAGTAACGCTGGATTTTACCGCTGGTGGTTTTGGGCAAATCTTTGATCGGGATAATCTGCTTGGCGTCGATGCCGATCGCCTCATTCAGGTGTTTGCGAATGTTTTTGAGCATCGGCACAAATTGCTCGGCGGCGCCTTTATACAACACAAAAATCAGTAATTCATCTGCGCGTGAGGCGATATCTGTTTGGCGGTAGGCGGCGACTTTACCAAGTTCAGCTTCAGTATGCTGCGCGAGGGAGGCCTCAATATCATGCGGGTATAAATTTTGCCCATTGATAATCATCACTTCTTTAGCGCGCCCGGTGATGAGGAGTTGCCCTTGGTGCACAAAGCCTAAATCACCCGTGTCTAGCCAGCCATCATCCGTAAAAAGGGCTTGGTTGAGTGTGTCGTTGTTGTAATAGGCATTCGTAACGTTATTACCACGAATCAAAACATGACCTACTTGGCCTTCGGGTAGTGCGTTGCCGTTGGGATCACTGATTTGAATGGCGCAATCTGCCACAGCGTTGCCTACGCTGATGAGTGACAGTGCGTGAGGGGCATCATCTTCAAGCAAGCGCGCGGCTTCGCCTGGTTTGAGTTGCTCGCGATCGACATAATGAATAGAGAGCGCTTTCCCGGGGGCGGGGAAGCTCACGGCTAGGCTCGCTTCTGCCAAGCCATACACAGGGAACATCACATTGTCAGCCAGCCCAAAGGCTTGTAGTTTGGTGATAAACTCTTCACAAATAGTAGGCGAAATAGGTTCGGCGCCGTTAAAGATTAAACGTACATGGCTTAAGTCGAGGTGGTGGTCGGTTTGTTTTTCAAATTGATTTAAATAATGCTTGTAGCCAAAATTGGGCGAGGCCAGCGTCGTGACTTTTTTCTCAGAAGCTTTCGTTAGCCACAGCAGTGGCCGGCGAATAAAAACGTCAGTGGGCATGAGGTATTGTGTTGCGCCTAAAAAGAGCGGTGCTAAATGAAAGCCGATGATGCCCATGTCGTGGGTGAGCGGCATCCAGCTTAATGATACGTCTTGTTGCGAGCTGTTGCTGCCTTGCACAATGGCCTGCAAATTGGTGATGATATTATGATGCGTGAGCACTACGCCTTTGGGCGAGCCGGTGGAGCCCGATGAAAATTGAATAAACGCGGTGTCGCTGGGGGCTGGCGCGTGTATTTGACCAGCTTGAGATAAATCGTCAATGTGTTCAAGTAGGAGTGTTTGCTCAGTGAGTTTTTCACTTTGTGTGGTAAGCGCATTATTTTGTGCAAAAGTTTGTAGGCGCGTTAGGTTTTTTTCAGTGGTGAGCAGATGAGGCCGTTGCAGCGTTTGAAACACATTAAACACTTTTAAACGGTGCTGGTCGCCGGTGCCCACCGCCAGTGGCACGGGAATAATCTTGCCGAGCAAACACGCCCAAAAAAGTTCGATAAAGGCCTGGTTATTATTCAGCAACAGGATCAATTCGTCACCGGGTTGCAGCCCTTTTTCTTGCAAATAATGCAACAGCCCCAGCGCGCGTTCATAAAGCGCGTCATAAGAAACGGTTATTTCGTTGTCTTGGCTTTCAATATAGGTAATGCCGCGATCGTCAGTGCGTTGTTGTTGTAATGCGGCGGTTAGGGTGGTGGCAGTGTTCATGGTCATATTTAACGAGCAACTAAGGTTAAAGGGAGGGGGGCTTTTGCGCGCAGATTCACCTGCGCCTCTAAATCAGATAACCCCACGGGCGAGGTGCCGTGGTAAGTGACACGAAAATGTTGTGCCATGGTCGCCAAATGCAGCTGCATCTCGCACATGGCTAAGTGATCGCCAATGCAGTTGCGCGCGCCTGCAGCAAAGGGAATATAAGCAAAGCGATGACGGCCAGCGGCGTTTTCTTCCGTGAAGCGTTCGGGGTCAAAACGCTCCGGATCGGGCCAATATTCAGGATGGCGATGCATAATATACGGCGAAATAAAAATGTCGGTATCGGGGGCAATCGAGTAGCCGGCAATCGTGTCCTCACCGATGGCGCGCCGCGTGAGTAGCCAGCCGGGTGGGTAAAGGCGCAACGCTTCTTGTAATACTTGTTTGGTGTAGGGCAGCGCGGGTAAATCGTCGAGGGAGGGTAAACGGGCGGCAAGCACGGTATCGACTTCATGATGGAGTTTGGCTTCAATGTCAGGGTGTTGTGACAGTAAATACCAGGTCCAATTTAAGGCGCTGGCGGTGGTTTCATGCCCGGCGATGATCAAAGTCATGGTTTCGTCCACGAGTTCTTTTTCGCTCATGCCTTTGCCCGTTTTGCGGTCGCGCACCTCCATCATGAGGGAGAGAAAATCAAAAGGGCGGTCGCCGGTGTCGCGGCGTTGGGCGATGATATCGCGCACTAAGCGGGTGAGTTCGCGGAACTTGCGGGCAAATTGTAAATCGCGTGCGGACTCTTCCGTCACGATATCAAATGGGTTGCTGCCTTGTGATTGAGTAATGTGCTCAAGATCATCACTTAAAATAGCTTTTAAAATAAATTGCAGGGTGACATGGCTTAAGTCGGCGGTGATATTGA
Source organism: Gammaproteobacteria bacterium (assembly GCA_021774255.1). Classification (GTDB taxonomy): domain Bacteria; phylum Pseudomonadota; class Gammaproteobacteria; order JAJFJF01; family JAJFJF01; genus JAJFJF01. The sequence continues at coordinate 10,793 of JAJFJF010000026.1, forward strand.
TGGGGTGCTGCTTTGCAACCGCCGCCTGCCATTTGGTGAGTAAGGCGCGGTTGCAGGCTTGCAATTGATCAGAAAAACCCTGCAACACTTGCGGGTGAAACGAGGGCTGCAACAATTTGCGTTGTTTGCGCCAAAAGCTGCCTTCGCTCACCATGATGCCATTGCCCAGCAAAATCCGTACGCGCTCAATGCCAATGCCTTTGGTGTAATTAATATGGTTGGCCGAGAGCACATGCTTGGCCCAAATGGGATCGCTCACGACGACGATGTTGCTGTCGCGGCCACTGCTTTTAGCGGGGGGTAGCTGATAAAGGTCGCCATAACGCGCAAAACCATCAACGAGCAGGGCCAGATCGTATTCAGGGATCTCTGCAAGGGTGTGAGCAGCAGGGCCGGGCAGGCGCGTGGCCTGAGTCGTTTCAGTCGTTGGGGCGATGTCGGTAACAAGAGACATAAGTGTTAATCAGCAACGGGTGACGCAGTAAGTGTCGCAACGATAAATATTGGGCGCTATTCTACAATGCAGGCAAAGGCTTTCCAACTGCATGAGATATTTTCATTATTTGCTCGAATTGCGTTTAAGCGTTAGAGGGGGTGGTGAGGTAAGGTATGAGAAGAGGTATAAATTTATTAAGTTGAATAACTTTCTTGGTGGTCAGGTTTTTAAAAATGCGTGAGATGGTGTAATAATCGCGTGTAAGTTTTCAATTTGAGTATTTCTCTTTCGCGGTGAACGTGCTTTATCACTTGAATACTCACAGCAGATTCTATAGAATTTGTATCCCTTGTGAGTTGAGAAATGGTAAGTGACGAGCACTTAGCTTACAGGTGAGGATTGTTGCGGGGTGGAGCAGCCTGGTAGCTCGTCGGGCTCATAACCCGAAGGTCGTAGGTTCAAATCCTACCCCCGCTACCAATTTTTGACATACGATAGCTTTATTCATTGCTTGTGAAATATCTTTTAAGCGATTGAAAAATAAAGTTATTGATTACGATGGGCTTTAGGCCCATTTTTTATTTGTGGCACTGACATGATCAAAGCTTCCAAGGCGATTTATGACGTTGTGCGCCCAGCGGTGGAAGCCTTGGGCTACGAATTAGTCGGTATTGAGCATATTACGGGCGGGCGTCAGCCGCTCCTGCGTATTTATATTGATTTGCCCGGCGGCATTACCGCCGATGATTGCGCGCAGACCAGCCGCCAAGTGAATGCGGCACTGATGGTGGAGCCAACACTCTCCAAGCGCGATTATCTGTTGGAAGTCTCTTCACCGGGAATTGATCGCCTCTTATTTGAGGTGGAAGATTTTGAACGTTTTACAGGTCGACGGGTGCGTGTGAAATTGGCGGCACCTATCGATAATCGCCGGCAGTTTAGCGGTGAATTACAGGGCGTGGTTGACGGGCATATCAAGTTGCAAACAGATGAGGCAACGATTGAATTACCGTTATCACAGATTGAAAAAGCGCGTTTGCAAGAGGAACTTTAAAATGATGTTGAGGCACAATCATGAGTAAAGAAATTTTATTGGTGGCAGAGGTTGTTTCCAATGAAAAGAGCATTTCCAAAGAAGTTATTTTTCAGGCGATCGAAGCAGCATTAGAAAGCGCAACCCGCAAACGTAATCGAAAAGATATTGCTGTGCGCATTGCCATTGATCGTGCCACGGGCGATTACGATACGTTTCGCCGCTGGGAAGTGGTTGAGCCACCTGAAGGTGAAACAGAAGTGGAAGCGCCTGATCGCGAGCTGACCTTGGCTGACGCGCAAGCAAAAGATCCCAACTTACAGCTAGGCGACTTTTATGAAGAGCCGATGGAATCGATCGAGTTTGGCCGTATTGCCGCACAAGCTGCCAAGCAAGTAATTGTGCAGAAAGTGCGTGAAGCAGAACGCAGCAAAGTGATTGAAGCTTACCGTGGTCGTTTGGGCGAGTTGCTGTCAGGCTCTGTGAAAAAAACCACACGCGATAGCATTATTATTGACTTGGGCAATAACGCTGAAGCGATTATTCCACGCGATCAAATGATACCGCGTGAGATTGTGCGTCCCGGTGATCGTGTTCGCGGCTATTTTTATGAGATCGACGAAGAAGGCCATGGCGCACAGCTGCTGATGAGCCGCGTGGATCCCCGCATGCTGGTTGAACTGTTTCGCATTGAAGTGCCAGAAATCGCGGAAGACGTGATCGAAATTAAAGCCAGCGCGCGTGATCCGGGTTCGCGTGCCAAAATTGCAGTGAAAACGAACGATGGTCGCATTGATCCCGTGGGGGCGTGCGTCGGCATGCGTGGTGCGCGTGTGCAAGCTGTTTCCAATGAGTTGGGAGGCGAGCGCATTGATATTGTGCTGTGGGATGATGACCCCGCTAAGTTTGTGATTAATGCCATGGCGCCAGCAGAAGCGCTGTCTATTGTGATTGATGAAGATAAACACGCAATGGATATTGCGGTCGCTGAAGATGCCTTATCGCAAGCGATTGGGCGCGGTGGCCAAAATGTCAGGTTGGCGAGCGAGCTGACCGGTTGGACGCTCAACGTGATGAGTGAAGCCGATGCGCGCGAGAAAAATGAATCAGAAAGCCAAAGCTTGCAGCAACTCTTTATGGAAGCGTTGGATGTGGGTGACGATGTCGCGATGATTCTAGCGCAAGAAGGCTTCTCCAGCATTGAAGAAATTGCGTATGTGCCGCAACAAGAAATGTTAGCCATCGAAGAGTTTGATGAAGAAATTGTCGAAGAACTGCGGCAGCGTGCCAAAGATGCTTTGTTGGCCAAAGCCTTGGGTGGCGAAGCCGATGGTGGCGACACCACACCTCAAGAAGATTTGCTTACGATGGAAGGGATGGACGAGGCACTGGCGAATACGCTAGCGACGCGTGGGATCACCACCATGGACATGCTGGCGGAACAAGCAGTGGATGACTTGCTTGATATCGACGGCATGGATGAGGAAAAAGCGGCTGCCTTGATTATGAAAGCGCGCGAGCCGTGGTTTGCTGATGCGAAAGAATGAAGCAAGGTGAGGGCGAATGCACCTCTCACCCTAGCCCGCTTCCTTGAGAAAGGAGAGGGCGTGATTTTAAATATAGAAGCAGGAATAGGAGAGCCTTGATGGCTGACGTCACCGTAAAAGAATTAGCGAAAGCCGTTAAAACACCGGTTGATCGATTGCTTGCGCAGCTTGCTGATGCAGGGTTGGCTATTACTGATCCTGAACAAACCATTACGGAAGAAGAAAAGCAAACGTTACTTGAGCACCTTAAAAAAGCGCATGCGGGTGCGGAAGCCGCGTCCGGTAAAATCACATTGCGACGTAAAAAAATCAGTGCGATGACAGTAGGCGGTGCAGCAGGGCGCGCGGGTAAAACAGTGAATGTGGAGGTGCGTAAAAAACGCACTTATATCAAACGCAGTGTGGTCGAAGCTGAAGAACAAGAGCGCTTGCAAAAAGAGCAAGCCGAACGTGAAAAATTAGCGGCTGAGCAAGCGGCTATTGAAGCCGAAAAAGCGGCTGCGCTTGAGGCAGAAAAAGCAGCGGCAGAAGCCGAGGCCGAGGCCGCTAAGGCTGCGACTGCCGCGGCTGAGAAAAAAGCGGCTCCACCCGCCCCGCCTTCACCTGATAGCGCACCCGCACGTAAAAAGAAAAAAGTAGAGAAAACAGAAGAACGAAAAGACACACGTAAAGGCAAAGGCAGCCGACGCAAAGAATTGCATATCAGTGCAGCGGCTGCAGAACGACGCCGCAAAAAGCCAGGCAGAACAGTCAGAGCCTACCAGGCAACAGATGCCGAACATGGTTTCGCGAAGCCAACGGTGGCGGCTGTGCGAGAGGTGTCTTTGCCTGAAACTCTGACGGTTGCGGAACTGGCACAAAAAATGTCGGTGAAAAGCGCAGAAGTCATCAAAGTGATGATGAAAATGGGCGTGATGGCAACGATTAATCAACCGATCGATCAAGAAACCGCCGCGATTGTCGTTGAAGAAATGGGCCATAAACCCAAATTAGTCAAAGAAGATGAAGTAGAAACCACGTTGCTGGCTGAAGAAGCCGACGCGGTGCAGGGCGAAGAAGTCACGCGCCCACCGGTGGTGACCATCATGGGCCATGTTGATCATGGTAAAACCTCTTTGTTGGATTACATTCGTCGCACCAAGGTGACTGCTTCTGAAGCAGGGGGCATTACACAGCATATTGGTGCCTATCACGTTGAGCTCGAGAAAGGCATTATTTCGTTTTTAGATACTCCCGGTCACGCGGCGTTTTCTGCCATGCGTGCGCGTGGCGCACAATGTACCGATGTGGTGGTATTGGTGGTGGCCGCGGATGATGGTGTCATGCCGCAAACACTTGAAGCGATTCAACACGCCAAAGCGGCTAACGTGCCGATTATCATTGCAGTCAATAAAATAGATAAGCCGGAAGCTGATCCGGATCGTGTTAAAAATGAATTGGCACAACATGAGTTAATCCCAGAAGATTGGGGCGGCGACACGATGTTTGTGCATGTGTCTGCCAAAACCGGCGACGGTGTTGATGATTTATTAGACGCTATTTTATTGCAATCAGAAGTATTAGAGCTCAAAGCCGTTGCCGATTGCGCTGGGCGAGGCATTGTCATTGAATCTCGCTTAGACAAAGGGCGCGGTGCGGTGGCCACGGTGTTAGTGCAACAAGGCACCTTGCGTAAAGGCGATACGGTATTGGCCGGGCTCGAGTATGGCCGTGTACGCGCATTGTTAGATGAAAATGGTCAGCCTATCGACGCGGCGGGGCCTTCTATTCCTGCCGAAATTTTAGGTTTATCGGGCACGCCATTGGCGGGCGATGACATGATGGTAGTGTCGGGTGAGAAAAAAGCACGCGAAGTCGCGCTATTCCGTCAAGCCAAATCACGCGAGCGTCGTTTGACGCAACAAGCTGTGCATGTAGATAAGCTTTTCCAACACATGACCGACGAGCAAATACCCACACTCAATGTCGTATTAAAAGCCGATGTGCATGGTTCGCTGGAAGCACTCACCGACGCGCTGCTTAAGATCTCAACAGAGCAAGGTAAAGTGGCGGTGGTGGCCAAAGGCGTGGGCGGCATTAACGAGTCTGATGTGAATCTGGCACTGGCCTCTAAAGCGGTGTTGATTGGCTTTAATGTGCGTGCGGATGCGTCTGCTCGAGAATTGATTGCGGCAGAAAATGTCCCCTTACGTTATTACGGCATTATTTATGATGCGATTAATAATGTGAAAGCAGAACTCACCGGTATGTTGGCCCCTGAGCGCCAAGAAAAAATTATTGGCTTGGCCGAAGTGCGCGATGTGTTCCGCTCATCGAAATTGGGGGATATCGCAGGGTGCATGGTCATTGATGGCGTGGTGCGTCGCGACGATCCTATTCGCGTGTTACGCGATAACGTGGTGATTTATGAAGGTGAATTAGAATCACTGCGCCGCTTTAAAGATGACGTGAAAGAAGTGAAAAATGGCATGGAATGCGGTATTGGCGTAAAAGACTACAGTGATATTAAAGCGGGCGATCAGATTGAGGTCTATGAAGTCACCGAGGTAGCCCGAACACTCTAATGGCAAGAAAGGCTCAGTCGTTTAGTCGCTTACACCGCGTCAATGAATTATTGCAGCAAACGTTGGCGCCCATCGTGCAACGTGAAATTGCCACGCAAGAGATGGGCTTGATCACGATTCTGGAAGTTGACGTGTCTCCCGATCTCTCAACAGCGAAAGTTTTTTTTACGGTGATGCAAGAAGCGCACCATGCGGCTTGTTTGCAACGTTTACAAGCGGCCGCTCCTGCATTACGTCATTTACTCTCTCAACAAATTACCTTACGCAGAGTCCCTAAACTCCAATTTGTTTATGATGCCACCGTGGTGAATGCGCATCGGATAGGGCATTTAATTGACACCGCTATTGAAGAAGATAAAAAAGACAAGCAGTAATGGAAGAGAGTAAGCAAAAAAGAAATGCACACCCAATAGGCCAAAGCGCGCAACGAAAACGCGGTGGCAGGCGACGGCAAAGAGAGCAGGGCAGAAAAGTCAACGGGATTTTGCTGCTGGATAAGCCAACAGGTGAAAGCTCTAATGCGTCACTGCAAACAGTGAAGCAGCTATTTGATGCACGCAAAGCCGGCCACACAGGCAGTTTGGATCCGCTTGCCAGCGGCATGTTACCCCTTTGTTTTGGTGAGGCCACCAAGTTTTCCCAGTTTTTGTTAGACGCCGATAAACACTATCAGGTACAGGTTACCTTGGGTGTCAAAACCAACACGGGGGATGCAGAAGGAGAGGTATTACTGGAGCGTGAGGTGCCTCGTCTCACCACAGCCGATTTAGAAAGTGTACTCGCCGGTTTTCGTGGTCCGATCGAACAAGTGCCCTCGATGTATTCCGCACTCAAACATGAAGGCAAGCGCCTATACGAGCTTGCCCGCCAAGGGATTGAAGTGCCGCGTCAGGCGCGCACGGTCACCATTCATGCGCTTACCTTGTCTGATTGGGACGGCCAAACAAACTTACATTTGCATATTCATTGTAGCAAAGGGACCTACGTGCGTACCTTGGTGGAAGACATCGGGGAAGTGCTGGGTTGTGGGGCCTTTGTGGCGGCCTTGCGCCGTTTGACGGTGGGCCCGTATCAAGAAAAAGACATGCTCACCATGGCGCAGCTCCAGGCAGTGCACGCGAAAGAAGGGGTGGCGGGTTTAGACGCATTACTGCTACCGCTAGACACGGCCGTGACCAGTATGGCGTCGGTGAAGCTCACCGATCAAATGGCCTATTTTGTGCGCTCAGGCCAACCTGTTTTTGTGCCCAGCGCACCGCAAACAGGCTGGGTGCGTTTGCTGTTGTCAGATGAGCGCTTTCTTGGGGTGGGTGAAATTGTGGACGATGGCAAAGTTGCCCCTAGAAGACTGGTGTCTAGAAGCGAGTATGCTACAATCGCGTAAGAGAAAATTCTGATTGAGCAAGGGCTCAAGGGTAATTAAAGGTATTTCAAAGGTATTTCGAGGTATTTTATGGCATTAAGCAGCGAAGCTAAAACAGAGATTTTAGGAAAATTCCAACGAGCTCAAGGAGATACAGGCTCGCCTGAAGTGCAGGTTGCACTGTTGACCGAGCGCATTAACCAGCTCACGGGTCACTTCAAATCGCATAAAAAAGATCACCATTCACGCCGGGGCTTATTGGCCATGGTGAGTCGTCGCCGTAAGTTGCTTGACTATCTCAAGCGGAAGAATACAGGCAGTTACAGTGATTTGATCTCGCGTTTAGGTCTGCGTCGCTAGAAAAGCCGCGAGAAAACCCGCCTTTTCCTACTAATTTATATTTTTCGTTACCCAAGGACTATTGTGAGTATTGCTAAAAAAACATTTAATTATGGTGAATATGACGTTACCCTCGAAACCGGTAAAGTAGCACGCCAAGCCGATGGCGCTGTGATGGTCAGCATGGGAGACACGGTCTTATTGGTAACCGCGGTCTCAGCAAAAGAAGCCAAACCGGGCCAAGATTTTTTCCCCCTTATTGTGAATTACCAAGAACGGACTTACGCTGCGGGCAAGATCCCAGGTGGCTTTTTTAAGCGAGAAGGCCGTCCTAGCGAAAAAGAAGTTCTCACCTGCCGTTTGATTGACCGTCCGCTTCGGCCGCTCTTTCCAAAAGGCTATGTGATGGATACCCAAGTGGTCGCGACCGTGATTTCACTGGATCCTGAAATTGATCCCGATATTCCCGCGATGTTGGGTGCCTCGGCCGCCGTTGCCGTTGCGGGCCTGCCCGTGGCAGACATCATGGCTGCTGCACGCGTAGGGTATATCGATGGTAAATTTGTATTGAACCCCAGTCGTTCACATTTAAAAGAGTCACAACTTGATTTAGTGGTAGCCGGCACACAAGATGCGGTGCTCATGGTGGAATCGCAGGCACAAGAATTACCGGAAGACACCATGCTGGAAGCGGTATTTTACGCGCACGCACAATTTAAAACGGCTGTTGATGCGATTAAATCGTTACAAGCGGAAGCGGGCAAACCACGCCGTGAATGGCAAGCCGTTGAAATGGAACAAACGGTGGTGCAGCAAATTGCCGATCTGGCCAAAGCGAATATTGAAGCCGCTTACCAAATTAAAGATAAAATGGAGCGCAGTGCACGTTTGCAGGCAATACGTTCTGAAGTGAAAGAACGTTTGACAGGTGACGATGATGGCTTGCCAGAGCTTGCAGAGCAAGATGTCATTAACGTGCTCGATAAACTGGAAAAAGAGATTGTGCGTAGCCGCATTATTGCGGGCGAACCCCGTATTGACGGACGTGATGTCCGCACGGTACGGCCTATTGCCGTTGAAACCTCGATATTACCGCGCACGCATGGTTCGGCTTTGTTCACCCGCGGTGAAACACAGGCCGTGGTGGTGGCCACATTGGGCACCGAACGTGATGCACAAAAAATTGATGCGATTGAAGGCGAATACCGTAATAACTTTATGCTGCATTATAACTTCCCACCTTATTGTGTCGGTGAGACTGGCATGGTGGGTAGCCCGAAACGCCGAGAAATCGGTCACGGTAATCTTGCTAAACGCGGTATTTCAGCGGTGTTGCCTGATGAACTGGCTTTCCCTTATTCCATTCGTGTGGTTTCTGAAATCACGGAATCCAATGGTTCAAGCTCCATGGCCAGTGTCTGTGGTACCAGTTTGGCACTGATGGATGCCGGTGTGCCTATTTCTAGCCCGGTGGCCGGTATTGCGATGGGTTTGGTAAAAGAAGGCGACGATGCTGTAGTGCTGACAGATATTTTAGGTGATGAAGATCACTTAGGTGACATGGACTTCAAAGTGGCCGGTACCGAAAAAGGTGTCACCACGTTACAGATGGATATTAAAGTCACCGGTATTTCCAAAGCCATTATGGAAACTGCCTTGGCGCAAGCGCGCGATGGGCGATTGCATATTTTAGGGATCATGAACGAAGAGCTTAACAAGCCGCGTACAGAGATGTCTGAACATGCGCCGCGTATTGTGACCATGACGATTGATCCTGAAAAAATTCGTGATGTGATTGGTAAGGGCGGTGCCACTATTCGTGCCTTGACCGAAGAAACGGGTGCGAGCATCGATATCACTGACGATGGCGTGATCAAAATTGCCGCGGTGGATAATAAAGCACGTGAAGCCGCAGAAGAGCGCATTAAAGCGATCACACAAGATATTGAAGTCGGTGCTATCTACACCGGTAAGGTCGTCAAACTGATGGACTTTGGTGCCTTTGTGAATATCGCACCGGGCAAAGATGGGTTAGTGCATATTTCACAGATTGCACAGCATCGCGTCAATGAAGTAAGCGATGAATTGGATGAAGGGCAAGAAGTCACTGTTAAAGTACTTGAGATTGACCGCCAGGGTCGTATCCGTTTAAGTATGAAAGATGTTGAAGCAGAAACGGCTTAGTACGAAATACTAAAATGAGTATGAGATCATTAAATATGAAAATCTTACATCATTGTTCAACACCACAAAACCTTTGTTCCTGTCCCTGCTGGGACACAATACACTCCCTTCACATTTAACGTCATAGCGTTAATTACGAAAAACTGCCTGAACGAAGCTAATTCGTTCAGGTGTCTTTCATTCATTTAATTATTCACAACAGGAAAACAACATGCAAAAAACCTATCGACCTATGGTGTTTGTATTGTTAGCGATCAGTTTAGGTATTGTGACAGGAATGGCCTCCGTACCTTTTTTTCATGAGCTCGCAACGATTATTTCAGATATTTTTATCAAGTTCCTACGTTTGATCAGTGTGCCGATTATTTTCTTGGCCATCCTGTCTACCATTATTGGGATGAAGAATTTTGCGATGGTGAAAACGTTAGGGGGCAGGGTATTAAAATATACGTTACTGACGACAGTCATTGCGTCGCTTGTTGCGCTCGTCATGTATCGTTGGATCAGCCCCGTGACGGTCAATATTGATGCCGCGACAGCCGCCGCTATTCCTGAGCAGGCGACCTATTTAAGCGTCGTGTTGTCTATGATCCCTAATAATATTGCACTCGCCTTTGTTGAGAACAATGTATTGGGTGTGGTGATGATCGCGTTTATTCTGGGTTTTGCGACCTTAACGCTGCCAGAGCGCCAGTTAGGCATTTTGCACGGCTTCTTTGATAGTTTCTTTCAAGTGTTCTTAAAAGTCGCTAAAGGCCTCATTGTACTGTTGCCGATTGGTGTGTGGGCGTTTACCGCCTTATTTGTGATTGAAGCACGCGTCGACAGCGGTCAACTCAGTACGATCTCAAAATACTTAGCCTGTGTATTGGCTGCCAACTTGATACAAGCGTTCGTGGTCTTGCCATTGTTCTTGAAGTGTAAAGGGGTTTCGCCACTGCGCGTCTTCAAAGCGGTGTCGCCAGCCTTATTGACCGCTTTCTTTTCAAAATCCTCCAGCGCCACCTTGCCGCTTACGATGAAGTGCCTGTCAGAAGAAGGCAAGGTCTCTAAGAAAGTAACCAACTTTAGTTTGCCCATTTGTTCCGTGATCAATATGAATGGCTGTGCGGCCTTTATCTTAATCACCGTGTTGTTTGTGGCGATGGATGCCGGCATTAGTTTTACCTTCCCTGAAATGCTGTTATGGGCCGGTTTAGCGACGATTGCTGCCGTTGGTAATGCTTCTGTGCCCATGGGTTGCTACTTCTTAGCCAGCGCCTTCCTTTTGGGCATGAATGTACCGTTGCATTTGATGGGCGTGATTTTAACGGTCTTTGTGTTCCTTGATATGGTGGAAACCGCACTGAACGTGTGGTCAGATTGTGCCGTCACCACGGTGGTCGATAAGGAAGAAAAAGCACTCGGTGCGCTGCCGGTGGATGACGCAGATGACAGTGTTGTCATTGTGAAGTAGTTTGCTTCTGCTAAAAACGTAACCAATGCCCGCTATTGCTGAAAAGTGCGATAGCGGGTTTTTTTTCGTGACTATCTGTTTCCCATGTCCCCGTAGTTCAATGGATAGAATAAGACTCTCCTAAAGTTTAGATGCTGGTTCGACTCCAGCCGGGGGCACATTTATTTATTTCGGTTTGACGCGGGCGATCTTCACGGCGTTGTCTTTCACTTGCATGATCTCAATCGGATAACCTGCAATCTTTAAGCTAATGCCAGTTTTAGGCATGGCTTCGAGTGCTTCGGTGATTAAGCCGTTCAGTGTTTTAGGGCCTTTGATGGGGAACTTCCAGTCCATGATGCGGTTGAGCTCGCGCACGTTGGTGCTGCCTTCAACGAGGTAACTGCCATCCAGCTGCGCGTGAATGCCACGGCGGGTTTCGGCTGGATCGGTGGTAAATTCACCTACGACTTCTTCCAAAATATCTTCTAAGGTGACTAAGCCGTCAATCTCTCCGTATTCATCAACTAATAGGCCCAAGCGGCGCTTATTGCGCTGGAAGTTGAGCAGTTGAGTGTGAAGCGGTGTGCTTTCGGGAATAAAATAGGGCTCGCTGATCAGCGAACCCAAACTGTCTGCATTGAGTTTGCCACGGGCATGGAGCTGCAAAGCATGCCGGGTTAAGAGGGTACCTTCAACATGTTCGATGCTTTCACGGTAGACGGGCAAAATAGTATATTGACTGTGCGTCAATTGGCCAATGATATCGTCCCACTCACTGTTTAAATCGATACCCACAATATCCGTGCGTGGCACCATGATGTCGTTGACGGTGACTTTTTCAAGATCTAAGAGGCCTAACAACATGTTCAAATGGCGTTGCGGGATAATCGTGCCCGCTTCATGCATCACCATGCGCAGCTCTTCTTGGCTTAAATGGTGTTTCCGTGGTTTGTGAGCATGGATGCCAAATATCCGCAGCAAACCGTTTGACAGGTTGTTGACGACCCACACAAGCGGGTACAGTATTTTCAGTAACGACTGTAGCGGGCGCGAGGCAGGAAAGGCAAAACGTTCGGGATGCAGCGCGGCTAGCGTTTTAGGGGCGACTTCAGAAAACACTAAAATAATCAGTGTGAGCACCAAGGTGGCGGGTAACACACCGACGTCACCCCATAAATGCACGGCGATAAGCGTCGCAATGGACGCGGATAAAATATTGACGAAATTATTGCCGATCAGAATGATGCTGATGAGTCGATCAGGCCGCTCAAGCAATTTCAAAACACGTTTGGCTGCGGCGTCGCCGCTTTTAGCGCGATGGCGCAGGCGATAGCGGTTGATCGACATCATGCCTGTTTCTGAGCCAGCAAAGAGCGCAGAAAGCAGGAGTAATAGGCAAAGCAGTGAAAATAAAATGGTGAGCGTCGTGTCACTCAAAGTGTCATCATCCTAATGTTATGGGTGGCGGTTGGCCGTCACTTTCCCGGTTCCCTCTGCCCTTGGAGGGGAGAGGGGGCTATTTTTTTCAAAAATTTGTAATGCTGAATAGTATGCTAATTCTAGCAACTTTTGTGTATTTCTTCAGGTCTTAGATCCTAGGCCCGCTGCAAAATAAGCTCTATGACTAATTTGCTGCCAAAGTAGGCCAGCACCAAGAGGGCAAAGCCGGTGAGCGTCCAGCGGATAGCCGTGGTGCTGCGCCAGCCAATACGGTAACGCCCCCATAGCAATACTGCAAAGACCACCCAGGCAACCAGGGAGAGTGTGGTTTTATGCACCAGGCTTTGTGCAAACAGGTTATCGAGAAAGGCAAATCCTGTCAGCAAACTTAACGTTAAGGCAACAAAACCGCTGCTGATCAGCTGAAATAGCGAACGCTCGAGGGTTTGCAGTGGCGGTAACGCGCTCACGGTGTGAGGGTAGCGGCGCAATAAAGTGTCTTGGATGGCAAGCAGCAGGGCGAGCAGGGCGGCTAAGCCCAGCAGGCTGACCGCCACAATGGAGAGCACGATATGCAGTAGCTGCGCGGGTGTTTGCGTGACATCAATTAGCATCTGTCCGGGAAAACTCAAATCGAGCCATATAGTGAGGGCGGCGATGGGAAAGAGGATGACGCTGGTGCTGGCCACTGGGCTGGTGAGGGGGTGGCGCAGGGCGGCGAGTAAGATAAGCAGCGCGATCCCCCAGGTGACCAGGGAAAGCATGTTAAAAAAGGCGAGATTTTGCCCCCACTGGGTCATGACCCAAGAATACAGTAAAATAGCGTGTAGAATGATGGCAAGGCTGCCCGTCACGAGCGCCAGTACCCCGGCTAGCGAAAGCGAGGCCGTGTGCTTGCGGGTCAGTTTAATGCCTTGTAGGGCGGCGCTGGTGAGGTACAGCACCATGCCAGTAATAGCGATGAGGGTTTCCATGATGTGGTTATTAAACACGCATGATTCTCGAATGGCAAGTTGGAATAAACCATGTTTGAAAACTTAACAACACGTTTAACAAAAGTCGTCAACGATCTGCGTGGCCGCGGTCGCTTGACGGATGACAATATTAAAGACAGCTTGCGCCAGGTGCGTATGGCGCTGCTGGAAGCCGATGTGGCCTTGCCTGTCGTCAAAGATTTTTTGGCGCGGGTGCGTGAGCGGGCTGTCGGTCAAGAAGTCAATCAACAGCTTTCACCGGGACAAGCGCTGATTAAAATTGTCCAAGATGAACTCACCCAATTGATGGGGGAGGCAAGTCAAGGTTTAGATCTCGCTGCCACGCCGCCGGTTGTGATCTTAATGGCAGGTTTGCAAGGTGCGGGTAAAACCACCAGTGTGGCTAAATTAGCGCGTTGGTTAAAAGAAACCCAGAAAAAATCCGTGCTCGTGGTCAGTGCTGATATTTATCGACCGGCCGCGATTGCACAGTTAGAAGTGCTGGCGGGCCAGGTGGGTGTTGATTTTTTTCCCAGTGATACGTCGCAGCGCCCAGCAGACATTGCGCAAGCGGCACTGCAACACGCCAAACAAAAATGGCATGACGTGGTGATTGTCGATACCGCCGGGCGTTTGCATATCGATGATAAGATGATGGATGAAATCAAACAGCTCCATGCGACGGTGCATCCCACTGAAACCTTATTTGTGGTCGATAGCATGACAGGGCAAGATGCGGCCAATACGGCACATGCCTTTAACGACGCTTTGCCATTAACCGGTGTGGTGCTCACCAAAACAGACGGTGATGCACGCGGCGGGGCGGCTTTGTCTATTCGTGAGATCACCGGCAAGCCGATTAAATTTTTAGGGGTGGGCGAGAAAACTGAGGCACTTGAGCCCTTTTACCCCGATCGCATGGCATCGCGTATTTTAGGCATGGGCGATGTGCTGTCACTGATCGATGAAGCCGAGCGTAAAGTCGATAAAAAAGCCGCTCAAGCACTGACCCAAAAAATTACGAAAGGCAAAGGGTTTGATCTGGAAGATTTTCGTGATCAATTACAGCAGATGAATAAGATGGGAGGCATGGGGGCGCTGCTGGACAAGCTCCCAGGGGCCGCCCAGCTGCCCGCGGCGGCCAAGGCCCAGCTGGATGACAAGCGCAGCAGTAAAATGACGGCGATTATCAACTCCATGACCCCGCACGAGCGTCGCCATCCATTGGTGATTAAAGCATCACGCAAGCGCCGCATTTCAGCGGGTTCGGGGACGCAAGTGCAGGAAGTGAACCAGCTACTAAAGCAGTTCATGCAGATGCAAAAAATGATGAAAAAAGTCACCCGCAAGGGAGGCATGCAGCAGATGATGCGCCAGATGCAAAATAGCACAAGAATGAGGGGCTAATGAGTTCCCAATTTGAGGTAACTGGCGTACAATAGCCGGTTTTCAGTAAGGTTTTTGGCTGGCAGCAGCCGTATTAGATTTTTTTAGAGGAAAATCAAATGGTTACAATTCGTTTGTCCCGTGGGGGTGCTAAAAAGCGTCCTTTTTATCACCTGGTAATTGCTGATAAGCGTTCACCTCGTGATGGTCGTTTTATTGAGCAGGTTGGCTTTTTTAACCCGGTTGCTCAGGGGCAAGAAGAGAGAATTCGCGTTGATATTAGCCGGATTGAGCACTGGGTCGCCCAAGGGGCTCAGATGAGCGAGCGCGTGGCTTACTTGGTCAACGAGGCAAAAGAGGGCCGGTTCGCTGCTCGGCCTAAAAAAGTGATTGTGTCTAAGGCAAAACCAAAGGCGGAAGCCAAAGCTGAACCTATTGTTACACCCGCTGAGGAAGCGGTAGCCGAAGCAGAGGCTGAAGCGCCTGCTGAACCAGTGGCCGAAGCGGCGCCTGAGGCAGAAGCCAAAGCAGAAGTGCCTGCAGAGGCAGAGAAGCCAGCTGAAGCAGCAGCTGATGCTGAGAAGGCTCCGAAAGAATAGACTGCCTGGTTGTTGTCAGTAGCGTTTCGGTAACCCTTTATCCTACCGATTATTCCCTCTCCCCCATGGGGGGAGAGGGAATAGCTTCATAGGAACTTCCTGCTCCTCGCCTCCCGTAGCCTTGGCGTAGGGAGGCCCAAGATGTTTGGAGGCATGCTCCGAGCCCCTGGAGAGGGAGGGTAACTGTTCACAAGGGGGGTACCTCTGCTGTATGTGGCGATATTATTTGTAGGGGCCGCCCCTACAAGTGTGTGAACGGTTACAAGAGAGAAATACTTTTCAAGTCAGGGGCAGATGAACGGTTACGAGTTTTGAAAGAAGTCTCTGAACAAGTGGTGCTTGGGCAAATAAGCGGTGTTTATGGCGTCAAAGGCTGGGTGAAAGTATTCTCCTATACCACGCCACCGAGCAATATCCTGCACTATCACACCCGCTGGACATTACAATTTGATGGCCGCTCAGAGACAGTGAAGGTCGATTTTTTTCGTTCACAGGGTAAAGGGTTTGTTGCCCACATTGTAGGGTGTGATGATCGCGATGAAGCGCGACGTTATATTGGCGCAGAGATTGTGGTTGAGCGCGACGCGCTGCCACCCCTTCCCAGTGGTGAATATTACTGGCGTGACTTGATTGGTTTAGACGTTGTCACCACCGCCGGTGTGGTGCTTGGCCGAGTCGATCATTTGATTGAGACAGGCGCCAATGATGTCTTAGTGGTGAAAGGCGAACGCGAAATATTAATCCCTTATCTGATGGATAAAGTGATTAAGCAAGTGGATTTAGAAAACCAGCAATTGCTGGTGGATTGGGACCCAGAGGTGCTGTAAAGGTAAATATGTGGGTCAATGTTGTGAGTTTATTTCCGGAGATGTTCAGTGCCATCACTGAACACGGTATTACCGGGCGGGCACACGCGCAAGGTGTGTGGCAATTGAGCCACGCTGATCCGCGTGATTTCACCGATGACCCGCACCGCACGGTAGACGACAGGCCTTATGGCGGTGGCCCGGGCATGGTGATGAAAGTGGCGCCGTTGCGCGCGGCTATCCATGCGGCGAAGGCAGAGGCGAATGGGCCGGTCAAGGTGATTTGCCTGTCTCCGCAGGGCAAACCGCTCGATCAAGCGGCCGTTGCGATGTTGGCCGCCAGGCCACGCCATATTTTAGTGGCAGGCCGGTATGAAGGCATTGATGAACGTGTGCTGGAGGCGGATATTGACGAAGAGTGGTCTCTCGGTGATTACGTATTATCGGGGGGCGAGTTGGCGGCCATGGTGTTAATGGATGCGATGGTACGTTTACTGCCTGGGGCGCTGGGTGATGCAGATTCTGCTGCGCAGGATTCATTTAGCGCAGGCAATGCAGGGCTGTTAGATTACCCGCATTATACTCGTCCTGAGGAAGTTGATGGCCAGCGCGTGCCAGAAGTACTGTTGTCAGGTGACCATGCCGCCATTGCGCGTTGGCGCTTGCAGCAATCGCTTCTGCGGACCCAACAGCGACGCCCGGATTTGTTCGGTGAACGCCGCTTGACGGAAGAAGAAGAATTATTGTTAAATACAAATAATAAGTAGATAATATAGATAATTAGATCTTAAATTAGATATTAAATAAGACTGCTTTCGAAAAAGCGAGAATGTAAAGGGGAGTGCTCAATGAGCAACGTAATTGATATTTTAAACAGTGAATCCATGAAATCAGATATCCCAGAATTTGGTGCCGGGGATACGGTTGTCGTCAAAGTGAAAGTAAAAGAAGGTTCGCGCGAACGTTTGCAGGCGTTTGAAGGCGTGGTCATCGGCAAGCGCAATCGTGGTCTGCATTCTGCTTTTACCGTGCGTAAAATTTCTAACGGCGAAGGGGTAGAGCGAGTATTTCAAACGCATAGCCCGATGATTGGTGAGATTGAGGTAAAACGTCGCGGTGATGTGCGTCGTGCCAAGCTCTATTATTTACGTGATCGCAGCGGTAAGAGCGCGCGTATCAAAGAGAAATTATAGACATTTCATTTTCCTCTCAAAAATAAAGGACGCATGGCATGGAGACTTATGCTGCCGTGGTTAAATCGCCAGTAGGATTGTTAGGCGTTAAAAATACAGAAGATAAATTGACGGGCATTGATTTTTTGTCCGTCAATCATAAACCACTCCCTCCCAAAGTGGCTTTTACAAAAGAAGTTGTTTCTCAACTAGAACATTATTTCGCTGATCCCACCTTCCGATTCAACCTGCCGATCATGCTACAAGGTACGCCTTTCCAGCGTGTTGTGTGGAAACAACTACGAAAAATACCCAGCGGTGTGACAGCCGAGTACGGTAAATTAGCCGAAAAAATCAAAACCAGTGCACGCGCAATTGGTAATGCCTGCCGGCGAAACCCGATCCCCATCATTGTGCCTTGTCATCGTGTGTTGGCGCGAGTGGGCTTGGGTGGGTTTGCTGGCGAGACAGAAGGTGAATTACTTGCGATTAAACATTGGTTATTGACCCACGAAGGTTATGATAGTTAATTCAACGGAAGATGCGAATAAGATTGAAGCGTTTTTGGACGCCATGTGGATGGAGCGCGGTTTAAGCCAAAATACGTTATCGGCTTATCGTTCTGATCTGCAAGCCTTTGCGATTTGGCTACATCAACGCCAGAAAAAATTGGTGGCGGTGAAACGCACTGATATTTTGTCTTACTTGGCTGCGCGCTTAGAAAAAGGCCACAGTGCGCGTTCAACGGGGCGCTTCTTATCGTGTGTGCGTCGTTTTTATCGTTATCTGTTGCGAGAAGGCAGTATCGAACATGATCCCACCCCACTGATTGAATCCCCTAAAATTGGTCGTGTGTTACCGCAAGCCCTCACCGAAAAAGAAGTCGAAGCTTTGCTGGCGCAACCCAATGTTGAAGAGCCCATTGGTTTGCGTGATCGTGCCATGATCGAAGTGTTGTACGCTTGTGGTTTGCGAGTTTCTGAATTGATTGCGCTCACGATGGATCAGATCAACCTTAAGCAAGGGGTGGTTAAAATTACCGGGAAGGGTGATAAAGAACGTCTCGTGCCGTTGGGGGAAGAGGCGATGGATTATTTGCAGCGCTACCTGAAGACCGCGCGCCCCACTTTACTGAAAGGCGAGTTAAACGACGTTGTTTTTCCGAGCTTACGGGGGCAGCTGATGACACGTCAAACGTTTTGGCACCGCATTAAACACTACGCTGAGGAAGCAGGTATCAAAAAGCATTTGTCACCGCATACTTTACGGCATTGCTTTGCGACCCATTTACTGAATCATGGTGCGGATTTGCGTGTGGTACAAATGTTGCTAGGTCATAGCAATTTATCCACCACACAGATTTACACGCACGTTGCACAGGCGCGTTTGCAGGAGCTCCATGCGGCGCATCATCCGCGGGGTTAATGAATTAAGGGCAGCGGGACTGCCTCTACAATAAAAAGAAAGATAGGTGCGTGAGACAAAAGAAAATTCTCTATTGTTTTTCTAGTATTTGAGTGGGTTGCCCACGGGCCTTGTAGGGGCAGCCCCTGTGGCTGCCCGTGTGATATACTTAAAGCAATTTACAATGGAATGAGGACAGCAAGATTATGAATACGTTAATAAAACTAATAAGTGGTTTTGTGTTAAGCGCCTACGCGGTAGGGGCCTGGGCGGATGTCGATGAAAAAGTGCTTTCATCTCGCCTACAAGAGATTGCGCCAGAGATTGAACTGGAATCTGTGCAAAAAACCGACATCAAAGGCATTTATGAAGTGGTGGCCTCTGGTAGCGTGATGTACGCAACAGAAGATGGTAAGTATTTGTTTTATGGTGATTTAATTGATTTAGAAGAAGGCGGGGTGAACTTGTCTGAAGTGGCACGTGCCAATATGCGCTTGGCGGCGATTGCTGAAGCCGCGGAAGAAGAGGGCGATAACTTTTTTATCCGCATCGGCCCTGATGACGCTGATCACACGGTGGTCGTTTATACCGATATTGATTGCAGTTATTGTCGTCAACTTCACCGTGAAATTCCTAAGCTCAATGAAAAAGGCATTGCTGTTGAATACGGCGCTTTTCCGCGTGCAGGCATAGGTTCTGATTCTTACGATAAAATTGTGCAGGTGTGGTGCGCGGACGATCCAGGCGAAGCCATGGGGTTAGCATTAAATGGCAGAATGCGCTCAGTGAAAGAGTGTGAGTCACCTGAAAAATTTGAAGCGATTATCAATCGTCATTTGGTGTTGGTAGAAGAATTACGTTTGACCGGCACGCCGGCACTGATTTTTGAAAACGGCGCGTTAATGCCAGGCTATTTACCGGCCGATGCTTTAGCGCAGCAAGTGGAATTCAATCAAGCGGATTAGCGCTAGCTCTTTTTCTTAAGAAGATGAGGAGCCATGTTCGAGCCGCTTTGTCAGAAAAGTAAGACAACAAGGCATCGTCTATTTTAACTGAACTGCCCTAAGAGCGTAGTTTACGTTTCAATTTTAAAAGGATATCTCCCTCTCCCCTCCAAGGGGAGAGGGGCGAGAAATATATTTCGAGCGCCCTGGGCAGGGAAAGCCCAGGGCCGGCTTGCAAGCGCAGCACGGACTGCGCAGCGCAGCAAGGGGTGAGGGGTTATTTCCTTTGAACTTACAGTATCACTTACAACGTATTGGCGCACCGCCACTCACCCTGGCACTGATTATTATCAGTGTGCTTGCCTCCTTCCTATTTCGCGTGCTGCATATTGATGACGTCATGCGCGTACTGATGATCAGCCAATATTATCCCGCACCCGGCACCTCGGGTTTAATCGAAGTGGGTCACGGCCAAATCTGGCGACTTTTCACGCCGATGTTTATTCACTTTAGCCTGCTGCACATTGTGTTTAACATGTTGTGGTTGTGGGAACTGGGTGGCATGGTCGAGCGGCAGCAGCGTGCTCGCACCTTGATGTTGTTGGTGCTCGTCTTTTCGGCAGGTTCTAATTTAGCGCAATATTGGGTCAGTGGCCCCTTGTTTGGTGGTATGTCGGGTGTGGTCTATGGTTTGTTGGGCTATTGCTGGATCCGCGGCCATTTTGACCCGTGGTCAAATTTACATGTCCCGAAACCCATTGTGATCATGATGCTGATTTGGTTGGTGTTGTGCTTTACCGGTTTGGTCGGGCAGGTGGCGAATGCCGCGCATGTTGCAGGTTTAGTGCTCGGTGTTGTGTGGGGTTTTCTTTCTGCGAAAGTGTTTAAGTGATTTCGCCTCAACATGAAATAAAACTTACACGCTGAAGTTACCCTAACATCTTAGAAGAGCAAATTGTTTTTCATTCTGAAGATTGCTAGGTTGATAACTACTCTTCAAAAAGATCATGGGCGCCTGTTTTGGGAAAGAAACCAAGAAGCCGCCGCAGTACCATCCGGATATCCGCGTTGTGTGCCTGGGGCCTGACTTTGAGACGCCCTCTATTCAAGTGGAAGAACGGTACCAGGTCACGGTTAACTACAATCAGGATATTCTGGTTCTCCTCAAGATAATGCGTGCTTCCTCTTACTACCGCAAGGGGGAAAAAACTGCGCTGCTGGGTGATGAGGCCAGCGATGGTGGGTAGCGCAAAGGCGGTGACTCAAAAAAAAGTTCCGCTATTATTTACGCAAATAACTTCAGCGCGAGATCGCTTTTTCGATTTGAGCGTTTCTAAGCGGGTGCAAGGCTGTTCAACGCATGCTTGGGTTGAAACAGCTGGCAACGCTTTTGATAAGCTTCATGGGTGATGCGAATATCTTCCAAGAACGGCTCAAGTTCATCAAGCAACAAAGCCTGTGGGCCGTCAACCAGTGCATGTGTGGGTTGAGGGTGAAAATCAACAAGCACCATGTTGGCGCCGGCAATAATGCCTTGCGCGGTACTGTGCATCACATCCAAAATACCATCGGGTGCCGCTTCACGCGTGCCGACAGAATGCGAAGGGTCAATACACACGGGCATGCGTGTTAAGCGCTTCACCACGGGCACATGCGCGAAATCCACCATGTTGCGATGCGGTGCACCAAATGAAGACTTCATGCCACGTAAACAGAAAATAACGTTGGCATTGCCTTCACTGGCTAAATATTCAGCCGCGTTCAGCGATTCATTTAAGGTAATACCAAACCCGCGTTTGAATAAAATGGGGTAGGTTGTTTGCCGGCCGATCGCTTTTAATAACTCAAAATTTTGTGTGTTGCGCGTACCGATCTGCAACATCACCCCCGTGGGGCGACCACATTGTTCCAGTACTTCATCAATTTCTGCTAAGTGGCGCTCGTGCGTCACTTCCATCGCAATCACTTTAATGCCGTATTTTCCAGCAAGCTCGAAAACGTAATGCAAGCAAGATTTGCCGTGCCCTTGGAAAGCATAAGGGTTCGTGCGAGGCTTGTAGGCCCCCATGCGTGTACAGACCTGGCCGTTGGCTTGCAGCGCTTTCATGATAGTTTCCACGCTAGTGGGATTATCCACGGCGCAGAGCCCAGCAAACACATGCAAATTATCTTGGCTAAAATTCACGCCGTTATATTCAAAACTGGCGGGACGCGCATCGTCGCGGTGTCTGCCTAAAATGCGGAATTCATGATAAATCCGGATAACACGTTCAACGGCAGGTAGGTTAGCCACTTCTTCAAAACTGAGCTTTGAGGTATCGCCAATGAGATACAATTCAGAGAGTTGCTGCTCAGTGCCTTCAATGCTGTGCTCATGGATGCGCACATTAGGAAGCTTACTTAAGTAATTCCAGGTTTCTTGGAATGCTAAGCTATTTTTGTCAGTATTTGGATGCAATATTACAAGCATTTTAGCCACCACAGGGTGAGTTTCAAATGAAGTTGATACTAATCGCATCAACGCTAAATAGCAAATAACAGCAGGTTATCGGCTATCCAGCCGCTTGGCGGGTGACGTCAATGTAAAGCGTCAGTATTTGGCCGGGATGAAGGTATTTTTGATCGGTCAGGTTGTTCCAATTGACGAGATCGGCAAGCCTCACGTGGTATCGCTGAGCAATATGGCCAAGAGAGTCATTTTGGCGCACGGTGTAGCTGATTTTCCGGATAATATTTTCGCCAGAGGCGAGGGTGGTGGTGTCGGTGTCGTCGTGGGTGATCGGTTGCCAGATCGCCAAGGTGTCACCCGGGTAGAGCCACGCGTCTGCGTCAATGGCATTCCACTGCGCAAGATCGGCAATGGCCACTTGATGACGATCGCTAATGGTCCAGAGTGAATCACCGGCCTGTACTTCGTAGGTTGTTTTGTGTTGCTGCGGGCCACGTTGTGCTGAGGCAAGTCGGCGCTCAGCAGGCGGAGGCGCAATGTCATGACGTGCCCCAATTGGGATCAGTAACGGGTCGCCTATGCGGATCTGATGATCAGGCAAGCGATTAATATCACTCAAGAGTGCAACGGTCGTATTAAAATTAGTCGCAATCTCGCTTAAGGTATCACCGCGTTGTACGATGTACCGTTCCCATTTTGTGTCAATTTCGGCTTGTGCGAGGCGCGCGCTAAAGTGCTCGATTTTATTGATGGGGATCAACAAGCGGTGTGGTCCGTCAGGCCCGGTTGTCCAACGGTTAAAGCCCGGGTTGAGTTGATGCAATTCATCCAGTGTCATGTCTGCTAATTCAGCCGCCAGTGCAAGGTCGAGTTGCTGATGGGTTTCAACCGAAGCCAGTCGCGAGAGTGCATCAAAAGAAACGGGTGTCAGACCGTATTCTTCATGTTTTGCGAGTAGCTTGGCAAGTGCGAGCAATTTCGGCACATAGTCTCGGGTTTCTTTCGGTAAAGCCAGCGACCAAAAATCAGTAGGCTTGCCGGCCGCTTTGTTGCGGCTGATGGCACGGCTGACCAAACCTTGCCCTGCGTTATAAGCGGCAAGCGCCAGTAGCCAATCTTCGTCGAAACGGGCGTGCAGGTATTCTAAATAATCCAGCGCGGCGAGTGTGGAGGCGTGGATGTCGCGTCGACCGTCATACCACCAGTTTTGCTCCAAACCAAAATGTTTGCCGGTCGCAGGAATAAACTGCCAAATACCGGCTGCGCGACCGTGTGAATAAGCAAACGGGTCATACGTGCTTTCAATCGCGGGCACTAACGCCAGCTCAAGTGGCAAGTCACGTTCTTGTATCAATGTGGTAATGTAGTACAAATAAGGAGCGGCGCGAGCAAACATGCGTTCGATACAGACTACGCTTGAGCGATAATCGGCAAGCTGTGCTTGTACGGCAGGCTTTTCGGGGTAATGATGTAATGCAAAACCCTGCGACAGCTGCGAGACTTGCGTAGAGGCAGCAATCGAAATTTTAGGCTTGCTTTCTTTTGATGACGTGGAGGATGAATTCTGAACACTGCAGCTGCTTAATGCGAGGACACTTGCTAATAAAAAAAGAAGCGTCATCATTAGTGCACCTGAGTTTTCCAATCACGGATCACTTGCAAGACATCGCTGGGCGAGGTCAACGCATGACCGATATGTTTTTCAGCAGCTTGCTTCACGGCCGGTTGGTCGCAACGCATAAAAGGATTGGTGTCTCGCTCAATATCAATACGGGAAGGCAGCGTGACCGTTTGCGCAGCGGCTAATTTTTCAACGTCTATCAAGCGTGCAGTGATCGCTGTATTGTGTGGCTCGACTTCTTTTGCAAACTGTAAGTTGCGCACAGTATATTCATGACCGCAATAGACTTTTGTTTCGCCGGGCAGCGCGGCAAATTTATTCAGTGCCCTATGCATTTCTTCAGCAGTACCTTCAAACAGGCGGCCGCAGCCGGCAGCAAAGAGCGTGTCGCCACAAAAGAGCATATTGTCGCCCACAAAGGCGATATGGCCGCGGGTGTGTGCAGGCACATCTAACACTTTAAATTGGATGTCGATATCAGGTAAGGTGATAGTGTCACCTTCCGAGAGCCGATGGTCACAATAGGGGATGGCTTCGTGGGAGGGGCCATACACCGTTGCGTCTGAAGCTTCATGCAATTCGAGTACACCACCGCTGTGATCATGATGGTGGTGCGTCACTAATATGTCTGTGAGTTTGCAGTTATTTTCTTCAAGAAACGTGAAAACAGGGGCAGGATCGCCCGGATCCACTACCGCGCAATGGGTGAGATCTGGACTCATAATGGCCCAAATATAGTTGTCTTGAAAAGCTGAAATGGGCAACACCGTATGCATAGCATTATGCTGACAGGGAAGGCCGCCGAGATCAAGCCAGACGCCCTTGAATGCCGGGTAAAACCTGCCATAATGCGTTTTGCGTTATTGCCTGACATGCAGGCAATTAATCATTTAGTTATTCAGCTTGAAATGTTGGGTATCTGTTTTGAAGCGAAAAAAATATGCACATGATGCAGATAAGGTAGCCTGGTAAATGGAACGTCATGATCTGACTGCACCGCTGAATAAATGGTACCGCACGCCATTAGGGCAGCGTTTATTGCATGCTGAACAAGCGCAGCTTAATGCGGTGTTACCCTCGTTATTTGGTTATCACTTGCTGCAAGTGGGTGGTTTGCCTGATCGTCGTATGACAGAATCCAGTTTAATCCGCCACCAAATCATGTTGACGGATCGCATTTCTCCCCATGTTGTTTTATCGCCACTTTCGGGGCGTGCGGATGCGTTGCCCTTGCTGTCAGGGCAAATTGATTTGGTGTTGTTGGTCCACGCATTAGAAGCGGCGCGCGATCCGCGCCAGGTGTTGCGTGAAGCGTATCGCGTGCTTATTCCAGAAGGGCACTTGGTGATCACCGGTTTAAACCCGTGGAGTGGTTGGGGGGCTTGGCGCAGAGCGCGTGCCAAAAAACAGAAAATGCCGTGGAAAAACCCTTTTTTAAGTGTCTCGCGATTGCGCGAGTGGCTAACGCTGCTGGGCTGTGAAGTGGTCACGGTGCGTCGATTTTTCTTTCGCCCGCCTGTTCTGCCGGGCGGTGTTTTCGATCAATTTACTTTTTTAGATAACATGGGCTCACGCGTTTGCCCTATTGCTGCAAATGCTTATGTGTTGGTGGCCAAAAAACGTGTTTCCACTTTAACCCCGGTTGGGCTGCGTTGGCAGCGGCGTCGCGGTCGCGTCGTGAACAAAGGGCTGGTGGGTACATCAACACGAGGAAAATTTTAATGTCAAAAAAGCACGTTTCCATTTTTACAGACGGTGCCTGCCGTGGTAACCCTGGCCCTGGCGGGTGGGGTGCATTGTTGCGTTATAACGATCATGAAAAAACATTGTCGGGTGCGGATGCACACACAACCAATAATCGTATGGAGATGATGGCAGCGATTGAAGCATTGAAAAGTTTAAAAGAAAGCTGTGATGTGGAGCTTACAACCGATTCAGAATATTTGCGCAAGGGGATCACGGAATGGGTTGTCAAATGGAAAAAAAATGGTTGGAAGAGTGCGCAAAAAAAGCCCGTGAAAAATCAAGATTTGTGGCAAGCGTTAGATGATGAAACGCAGCGCCATACTATTACATGGCATTGGGTGAAAGGGCACAGTGGTCACCCTGAAAATGAGCAGGCTGATCTGCTGGCCAACCAAGGCATTGATAAATTGCTTACTGCTGGGAAGGTGTGAATATCATGCGAAAGATATTACTCGACACAGAAACCACGGGTCTCAGCCCTAAACAAGGCCATCGCATTATTGAAATCGGTTGCGTTGAATTGATTGACCGAGAGCTGACGGGTAATGATTTCCATCAATACATTAATCCTGAGCGTGCGGTTGATCGCGGTGCATTTGAAGTGCATGGGATCGGTGATGACTTTCTAGCCGACAAACCCGTTTTTGCGGATGTGGCGGATGCGTTTATGGATTATGTGCGCGATGCCGAAGTCATTATTCACAATGCGCCGTTTGATGTGGGTTTTTTAGACCACGAGTTAACGCTAGCCAGTAAAGCCTTAGGGAAAAAATTCGGCACACTCAAACAGCATGTCACAATATTTGATACCCTCGAATTAGCGCGCCGACGCCACCCCGGGCAGCGTAATAATTTGGATGCATTGTGCCGCCGCTACGACATTGTGACGCAACGTGATTTACACGGCGCGTTGCTCGACGCGCAAATCTTAGCCGATGTTTATTTAGCCATGACTGGCGGTCAAGTGAGCTTATCGCTAGACGAAGCGCCCACGCAAACAGCGTCGCAGCGCAAAGCTGCACGTGCCCAATCTGCCGGCAAGGTTTCGTTGCCTGTGATCCACGCCACTGAGGCAGAGCTCGCCGCACATGCCAGCCGTTTAGACGATATTGATAAGGCGAGTGACGGCAACTGTGTTTGGAAGCAAACAGAGTCTGCTTGATTTCTCAAAACATGTTTCGCCATAGAAGTCCCCTAGCTTCGCGTTGCAATGCATTGCCTGTATTTTTTCACCAGGCATCTTTCAATCTCGGTACGTGTTGTGGGGGAGCCTCCGTGGCTGCCCGAGTGGCTTTTATGTTATGAATGCATAAAGGGGTAACTGAGCACTGAAAGTAATTCATCATGAGTTTATCTTGAAGGGGATTTAAGTCAGTCATTCCTCTATACTCAATAAGATAAGAACATCGTTATTTATCGCTATTTTAGGAGAGATTTCCCATGTGGGGTCTAGTTCAACTGCTTATTGTTATTACTGTGATGGGCACACTGGCTTTTCAGCGGGCGCCGCTATGGCTATGGAGCAGTTTGTTATTACTGGTGGTGGTGGCGCTGACCTTGATAGGTTCGATGCAAGGTGTTGCTTTGCTCATCGTCTGGGTAGCGGTGTTAGCATTATTGGCCGTATTGAATTGGCCTGTGTTGCGTCGCAAAACCGTCACGGCCCCCTTGCTCGCTTTTTTCCGCCGTAGCATGCCGCCGATGTCGGTCACCGAGCGTGACGCGATTGAAGCCGGTGATGTGTGGTGGGAAGCCGATATTTTTTCGGGTAACCCCGATTGGGATAAGTTGCATGCCATCCCCGAGCCACAGCTTACCAAAGAGGAGCAGGCTTATCTTGATAATGAAGTGAACACACTTTGCCGCATGATTGATGATTGGCAAATCACACATGAAATAAAAGATTTGCCTACTGAGGTGTGGGAGTACATTAAAACCGCTGGTTTTTGGAGCCTGATCATTCCAACAGAATATGGCGGTAAAGGCTTTTCTGCATTAGCGCATTCTGCTGTGGTGGCGCGTATTGCCAGCCGTAGCGTGAGTGTGGCCGTCACGGTGATGGTACCCAACTCGTTAGGCCCGGGCGAATTGCTACTCGAATACGGCACCGACGCGCAAAAACAACATTATTTGCCACGCTTGGCAAGCGGCCAAGATATTCCTTGCTTTGGGTTAACGGAGCCCGGTGCCGGCAGTGATGCGGGTAGTCTTGAGTCAATTGGTGTGGTGTGTCAGGGCGAGTGGGAAGGCAAAACGGTTACCGGTATTCGCCTCAATTGGGACAAACGCTATATTACCTTATCGCCCATTGCCACTGTGTTGGGCTTAGCGTTTCGTTTGTTAGATCCCGATGGTTTGCTGGGCAAGCAAGAAGACATTGGCATTACGCTTTGTTTAATTCCCACCTCACACCCAGGTGTGGTGGTAGGCGATCGCCATTACCCACTCGACAGCGCCTTTTTAAATGGCCCGACCTACGGTAAAGATGTCTTTATTCCGATCGACTGGATTATTGGTGGTCAAGAAATGGCCGGGCAAGGCTGGCGCATGCTCATGGAGGCCCTTGCTGTAGGGCGCAGTATTTCATTGCCCGCTTTAAGTGCTGGCATGAGTCAATTGAGTTGCCGCATGACGGGGGCGTACGCGCGTATCCGCGAGCAATTTGGTGTGGCCATCGGTCACTTTGAAGGGGTGCAAGAAGCGCTCGCGCGGATCGGTGGTTTAACGTATATGCTCAATAGCATGCGTTTGCTCACTTTAACGGCGCTGGAACACGATAAGCGCCCGGCGATCGCGTCTGCCATGGCCAAATACCACATGACCGAGCTGGGGCGACAAATTATTAACGATTCCATGGATATTCACGGTGGGCGCGCCATTATTTTAGGGCCGCGCAATTACCTGGGGCGTAACTATGAAGCCGTGCCAATCAGTATTACCGTCGAAGGCGCCAATATTTTAACGCGCAATTTAATTATCTTTGGGCAAGGGGCCATTCGCTGTCACCCTTATATTTACCAAGAAATGCAGGCAGCGCAATTAAGTGATCCTGCCGCGCGTTTAGTCCAGTTTGATAAATTAATCTTTGCGCATGTCGGGCACGTGGTGACCCAAACGGTTAGGGGGTTTGTGTTTGCGTTAACCGGTGGGCGGGGCAGTGAGGTACCGGAAGCCGGCGTGATGGAAAAACACTATCGCCAATTAAATCGCTTGAGTGCGGCGTTTTCAGTGGTGGCCGATATCACCATGATGGTATTTGGCGGTGCCTTAAAGCGGCGCGAGCGTTTATCAGCCAGACTCGGCGATGTATTAAGCTATTTGTACATGGCCAGCGGTGTTTTAAAGTATTTTAACGATCAAAATAAACCAGACAGCGATCGCATTTACGTGGATTGGTGTGTGCAATACTGTTTGCATGAAGCGCAAAATGCCTTTGATGACTTGTTTGCTAATTTAGGGAAGCCTTGGTTAGCACGTGCGCTGCGCTTTTTGGTATTTCCGCTTGGCAAACCTTACCGTGCGCCCTCAGATAGTTTAGAAGCGCGTATTGCTGAGTCATTGCTTACGCCTTCTGCCATGCGCTCCCGCCTCACCCAAGAATGTTATCTCGGAGAAGAAGCAAGTGATGTGACGCAAATTGTTGAAAAGGCCTTGGTGGCGGTGGTAGCAGCCGAGGGTGCAATGAAAAAATTACGCGCGGCCATCAGGCAGGGTGACGTGGCGAAATCAGCAGATTGGGCGACGCAAATACAACAAGCCAAAGAAAAAAGCTTGCTAACGGATGCAGAGGCAAATGCCTTACAAGCAGCGCAAGCATTGACCCGAGAAGCCGTTGCTGTTGATTCATTCCCAGCGGATTATTTTAACCAGCACTAAAGACTGGAAATAAGCTGGAAAACTCGATAGCGTCCACGGGGGATCCCTCAATCTCTGCGTCTGCTGTAGGGGCGACCCGCGGTCGCCCTATTAGATAAAGGCGTGAAATTCGATAGCGTTCATGAGGCATCGCGACTATCTCAACCCCCGTAGGGGCAGCCCCCGTGGCTGCCCGGGCGACCACAGGCGGCACCCCTACAGGAGCTTTAGGTAAGAACGTAGGGGCACGGCGTGCCGTGCCCGTACAAGATTCAAGTGCAATTAAGAGAGGGGGTAACATTGCGCCCCAAAAGAAAGTCATTTAATTAACATTAAATGTTAGTCGATTAACAAATTGAAAAACATAATAAATTTTTACAAAAAAATCTGAAAAAATGGTGTTTACACGCGGGTGTTATCCCATACTTTTAGATTTCCAAAACTTGAAAGCAGAGGATATCGCTTAAAAAAACTCGTTTCGTATGCGTTTATTGTACTTTGTGTGCTTGTTGCTCTTTTTGAGCAATAGTGTGCTGGGTGTGCCGCTGAGCGGCGCGCCTGGCGGTGAACTGGCGGCGCCTGCGCCGCCGACAGCGTTGGATGAGACGCTTGCAAGCCGCCTCGGCGTCTACCCGATGGAGCTGGTCCACCAGTTCTACAGCGGTGAGGCGATCCGTGCGGCCTTGGAGCAGACGGGCAAGCCCCCGCTGCTTGATCCCGATGACCCGCGTGTGCAGTGGCTGGAGCAGCAGCTCAAGCAAGAAGCTGCTGCGGATGAAGACACCCCGGTGTCATTTGACCCGCCTGAGGCGTTGCTGGATCCTGAAGAAGCCGCGGCACTTGAGTACCAGTACCGGCAGCTTCCCACTTCTGTCAAAGAAGCGGTGTGGGCCGACTACCTTGCCGGCGTGCTGGAAGAGACCGATCCGGGTCTTTTTAGC
>JAJFJF010000027.1 GCA_021774255.1 Gammaproteobacteria bacterium
CCCCAATGATCATGTCAACATGGGGCAAAGCAGTAATGATGTGATCCCCACCGCTATTCATGTGAGTGCGAGCCTTGCTATCCATGAAGCGTTATTGCCTGCCTTGGAAGCATTGCAAGCCACCTTAGAAAAACGCGCGGCTGAGCTGGCTTCTGTGACCAAAACAGGGCGTACGCATTTAATGGATGCCATGCCTGTCACATTAGGGCAAGAATTAAATACGTGGGCAACACAAATCAAACACGGCACGGAGCGACTGCGTGCTTGTTTACCTCGTTTGCAAGCATTGGGGCAGGGCGGTACCGCGGTGGGTTCAGGCATTAATGCGCACCCTGATTTTGGCGTAAAATTTGCGCAAGCGTTAGCAGACAAGACGAACGTGCCCTTCACGAGCAGCGAAAATTATTTTGTGAATATCAGTACACAAGATGCCGCGGTCGAAGCATCCGGCCAGTTGCGTACGGTAGCCGTGAGCATGATGAAAATTGCAAACGACTTGCGCTGGATGAATAGCGGCCCGTTGGCAGGTTTGGGTGAAATTGCCTTACCGGCCTTGCAGCCCGGTAGCAGTATTATGCCCGGCAAAGTAAACCCGGTGATCCCCGAAGCCGTTGCCATGGTGTGTGCACAGGTGATGGGAAACGACACGACCATCGCAGTGGCGGGGCAGTCTGGTAATTTTCAGCTGAACGTGATGTTGCCTGTGATTGCCTATAACTTATTGCAAAGCATCATGCTGTTGACGAACGCCGCGACAGTGTTAGCCGATAAAGCTATTGACGGTTTCACTGTTAACGAAGACAAACTAGAAGAGTGTTTGGCTCGCAATCCTATTCTCGTGACGGCCTTAAATGCGGTGATTGGTTACGAAAAAGGTGCGGCTATTGCAAAACAAGCCTACAAAGAAGGCCGTGCAGTCATCGAGGTGGCAGAAGACATGACCTCACTTTCTCGAGAAGAGTTGCAGCGTTTACTGGACCCACATGCCTTAACCCAGGGTGGTATCAAGCAGTAATTTGTGGAGAATAAAATGACAACAGCGCATAAAACATTAGGTGGCAGCATAGTGGCGTTGGTCACGCCCATGCAAGCAAACGGTGCGATTGATGAAGTCAGCTTCCACGCCTTGATTGATTGGCATATCGCGCAAGGCACAGAAGGCCTCGTCATTGTGGGCACGACCGGGGAGTCTCCTACGGTCACCCCCCAAGAGCAAGCGCAGCTGATTGCGCTGGCGGTGAAGCAAGTCGCAGGGCGTGTCCCCGTTATTGCGGGCACGGGCACCAACTGTACGAAAACGACCGTAGAGGCCACGATGCGTGCAGAAAAAGCTGGCGCGGATGCCTGTTTGATAGTCACACCTTACTACAATAAGCCCATGCAAGAAGGGCTTTTCCAGCATTTTCAATGTGTTGCGGAAAGCGTATCTATTCCGCAAATCCTGTATAATGCCCCGTATCGAACAGGCTGTGATTTAATGCCGGAGACGGTGGCACGCTTGGCGGATTTGCCTAATATTGTTGCGATTAAAGAAGCAACAGGCGACTTAAAACGGCTGTCAGCATTACAAACGGTTTGTGGTGATAAAATAGATTTTTACAGCGGTGATGATGTCACGGGCTGCGAATTTATGCTGCAAGGTGGTCATGGTGTGATTTCAGTTACCGGTAATGTTGTGCCTGATTTAATGGCGGCATTATGCCGTTTTGCTAGAGCAGGGGACGCTGAGCAAGCTCGCGCTTTAGATAAGCAACTCATGCCATTGCATCGAGCGTTGTTTGTGGAATCTAACCCGATACCGGCAAAATGGGCATTGCATGCAATGGGGCGTATTCCGGAAGGCTTGCGCTTGCCGCTCACGACATTGTCAGCGTCGCATCACACTACGTTGACGCAAGCGCTACAAGCACTCAACGTGCTAAAGTAAAATTTAAGAGACTACGTTTTTGAAAAAGATTCATTTAACTATTGTGGTGGTAGCCACGTTATTTCTTACAGCGTGCGGCCAATCTAATAATAGCGAGGCGAAATGGTTTCGCGATCGTCAGTTTGATTACCTGCACAGCGACAGCATTGCTGCGATTGAATTGCCGCCCAGTACCAATGAAGAAGCGATTGTGCCTTTATACCCTATTCCTGCGGGTGAGATAGCCGACGGTGCCGTTGGGCGTGAATTAGACATGAGCCCACCGCCAGATTTAACCTTGTTTTTGCCTGATGAAGCAGCCGATCGTGAATTGGATCCAGATCCCACAACAACGTATTTAACACTTGAAGGCGATCAAGCTATCTTGATCCACCCTCAAGATTTTCCTGTGACCTGGGAACAAGTCAATAGAGAGTTTCACGTGTTAGGGTATCAAATTAAAGCGGCTGATATTGAAACAGGCCGTTATACGATTGTGTTTCGTTATTTGACGGGTGACACGCGTCGTTATTGGTGGCGTTTTTGGCGTAAAGAACCTGTTGCCTACGAGGGTGTGCATGTATTACAGTTGCGCGAGATAGAGAGTAATGAAACCAAGCTGACGGTGTGGGATCCTGATCTCGAGCCGTCAGAATTAACCATTTCTATCGCTTTATTAAGTGCCGTATCAGAACGTATTAGTGGGAGCGCAGTATAAAATCATGACAGACAATATTACCAAACAAGCTGAACTTTATGCTGGTAAAGTCAAAACTATTTTTGAGACAAATGATCCTGACCGCGTCATGGTCCTGTTTCGCGATGACACCACCGCGTTTGATGGTGAAAAAGTAGAGGCCTTGCCTCGCAAAGGTTTGCTTAACAACCAAATCAATGGATTTGTGATGCAAAAACTTGAAGAAGCAGGTGTGCCCACCCATTTTGAAGGTTTTGCTTCACCCAATGAAGCCGTGATGAAGCGGCTTGATATGATCCCGGTGGAATGTGTGATCCGTAACGTTGCAGCCGGTGGCATGAGTCGTCGACTAGGTATCGAAGAGGGCAAGCCTTTGCCTGAGCCTATCATGGAATTTTTCTTGAAAGATGATCCGCTGCACGACCCCATGATCAATGAATCCCATATTCATGTGTTTGGCTGGGCAAGCGATGCCGAAATGGAAACCATGAAAGCCTTAACCATCAAGACAAATGCGATTTTATTTCCTTTGTTTGATGCAGCGGGTATTACGCTTGTTGATTTTAAATTAGAGTTTGGTCGTTTTCATGGTCAAGTCGTATTGGGTGATGAGTTTTCTCCCGACGGTTGCCGTTTGTGGGACAAAACCACCCAGAAAAAACTAGATAAAGATCGCTTTCGTCGCGATCTCGGCCAGGTGATCGAAGCCTATGATGAAGTCGCCCAGCGCCTAGGTGTCGAGCTGTTTGAGGCTTGAAGGGCTTAACACTTTGATTTTAGGCGTGATAAATATTACCGATCGGTAATATTTATGCCAGGCCTACTTCTTACTCCCAAATTTATTCCCGATCGGGAATTTTTACTTGCTTTTTGTCATAATCTGTTCTAATGTTACCGTACGGGAATATTTTGGGGGCCCTATGCCTTATACACCTGAGCAGATTGCTCATATTGTTAAAAAGACGCGTAAGCAGCTTGGCGTAACACAGAAAGACTTAGCACTCACATCAGGTACTGGGCTGCGTTTTATTATCGACTTGGAAAAAGGCAAACCTACTTGCCAGATTGGTAAGGTGCTTGTTGTCTTGCATACCCTTGGGATCAAATTAGAGATAATGCCACCTACTCAGGAGAAATATGATGGCTCGTGAGCTTGACGTTTATCTACAGCAGGAACGGGTAGGTCAGCTTATTCAGGATCAGCATGCTCAGATGCTGTTTCAGTACAGTAAAGATTGGTTGTCTAAGCCAAATGCTGTCCCTGTGTCACATTCCTTGCCCTTGCGTGAAAAGCGTTTCAATCGAAATGAATGCAGAGGCTTCTTTGCTGGAATACTGCCCGAAGAAGGGAAACGAGAAATTATTGCTCGCAATCTGGGGATCAGTGCTCGCAACGATTTTGCCATGCTCGAACAAATCGGTGGTGAATGTGCTGGGGCGATTACTTTTATGCCTGCTGGTCAGGCTTTACCAGAGCAAAATCATCATTATCGTACCTTGAATGATAAAGAATTGGCTACGATCCTAAAGACGCTGCCTAGTAGGCCACTGATGGCGGGTGATGAAGGTGTACGGTTATCTCTTGCAGGTGCTCAGGATAAGATTGCTGTGTATTTGGCAGATGGCATTATTTCTATTCCTTTGGGTGGAGCACCCAGCACACATATTTTGAAACCTGCTATTGAGCACTTTGAAGGATTGGTTTTTAATGAGGCTTTTTGTATGCAGCTTGCTGCTGCTGTCGGAATACCCGCTGCACTGGTTAGTATTCAACAAGTAGAAGACATAGATTATCTTTTGATAGAACGCTACGATCGTCGCTATGATGAGCAAGGCAATATTCATCGCTTGCATCAGGAAGACATGTGCCAGGCATTAGGTGTGAGCCCTGAGATAAAATATCAGAACGAGGGCGGTCCTAGCCTTATTCAGTGCATGGATCTAGTAAGAACTCTTTCTAGTGCGCCAGTTATTGATCTGCTTCAGCTACTAGATGCTGCCATCTTCAATTTCTTGATTGGAAACAACGATGCACATAGCAAAAATTTTTCACTGGTGTACTACGGTGAGGTAACCCGTTTAGCACCACTTTATGATGTATTAAGCACAGTATACTACCCAGAGTTATCTAAAAAAATGGCAATGAAGATTGGAGGGAAATATGAATACGATAGCGTTTTCCCACGCCACTTTGAGAGATTGGCTGAGCAAGCTGGGTTGAGCAAAATATTAGTTAAAAATCGTGTGCTAGAATTAGCAAACATCACGCAATCTAGCTTAGATAAGGTAGGAATAGGTGGCCCAGTGTCAGAGAAACTAAAAAAGTTAATTAAGCAACGTTGCCAGAAAGTACAGAAACGTTTTGCTGACTTGTCTAAGGCTTGATGACTCTAATTTTTTGCTATAGGCTACCAGCTTATAATTAATTTCTTTATTTTCTCCCCCCGTGTAGATTGACTTTTGTATCCTAAAAGATACAATATGGGGGTGCAGAAATGCCAATCAAGCGAATATTACTCAGCCTTTATACTGATCAAAGAGGAAAAACGCCATTTCTTGAGTGGATAACCTCACTGAATGATCAAAAAATTATATATAGGGTGAGGGAGCGCCTAAACCGTATAAGACTAGGTAACCTGGGTGATTATCGATCTGTTGGGTCTGGTGTTTTTGAATTTCGGCTTCATTTTGGCTCGGGGTACCGAGTATATTTTGCTAAAAAGAAAAAGAATGTTCTCCTTTTACTTTGTGCTGGAGATAAGAAAACTCAATCAAAGGATATCAAGAAAGCAATAGAGTATTGGATGCATTATCAAGAGGAGGTTATCTCTTATGCCTAGTATTAGCTATGAAAAGTATTTAATTGAATCATTAAAAGATCCGGAAGAAGCAATTGGCTATTTAGATGCTTGTTTGGAAGGCGGCAGCATGGATGTGTTTTTGCTAGCATTGCGAGATGTTGTCAAAGCCAATGGTGGCGTGGCAGCATTAGCTAAAAAAGCGGAAAAAGGCAGAACCAGTTTATATAAAACGCTATCAGAAACAGGCAATCCTTGCCTCAAAAGCGTGATGGAGATTTTAGCGGCAGTGAATATGCGCTTGCATGTTGCGCCTGCTGAGGCGAGCGCCTAAATGGAAGGCTGAGTCATGAAACTACCCGATCGATCTAAAATTGCCAGCTTTGATGTTGACTCGCAAAACACTTTTACGCCACGTTGTCCAAATGAGCTGCCCGTACCCGGCGGTGAAGAGATTGCAACTGAATTAAATGCACAAGCGCAGTTTGCCTGTGTGCGTATGGGTTCCAAAGATGCGCATAGTCCTAGGGCAGTTTGGGTGGCCGATCCCCAACATCCGGTCGGTTCGCCCGTTGAAGGCGAGGCAGGGCGTCAAGCCGATGTGCATTGGCCAGTGCATGCAGTGCCGGGCACACCAGGTTTTGAGCTGATTGCTGGTTTGCCGCCAATCACCGATTATGATTTTTTTGTTTGGAAGGGTATTGAGCTAAATATGCACCCGTACGGTGCCTGCTTCCATGACATCGATGAGAACTTAAGCACAGGGGTGATTGAATTTTGCCGTGCACGTGGCATTGAGACGATGATTGTCGGTGGTTTAGCATTAGAATATTGCGTCAAAACAACAGTACTCCAATTATTAAAACATGGCTTTGATGTCATCGTAAATTTAGCCGCCTGCCGGGGCTTGGATGAAGCCGCGATGGCAGAGGCTAAGCAAGAAATGGAAGAGGCTGGCGCCAGGTTTGTCGAGCGCGCTTCAGAAATCTCCCTATCCATGCCTCCCAAAGCACATCTCACACTTGATCCTGCAGAGTTGTAACGGAGCGACAAACAGACGGGAGGGTTTTTCCATTTGCCTACCTGCATCTTAAAGCGCTCAAGGATCCAAGCGACAACCGGGGCGGTGTGGAATATTTTTGTTCATTGGAGAAAAACACAGGGGTCAAATCTTGAAAAATAAAAAAACAAATCCCCTCTTGAGTAAGGTATAATTTAGCTTAATTTATACCCGCCAACTAGCATAGGGTTATTGCGTGATTATCACTTCATTAATTGATACCGATCTCTACAAGTTCACCATGATGCAGGCCGTTTTGCATCAATTTCCCGCTGCTGAAGTAGAGTACCAGTTTCGCTGCCGCACGGAAGGTGTCGATTTACGCCCTTATGCCAAGCAGATCGAAGCCGAAATTCATCACCTCTGTCAGCTGCGTTTCACAGAAGATGAACTAGCGTATTTAGGCAGCTTGCGTTTTGTTAAGCCTGACTTTATTCATTTTTTACGTCTTTTTCAGCTGGACCCACGCTTTATTGACATCAAAGCCGACGATGCATTTTCGCTTACGATCAAAGGCCCTTGGTTACACACGATTTTATTTGAAGTGCCGTTGCTGGCGATTGTCAGTGAAGTGTATTTTCGTGAAACGCAGCCCACCCCAGACCTTTCGCGAGGCAAACAGCGTTTGGCAGATGTGATTGATCAGCTTAAAACGCAAGCGCCTGCGGGTGAGTTTAAATTTTCAGATTTTGGTACGCGACGCCGTTTCTCAAAAGACTGGCATCGTTATGTGATTGAAACGTTTAAAGCAGAGCTGCCTAAACATTTAAGCGGTACCAGTAATGTGTTTTTTGCAAAAGCATTCAACTTAACGCCTATTGGCACAATGGCACATGAATATATTCAGGCTTCCCAAGCATTGGGGCCACGCCTCATTGATAGCCAGAAGTTTGCTTTTGAAGCGTGGGCACGAGAATACCGTGGCGACTTAGGGATCGCGCTTTCAGATGTGTATGACGTAGATGCTTTTTTACGTGATTTTGATATGTATTTCTGCAAATTATTTGATGGTGCGCGTCATGATTCAGGCGATCCGTATGCCTGGGGTGAAAAGGTGGTTGCCCATTATGAGAAAAACCGCGTTGACCCTAAAACGAAAACACTGGTGTTCAGCGATAGCTTAAGCTTGAACTCTGCGTTAGCGTTATTTAATCATTTTAAATCGCGCAGCCTATTGGCCTTTGGGATAGGCACTAAATTAACCAATGATTTAGGGTATCAACCTCTCCAAATTGTGATTAAAATGACAGAGTGTAATGGTCAACCCGTGGCAAAATTAAGCGATAGCCCCGATAAAACCATGTGCAAAGATCCTTCTTATTTAGCTTATCTTAAACAAGTATTTCAAATTACCTCATGATCATATTACTCCTTGGCTCTCTTATCGCTGCATTACTCACTACCGTGCTGGTATTACAGATTATCAGTTTAAAACGTAAGCCAGAGGATCAAACCGCCTCATTAAGGCCGCATTTAGATTTTATTGAAAAGAGCCAAGAGCGTGTTGAACGCTTGATGCGCGAGGAAAGTGGCCAAAGCCGCACAGAAATGGGCGCAACGCTTAAGCAAATGACAGACTCGCTTGATAAAAAATTCACCGCATTGCGCGGCGAGCTCACGCAGCACCTCACCACTATTCGCCATACGGTAGACGAAAAACTACAAACCACCCTTGAAAAACGCTTAGGGGAGTCATTTAAGCAGGTCAGTCACCGGCTGGAGCAGGTATACAAAGGCCTAGGAGAGATGCAAACCCTGGCGGCTGGCGTGGGCGACTTAAAAAAAGTTTTAACCAATGTCAAAGTGCGTGGCACTTGGGGAGAGGTGCAACTCGGTAATTTATTGGAACAATTATTTAGCCCCGATCAATACGAGCGCAATGTGGCCACTAAAAAAGGCAGTAATAACCGCGTGGAATTTGCCATTAACATGCCGGGGCGGGGTGACCAAAAAGAAGAAAGGGTGTGGTTGCCAATCGATGCGAAATTTCCACAAGAAGATTATTTGCGTTTGTTAGACGCGACTCAGCAAGCGGATGCAGAAGCGGTTGAGGCGGCCGCGCGCCAGCTAGAGCAGGCGATTAAGCGTGAAGCGAAAAGTATTTGTGAGAAATACATCAACCCGCCTCAAACCACCGATTTTGCGATTTTGTTTTTGCCCACAGAAGGTTTGTACGCCGAAGTCTTACGCCGCCCTGGCATTGTTGAATTGTTACAGCGTGAGTATCGCGTGAATATCACCGGTCCCACCACCCTGGCCGCCATGCTAAACAGCCTGCAAATGGGTTTCCGCAGTTTAGCGATCCAAAGACGCTCGAGTGAGGTCTGGCAGGTGTTAGCAGGCATTAAACTTGAGTTTGAAAAATTTGGTCAAGTGTTGACCAAAGTACAGAAAAAACTCCAAGAGGCTTCCCATACCATCGACAATGCTTCGACTCGCACCCGTGTGATTGAACGCAAATTGCGTAAAGTTGAGGTGTTGCCTGAGCAGGAGGATGCACTCGCCTTGACAGACTGGGATGAAAATGATTAACTTCATCAACTTGTTCAGTTAACTTTTCCAGCTGACTAATTTTAATAAATATTATAGAGATCGTTATCAGGAGACATGCTTTCCGGATCTCTCGATTTCGAAAGTATTTCCTCTCCCTCTCCCCTTCAAGGGGAGAGGGCTGGGGTGAGGGGATATTTGCCCTGCCGTGTGCTGCTGAGCTTATGAGCTAAAAGCAGAACTGATTCTCTAGGAGATCTCATGACCGTTGAACGCACCTTATCTATTATTAAACCCGATGCCGTGGCGAAAAATGTCATCGGTGAAATTTACAGTCGCTTTGAAAAAGCGGGCCTTAAAGTCATCGCGGCTAAAATGATACATTTAAGCAAAGAGCAAGCTGCAAGTTTTTACCAAGTGCATGCAGAGCGTCCGTTCTTTGGTGATTTAATCAATTTTATGATCTCAGGCCCGGTGATGGTGCAAGCGCTGGAAGGCAAAAATGCTGTCAGCCTCAATCGCGAGCTGATGGGCGATACCGATCCACAAAAAGCGCAAGCCGGCACTATTCGCGCAGACTTTGCTGAAAGCATTGATGCCAATGCCGTACACGGTTCTGACAGTGCTGAAAATGCCGCGATTGAAATTGCCTTCTTTTTCCCTGAATTATCCGCTTAACGTCTGACGTTTCCTAACGTCTTTGATAATGGTTGCTCCCGCCGTCAATTTGCTCGATTTAAATCGCAGCGAACTGGCGGCTTTTTTTGATTCGCTCGACGAGCCCCCCACACGTGCGACTCACGTGTTGCAAGCCATTCACCGTGATGGTCTGGCAAACATTGATGACATGCGCATGCTCAATCAAGGTTTACGGCAACGTTTAGCGGCTTGTGCGGAAATTAAGCTCCCTGAAATTACTTCTGATCACACCTCACAAGACGGTACACGCAAGTGGCTAGTGCGTTTGCATGATGGCTTGTGCATCGAGACGGTTTATATTCCTGAAGCCGAGCGTGGCACCTTGTGTGTTTCCTCACAGGTAGGTTGTGCGCTGAACTGCGATTTTTGTGCCACCGGTGCGCAGGGGTTTAATCGTAATTTGCAGGTGAGTGAGATTATTGGCCAAGTATGGCTGGCGGTGCGGGCCTTATCGCAGCAACAGGGCCGCCATGACCACCATATTACAAATATTGTGATGATGGGGATGGGGGAGCCGCTCCTGAACTTCGATAACTTGGTACAGGCGCTTGATATCATGATGGATGATTATGCCTATGGCTTGTCGAAACACCGCGTGACGGTGAGCACAGCCGGCGTGGTGCCGGCCATGAAGCGCTTATCGCAAGCCAGCCCGGTATCGATTGCCGTCTCGCTGCATGCCCCCAATGATGCGATACGCACGCCGCTGGTGCCGCTGAATAAGAAATACCCCATTGCCGTGCTGCTGGCAGCGTGTCGAGACTATTTTCCTGCCCCGAGCAAACGCACGATTTTAATTGAATATACCTTGATGGATGGGGTAAACGACCGTCCAGCGCATGCTGAGGAGCTTGCCAAGCTGCTCAGTGACTTGCCCGTTAAAGTGAATTTAATTCCGTTTAATCCTTTCCCAGGAAGCCATTATCGCTGCGCCAGTCAGGCCGCCATCGACGAGTTTCACGCCATTTTAATGCAGGCAGGCATTAATACGACGACAAGAAAAACTCGTGGCGAGGATATTAATGCCGCTTGTGGGCAGCTAATTGGTGATTTTCAAGATCGTACCCGCCGGCGCCTACAGAATGCGTCAGCACGGCCGGCGTGACCCTCACCAATAAACGTCATCGTTTACGGGGACTCCCACACACTCGCTAACAAACTTACATCCCAATGTTACTCCAATAACATTAGAAGCTCTGCAATTCAATTTGGGATTAACACCTCCCTACCTGTTAAGACAAGATGAGTGAGCAAACAAAAAAAATGGCAGACTCAACCAGTGCGGCTCGAGTGGCAACGCCGGTCCGCAACCTGCTAGGTTCTTTTGCGGCGGGTGATTCACAAGCTGCGCTTCAATCTTTGAAAGAAGCAAGAGCATCAGGCCGGCTAAAAGACAGAACGCCAGAAGATGATCGTAGCCGCAGCAGGCGTGCAAGTCGTTCTACAGGAACGGCGCAAAGCCCTTGTGCAACGAGTACTGTTCTGCAGCCTAGCCTGCTTTTACTACGAGAGTTTGCCCAAAAGATAAAAAACCGAGAGATGTCTTGGCGGTTGACATCAGAGGGAAGGAATCAGCGCTGGCAAATTGGGCCGTTGCTTTTCTACGTCACAGCAGGGGAGATCACGGCAAGGACTTTGCAAGCAATGACGGCGCTTTTTGACCAAGAGACTGAAGGCAAGCGCTGTCATCCGCGCGTCATCGTCAGCCCCATCAAGCTCAATATGCTTGAAAAAGATCCTCTTACAGGCAAAACAGCCTTCTCTGGCGACGAAGCTTTTCTGGTTATTGTGGATACCTTGCGGCATTCCCCTTTCACAACAATCCCTCAACCGCTGCAGCGCCGCTTTATGTTTTCTCTCTATATTTGCCGTCCATTTAGCAAGACGATTTGCCCAGAAGTGTATTTTTTTAAAAAGAAAGAGAGAGTAAGGGGAACAAGTAAAGAGACAGTATGCTGGGCAAGGGAAAACGAGTTTGGCCACTCTTGTGATGTACTGCCGGCCGCTTATTACCGACTTTTTTTTCATTTGGAAGAACTTTTTGAAGGCGCGCAACAGGGGGAGAGCAAAGCTGCGCGCTATGTTGCTTATTTTTTCTCAGCCAATGTGCCTCAACCTGACGAAGAAGAAAGCGCTTGCCTCGCTGTCGCGTCTATTTCCGAGGGCTACCTGCTTAGGCTAGTCGTCAATATGGTAACCTACCTGACAGCGGACTTTTCATTTTGGGAGAAAACACAACGCGGAGAATATTTCCAAGCAGGCCGCGCTTTGAAAGAGCGGCTTGGCATGGCGTGTTGTGATTG
Source organism: Gammaproteobacteria bacterium (assembly GCA_021774255.1). GTDB lineage: Bacteria > Pseudomonadota > Gammaproteobacteria > JAJFJF01 > JAJFJF01 > JAJFJF01. Next base: position 11,954 of record JAJFJF010000027.1, read on the forward strand.
GTTTTATCAAGACGCCACAGGGCTTGTTTCTCGGCCAACCACGCAGGCGTACGACTCTCGAGATTGTGCCATCGCCAATAGCCCACGTTGGGCGAGTGCATTTCGCTTGGCTGATCAACTGGGCTGGCACCCCGGGATCCCGGCCACCTGTGCCGCCGATGCGTTGCTTGTGCTTCAACATGAAGCGGGGATGACGTCGCCTGAAGGCACACCCGATACCGCTGGCTTTCTTCAAAATTGCTTGGACAACATGCCGGATCCAGAACATGTGCCTGCACTTGAGAGCATGTATCGTATCCTTTGCACGGACCTGCGTGCTTGGCTGACACAAGAAAAAGAGCAGCGTGATGGGTGGCGCATTTTTTCAAGTGTTGAAGACGAAGAAAGCAAGCGTGCTATTCAAGCGAAAGCGGCCCAGAAGCTTGCCGGCCAAATTTTACTTTACATGGATGCGCTTGACTTTGCGCAATTGACGCTAGCAGCACAAATTCAGTGTGTACGCATGACCGTGCTGGAACAAGACGATCTGTACCAATACATGTGTTTTCTGAATGCGTGTATTACCGTTGCACAGCAGATTTATGTGTTGGCCTGTTGTGGTGGTCATGCCAATACGGCAAAGCAAGCGTTTGCCTGGCTTGATGTGTTGTATATTTGTCGTCATCTAGAATACCACTGTTCAAGTACTTCGAGGAGATATGTTGTTTTTCAGCACGGTTGCGCTGGATGTGGGGCAGGGAAAAACATTGCGTACAGCAGGTTAGCAGAAGCGCCTTTTCAAACATACCGTGGGGAACTTGGGCAAATTGCTGTTGCGTTTAAGCAAGCTGCTACGCCAGCGTTCGGTCCAGCGGTTTTTAAGGCGTGGCTGAGTATGATTCAATTTGTCTACTCAACAGATGACCGCAATGGGGCGCCTGGGGAAGTGATGGCGGTTCAGCTGGGTGGGCCAGAGACCAAAGTGCACGCTTGGGAGTCGCCGCCGACGTTCTCTCAGGCTCAATGATTTTAATGGCGCTAACATTGAAATTATTCTCTACTTCGAGCACAAAAAAAGGGTCAAATTAAAGTCAGAAAACTAACCTTTCTGGGCGATGAAAATATTCACAGAGACATTTCTGATCTCTCAAGGAGGCTAACTTACCCTCAGATGTTACGCCATTAAAGCAGAGGTTTCAAAAACAAACAGCGCCTTCTGTGCAACGGCTTTCCGATATGGGCTTGGCTTCTGCGAAAGCAATGCGGGAGGCACCTGGGGAAAGCGCACAAACGCTATCTGACCTACCCACACCAGCAGAGCCTTTGTGTTGCTCAGTGGAAAATTTTATTCAAAGGCTAGAAGACAAAAGCTTTTCTTGGCGATGGAGGCCAAGAAGCGAAATGACAGCAACAGAAAAAAGGGAGCGCTGTCTGCAAGTAGGGCCGTTGCTAATTTACCGGACAAGTGGCGAGTTAACAGGGGACGATTTTGGTGTGATGCTCGAGCTTCTCGAAGACCGTGCTAATAGCCCTTTAGCACCTTTTGCGCTAGTTGCGCCCATCGAGCTGGAAGGCCATCTTGCTTTTTTGCTGATAGTGGATACCAAACAAGTGGTGCGTGTTTTGACAAAAAACAAACTGGGGAAGCGCTTTGTTTTTTATTGGTATCGCTTCGGTCTGCAGAACGGGCCTAATGCTTCACCACTAACGGCATTAAAACGTTTTCTTGAGGAAAAGCGACCAAAGCTACAATTTCAATGTTATGTAAATAGCGTTTCGCACGACATTTCTTGCTGTTTACTGTCGTTGCTCAATGTGGTGATCTACTTTTCTGCAAGCATTCGCTTTCTCAGAAAAATACAGCAGGAACAGTACAAACTCGCCGGTGAAGCACTCAAAATAAGGCTCTCTGATGAAGCATGGACAGCTTGGTTTGACAAGGTTACTGGCCCTGGGATGAAGGCGGCACTCGCACAAGACCCACATTGGCAAAACGAATACCGTGAAGCGGCTGCCGGGTGGTTTCCGGGGATCCCCGCCAGCACGCATCCTGATATTTTGTTTGCGCTCTGCCGCGCCATACCCAGTAATTTTACCCCAGCACACTGTCGAGAGGTGTTCCAATATTGGTTGGCTAATTTTACAAACGCAGATCCTGTACCCGAGAGAGGGGAAGCAGAAAAAGTGCGGGATGACCTTTGCAAAAGGATAAGCGTTTGGCTAGACGAAGAAAATAATTACTTGTGGTCTCTTGAGCCAGAGCAGGTTGAAGCACAAGCCGCTGCTGCCAAAGATTTAGCAGGGCGAATACTCCTTTATCTGGATGCGAGGTTTTTTGAGCGCTTGACGCTGAAAGAAAAAAAGCAACGCATTCGCATGACGGTGTTGGATGTGCGCGACAAGCTGCAATACATGTGTTTCCTCAACGATTGTATTGTACTGGCACGCGAGATGCACGAGCAAGCCTGCATGGCAGGAGATACTGCTGTTGCAGAGAGCTTGTGGTCGTGGCTTGATGTGTTCTACATCTGTCGGCATTGCGAATACCATGGGCGCTATTTTTCGGGTATTCACCCTTTTTCTTCATGTGAGGTGTGTTTGCACATTATTAATGCAAACAAAGTTGGAGATTTATTTGAGGAAGAAGCAGCAGGTGAAACAGCAGCAGAAAGAGAAAGAGCGCAACAAGCAGTATTTGCGGCAACAAAAAGAAGAGTTTACTCATTGTTTGCTTCATTTAGGCGCTCTAACCGTCAAGGTGTTGGTTGGGTGGCGTTTAATGAAGCGCTTAGCGGGGTGAGATTCGGTGATGAAGAGAGCAGGATTGCTATTTGGGAAAAGCCACTACCTCTTGTAAAACCTGGACAGGCGTTAGTAATAGAAGTCACAAGTGTGCAGGTAGAGCCGGTTTCTACTTTCGCACTCATTGATTGAAAGTAACAAAACGTAGATGGTTAATTCATATATTTAAAAAACAGTCAAAATAAAGTTATTTGTCTGGCTGGTGTGAGGGTTAATTTTCAGACCCAGCCATATGCGGATATTTGGTGAATTGATTGTAGGGACGGTCTCGGTTGAGAGGTTACTTATAAACCGGAGTAAAACGCTCAACTGCCGCCTGGCAGTGCTCAATTTCACGCGTCACACGCGCTTCATCCCATCCAAAATACTCAGCGGCTACTTTGGCGGCTGCGGGGATCACGCTTTGTCCAAGGTCTGCTCGCAGGCCTAACATCGTGCGGCGTAGCAGCACATCAGATAGGGTTTGTGCCATTTCTGATTCAAACGCAAACACCACTTCAGCGGCAATAGCGGGCACATCGTCACGTAGCCGTGCTTGTAAGCGGGGGGTGCGTTTGCACAGTGCCCAAAGGGCTAAGCTACGGGTGCCGTAAAGTGATAATAAGCGTGCACACACATCGCTATCAAAGGGGGCCTGTGCCAAAAACCATTTTTGGAATTGCGTAAAATCAGCTGTGCGGGCACCGGGCAAGTTAATCGATGCGGAGTAATTATCAGGTGCGGCTTTGCCAAGCTTTTGGAATGCTATGTCGACTGCTTCTTCGCTTAAGCCGCGGTACGTGGTCAGTTTGCCGCCGATAATGGAAACAAGGCCTTCATATTCGGGCGCGTGGTCATGAATAATATGGCGGCGTGTGACGCTACCTGGTTTACCTTTAGGGTGCCAGGGCAGGGGGCGTACACCCGCATAGGTGTAGCAGATGTGCTTGTGATGTAAATTAGCAGAAGGAATGACGCTGTTTACTGCTGTCAAAATATAATCAATCTCAGCTTGGCTTGCGCGTAAATGATCTAAATCATCTTGATGGCGGCAATCGGTGGTGCCCAACAAATATAACTCTCCCCAAGGAATAATAAAAAGCGGCCGCTTATCTTGTGGGGCTTTAAAATAAAGTGCCCGATCAGGTGCGCCGGGGAAGGGGTTCACAATCACATGACTGCCTTTGGTGCCGCCCATAAAAGGGTTGTCTGTGACGATGGCGCCGGCAGCAAGCAGCTTATCGACCCACGGGCCGGTGGCATTCATCACTAAAGGTGCGTGCACTGAGTGGCGAGCAGCGCCCGTGTCTAATAAATCGGTTAACACAACGCCCGTTACCCGATTCGCATCATGCGTATCAAAAATAAATTCATCCGCGCGCACATAAGTGATGACAACCGCACCGTGCTCAGCAGCCGCAAGCGCATTTTCAACGCAGAGCCGCTCTGCCATGGGCGCGGCCGCATCCGTATAAATCGCGCCGCCTTTGAGCGCTTTTGTGTTAATGCCTGGCACCTGCTCTTGAAAGCGGCGACGCGACAACAATCGATGCCGCGGGAACGTGCCGTTTTGTGAAAACCAATCGTAAAGGCGCAAACCAATGGGGACGGAAAGTGCATCCCAATAAGTATAAAAAGGGATAGCAAAAGGCAAAGGGTGCACTAAATGCGGCGCAAGGCGCAGTAAACACGCGCGTTCGTGTAAGGATCCACGTACTAAACTGAATTCGCCATGCGCAAGATAGCGTAGCCCGCCATGAATTAAACGTGAAGACCAAGCGGAGGTGCCATCACAAATATCGCCTTTGTCGACCAGCAAGACGCGCAAACCGCGCAGCGCCGCATCGCGTGCAATGCCCGTGCCGTTAATGCCTGCGCCCATCACAATCACATCAAACGGTGTGTGCGCCAGTTGCTTGGGTAAGGGCGTCGTGCGACGCATGATGTGATTATTTGTTGTCATGCCAGTTCAACGTGCGTGTGACGGCTTCTTGCCAGCGGTGATAATAGGCGGTGCGTGCCGTGTCATCGCGAGCCGGTTGCCAGAGGTGTTCTGCTTGCCAGTGCTGACGCAGTGTATCGAGGTTTGGCCAAAAACCCACTGCCAGCCCGGCAGCATAAGCGGCCCCTAATGCGGTAATTTCAGCCAGCGGCGGGCGCACAACCGGCACACCTAATACATCCGCTTGAAACTGCATAAGCAGTTCATTTTGTACCATGCCACCGTCGACTTTCAGTTGTGTAAAGTCAAAGCCGCTGTCTTGGCGCATGAGCTCAAAAATTTCGCGTGTTTGGTAGGCAGTGGCTTCCAATGCCGCGCGTGCAATATGGCCACGGTTTGTGTGGCGTGTCATGCCAATGATTAACCCGCGGGCATCAGCGCGCCAGTAGGGGGCATAGAGGCCTGAAAAAGCAGGCACAAAATACACATCGCCATTATCAGGGACGCTGGCCGCTAAAGCTTCGATGTCTGCTGAATCATGGATTAAACCCAGATTGTCGCGTAGCCATTGTACTAACGCGCCGGCCATGGCGACGGAACCTTCCAGCGCGTACACAGGTTCCGCATCTGCAAACTGGTAACAGACGGTTGTCAGCAAGCCATGTTTGGATTGCAGGCAGTCGGTGCCGGTATTCAATAACATAAAGCAGCCTGTGCCATACGTGTTTTTTATATCACCGGGATCAAAGCACGCTTGCCCGACCATGGCGGCTTGTTGATCGCCCAGTGCCGCACACAAAGGAATTTGCGCGCCAAATGGGCCGTCTTTTTGAGTGAGGCCATAATAGTTTGGATCACTAGATGGGCGGATGGTGGGCAACATGGCGCGAGGAATATTAAATGTTTCGAGCAGTGTGTCGCTCCACTGCAGGCTGTGCAGGTCCATTAACAAGGTGCGCGAGGCATTGGTCACATCGGTGATATGTACACCGCCATGTGGCCCGCCCGTGAGCTGCCAGATGAGCCAACATTCCATTGTGCCGAAGAGGGCCTGGCCTTGTTCAGCCGCTGTTTGCAAACCATCGACACTATCAAGCAGCCAGCGGATTTTGGGGCCTGAAAAATAAGTGGATAACGGCAAACCGGTCAGTGCACGATAGCGATCTTGCCCGGCATTGCCTGCGAACTTCCCGCAGAGGGTGTCGGTGCGCGTGTCTTGCCAGACGATAGCCGGTGCATAGGGTTTTCCCGTACGCTTATCCCACACCACCGTGGTTTCGCGTTGGTTAGTCAGACCGATGCCTGCTATTTCATTTCCCGTGATGTGGGCGGCGGCGAGTGCTTGTTTTATAGTGGTTTGGGTGTGCGTCCAAATTTCAGTGGCGTCGTGTTCTACCCAGCCTGGCTTGGGGAAAAATTGTTGGTGCGGCAACTGAGATTCACCGACACATTTTCCTTGAGGGTCGATAATCAAGCAGCGCGTACTGGTTGTGCCTTGGTCAATAGCGGCAATATAGTCAGGCATGGTTAAAATCTTGTAAAATTAATGGTGCACTCGTTCGTAATGATGTTACTATTGATCCCCCCTAGGCTGCTTTATTAGGGGTTGGGATTAAGTTGAACGTCATAATAATAAATATAGGTTATTAATTCATGGATGTGAATCTTTTTAGTGCAGCTAAAGCCTGTTTAGACGCTTGTCGTGTAGAAGAAAAGTTGGAAATGGTCTCTAAACTGCAGGAACGCTGGGAGGCCGGTGAACTGGATTTAAGTTCTACTGATAAACCTGATGTTGCTGTCGAAGCAGGGCGTCCCGCCCAACCTGAGCTTGTCCCACCTCGTAGTTTGCCGCCACGTCACTTTGGCACGGTAGAAGGGCATGCCGCTCTAATACATTCCATCACCCATATTGAATTTAATGCCATTAACCTCGCATTAGATGCCATTTATCGTTTTCGAGGCTTGCCTCGTAATTATTACGACGATTGGATTACCGTGGCCGCGGATGAAGTGCATCATTTTACCTTGCTGAGAAATCATTTACGTTCACTGAATTACGATTACGGCGATTTTCCTGCACACAGCGGTTTGTGGGAAATGGCGAAAACCACTGCACATGATGTATTAGTACGTATGGCGTTAGTACCACGTTTACTCGAAGCCCGAGGCTTAGATGTGAGCCCGGCGATCATGCAACGTTTGGCGCGGTATGGTGATCAACAAGCCGTGAGAATTCTGCGGGTTATCTTGCGTGATGAAGTGAACCACGTTGAAATTGGCAACCGTTGGTATCATTTCCTGTGCCAGCAACGTGAAATAGATTCACTCAAAACATTTGGCAACTTAATTCGCCGTTACGCACGTAATGCAGTGAAGGGGCCCTTTAATCGACCAGCACGTTTAGAAGCCGGTTTTGCTGAAGCAGAAATGGCGCTGCTGACCGAGTTTGCAACTTAAAAAGCGCGCTTTCCCCATACCTATCTAATAAGCGGCGGCTGACTGCTAGTGCTTGCCTTCTATTGCGAAAACCAAGTGCAAATAATTTATAATAATTAAATATTAACATTTTCAGGAGATAACCATGATTTCTTCAAAAAAGTTGAATAGCTTGATGACTTCACTTTTCTGTGTCTGTCTATTATTAGTTGGCATGGGCGGGACTTTGCTGGCTGAATCAGATTCGCCTATCGGCCTATGGCAAACGTATGATGAAGATACCGGCGAGCCAAATGGTCAAATTCTGATTTATGAAAAAGACGGCAAACTGCAAGGCAAAATTCACCAAACCCGACCTGAAGATGCAGATCGTGTTTGTTGCAAGTGTAAAGGCGAACGCCGTAATCAGCCTGTTTTGGGCATGGTTATCCTGTGGGATTTTGCGCCTAAAGATGACGATGAGTGGGAAGGTGGCCAGATGCTCGCCCCTAAAACAGGTAAAATTTTCAAAGGCACCATGAAGCTGGAAGAGGGTGGTGAAAAACTGCGTGTGCGCGGCTATGCGGGCGCGAAAATGTTTGGTCGTACCGAAATCTGGGATCGGATTGAGTAGAGGGCGGTAACTTCGGTGCCACCCCTACAAATAAATCAAACATAATATTATTATCTCAAACTTGAGCCCGATGGGTTTTTTCTCGTATCTAGATGACTCTTCTACGATTCGCGGTTACCGTAGGGGCGGCCCCCTGTGGCCGCCCTTATCTCTCCCTGTTATCAGTTTGTGCGCCAACTGACTTCTTTGTTTTTTTGCCCGCGATCGCCACCTCCCTCATTTGCATTGCGACGGAGTTCTAGTATATGATAGCATTCTAAAAACTCAAAAGGAGAACTCAATTGGACATCAATACAGGCTTATCCGCAAGCGATCGTGAACAAATTGCCCTGGGCTTAAGTAAAGTATTGGCCGATAGTTATACCTTGTATTTGAAAACGCATAATTTCCATTGGAACGTGACCGGTCCCATGTTCCAAACGCTTCATTTAATGTTTGAAGCACAATATACCGAGCTGGCAGGCGCTGTTGATGAGGTTGCCGAGCGTATTCGTGCGCTCGGTTTTCCTGCACCCGGCAGTTACACACAATTTGCGAAGTTAGCGACGGTGAAAGAAGCCGAAGGTGTGCCTGCGGCAACCGATATGATTAAGCAACTCGTCGAAGGGCATGAAACCGTCACACGCACGGCACGTGACATGTTTTCCACGGCGTCTGATGCAGACGATGAAGCGACCGCTGATCTGTTAACGCAACGTATACACCTCCATGAAAAAACGGCTTGGATGCTGCGCAGCCTACTGGACTAACAATATGATGAACTTTCGAAAACCAAAAATTGGTTTAGCTTTTTTGCTGATGTTGATGACGGCATCGCATGCCGCCGCGCTTGAGCACAAAGCAGAGGCGTTTACGCTCTCGCCAATGATTGGTTATTTCGTCTTTGATGATGATCGCGGTTTCGATGACGACCCACACTATAGTTTAGGTTTTGGTTATAACATCACTGATCGTTGGAGCAGTGAGTTCTTTTTTGGGTACACCAACACAGAACGCAATGACGGCAATACCGATTATTATCTGTGGCATATCGACGGCCTCTATCATTTCAATCGCGCGGAGCGCCTTGTGCCTTATTTGGCAACCGGTTTAGGCATGAGCCGCGAAATCAGCAATGACGCACAGAACGAAACGCGTGTGAGCTGGAATTACGGTGGTGGTGTCAAATACTTCATCTTCCAAAATATTGCCTTGCGCGCCGATATTCGTGGTTATTATGAGCCACAAGATCGCGATAGCGATTTCTTATTTAATATTGGTGCTGTCTTCCAGTTTGGTGGCCGTGCCGCATACCGCGCAGCCGATATTTCAGACAGCTACTGTGTGAACGTGCCCGATCATTACATTGTGGATCAGTGGGGCTGCCCATTATTTGAAGAAAAAGAAATCGGCTTTGATTTAGCGATTTTCTTTGACTTTGATGAAGACACCATTAAACCAGAATACGAAGGTGAGCTGCGTCGCATGGCCGCCTTCATCGGTCGCTACCCAAATCTTGCCGGTATCGTACTAGAAGGGCATGCCGATAACGTGGGTGACAGCAATTATAACCAAAATCTCTCAGAGCGCCGCGCGCAAAATGTACGCACCGCTTTAATTGAGCAATATGGCATTGCGCCTGAACGCATCGATATCATTGGCTTTGGTTTGCTGAACCCCATTGCCGATAATTCCACCTATGAAGGTCGTCAGCGTAACCGCCGCGTCGTGACCTCCATCCGCACTGTCGAGCATATCGAAGTGGCGACCCAAGAGATGGAGCAGTATCAAGGCTAAGGTGTTATAAGTTGTGAAATTGATGAAGTTGTTGTTATGCTCAGTTACACCTATGCTATCGTGATAATTGTAGGGGCGGCCCCGAAGTGCCCGCTCTCTTAAATGAATATGTAAAAGCCCTGATTAACCACCAGGGCTTTTTAATTAATGGACGAATAGGGTATTAACATGGAAAAAATCTGGTTAAAAAGTTACCCCAAAGGCATACCTGCCGACATTGAACCTTCCCCTTTTAACAACCTCAATGAATTGTTCACGCGCAGCTGCGAGCAATATGCTGACAATCAAGCCTTCTATCAAATGGGGCATACCATCACGTATGCGCAATTGGCTGAGCAAGTTGACAGTTTTGCCGCTTACCTGCAGCAGCACTTTGCTTTAAAAAAAGGCGATCGCATTGCCTTGATGCTCCCGAATTGTTTGCAATACCCGGTTGCCTTATTTGCTGCCTTTCGCATTGGCTTGATAGTCGTGAACGTCAACCCGCTTTATACGGTGCGCGAGCTGGGGCAAGTGCTAAAAGACTCACGTGCAAAAGCGATTGTTGTTTTAAATGTCGTGGCCAACACGCTAGAGAAAGTGATGGAGGAAGTCCCAATTGACCATGTGATTATCACAGGTTTAGGCGATTTATTGTCTTTCCCAAAAGGGGCATTGCTTAATTTTGTGGTGAAACACATCAAGAAAAAAGTACCGCGCTATCACTTGCCCCAAGCCATTTTCTTTAAACGGGCGTTGCGCCAGGGCAAAAATTTAAAAATATCACCTGTGACACTGACCGGCGAAGATACCGCTTTTTTGCAATACACTGGCGGCACAACCGGTTACCCCAAAGGCGCGATGCTCAGTCATCAAAATCTGCTTGCCAATTTACAACAAGTCGCGGCGTGGATTGCGCCCGTGTTTCGCCCGGGCAAAGAAGTGGTGATCACGCCCTTGCCGCTGTACCATATCTTTTCACTGATGGCGAATTGCTTATTGATTGTGATGCAGGGTGGCTTATCGGTGCTCATTGCCAACGCGCGTGATATTAATAGCGTGGTGAAAACACTTTCCAAAATGCCGTTTAGTGTGCTCACCGGCGTGAACTCTCTTTATAACGCCTTACTTGATCATCCTCAATTTCCAACGCTTGATTTTAGCCACGTGCGCATTGCGCTGGGTGCGGGCATGGCCTTACAAGAAGATGTGGCCAAGCGCTGGGTGGCCATGACGGGCAAGCCATTGCTGGAAGGCTACGGGCTGACCGAAACCTCGCCAGTGGTGTCTATTAATCCGCTGACGCTTGAAGCCTATAATGGCAGCATTGGTTTGCCGCTGCCGTCAACTGACGTGAAAATTTGTACTGAAGAAGGTGACGATGTGCCAGTGGGTGAAGTAGGAGAGCTCTGGGTGAAAGGCCCGCAAGTGATGCAAGGTTATTGGCAGCGGCCCGAAGCCACGGATGAGGTCATCACAAAAGAGGGCTGGTTTAAAACAGGGGATATGGCCAAGTGCGATGCGGCTGGGTATCTGTATATTGTGGATCGTAAAAAAGACATGATTAATGTCTCGGGTTTCAATGTTTACCCCAATGAAATTGAAGAAGTGGTCATGCACCATCCTGGTGTGAAAGAAGTGGCGGTGATTGGTGTGCCGGATGAGCATTCCGGTGAGGCCGTGAAGCTTTGCATCGTGCGCCGCAATCCCTCTCTCACCGAAGCCGAAGTGTACCAGCATTGCCAGCATGAACTCACCGGCTATAAGCGCCCGAAAGTCATTGAATTTTATGATGAGCTTCCCAAAAGCGCCGTGGGCAAGGTCTTGCGCCGGCATTTGCGTACCTGATCCTCCATGAAGATCACGGCGCGTAACATACATGCTCATGTTACTCTATCTATACAGAATAGATCAAAATAGATTGTTATTGCGAAAACGGCCTAATGGAAGGACCTTCTGGTGCGGTGGTAACACTTGCGAAAGGCGTAGGGAAACAAAAAGCAAAAAGAGCGCCTGTATCTGCAAAACCAACAAAGAAAACAGGTGCTAAAGGTAAAACTTGGCAAGTACATCGTCAGGAGTTGATTTTCAAAGGTCATGCAGCTTTTGTGCCTACTCCTCATGAAAAGCAGCGGGCAGCAGCGGAAAAACTGCTCAGTACTGTTTTCTTATCGTATTCCTACAAGTCTGCTGATGCAGCTAAAGAAGTGCTTGCCTATTTAGTTCGCCTGCTGCAACCCGATGCTTGCTTGGATGCGACAGAAAAAAAATATCTTCACGAACACAGAGCGCTACAGAAATTTCAAAGTAGCATTGCAAGCTCTGCGACAGGTAGAACGACAAGCCACAACTTCCCCAAAAAAAGTGTGGCGTTGGCGAATCAACTCTTGATTTACTTTATTGGGGTGTTGGTGCTTGATGATGACACTCTCGTGGTTGATGATGCAGAAAAAGGCGCTGTGGTCTCAATGGTAGAAGATGTGATCTCTGATGATGATTCAAGTGATGACGATGCTGAAGATGGGGAGCAGCACACCTCAGACCTGCCGGGTTTTACAATTTCAAACAAAAGTTTTTTTTCATACTACTGGCAACATTACTCTGAGCTCTACAGCCAAGAAAATTGCCGGCCTTTTGATCCTGCTACGGAGAAGTGCCAAGCTGCAACAGTACTTCTTGAACGTCTTTTTACTAGACTACCTGCCAGAGGAGGCAGAAAGCAGAAAATCACAGAATATTTTGCTGATCTGCTTCAGGGGAAATCAATCGATACTTCGCCTCAAACATTCTCAATGGGAAAAGTAGGGTTGGGATTTTTCCCTCCCAATATCTTCAGTAGCGAACCTTCCTCAAAGGCTAAGGTAAAGCACATTGCTGAGGCCGATCTGCCGTTGACTAAACGCATTTTCATGTATTTTATTTTGAAGGTGTCTGCAGTGGATAAAAAACAACAGAACACCTTGTCGAAGCAAGGTGCTGGCAGTGAGCTGCCGCGGCAAGCGTATGAATTGTTGGAGGAAGCAAAAATTGCTCACGATACGTTGTTGGGAGGCAAAAACATGCAACGTGTTCAAAAAGTATACGATGCGCTTTGTGATGCAGAGGAGGAGTATTCTGCGGCGCCTGCATCTGACAACGACGATGATGACTCTGAATACGATGAGAGCTGGCCCAAGACCGTTGCTGAGGACATTAAAAAGCATGTGTGCAAGCCTCACTATGCACTTTATCTTTGTATTGATGAGGTGACAGAAAAGTTGAAGACATTTATCCGTGAGTATCCTTGCCATGAAAAGGCTGCTGAGATGTTGAAGCTTCTTCTTGTGCTCAACAAAATCTACTTAACGCCGCACCAGAGAGATCTGCTCCACAAAAAGGAAAAGGCGATAGCGAAGTCTTAAGCATCGAGCAGTTGAGATGAAAAATCTGAGACTGAGCTGGCTTATTTGATATGTGCCTATTACCGTTAGATATTGAATCCAAGTTTTAAAAAAGCGTTAAAAATAAGTTTGCTTTATAACTTTTTTCGAGGAGATCAGATTCATTGTTTAACATCCAAATCGCATATTATTTAACGTAATTAAAATTATGGTAAACATTTAAATATTAAAAATAGAACTTTCGCTAAGAGTTGATATTGCCACATGTTCCTTGAAATTTGATATAGTGAACCCCATTTAATGGACTGAATATTTTTTTAATCCAAATTGAAGTTGAGGTATCTCCATTATGGCCACCGCCCAAACACAACGCGAAACACATGGTTTTCAAACTGAGGTCAAGCAGCTGCTGCAGCTCATGATCCACTCGCTTTATAGCAATAAAGAAATCTTTTTACGTGAGTTGATTTCAAATGCTTCCGACGCAGCCGATAAGTTGCGTTTTATGGCGCTTTCAGATGAGAGCTTGCGTAACGATGCCCAACACCTAAAAGTCAGCGTCACGGCCGATAAAGAAGCCGGCACAGTGACCATTAGCGATAACGGCATCGGTATGACCCGCGATGAAGTGATTGAGCATTTAGGCACCATCGCTAAATCAGGCACCAAAGAGTTTTTGAGCTCATTAAGCGGCGATCAAGCCAAAGACTCTGCTTTAATCGGCCAGTTTGGTGTGGGTTTTTATTCTTCTTTTATCGTGGCAGACAAGGTCACGGTTATCAGCCGTCGGGCGGGCCTGGCGCCTGAGCAAGCCGTGCATTGGGAATCTGCGGGTGAGGGCGAGTACACACTCGAAAATGCCGGAAAAGAGCATCACGGTACCGATGTGATTTTGCATCTCAAAAAAGGCGAAGAAGAATTTTTAGACGATTGGCGTTTGCGTACCATCATCAATAAATATTCTGATCACATCGGTATTCCGGTGATGATGATTAAACCGCCTGCGCCATCCGCAGAAGGGGAAGATGCCAAAGAAGAGACGCCACCTGCTGCCCCCGAGTACGAAGCGGTCAATACAGGCACGGCGCTCTGGACGCGCCCCAAAAAAGACATCCCCGATGACGAATACAAAGCGTTTTATAAGCATGTGTCGCATGATTTTGATGATCCGCTTGCCTGGTCGCATAATCGCGTGGAAGGTAAGTTAGAATATACCAGCTTACTGTATATTCCCGGGCGCGCGCCCTTTGATTTATGGAACCGTGAACGCGCACGCGGCTTAAAACTGTATGTGCAGCGTGTGTTCATCATGGATGATGCCGAGCACTTGATGCCCGCGTATTTGCGTTTTGTGAAAGGCGTGCTCGACAGCAACGATTTGCCACTGAATGTCTCACGTGAAATTTTGCAGAGTAACCGCAATGTCGAAACCATGCGTGGCGCGTGCGTCAAAAAAGTGCTGGGCATGTTGGCAAAGCTGGCTAAAGACGATAAAGAAAAATACGCAGCGTTTTGGCTGCAGTTTGGTCAAACCTTAAAAGAGGGCATGGCAGAAGATCAGGCTAATAAAGAAGAGATCGCCAAACTATTACGCTTTAGCAGTACAGGCAGTGACAGTGAGGCACAAGCGGTGTCGCTAGAAGATTACATTGCACGCATGAAGTCTGGCCAAGATAAAATTTATTATTCGGTGGCAGAAAGCTATGCGGCCGCGAAAAATAGCCCGCACTTGGAAATTTTCCGTAAAAAAGGGTTAGAAGTGTTGCTGCTGACCGATCGCATTGACGAGTGGCTGGTGAGCTATTTAACCGAGTTTGATGGCAAGCCCGTACAATCTGTTGCCAAAGGGGCACTGGATTTAGGCAGCTTAGAAGACAAAGCCGATAAAGCCAAACACGAAAAAATAGAAAAAGACTTTGAAGGGTTGGCTAAACGCTTAAAAGAGAGCCTGGGCGAGAAAGTCAAAGAAGTACGCGTGAGCCACCGCTTGGTAGATTCACCCGCTTGTGTGATTGCAGAAGAGGGCGCCATTGGCAAGCAGATGGAGCAAATTTTAAAGGCGACGGGCCAAGCAGTGCCAGAGCAGCCGCCTATTTTTGAAATTAATCCAGAACACAAATTGGTGGCACGCTTAAACGATGAGCAAGATGAAGATCGTTTTGGTCAATGGGCGCAGGTGTTGTTAGATCAAGCCATCTTGTCAGAAGGCGGGCAGCTGGATGATCCGGCCACCTTTGTTAAACGTTTAAACACGCTATTTTTAGCGGAGTAGATTGCGACTATGCGCTGGGATCCCTTTCGAAAGTGGCTAGGATTAAAACCCAAAAAACCGGTGGTGATTTTTTTGCCGGGAATGTTATGCGATAAACGTTTATGGGCGTCGGTCATGTCGTCACTGCATGATGTGGCTGAGCCGCGTTTTGTCGATCTGCGTGGCCACGACAGCTTAGAAGGTATGCTGGCAGCCATTGCCAAAAGCTTGCCAAAGCGCCGCCACCCGGTGGTGCTGGTGGGCTTTTCCATGGGCGGTTATGTGGCGCAAGAGTTTATGTTGCGTCACCCCGAACAAATCAAAAAATTAGTGTTGATCAGCACCTCGGCACGCGGCTATACCGAGACAGAGCGCAGCCGCCATCAAAAAGTGATGGAGGATGCCAAAGCCGCCGGTGTTTTTCATGGCCTTTCGGGCAAGCGTTTAGAGCAGTTTATTCATCCCAGCCGCTACGATGATACGGTGTTGGTGGAGCTCATTAAAACCATGGCGCTTGACGCCGGCTTAGAGGTCTATGTGCGCCAGCAAACCGCGACGCTTAATCGCGAAGATCGCCGACCTGATTTAAAAGCGCTCACCTGCCCAGCTTTGGTGATCGGCGGGGCAGATGATGTGCTCGTGCCACCCGGTAACACCCAAGAAATCGCCGCCTGCATTCCCGATGCCACCTACCAATCTCTCGAAAACTGCGGGCATATCATTCCTCTTGAGCAACCCACGCGTTTGGTCGGCTTGCTACGTAATTGGGTTGCTTAAGAAAGCGCGTTGGCTGTGCCATATTTTTTTATGGCACATTATGCTATGTGCTATCGTCGCATCCGTTTTTTAGTTCAAAAAGAGGCGCTCAAACTTCTTAAGTGTTTTTGACAGAGATGAATTTAGCCAGCGTGAATTGATTGTTTTGCAAGGCCTGACCCCTGTTTTTCTAGTTTTTTAAAACAGAAAAGAATTACCCAAACAGAGTAAAAAAAGAACCTAGATAGAGTGTTAGTTTTATCCTTATCTTTTGCTGTCGCTATTTTTTTGTTTATTTGGCTTTCGGCTCGAGGGCGGCGGTTATCATCTCAAGCCCGCGTTGGTAACTGGCAAGATCGGCCGGCTGCGGTACCCATTGGGCAAACTCGACCCCGTTGGGCCTGTCTTTACGGCACTTGGCGAGGAGAGCATCCTGCTGGCAGGTGACCTGCACCGCCTCCACGAAGACCTTCCCCTTTTCCACATTCCACTCCGGGAAGCAGAGGGTGGCCATGAGGATGTCCAGCAGATGGGCGGTAAGCGCTTCGACGGGGAGGTTCTCATGCTCCCACGTGCACGTAGAGGCCTTGGTGTTGCAGATCTGATTCACAAGGACCTTGAAGATCCCCAGGCGCTGAGGCGCAGTGGTGCAGCTTGCCGGCAGAACCGTCAGGATCTTTAAGAGATAGATCCGCGTTTTCCCAACGGGGAAGGCTTGTGCCATGTTGAACAAGCAGGTGAACAGCTGCGCCTGTTTGTTAGGCTCGAGCCTTTCGAGATGGAGTGCGGCCAGCCCCATGCTCGTGGTGTAACGGAACATTGCTTGGTACACCCCAGGCTGTTTGGGCGGAGTCGGGAGCTTGGCTTCCTCGAAGAGCGTGTTCCAGAAAGCGATGATCGCATTGATCTGCTCTCGCAGAGGGGCGATCACTGCTTGGTCAATCGGCGGGATCTCCTGGTATTGATCACCGAACAAGCCGCGCCCAACGTGGGCCTTCATGACGTCGTTGTAAAGCTTCTTGCTTTGTTCGCTGGCAGCTAAGGCCCGAAAGAGCCCGACATGGTTCGGGTAATGCTGGGCGATAACCTCGAGCTCTTCGTTTTCCATTCTTTTCTTTTCGATAGATAAACGACAAAATCAGTGTTGTCTTATAGATGGTGTAACATCTGCAGGTAAGTTTAGTTTCTCATCCTTTTTCAATGTCTTCTCTGCCTTAATTTAACATAAAGTCAAATTAAGAGCATTGCTACTGCGCAAATTTAATTTTTTGGGAGTTAATGACCCAATCCTGCAGAGAGTCTCATTAGGAGAGAGGGCGATCTCTTACACGCTAAACTAGATATCGCTGATTGTGGCTTTTTAGGTTTTTGCGTATCGTTACTCTTGTGAACGCTACAAGGAGTGGCGTTTCACAGGGAAACTGTTTAGAACAGTATAGTTCATGGAAATTTAGCAAAGGAGAATGCTATGTTAGAACTCGACAATATTGCATTGTTAGATCAATGCTGGGTGCAAGGATGTATCGCAGGTCTGGACGATCTTGATGAAGTCGCAAACCCTTACCCCTATGGTACGAAAGAGTCTCAGTATTGGAACGACGGCTGGTGGACTGTTAGCTTTGATTTAGCAGCTGACATTGAAGATGCTGCTGAAGAAGACGATCTTCCAATAGTGAAGCATTAAGCAAGCGTTAAACACAAACGTGCTAAATACAGTGCTTTGGTTTAGGTAAGCCAGCGTATTTGCTGGCTTGCTTCGCAGGGCCATCTGGAAATAGCTGATACAAAAAAGCGCTGCCTGTTTTTTCGGGCGGAAAGTGCGCTTGCATGGCTTTGACAAGCACACGCATGGGTGGTGTGTGCTGGTGTGCCTGATAAAAATTGCGCAGCACGTGGATCACTTGCCAGTGATCATCCGTGAGTGTGATGCCATCGATGCTGGCTAATGTATTAGCCAGTGCTTCATTCCAATCTGCTAGATGGCAGAGATAGCCCTCGTTATCGACTTTTATTTCTTGCGTGTCATGCATCATCATCACCAAGATTGAATAGGGTGGTGTTGTTCGGTGAGTGCAACAAACCCTGCAAAATTAATTGCTGTGATCCCTTCCAATCGTGAGCTTTCTAAACCACGCAGTGCTAAGTCTGGTACCAGCACACAGACGTGACAGTGCGTCGCTTCCCATAAACAACGATCAGTGGCCGCAAGTACCGCATCTTCAGTCAATAAAATCATGTCGTCAGCACCGACAACCCGCAAACAACTTGCTAAGCTGTCGTTAGAGTAGGGTGATTGCGTCAGAATATGCAGCATGATTATAAAATAATATCTTGTTCTGATAATAAAGCGTTTAGCGTGCTCGGCTCAACTGCTTTAGCGGATGTCACGAGGTCGGTTTGTGTCAACCCGCGTTGCATAAGTGAATGCAGATCCACATAAAGTTGCTCAATATCGTATAGTGCTAAACTGCTTATCAAGGCAGCAAAGGTTTTTTGCCCAGCGCTACCTTGCTGATCTTTTTTGAGCCAATAAACAGCATCGTCCATAAAAACTAAACTCACATCATGAGCAAAGGCGCTGCTGGCAAGCGCCGCATCAAGTGCTTCAAGTGGGCTGCTTGTGCCATAAGGTGCTTGGCGATACACGATTGCGATTTTTTTGGCAGGTGCGTTCATGATGGCATTATCCAAACGTTATCACCCGATCGGAATGACTGATGGCCGCAAACAATTGCGCGAGACCGCTGATACGGTACTTATTAACTTTCTCCCTCTCCCCTCTAAGGAGGGGTGAGGGGTTATTTTCTTTAGATATCACTCCTCGCCGCAACGCAGACGCACTGCAAATATCCAATGGAAATTGATGCGCATTCGCAAGCTGCAACCAAGCCTTCTGAAGATTCAATTCATCCTGTGGCAGTTTTGTGGAGTCGCAATGAATCAGTACACCGTCTCGCTGAAAAAACACACACTCTAGTTGGTGATTTTTAGCGAGTAGGGCAGTTGCGAATTGGTAGGCAGTATGAGGCGCCTCGCGAGGAGGCGCCTGATTAATGATGAGGGTAAAACGCAATTAGTCTCGGCCAGTAAATGCACTGAGCAAATGCAATAAGCTCAGGAAAATATTATAGAGTGACACGTAAAGCGTGACAGTGGCCATGATGTAGTTGGTTTCGCCGCCGTTTATGATTTCGCTGGTTTGGTACAAAATTAAGCCAGAACACAGCAAGACAAACATCGCAGAGACTGCGAGGCTCAAGCCAGGAATGCTAAAGAAAATAGCGCCGAGGCCCGCCAAAAAGGCGACCAAAATACCCGCAAACAAGAAGCCGCCCATAAAGCTAAAGCTTTTACGGGTGGTGACAGCGTAGGCGGAAATGGCAAAGAAAATTAAGCCCGTGGAGCCAAGCGACATCATCACAAGCTCACTGCCATTTTGCAGGGTATTGATGTAGAAATTCAGAATAGGGCCCAAGGTGTAGCCTAAGAAGCCGGTGAGGGCAAAGACAGACACTAATCCCCAAACGCTATTGCGCAATTTAGCGGTGACGAATAACAAGGCAAAATAGACCAACAAGCCAAACAGACCGATAGGCGGTGCTTGTGTCATCATCGCAACGCCTGCTGTTAAGGCACTGAATAATAAGGTAAAAGCGAGCAGGGTGTAGGTGTTACGTAAAACCTTGTTGGTGACAAGAACCGACTCACCGTCGCGTGCGGTGCGAGTAATATGGCGATTTTGAAGTGTTGACATGCTTGAATGCCCCTTGTTTTTAATAGAATTATGTTAAGTTATAAAGCTTGAAGTATAACACAATCGCTTGTGTTCTTCGAGTTCTCCCCTTATTGTGGAGTGACCTTAAACCCCTTAATTAACCCGTCATTACCCGCAGAATGTTTCGAAAACTCGTCTTTCTTTTTTCTCTTTTGTTGTTGCTGAGCGCTTGCGCGGGGCGAGGGGATATTCAACATCCTCACGATCCGCTGGAAGTCGTCAATCGACCCATTTACCAGCTTAATAAGGGGATTTTCTGGGTACTTAACCCCATTATCAAAACATATCATTTCATAGTGCCGTTTCCTCTGCAACAAGGTTTTCGCAATATTTTTCAGAATCTAAGCGAGCCTGCCACAGTCGCGAATAATGCGCTACAGCTTAATTTTGAGTGTGCTGCAGCCAGCGGTTGGCGTTTTTTGATTAACAGCACCGTGGGCTTGTTGGGGATGGTTGACGTGGCCCAGCACGTGGGCTTGCCTTATCGGCGCCGCAATTTTGGGTCTACTTTGGTGGAGTGGGGATATGAAGAGTCTACCTACTTAGTCCTGCCCTTTTTGGGACCCAGTACTTTTCGAGATATGTTGGCCATGGCCATGTTGGTGGACTACTACACCAGCCCGTACCCGTATATTGAGCCTGATAGCCTAGATGATGCTTTGAAGTATGGTCGTATTGCACTGGGCGTGATGAGTGCTTCAGTGTATTTTAAGCAGGCTGCAAAGATGGCTCCAGAGGATGAATATGCAGCCGTGCGAGCGTTTTACTTGAACCGAGTTCAAAAACTCGAATCAGATGAATATCGGTGTTTGAGTGGTCCTTCAGAAGGAAAGCCAAGCCCGATTATACGATTCAGTGATTTTTAGGGTTTTGAGTAGCCTCGACACGGTTCTGCACATTGGCAGGTTTTGGCGGCTATGGTAAAGTGCCTGCCGGCATGGA
Source organism: Gammaproteobacteria bacterium (assembly GCA_021774255.1). GTDB lineage: Bacteria > Pseudomonadota > Gammaproteobacteria > JAJFJF01 > JAJFJF01 > JAJFJF01. The sequence continues at coordinate 32,564 of JAJFJF010000027.1, forward strand.
TGCCAGAGATAATGTATTGGAGAGGTGGCTGAGTGGGTGAGCGCAGACCGAAGTGCCAGTGGCACTTCGCAGCTGAAGCGAACGCCCGGCATGGATGCCGAGGCCGGGGTGATCTGCTACCGGCAAGAAGTTGCGGCATGGATGCCAGAGATAATGTATTGGAGAGGTGGCTGAGTGGTCGAAAGCGGCGGTCTTGAAAACCGTTGAGGGGAAACCCTCCCAGGGTTCGAATCCCTGCCTCTCCGCCAAATTTATAGAGAAGTAAAAAAGAACTGAGTAAGGGTTCGACCAAATCGCAGGACAGCGATTTGGGTCGGCGCAGCCGCCCCGAAGGGCCGTAGGGCAGGAGCCCGGAGGCAAAAAACTGCAGGATAGCAGTTTTTGTCGGCGCAAGCCGCCCCGAAGGGCCGTAGGGCAGGAGCCCGGAGGCAAAAAACTGCAGGATAGCAGTTTTTGTCGGCGCAAGCCGCCCCGAAGGGCCGTAGGGCAGGAGCCCGGAGGCAATCCCTGCCTCTCCGCCAAATTTATAGAGAAGTAAAAAAGAACTGAGTAAGGGTTCGACCATAGACTACCTCAAATCAAAAATCCGAGACATCCCTGATTTCCCAAAGCCGGGGATTGTGTTCAAAGATATCACGCCGCTCTTAGCCGACCCTCACGCGTTTAAAACGGTTATCGATACTTTCACAAGCCGCTACGCCGATCAAAATATTGACGCCATCGTGGGCATTGACGCGCGCGGTTTTATTTTTGGCGGGGCACTGGCTTATCGTCTCGGTCTACCTTTCATCCCTGTGCGCAAGTTTGGCAAGCTGCCCTATAAAACACATCATGTTGAATATGACCTCGAGTACAGCACCGATAAAATAGAGTTACACATTGATGCGTTGAGCCCTAATCATTCCGTTGTCATCATTGATGACCTTTTGGCAACGGGCGGTACCGCAGCGGCAACTTGCGAACTCATCGAGAAAACAGGCGCTAGCATCGCGGAGTGCGTCTTTGTGATTGAACTGGCCTTTTTGGAGGGGCGCGAGAAGCTGAAGGGCAGGAAAGCTTTCTCTTTAGTGCAGTACTAATGACGGTACTAGAAGCAAGTTATTTTGTTAACTTTTTATCTGCCTATTTTTACATCTACCTGCTCGTACCTAGGGAAAGTCCCGGCCCCCATTTTTCTGGCTTTTTTTAACATAATATTGACGGGGTGGACTTTTCCTAAAGGAAGAATGAGGTTAAGCTATAAATAAAGATGCATTTTTAATTATTTGATTTTAATGTGTATTTTTTATTAAATAACAGCTTGGCCTGTCTGTTGACACTTGCTGTTACAGGTAAGCCACTCTCTCCGGTATGTCACCAGGAAATCCCTAGCAGTTTGCCAGTACCAACTTCGCACAATCCCTAATTTTAGTATATACTTACCTCCCTAAAGCTCGGCTGATTGTTGCCTCTGGCCAAGTAAGTTAGAGGTAGTAATTTTAGAGTAACGCATCCTCAGGAGGGATTGTGGCCACGCCAAAAATCAAGGTGCTTATTGTAGACGACCACCGTATCGTGAGAATTGGGCTGAAAAGTCTGTTGGAAGATCACGATATTATTAATGTTGTTGGCGAAGCTAGCGATGGCGAAGAAGCTATCCGCATCGCGCGCGACCAAAAGCCTCACGTTGTACTGATGGACGTGAAAATGCCTGGTATTGGTGGTTTAGAAGCGACGCGTCGCTTGCTGCACATCGATCCTGACGTCAAAGTCATTGCGGTGACGGTCTATGGTGAAGAGCCATTTCCTTCCCGCCTTTTACAAGCCGGTGCCGCCGGTTACCTCACCAAAGAAGCCGATTTAGAAGAAGTGGTGCAAGCCATTCGCAAAGTGCACGCGGGTCAGCGTTACATTAGTCCCGAAATTGCACAGCAATTGGCGCTCAAAAATTTAACGTCAGATGGTGATCCTTCGCCTGTTAAGCAGCTCTCAGAACGAGAACTGCAAGTCATGCTCATGATCACGCAAGGGCAAAAAGTACAAGCTATTTCCGATAAGTTGCACTTAAGCCCCAAAACAGTGAACAGCTATCGCTATCGCTTGTTTGATAAGCTACAAGTCAGCACCGATGTCGAGTTGACCCATTTGGCGCTTCGCCATGGCATGCTTGATTCTCAGGAAATTAACCCAGATTTGCCTTCCAGTTAAGCCTGCACGGCCATTTGCGCATGGATGTGCCCCCGCATGCCTTCAACACCCCCTAAACCGACGACCGCTTTTGAGGCAAGTCGCTATTTAGCGAACGCGCCTGAGCGTCCTGGCATCTATCAGATGCTGGATGACAAGGGCGATACGCTCTATGTGGGTAAAGCAAAAAACATCAAAAAGCGTGTCAGCAGCTATTTTAGTGGCCGGGCAAAAGATGCCAAGACCATGGCCTTGGTTGAGAAAATTAACGATCTTTCGTTTACCGTCACGCGTACTGAAAACGAGGCATTGTTACTTGAAAACAACTTAATTAAGCAGCTGAAACCTCGTTATAACGTCTTGTTGCGGGATGATAAAAGTTACCCGTACATTTTTTTATCCGCGCACAAAAATTACCCGCGCCTCGCGTTTCATCGTGGCCCGCAACGGGCGCCTGGACGTTATTTTGGGCCTTATCCGAGCTCTTCTGCGGTACGCGACAACCTACAACTGCTGCAAAAATTATTTCGTTTGCGCCAATGCGAAGACACGTTTTTTCGCAGTCGCACGCGCCCTTGTTTGCAGTACCAAATAAAACGTTGCACGGCGCCGTGTGTGGAGTTCATTAGCCCACGAGACTATCGACCTGATGTGCGCCACACCACTTTATTTTTAGAAGGCAAAGATCAACAAGTGATCGACGAAGTGGTGGCGCGCATGGAAAAAGCCGCTGACAAGCAAGATTATGAATTGGCCGCGCGCTATCGCGATCAAATCCAAAGCATACGCAAACTAGAATCTAAGCAACCTTTTCATCAGCAAGTAGGTGATGTGGATGTATTAGCACTGGCGATACAAGCGGGTGCAGTGTGCGTGCAAATTTTAACGGTGCGTGGCGGGCATTTATTGGGTAATAAATGTTTTTATCCCAAAAACACTGCCGGCGCGAGTGAAGCGGAGATCATGGCGGCGTTTATTACCCAGTTTTATTTAAGCGAAGGGCAAACGCCCAAAATTCCTGCGCGCCTGATCATCAGCCATTTGCCAAGTGATCACGCTTGGCTCAAAGAGGCGTTATCTAAAGTGCGTGGCAAGGGGGTGGCGTTAGCTCACCAGCCGCGTGGCGAACGCCTGAAATGGCTGAAGATGGCGCAAGAAAATGCGAAGTTCGGTTTGGCGCATCACTTGGCAGGCAAGCATACGGTTTACCAGCGTCTTGAAGCGTTGCAAGACGCCTTATCGCTCGAGGCATTGCCTGATCGCATGGAGTGTTTTGATATCAGTCATACCATGGGCGAGGCGACAGTGGCTTCTTGTGTGGTGTTTAATCAAGAGGGGCCTTTAAAAAGCGATTATCGCCGTTTTAATATCACCGACATTACGCCGGGTGATGATTATGCTGCGATGAAGCAAGCGCTTACGCGCCGTTATACACGTGTGAAAGAAAGTGGGGGGGCGTTGCCTGATATTCTGTTTATTGATGGCGGCAAAGGGCAGTTGTCTCAAGCAGAAGCCGTGCTGGAAGAGCTACAATTTACCGATGTCATGTTGATCGGCATTGCAAAAGGGGAAGGGCGCAAGCCCGGCAAAGAAACGCTGTTCGTGAGCGGGAATAAAAAACCGCTGCATCTGCCGGCTACCTCGGCGGCCTTGCATTTGGTGCAACAGATCCGCGATGAAGCGCATCGCTTTGCGTTAATGGGGCATCGTGCGCGCCGTGCTAAGCAGCGTACCCGTTCGCCGCTTGAAGATATTGAGGGCGTCGGTGCCAAGCGTCGTCGCGAGCTGCTGCGTCAGCTGGGCGGCTGGCAAGGTGTTGCGCGTGCCAGCGTGGATGATCTTGCGAAGGTGCCAGGCGTTAGCCAAGTACTCGCTAAGCGTATTTATGATGCACTACACCATTAAAGAAACAAATATGTTAATCTACACCCATTATGAGAACGACGCTTAATTTACCCACCATTTTGACGCTGCTACGGATTTTTTTGATCCCCGTTTTTATCGTTGTTTTTTACCTGCCCTTTCACTGGAGCTATGCTGCGTCGGCAGTGATCTTCGCCATTGCGGGTATCACAGATTGGCTAGATGGCTATTTGGCGCGTAAATGGAATCAAACCTCAACGTTTGGTGCGTTTCTTGACCCGGTGGCAGATAAGTTAATTGTGGTGGTGGCCTTGCTGCTACTGGTCGGTGAGCACGGTACTGCCTTTTTGGCTGTGCCAGCCGCCGTGATTGTTTGCCGTGAAATCACGGTATCCGCTTTGCGGGAATGGATGGCCGAGATTGGCAAAACAACCAAGCTTGCTGTCTCCATGATGGGGAAATTTAAAACCGGCGCCCAAATGGGGGCTATCTTCCTATTGTTAACGCAAGCCCCCAGCTGGAATGGGGTGGTTATCTTCGGTTATGTATTGATGTACCTCGCTGCAGTGCTCACATTGTGGTCAATGATACTCTATTTGAAGATAGCTTGGCCGCATTTACTGCAGCGTCATTAAAAGCTTGCTTGACAGCCTTTGCCCCTAGGCTAAAATGGTGCCCCTTAACTGCGGGAATAGCTCAGTGGTAGAGCACAACCTTGCCAAGGTTGGGGTCGCGAGTTCGAATCTCGTTTCCCGCTCCAGGTTTATACGCCTCGGCTTGACCCCGAGGCTTTTTGTTTTTTGCATTAGCTGTGGCTGGATGGCAGAGTGGTTATGCAGCGGCCTGCAAAGCCGTGTACGCCGGTTCGATTCCGGCTCCAGCCTCCAAAATTAGTTTACCCACCCTCACGCCCGGGTGGCGAAATTGGTAGACGCAAGGGACTTAAAATCCCTCGGTAGTAATACCGTGCCGGTTCGACTCCGGCCCCGGGCACCAACTCCCTAAACATATCATGTCCATCTTTTATTGAGGCTTCCTTCTCTAGTCTATTGATTTTTAATTATATTTTAATATTTTCTTAATATGTTTAATTGAAAAGTGGTTGTGAAATATAATGAAAAACGTTATATTTATAAACCGTTTTCTCGAGATAAACTTACATGCGGCTTGCTGACTATATAAAAAATCGACAATCAAAGGGGTACTTTTACTTTACTACTGAGCAGGCACAAACTGCTTTAGGGGTAAGTATTGCCGCATTACGGGCGGCGATCCGCAGATTTCAGCAGCGAGGTGAGCTAGCAGAGCCGGTGCGTGGTTTTCACCTTATTCTACCGCCGGAGCATCAGAAACAGGGCTGCTTACCAGCCCTTTATTTCATCGATGAATTGGCAAGCTATCTCGATCTTCCTTATTACGTTTGCTTGCTCAGTGCAGGCTCAATTTATGGCGCAGCTCACCAAAAACCTCAAGTGTTGCAGGTGATGATCCCTGCAAAGCGCCTCCCAATAAAGTGTGGTCAGGTTGTTATCCAGTGGGTGACTAACAAGCAGTTGTCTTCTATGCCGACACAAAAAATAAAAACAGATTATGGTTATGTCATTGCTTCAACACCTGAAGTTACTGCAAAAGATCTTGTGACTTACCCTCATCGCGCTGCAGGGATGAGCAATGTTGTGACCGTATTAAGCGAGCTTGTAGATAAGATGCGTGTCAAAGAATTGAAAGCGCTTATTAACAGCTCAGGAAAAAGACTGAATTGGATACAGCGACTAGGATATTGTTTAGATTTTGTAGGCGAAAAAAAATTAAGCCAAGCGTTATATGAACGCTTGAAGCAGAGTCGTTTCTCCTCTATATTGCTTTGTTCCCGTGGCTCGATCACTACACCTATTTTTAATAAAAAGTGGCGTTTGTATGTGAATGATCAGTTGGAAATTGATGAATGATACCTAAGCTTTATATTGTTGAGTGGAAAAGTTCAGCGCCTTGGGCAGATGAGCAAATGGTTGAGCAGGATCTTATCATTAGTCGCGTCTTAATTTCGCTTTATCAAAACCAATATATAAAAGATACTCTAGCTTTTAGGGGTGGAACGGCACTTAATAAGTTATTTTTATCACCAGCTGCCAGATATTCAGAAGATCTCGATTTTGTTCAGTTATCATCAGCACCAATTGGTGAGATGCTCGCAGTTATTAAACATATTGTTAATCCGATATTAGGTAAACCTAAATGGAAGCTAAATGAAGGGCGAGCAACCTTGATATACAAGTTTCCTTTCGAAGATTTTGTTAGTGATACTTTTGGGAAATTAAAAATCGAGATAAACACGCGAGAACATTTTACTGTGTTTGGATATAAAGCCGTTGAATATGAAATTAGTAATAGATGGTTTTCTGGAGAAAGTTTAGTCACTACCTACACCTTGGAAGAATTAATGGGTACTAAGCTGAGAGCGCTTTTTCAGCGTAAGAAGGGTAGGGACTTGTTTGATATCTGGTATGTGTTATCCAAAAACCAAGTTGACAAGAGAAAAGTCATTTTGGCCTTTAAAGAATATTTAAAATTTGAAAATAAACAGATAAGCCGCGCCTTATTTGAAAAAAATATCCACGAGAAACTGAATTCATCCCTGTTTACAGATGATATTTCTATTTTGCTTTCTCCTGAAATTGATTGGGATATTGAAGTAGCAGTTGGGTGGCTACAAAATAGCTTCTTCCCATTGTTACCGGGTAAGCCTTGGCAGGGGAATACAAAAGAGGTCGAAGTGGTGCACTGATGGTGTTTTTGTCATTTATGGCATGCCCATCGATTAAAATCCCTCAGTAGTAATACCGTGCTGGTTTGACTCCGGCCCCGGGCAGCAATCTAAAATCTAATCAACTGCTTCTAAAACACACATTCTCTTGATGTTGTACTCATACTGACACTTAGCACAGTATAATTAAAAAAAGCTTGATTTGTACCTGGCTTATTTTTAAGTCTCTGGGGGGCATTGAACCCAAGTTTTTAAAACCCTATTTTTAAGGTCAGTTAACTTTGTTAAATTGTGTTATGCACGCTTTCCTGATTTTGATTCCATTTTTACTCGAAAAACAGCGCTGAAAATAGCCGGTCGGCAAAACCCCAGCACCCGACTAACCTATAGTCAAATTACAGATTAGTCGGGATATTGCTGATGCCTACAACTATAGAGGCATCAGGGACAGTCTATTTGTTGCAGCCTTACTTTAACAATCATACAAAGCGACTCGTAAAAACGCCTAAGTTGTATTTTATGGATACGGGGTTGTGTAGTTTTTTGACAGGCTGGTTAACACCAGATGTATTAGAACGTGGTGCAATGGCCGGTCCTATACTTGAAACCTATGTAATGAGCGAATTGATAAAATCTTATTGGCATAATGGCCGAACGGCACGTTTTTATTTTTATCGCGATAAAGAGAAACGTGAAATAGACTTGTTGATAGAACAAAATGGCATGCTGCATCCCATTGAAATTAAAAAGACATCAACAGTGTTAAATAAAGCGTTTAAGACGTTCGATGTTTTAGAGAAACTTAACTTGCCTGTAGGCCCTGGTGCTGTACTTTGTTTTGTGAAAACGAGATTACCACTAAATAATCAGGTCGAAGCTATACCTATTTGGATGATTTGAATGTTATACAATGAACCTGACCCCCACTGAATCACTCAGTCGTATTTTCCGTGTTTGCTTTAATCAGGCTTTATGCCCAATCGTCTAATTCAAAAAGATACAGAGGCTTGAATTAGGGGAGAGAAACCCCAAAAACAAAACCCTTTTTTATATGCTAGCTAACCAACAAATTTTCTAAAAACTTACCTCCCCCTGTTACGCTATATGTGCAGACAAGCAGACTTAAATATTAATACGGGTTTTCTTGTTTTTTCTTTTTGAGTTTTCTCTAGTGATTAAGGACGTGACTAAGAACTAAGCAAAGATGGCACTCAAGCTGTCTGTTTTCTTGGCTTTTGTGCTGCTGCTGGGCTGCGCACTCCACGCCCAAGCCCTTACCCAAATTTCTAACTGCTTTGAGTTGCAGGCGATGAAGAATAACCTTGCTGAAGACTATGAGCTGGTGAATGATATCGACTGCTCTGATACCGTGAATTGGGATGGTGGACAGGGGTTTAAGCCGGTGGGTGCGTCTCCGTTCTTTACAGGAAGATTTGATGGAAAAGGTTATGTTATTGTTGACCTGGTGATCAACCGCTTATCAACTAATAACATTGCCTTGTTTGGTACTATTGATAGCTTGGCTCAGATCAGCTCTGTGGGTTTGGTGCGGGGAAGCTTTACTGGAAATGATTACAAAACAGGTAGTTTGGTAGCTGACAATTACGGTAGCATCGTCAACAGCTATGCTACGGGCACTGTTACGAGCATTAATGCTGGCCCTAGTACATACGCCGGAGGCCTAGTTGCCGTCAACAGAGGCTTTCTCAATAATTGCTATACTATAAGCAGTGTTGCGAAATCAGGCTCCGACAGCGGTAATGGGGGTCTGGTGGGCCTAAACACTAACAGTGGCAGCATCAGCAACTGCTACGCTATGAGCGATATAACGAGCTCATCAGGATTCGCTGGCGGTCTTGCGGGTTTCAATGACGGTACTATCAGGGGCAGTTACGCCATTGGGAGGGTCACGGGCGTGAACGTAGGTGGCTTGGTGGGTTCGAACGAGGATGCTGCTGTTATTAGCAACTGCTATGCTAGGGGAAGCATTGCGGGGAGAGGCTCATTTTCCTCGATTGGCGGTTTAGTAGGTAATAATGTCCGCGGCAGTAATATCACGAATAGCTATGCTGTTGGGAGTGTGTCGTCGGACGTTGGCAATGGTGGCGGCCTAGTGGGTTTCAGCAGTGCCACCGGCACTACAGGCGGTAGTTACTGGGACACCCAAACTTCAGGTAAAACATTCAGCTCAGGAGGTATACCCAAAACCACTGCTCAAATGTATATGCAAGCCACCTTTGAAAGCTGGGACTTTGCAACCACCTGGCAGATTAATGAAGGCAATGATTATCCAGTGTTACAATCATCGGTAGCTCCCGTGCAAAGCCTTGCGCCGACACCCACCGCCACTCCCCGGGAGACTGCTACGAAAAGCCCGGTGCCAACGCCAAGCGGGACATCTTCTGAGACTCCCTCACCAAGCCCTGTTCCCACGGAGAACCAAGCGCCTCCCGCTGGCGGCGGCTCAAATGATGGCTTGTCGGATGGTGCCATTGCAGGGATTGCAATTGGTTCAGCGGCTGGAGCTGTAGGGGTAGGTGCGGGATTGTTTGTGCTCGCGAAGAAATTTGGAGTTATCTCTCTTGGTAAGTCGAGTGCGGTGACACCGATGCAGCCAACCAGTAATGCGTAGCGAGTCACCTTTTATAAAAAAGGTACCTGAAGTTTATGTTTAAGAGTGGCAGTGCGTCATAGCCACAGTAGGCACATTATTAACTTAATTGAGGGAGCCTATCGCGCTTAAGATATTGTTTAAAAAAACTCTACTTGCCAGAGCAAAAAGAAAAGGCCTTATTTTATGCAAGTTAACTTCCCAAAAAAACTTACCTCTCCCTGTTACGCTATATCCCTAGACAAGCAAACTTAAATATCGATACAGGTTTTCTTGTTTTTTTCTAAATTACTAACCAACTTCTTTAGCGTTGAGTGATTTGAAAACGTAAGTAATAACTAAGTAAGGATGGCGCTGAAGCTGTCTGTTTTCTTGATTTTTGTGGTGCTGCTGGGTTGCGTACTACACTCCCAAGCCCTCACCCAAATTTCTAACTGCCTCGAACTGCAGGGGATGAAGGATAACCTCTCTGAAGACTATGAGCTGGTGAATGATATTGATTGCTCTGATACCGTCAATTGGAATGGGGGGCAGGGATTTGAGCCGGTGGGGAACGAACCGCAGCCTTTTTTGGGAATATTTAACGGCCAAAACTATCAGATCATTAATTTGGTAATTAATCGTCCTGACGGTAGCGATGTTGGGCTGTTTGGTTCAATCAATATTCCAGCTAAAGTTAGTTCTGTGGTTTTAGCCGGGGGAAAAGCTGTCGGCTATCGATACGTGGGCAGGCTACTAGGTAGAAACTTTGCTAGTGTTGATACTTGCTACACTAGTGGTAGCGTGACAGGCGTACTTAGTGTAGGAGGATTAGTGGGGTTGAACTCGGGGAGCATTAGGACCAGCTATGTCACGGGAAGTGTCATTGGTGACACTAGAGTTGGTGGTCTGGTAGGTGAGCAGCGGGGTGCTCTTAGCAATGCCTACTCAACTGCTACTGTGTCAGGCGCAAGTTATGTCGGTGGATTGGTAGGCTCGGGCTATGGTAGCGTCAGCAATGTTTATGCAACTGGTGTAGTGCAGGGCTCCTTTATGAGTAACGGCTTAATGGGTGGTGAAAGTCTTGTTAGCAACGGCTATTGGGACATCCAAACCTCTGGTCAAGCTGCTAGTGATGCCGGCACAGGCAAAACTACCATTGACATGTACCGGCAAGGTACTTTTAAAAATTGGGATTTTGATTGTACTTGGACAATTGACGAGGGAAATAGTTACCCTCAATTGACATATGCTAATTGCAGTAACCGTACTGTTATAGTTAATACTTGTCTTGAACTGCAAACAGCGGTAACAATCGTCGATCCCATCATTATGATTAACCAAGATATCGATTGTTCTGGTACGATCAACTGGAACAGTGGTGCAGGCTTCTTACCTGGTCTCGGATTAGCTGTATTCGGTAGCCTAGATGGTAATGCTTACACTATTGCTAACCTAGTCATCAACCGACCTACTACTGATGGAGTAGGCTTATTTACCAGTATTGGACCATTGGTCAAAATTAGTTCTGTGAGTTTAGTAGGGAGTAGTATTTCAGGTAACAGCTACGTTGGCGGTCTAGTGGGGTACAATTCTGGCGCCACCATCAGTGATACCTGTATTTCCGGCAGTGTAACAAGCTTAGGTAGCTATGCTGGTGGGATAGCAGGCCAGAATGATGCTGGCACCTTCCTTGCTAACTACTTTAGCGGCAGTGTTTCAGGTGGCAGTTATGTTGGTGGTTTGGTAGGTGAGAATTATCAAGGGGTTCTAACCGGTTGCTATACTGTGGGCAGTGTCAGTGGCCTAGCAGGCTCAAATGTTGGTGGCCTGCTTGGTGAGAACAAAGGCGGCACCCTCATTACCAGCTATTCTACGAGCAGCGTAATGGGTTCGAGCAGGATCGGTGGCTTAATAGGTTATAACGATAATAATGGCATTATTAACAATACTTATGCTACGGGCAGCGTTGACGGTTCAGGTGATTATGTTGGTGGTTTAGTAGGGCACAACAGCGGTGCTGTCTCTCAAAGTTACGCTACAGGTAGTGTGGTAGGCGTAGATAGAGTGGGCGGTCTAATAGGCTACCTTGCGGGTGGCTTCAGCGATACTACCTATGCTACTGGTAGAGTAGTAAGCTCAGGTAACTATGTCGGCGGTCTGGTGGGTCAGAACAACGGCCGCACTACCAGTGACAGTTACTGGGATATTCAAGCATCAGAACAAGCAAACAGCGCCGGGGGTATAGGCAGAACGACAGCGCAAATGCAGCAAAAGACAACGTTCACAGATTGGGACTTCGTTAGTATTTGGTGGCTTCACCAAAACTACCCCAATTTACGAGCCTTAGTAGCTCCTCCCGTGCAAGTCGCTCATCCTATTACTGATATGAACCATACTATTGGGTATCTGTTTTCTTTTGTGGTCCCTGCCAATACGATGGAAGATTCCAGTGACCCAATCTTGGATTATACTGCTCAGCTACTGGGGGGTAGCCCTTTACCAGAGTGCTTGACTTTTAGTGCAGCAACTCACACTTTTTCAGGTATTCCCCTTTTGGGCGCGAAAGGGCGTAACGAGATTGAAGTTATTGCTACTAACGACGATGGTTATAGCGAAAGTGATTTCTTTATACTAACTATTACTAACTCCGTACCTGTGCAAGACAAACCATTAGAAGACCAAGTCCTTAGTATAGGTGCTACGCTCGACTATACGTTTGCAGCAGATACTTTTTCGGATTATGATAACCACACCTTGAGCTACACAGCTACGTTGAGCAATGCAACAGCATTGCCAAGCTGGCTGATCTTTATAAGTAGTATGCGAGCCTTCTTTGGGATGTCTAGTGCGGGTGATCAAGGTAACATGGTCGTCGACCTCACAGCCAGCGACGGTTTTGGCGGCACAATCATAGGGACCTTTTTTTTAAATGTTACTAACTGTGTCCCCATACAAGGCAAGCCATTAGCCAATCAAGCGCTAGCTGTTGACAATACGCTGGATTATACCTTCCCTGCTGACACCTTTCTGGACTGTGATGGTGATTCCTTACTTTACACTGCAGAGCAAGATAACGGCGAGGCACTGCCAAGCTGGTTGTATTTCACCGCTAGTACACGCACTTTTTCAGGAGTCCCTCGTTCTGGTGATCAAGGTAGTATCGTCGTGGCGGTTGCGGCCAGCGACGGGGTAGGAGGGAGTGTGACAGGGACATTCCCAGTGACTGTTTACAACCAGGCTCCGCTCTTGCAAACGCCCCTGGATGACATCACTGCATTTTACAGCATACCGTTTGGGATGGAAGTGCCAATTGATACCTTTGTTGATCCAGACGGTGATGCACTGTTTTACACAGCAGCGTTGTCAGGTGAATATCCGTTGCCAGACTGGCTTAGCTTTACCAGTGTGACGCGTATGTTTACCGGTACTCCTACGCCTGCTGATCAAGGTCAATATACCATTCGGGTTAAAGCGGAGGATGATTTTGGTGGGGCAGCTTCAACAACGTTTGTTATCACTGTCATGCCAATCTCCGGGGGAAATAATCCTCCTGTGTTGGCGATCAAGATAGTTGACCAGTCTGTCTACAATGACGAATACTGGTTGTTTTCGTTACCATTGGGGACGTTTGAAGACCCGGACAATGACCCGCTGCATTATAGTACTAACTTGGAAGGCGGCGCGCCTCTGCCTGGTTGGTTAAGCTTCGATGAACAAACACAGACTTTTTCAGGCTTGCCCATAGGTGTGACTGCTTGGCGCTTGACGGTGCGCGCTGAAGATGGGCGAGGCGGTTATGCACTGGATACTTTCACGCTGGTAGTGGAAGATGCTGCTAACTACCCGCCGACAGTGCTGAACCCTATTCAAAACCAAGTTGCAAAAGTCGGTCAAGTGTTTCGTTTTACCTTGCCAACAGACACCTTTGTGGACAGTAACGAGGATACGTTGAATATCACGGTGTCAAAATCAGGCAATCGGCCTTCGCCTAAGTGGCTAGTGTTTGATGAGGCTACTCGGACTTTTTCAGGTAAGCCAAGTATGTGGGATACTAATACCTACGCTGATCGAAAGCATACGATTGAAGTTCGTGTGAGTGATGGCATTGGTAGTGCAGTAGCGACATTCGACTTGTTTGTTGAAGGCGAATCATTCTGGGAGGTGTTTATCAAAACGGTCACGCCGATAGCGACGCTGTTGTCAGTTGGATTTGCAGCTTACCGTAATCGTGCGACATTGTGGAACTGGCTCTGCAAACGCTGGTATCAGCTACCAAGACAAGCAGCCGTTGTTGATGAGGAATACCGCTGGGAAATTAGCTTACCAGGTCGTTCGAAAGGCAAGAGGGTCAAGTATGTGCAGGTCTTTAAAGATGGTCATGTGTTGCCTGGTAATAAATTACTGCCGGATTGGTTAGCGCATGATACGGAGGATAACTACTTGACAGGCACTCCTCTTGGGAAAAACAAGGGCGTACTGACGATTCGCGCCTATGGCTACGACGACCGTATCTTGGGGGAGTTTGAACTGGGTATTTTCGAAACACAGGCAGAGGCTCAAGAGTATGAAAACCCGCCAGAAAGCAGGATTACAAACAACAGGCGCAACGTTTTGATGAAAGTGCTAAAAAGAAAAAAAGCTGACCCAATGGGTAAGCGCTTGCTTTCTGTGGAGGGTGAGGATACTAAGGTGTAAAGTTGCTTGCTTCGAACTCAGCTGTTGATTGAAGCATAGCCTGCACCACCTAACCTAGAGAGGGCCAAACCGGCCCAAAACAAAACCCCTCGCTCTATGCTAGTAAACCAACAAATACTCCATTGCCACCCAAACATACACCCCGATGTTACGCTATCTATTCAGAAAACACATTCGATGGTTCGATACGGGTTTTCTTGTTTTTTTCTTACTACATTACTGACCAACTTCTTTAGCGTGAGTGACTTTAAATCCCTCGGTAGTAATACCGTGCCGGTTCGACTCCGGCCCCGGGCACCAATAAAATCAACAAGTTATAAAATATCCCTCCTTGATTCTGCATTCATATTGACACTTACCACTCCTTATGGTGCACTAAGAAAAACTTATCGTCATTTTTTGCCAGTAGTTAGCGACTAATGTAGCTGGTGAAAATTGACCCAAGGAGCCGAGCATGCCTTATATCCAAGAAAGAGCGACCGCTGATGGAGAAGTACGCTATCGGGTCCAGGTTCGTTTAAAAGGCCATCCTGTGCGAACAAACACCTTCAAGCGCAAAACAGATGCTCGTAGATGGGGACAGCAGATTGAAGCAGCAATTAGAGAAGGCCGTGACTTTAATGCTGCTGAGTCAAAAAAACACTCGTTGGGAGAATTAATTGATCGCTATATTGAGAATGTTTTGCCACTAAAGCCCAGGAGTCAAGTAAAGCAAACAGCTCAGTTAACCTGGTGGAGCGAACAGCTTGGTGAGTATAGCCTTGACAAGATGACGCCAGCCCTAATTGCGGAATGCCGTGATAAGCTATTACGTGGCAGCACAAGTAGGGGAACTAAACGTGCTCCTGCAACAGTTGTACGCTACATTGCTGTGCTCTCGCATGCCTTTACAATTGCCGTTAAGGAGTGGGGATGGGTTGAGGTTAACCCCGTGCTTAAGGTCAGCAAGCCTAAAGAACCTAGGGGGAGGGTTCGCTTCCTATCTGATGCTGAAAGAGAGCGATTGTTGGCTGCCTGCCAGAGCTCAAAAAATCCTCACCTGTATACTATTGTCGTATTAGCTCTCTCTACGGGAATGCGCCAGGGTGAGATTATGGGGCTTACTTGGAAGGACGTAGATTTGATAAAAGGGCGTGTTATCCTAAATGAAACTAAAAATGATGAAAGGCGAAGTGTGCCTCTTTCAAGCCACATATTGAATTTGTTAAAGACTCATTCAAAGACTCGACATATTGATACTAACCTAGTTTTTCCTGCTACTAAGCTTAGGTACAGAAACAAGCCTCTAGATTTCCGTGGTGCGTGGCTAAGTGCCCTCAAAAAAGCCAATATAGAAGACTTCCGCTTCCATGATCTGCGCCACTCTGCAGCCTCTTATCTTGCTATGAACGGAGCCAGCATCGCTGAAATAGCCGAAGTGCTTGGACATAAAACTCTTCAGATGGTGAAGCGCTATACACATCTATCTGAGTCACATACAGCCGGGGTACTTGAAGCAATGAACAATAAAATATTTGGTTCTGCCAGCGTAACTGGTTCCTAATAATTCCTACAACATCGCTCAAAACCCTGGATTGCTGCCGGTTATTAAAAATAAATCCATTCTTCATACATCCTCATATTTCTTCCTTTATCTAGATACACTTTTACTGCTAGCTGTTACCGCTGTCTTTTGCTTTAATATTTTTGCCCCGCAGCATGGTAAAAATGATTTTAATATAGGAAGAAAACTATGAATACATCGCAACAGACTAAAACAAGTCACAATACTAGACGACTAATCCCTGTCACTACTTGGAATCAATATCATGATTGGCCATCAACTTCAGGGTTGCGTCATTTTATTTTTAACGGTCATCGTAATGGGTTTGATAGAGTAGTTAAGCGAGCAGGGCGTCGGGTTTTGATTGATGAGAATGCGTTTTTCGACTGGGTGGATGGGCAGAATTCAGATCATTAAAGAGGGGAAAGATACTTTGGTGCGTTAAAATGGAAAGTGCCACTATAGCTTGGCAAGCGCTCAGAAGAATATATGGAGTGGGCAAGTAGTCTCATACTGTCTGTCTGCTGTTAGTAAATTATGGTGGTAGTATTCCAAACTACAATGCTACCACTTTAGTAATATCAAGCTGGTGCGCTTTCTTTGTCATCGCCTTATCAAACGTGGCAAACTGCTGTGCAGCTTCACTGGAAGCTAGATGCAGGGCATCAGCAAAATCAAAGCCTTCTTGGTACCAGGTCAGTGCTTGCGCAATACCCGTTAAATCATCGACCCATACCTCAGTTAAGCCTAACAGTTTTTCAAATGCCTTAGCGACAATGGTTCTATTTAGTTCGTAGGAATAACGTAGCACCCATTCCGTTTCAAGTAGCACTGTCTTAGTAATCAGCACCTTGTTTTGTTCCATGAGAGCCTTGGCTTTCTCAGCTTGTTTAGGGTCATCGTAAGTGAGAAACCGCACGATGACATTGGTGTCGAGGGCTATCATTTCCATCGTTGTGCTCCCTTTTTAATGGCTTCTTCCATGTCTTTGAGGGATACTCTTTTGCCCTGGTAGTCTATGCAGCCCATTGCATCCTCTATATCAGTGTGTGGAAAAGCAGGGGGCACGGGTTTCAGCAAAATACCTTCTTCAACTTCTGTCACTAAAAACTCTACACCGACTTTCCAGTGGTGCGCGGCGCGAATTTGTTTGGGTATAACTACTTGCCCTTTGCTCGATAATCTTGTGACTTCCATAGGGGGTTCCTCTCTGTGGTATTGAAAGTAAGATATGGTAAGAATTATAGTAAGAAGGGGTAAGATTGTCAAGGGTCGAAATGAAACCCCTAAATATCATGCTGTTATAAGAAGTACCAAAATATAGTACCATGCATTGATGAAGCCGAAACACAAAACATTCAGAGATTGTGCATGTGATTGAGAAGAGTGCGCAGGGTCCGCACTATCGATACAAAAGTTTGCAGAGTGTTTTAAGTAGACGGCTTAAAGATTTTTATAGGAGAGTACAGTGTTGTTGATTAAAAATCCATTTACAGGAAGACGATGTTATAACTGCAAGCTGCTTACAACGGGGCCTTATAGAGGAGGTGGAACTCTTTCTAAGGAAGAAAGAGTTGCGATTAAGGACGGTACAGTAGAAGAAGATCGAACGCCTTACCAGACGCACGGGTTCTATTGCGAACGTGAAATATTTAACTTTGTGAGGATTCCAAAAAGAAGTAGCTCAGAGGGGAAAATAAAAGCACTTAGGCCGCTGCGTGATAAAAAACGTTTTAGTTGCTGGGTTAATTATAAAGGAGATGATACTATTCAAGGTGCTTTATGGAAAAATAAGGAGCGTCGTGGCTGGTTAAAGGTGTTGGTGCCTATGTTCGTCATACTGTTTGTTACTAACTTTGAGAGCATTAAAAGTACTGCTATGAACGTAGCAACTAGCGCAAAATTTTTTGTGTCTTCTTATCTATCGGAGAACTCTGCTAAAGATGAAGTGACTGTTACGGAAGCGTCATCTTCTGAGGATAGCTTTGTGTTAGGGCATGATAAAGATTTAGAATAGTATCTGGAATGAGAATGGTTGCAGCCGAAGCGGTATGTGGAATGCTCTAAGCAGGAACCTAGACAGTCAATATGAAAGAAAAGTAGGTTAATTGTCTATGTTGTCAGTCAGATATTTTGCTAGCTCATCAACTTCTGGCAAGGCCGTTTCTGCTTCAGATTGAGACTTGAATATCGTTTTTATCTCACATATTGGAGTCCCCTCAATTGTGCCTATTATTTCATTCTCAAAATAAGTGAGAAATTTTTTGAGTTTCTTACCAAATTCCATTTTTTTTTGGTCATTGGAATTAAGTGTAAATGAAAAATTTTTAAGTTTGTAGTAGGCCTTGCAAGCTTCCGGTATAGGATTTTCGTAACCTCCAAATGCACCTTTTTTGCTCCAATTTTCGACCAAGTCAAAAAGGAGTCCTATCTGGTGTGCGCACTCATAATTTTTGTCAGCATTGTTCTCAGCTATCTTTAGTTCCTCATTTTCAATAAGAAGGGGTGCTCTTATTCTGTGAATGAAAAATAAGATTAAAAAGCAAGCACCTGCAAGTTGTATAAGTGGGGATATAGTTGGCCCAAGGCTTGATAAGAATTCTTCTTTTGTGAAAATTGCTTTTTTGTACTCTATGTAATTTCCCCCAGCAGTAATATAAGCTGTAGAGGCAAAAGCAAAAAACCATTGTTTAATTCCATGGAAAGTTTCATAGAAAGCGCGAGTAAGATACTTATACTGACTTGATATTTCTTTTCTTATAGATTTGATAGGTGTGGATGTATGAAATTTTTCATGAATTTTATTTAGATGCACGAGGCAGGTACTCCTTGATCTCTTGATAGTCCGTCACGTGAACTGTGCCTTGTGCTTCAAGCTCTGTGCCTTATTTTTTGGCAGGCCCCTCAAAGCAATTGCATAGTATCACCTATTTTTTACTGGAGGCTTTCTTTGCCTTGTTTTGTGAAGCTTTTAATCCCAGCACGACTAAATCTCGCACCGCTTCTGAGCGTGATAGTGCTCGGTGTTCAAATCGCCACTCGTCAATTTCTTCTACTAATGACGGTGGGAATTGAGTAATGAGTCGTTTTGTTTTCTTTTCATCAGTAGGGTGCAGCATGAGTTAATTTTCTCTCTGTATGATGCCGTTTATTAGATCATTATACTTGATCTACCTTGACATACCAATGAGGCTAGACTACACTAGCTTGCGACAGTGTAGAAAAACTGTCAATAGCGTGACACGGGAGTGCTCGAAACACCCCCGCGACACTAACCACAACGATCTTAACAGGAGAACGTCATGGCTAACGCCAATATAGCGCATTGCGCGCGTCCACAAAAGCAACCTTCCGAAACTCACTTACTCCATGATGCGATGAGCACCGCCTTATCTAAGTCTAAAGCCTTGCTGCAAATGGCATTAAGTAACGAGTTATCCACACAGTCCCCAAGCACGATTTACCATTATTTCTGGATTCTCAATGACTTAGTGAATGAGGTCAGTAGTCTTTATGCCTCAATGGCAACTGAGTCGACACCTGAATCTGAGTTACCCGCTTAAATTTTATTTCGTGCAAATTTTTTAAGGATAGGGTCGGTCACGCATTAGGCCTTTTCCTCATCGATAAGGAGACTGTGATGGAAATGTCATTTAAAACTCAAATAGAACATCTAGTAGATAGAGGGCGGAAGTCGTTTGATGACCTCACCAATGAAGAAACCTGGGCCCTCGTTCAAGCCCTCATTCGTCAAGAAGATGCTGCCCACCGTGAGGAATGTATCACACAGGCAGATGATTTAGACCTGTATCCGGAGCTGTTGATCAGAAGCCCTGAGGCATTCTTCGAAGCTGTGAAGCGTGGCGCAATTGAACATTATCGCGATGCAATTGAAACGGCGCTCGAAGAAGAAGTCGATTACCGTGAAAGCAGCGAATATGCCTGGGAGCAATTCATGGGCCGGCTGGAAAGTGCACATGTGTATGCTGATGGGCCTAAGCGTTTGCCCCTGCCTCGTTTAAAGCTTCAGGTAGGAGGTGCTGCATGAAGCCTATTACTGCCTATTCAGAAAAAATAATTCCCTTTTTACAAAAAAAGTTTCTACTTCGAGAAAGTAGAGTGCAACAAGAAGCAATAAGCAGTCATAAAGTAGCACTCATGCTGCTGCAAAGAGATGATTTTTTAGCTCTTCTAACCCTATTAACAAGCGATCTACAAGCAGATAGGATGGAAGTGTTCTTAGAAATTTTGTTAAAGGAGGCAGGTAATGTTAACCCCTGAGCAACGTGAAGCACGTAGACAAGGCATAGGTGGCAGTGATGCAGCAGCTATTCTAGGTCTATCAAAATGGCAGACCCCTTTGTCAGTTTATCTTGAGAAGATAGGCGAAGCAGAGGAGGAAGATTTAAGTGCAAATGACTGCATACACTTTGGCAACATACTGGAACCCATTGTAGCTGATGAATATGCTCGTCGTACTGGCAAGGAGGTGGTTATCGAACCTGATGTGTTAATTCATACTAAACATTCTTGGATGCGTGCCAACATCGACAGATGCATTAAAGGTGAGGATGCTGTCCTTGAATGCAAAACTGCTGGCACCTTTATGAAAGATCAATGGGGTGAGGAGGCCAGTGACAATATCCCTGATGCATATCTCATGCAATGCGCCCACTACGCAGCAGTCTGTAATGTGGCTCGCGTAGATATCGCTGTCTTAATAGGTGGTCAAGAATTTAGGATTTACACCTATCAGCGCAACAAAGTCTTAGAGGAGAAGCTTATTGAGCGTGAGAGCCATTTCTGGCATGAACATGTGTTGAAGCGTGTGCCACCGCCACCAGCCAATCCTTCCGAGGCTATGCAGCTGTGGCCCAGGGAGAAGGTAGAAACAACCATTGCCGCCCCTGAAATCTTAGAAACCATCGAAACCCTGCGCAACACTAAGCAACAAATAAAAGCACTCCAAGATAAAGCAGGGGAGCTGCAAACTAAGATAGTAAGCCAAATGCAGGAAGCGGGGATGCTACTTGACCCTGCCGGCCACAAGCTTGCCACCTGGAAAGCCCAAAAGGCCAATCGCTTTGATAGCAGTACTTTTAAAGAGAAAGAGCCTGAGCTCTATCAGCAATATGTTAAAACCTCACAACATCGTGTCCTGCGACTCGCAAGCCTATAAGGAGACTAAAATGAATACTGCAACTGAACAAAAAATAAATCTCGGTAACTTAACGATGGAGAAGGACAGCGATATCTCTGCTAATCCTGCTAATGTTGCTAATCTAGCAAACAATCAACCCCCTTCAGCTAATATTGGTCAGTTTCTGGCTCAGCAAAAAAATCAAATCCAGGCTGCTCTGCCCAAGCATATGACCCCTGAACGTATGCTACGTATTGCCATGACTGAAATCCGCAAAGTGCCTAAGCTTAAAGCCTGTACACAAAGCTCTCTTATTGGCGCTATTATTCAGTGCAGTCAGTTAGGGCTTGAGCCAGGAGGTGCCTTAGGTCATGCTTACCTGATTCCTTACTACAACAAAAAGAAAGGCGTCACAGAGTGCCAGTTTGTATTAGGATACCGTGGCATGATCGATTTAGTCAGACGTTCTGGACAGGTTATTACTCTGGCGGCTCATGTGGTATACGAAAATGATATCTTTGAATTTGAGTATGGTTTACATGAAAAGCTGCGTCACATCCCAATACGCCAAGATAAAGGCAATATCATGGGAGGATATGCTGTTGCACATCTCAAGGGTGGTGGCCATCAAGTTGAGTTTATGTGGAAAGAAGAAATTGATTCCATCCGCCAGGAGTCTGAGGAAGGTCAATATAGCCCTTGGGGAACACACTATGAAGAGATGGCTAAGAAAACAGTTATCCGACGCCTTTTCAAATACCTGCCTGTCAGCATCGAAATACAGCGTGCTGTAGCGTTAGATGAAAGAGCCGAACGTGGTGAGCAGGAGAATGGCTATGTGATTGATGGGGAGGTTGAGGTGGCAGGTTTAGGACAAAGTAACTCAGATAGCCCCAGTAGCGGTGCTTCAAAGCCTCCAGCCAGCAAAGCAGATACTCTGGCACAACGCTTAGGTTAATTCAACACAATAGCTTTCTACAAGCGGCAAGCTTGCTGATGTTTGTTCAGTACCTTGTCGCTTCTTATTTTCTTCCGTTAAGCCACGTACGCCAATACGAGGCAATCGCTCTACAAGATCGTCGTGATCCATTCAAAAAACCATCTGATCAGCCATTGTTACAATTTGTTACAAAATAATTTTTTGCGGTCAGTTTGCTGCCTTTTGTGAAGCGTTGTTGTCACGTGTTGTGGCGTCATTTCTTTTGAAACGCACGCTCAATCCGTCATTTGAAATATATTTTTTTTCTCTCCATGATCAAGCCGTCTCTGTATAACGAGGAAAAACAATTGATGTCTACAGCAATGAAAAATTCTGAAATAAAGCTCTTACCTGATGGGCGTATGGATGCAAAGCATGCAGCGGTCTATGTGGGGTTAAGCGATCGGACCTTAGCGACCATGCGCTCACAAGGGGCAGGTCCTGTTTACTATAAGCGTGGGCGTATTTTTTATTTTAAGGAGGATTTGGATAAATGGATTGAAGCAGGGAAGCAACTTCCCACAGAACGAGAGATCTTCTGATATATCCAATCCACGTTTAGCGAATGCTGGTACTCTATTTGCCGGCACCGTAAGGCAAAAATCGAAGCTTAACAAGAGAGGTAAAGATGATGGAGTTTACTCAAAAAATCACACCTGACCCACTGCGTCGCGAGCCTGTTGCCCCCACAGAGCCCCCTATTGACGCACTAGGGCCTTTAGCATCTGTGGTCAAAGAAGTTGCTCATGCCACCCAAGCGCCTCCTGCGCTGGTTATGCAATCCTTCCTGGCTGCCACGACCTTAGCTGTACAAGCCCATGCAGATGTTGAAATAGATGGCAGAGTCTTTCCTCTATCTGAAAACTTCTTCACGATTGCAGAAAGCGGAGAGCGTAAGACAGCGGTTGATCAAATAGCCAGCAAACCCCATCACGAGTTTCAGCAAGGACAATTAGCAGCATATGAAAATAAGCTACAAAAATACCAAGAAGCCAAGCGAGCCTATTACCGGAAAAAAAAGAAGGATAGACACTCAACTCCTCCAAATTTGCCACGCTGCCCTTTGATATTGATCCAAGAACCCTCATATGAAGGCCTAATTGAGTTGTTGAAAACTGGCTGGCCTTCGCTAGGGCTCTTCACCGATGAAGGAGGACGTTTTATTGGCGGACATGCTATGCGTCCTGAGCAGCGATTAAAGACCATGGCGGGCCTCTCTGAGCTCTGGAATGGATCGGCTATCACTCGGATACGAGTGGGTAAACCTATGAGTATTCTCTACGGACGGCGCTTTTCGTGTCATTTAATGGTGCAGCCAGAAGTAGCGTGGGAATTTTTAGGAGATAAATGGTTGGTGTCACAGGGTCTGTTGGGGCGATTTCTAATGTGTTACCCCCAAAGTACTATTGGGTATCGTGTCTATCAGGACATTGATATTGATAGAGTGCCAGCTGTTAGAGCTTACTACCAAAAAATAAATGACTTTTTTTGCAAACCATTGCCTTATAAAGATGAAAAGGCAGGTGTTTTATCACCTCGTTTGATACGCTTTGATTACCACGCCCATGGGAAATGGGTTCAATTTTTAAACGAGATTGAGGTTGTTGCGCGACAAGATAATGAACTAGCCAACGCTCGATCGTTTGCTTGTAAAGCTGCTGAGCACGCCGCCCGGCTAGCGGGAGTATTGACGTTGTATGCTAATCCTGAGACAGGCATGATTGAAGAAAATGCTGTGGAGCAGGGTATAGTATTAGCTAAGTTCTATTTGAAGGAAATGAATCGCTTAATGGATTACGGTCCTGGCCAAGATGAAATCGATTTAAACTTGGCAGAGAAATGCTTAAAGTGGATAAAAAACCTTCCAAGTGACATTTATCCTAACGGTATTTTTGCTACATGTGATTTATATCAACGTGGGCCTTATTTAATACAAACTGCAGCACAAGCACGCCAATACTTAGAACAACTGGCCCAGCATGGCTGGATAAAACGTGTCTCAGGTACAGTGGTAACGCATGGGCAAATGCGCAAAGAAGGGTGGCAGCGGCTAGTTGATATATAAATTAGGCAGATTTTTATAACTTTAGAGAAATGTTTGACAACAAGTGAGCGTTAACAGCTTCTCTTGGCAACCTGTAGGGAAAAGCCAAAAGGCAACTTTAGAGGTTTAGGTAAAAAAACACATTTACCACTTTTTCTGCTTTTTGCACTAGCAAAGCACCACGCTCCAAGTACAGACACAACACACACAGTAGTAAGAGGATAAGCAGTAATGAGGTAGAAGCAATGGCCATTAAAATCACCTTTAATCAACCCAGTACTGAGAAATCATTTTTGACTTTACGCCCCTGGTCACGTCCTTGGATTGGTTTGTTGCGACAAGCCCGCTTTGTTGAAGAGACAAGCCTCTCTGTACTTTTAACTGACGATCAAGTTGCCGAGTACCTACAACTCCGCGGCGCCCACACACTTGCCCATTGGCGCACCACTAAAAAATATTCACTTCCCTACATTCGCATTGGTCGCGCAATACGTTACCGCAAAGAAGATGTTGAGGCTTTTTTGCTTGCACACCGCCAAGAAGATTGACAGGACGACCCGCTAACTGCTACTTTTACGAGACAATTTGACTCTCGTGCCGTCTATCCCTTTCGTAATCATTCGTGGTTTGCTATTACTTATTGCCATGTGTGACTATCTATATAAGGAGATTGGAGGGGGAGAGTAGTATTATAAAAAAGTCCATTTTTTTATACCTTCTCTGAACCACATCGTGGTTCTTAATATTAAATACCATCGCAGTACAGATGGCCCCTCAGTAGAATAGGAGCCCTTCGCTACGCTCAGGGGGCTTTCTAAGCTATTAACCGGTACTCTGTGGACAGTGCTGCGCAACGTGATGGATAAGCCCGTGGATAAGGCCCTGGAAAAGTAGTGCTACGCACAAAGCACTTTCCCAAAGCTTACCCACCGGTTACCCACACTCTGTCCGACAGGTCTTGGTATATGATCATCACTAATTTTTTTCTTCTCTTTTAAAATTCAAAAAAATTGATAGTAATAATATCTGCAGCACTGTGTAGGAAGTGTGCGTCAAGGCTGTGGTCAACACGGTGTGCAAGATGAAGCGAAGCGTAGTGGATCTTGTGCACGGTTTGTCCATCAGTTTTGTCCACACGTTGCGCAGCATCCTGCACATTTGCCTTTTCTTGCACAGGGTGTAAATGACACCTCTTCCTTTGATGCAAGAGACTGACGCCTGGCTTTGGGTGCTTGAGGAATTTCCCAAAAAGATTTAATTTTCCTGCTTTGTTGTAATCTTCCCTGTGTTGTTGTCATTTTTTTACATTTCTTAAAAGCCCTATATTTACAGTGTCAACTGTGCTTAACAAGTTATTTTCACTATGGTAGGCTCAAACCTATGAGGTCTAGATTGCGTTATACCTCCCTACTTGAAACCGAAGCCTTAACGCAAGAGTTATTGGTATCGTGGGCAAATTATTATCCCTGTATCGGCGACTACCTGCTTCACATCCCCAACGGCGGCTATCGCAATGCACGAGAAGCGAAGCAGTTAAAGCGTCAAGGAGTGAAAGCAGGCGTATCTGATTTATTTCTGGCAAAGCCATGTGGCAAGTGCGCAGGACTATGGCTTGAGTTAAAGCGACCGGATAAAACCAAGGCGCGCGTATCAATGTCTCAACGACGATGGCTTAACCGCATGCAAGAGCAAGGCTATGCCGCAAACGTGGCGTATGGGTTTAAGGAGGCTAAGCAAATCATCATGAACTACTTGAATCTAAACGACGATGAACTTTCCAAACTTGAGCAACTTCCCTCTCTTGCCAGCAAGCGCATTCGTGACCAAGTAGCAGACACACCCGAACATCAACTCTTCTACCGCATTATCGACCAGGCGATTCTGGATGCCAGAAAAGATACCGGTCGATGGGAGCCTCGTGACTGGGTGAGCAATCCTCAAAGCTCGTTAAATGGCGCAGCAGCTCTTTTAGGCCTTGATGTTAACTGGGTG